>NZ_JBHSED010000003.1:0-619786 GCF_042651945.1 Cohnella boryungensis | reverse complement strand
TAGGGCTCCTTCTTGGTGGTGTCGCAATCCCGAGGATACCCTACTTTTTTGTGTTCTGGTAAGACTCCAGATGTTGGTACACAGACTATTTTACGTCGCCAGGTGAGGAGAGGAATAGTGCTGCAAAGTCGAACTAACGGCCAGCACGGAGCAGGTGAGGAGAGGAATAGTGCTGTAAAGTCGAACTAACGACCAGCACAGAGCAGGTAACCAGCATACCCGTCGATCGATCCCCGGGAATAGGTGTCTATCGCGCGTTGAAGCGATTCAGGCAATCCTTGCAGACGCAGGCTTTATTCCTCAGCTCCTCCGGGAGCTCGTCGAAGAGCTCCGGCGGGAATACGACGCTGCTGCACCAGCAAGAGCCGTGCGGCGGCAATTCCGCAAGATTGCCGCACGCATTGTTCTGTCCGCACAGCGGACACTTGCCCGGATGAAGCTTTCCGTCCCCCATATCCGCAGCCCCCTGTCGCGTTCTTCCTCTCTCATCCACTTTAACAAATTCCCGCCCGGCAAGCACGCTCAGCCCCGCGCAAAAACGAACGGACCGGATACGGCTCGGCCCGTTCGTTCGCTTTCACGACACAATCCTTTTGGCGTATACAACCAGGCGCTCCTGATGCTCGCGTTTTTTGCGGCTGTACTTTCCCGAACAGGTAATCAGGTTCAGCCGCGATTCTGCGGATGGACCGAAGATTTGGCGAATGGGGGCTTCGGACGGCTTGTAGGACTTCACTTCGTCTACGACGAATGCGATTGCCCGTCCTGCAACGTTCTTGACGACGACTTGATCGCCCTTCTTGAGATAACGCAATCCGTAGAATACGGCCGGGCCTTTGTAATGGTCTACGTGACCTGCCATAACCGCATTGCCCGCCGCGCCCGGCAGCGCTCCCCCTGCAAGATAGCCGACCGACTCCGTATCGGCGGGAACGCCCATTTGCCCATTGTCCAGAACGCCTACGGGCTCAATATCGGCATGCAGATCGAGGGAAGGAATGTACAATCGCGTCGGCACGATGCCTTGCTCATGCGAAGGATTGGCTTCAGGCCGCAAGGGAAGCTTGACTTCCTTGCGGTTGCTTTCCGACGGCAGCAAGCCCGGGTCCGTAGCAAGCTTTGGCGCTTCCGGGCGGACGGGCGCCGTATGCTGTCGGATTTCCTTGTCTTGCTTGATTATAGGCGCGCACCCGGCGCAGGAAAGCGCGACGATGAGCGCGAGTATAAATACGGATCTTTTGGCCATAATCATGAAAGAAAAGAGGAGCCGTTAAAGCTCCTCTTCACCCTTATTCCGTTTGCTCGCTGGCGCCGCCGAAGCCAGTTTTGGGCAATTCCGTAACATCCTTCGCTCTCAGGCTTTTGGCATGCAGGCCTTTGGCCTTCATGCTTTTGCTTTTCGCATGAAGCTTGCTCTTGTGGCCGTGCATGGATTTGGCATGCATTTTCTTCTCATGCATCTTGTGCTCGTGCATTTTGTGCTCATGTTTCTTTTCCGCTACAGGAGCAGCGTAAGCGGCGGAACCGGCAGATACAAGCAAGCAAGCGGAAAGGACGGCCACAGCCATTTTCTTCATGTTTTATTGCCTCCTAGAAATGATGAATGTGTGGGTTGCCCCTTCATCATGATGTCCTTCACACGCCTTCGCTATTAGTGAGAGTTTGTCCCAGTTCCCCTGCCGATTCGGATTAATGACCGTCCCTTCTCAAGCGCAAAGAACTGCACCTCCAATGTTGGATCGTGTCCAACCCTTGGAGGTGCAGTTCAGAAGGGGCGGTCTTCAGCCTTGCATTCTGGCCTTCAGAAATTTCACGGCTGCCGCGATGTCCGCTTCGGGATTCGTGCCGACCTCCCGCTCGATCGTCAAGTATCCGCCATAGCCGATATCGCGCAACGCCTTCAAGTAGGCGTCCCAATCGACTCCGCCCTCGCCTAGCGGCAGCTCGCGGAAAGCATTGCCCGACTCGGCGTCCTGCGCGATCTTGTCGTGATCGAGCGGATCGAAGCCCAACGCGCCATAGATCAGCCGGGGATCGACCTCGCGCAGACGGATGCCGTCCTTCGCGTGCGTGTGGACGATGTAATCCCTCAGGTTGTACACGCCTTGCACAGGATCGTCACCGGTAACCATAACCATATTAGCCGGATCGAAGTTCACGGATACGCCTTTGGTGCCGAGGCCAGCCAGGAAGCTCTTCAAATGCGCCGACGTTTCCGGTCCGGTCTCGATGGCGAAATAAGCATTCATGCTCATCGCATAGCGGCTGAGCTCGTCGCAGGCGAGATGCATCGCCTCGTACACCTCGCCATCCTTGTCCTCCGGCACAATCCCGATGTGCGTCGTGACAACGTTCGTCCCCAGCTCCACAGCCAGATCGAGAATGCGCTTCGACTTCTCGATCTTAGCCGGATTAGCGTGCCTGTCCTGAAATCCGTGACCCCCGAGATCCCCGACCAACGCCGAAACCTCCAGGCCCAGAGAAGCAATGTAAGTTCTCCATTCCTTGCGGGCGGCAGCGGATAGATTGTCCGGGTCCATCTCGCCCGATACGGCATAGATTTGTACGCCGTCCGCGCCTGCGTCGCGCGCTTTTCCCAATCCCGCTCGAACCCCTGCTCTAAAACTGTCCACGATCACTCCGATTTTCCAAGGCTTTACGATACCCGACATGCTCTCCACTCTCCTTATTCCATCTCTGCCCACATTCGTCGAACGTTATCGAGCGCGATCTTCGTCGCTTGCATGCACGGCTCCATGCCTTCGATCTCGATAGAAACATAGCCGTTAAAGCCGGCGTCCCGTATAGCGCGCAGCGCCGCCCGGATGTCGAGATCCCCGTGACCCGCAATCGCTCCGCGCAAATACGTCCCGCCCGAGGACCTGAACCAGCCCTCTCCCGGATCGGCGGATTCCGGTCGGATATAGAAATCCTTGACGTGAACGATGGATGCCAGCTTCGTATTGTTTCGAACGCCGACCAGCGGATTCTCGTCCACGCACAGGAAGTTGCCGATATCGAGCGTCGTTCGGAAGTTGTCCCTCCCCACTTCGTTCACGAGGGCCTGCACGCGATCGCTGGCCTGCACGTAATATCCGTGGTTCTCGACGCTAGTCGTGATGCCGTATTGCGCTGCATAATCCGCAATCTCTCGGCAGGCTTTCGCAAGCGCGGGCAGATCCGCCATGAAGCGCCGAATCGACGTATCTTCCGAGCTTGCCGCATCATGCCGCATCAGTTTGACGCCAAGCGCAGCCGCGACATCCACCTCCCGCTTCACGCGCTCAATCTCCATCTCGAAGGATGCCGGGTCCAATCCGGCAAAATTCGCTCCGATCGCATAGTTGGAAATTTCGATGCCCGCTTCCTCGGCTTTCCTCCTGATCGCCGTCACCAGCTCAGGATGGCCGACGAGCTCGAAGCCCAGCGGCACGATCTCCACGTGCTCGCCTCCCAATTCCGCTATTCGGCCGACAGCCTCGACGATGTCCATGTCCCCGCTTTGCATCGCCTGCCACAAGCTATATGAGCTGACCCCGAGCTTCACAGCCGAATCTCCATGCCTTTCGTCGCCGATTCATAGATGCCGCACAGAATTTTCATCATTTCAACGCCGTCCTCGACCGGACTGATCGGCTTCGTTCCGTTCGTGATGCATTCGATGAAATGATCGATCTCATTCTGGAATGCCGCTTCTCCTGAAAATCCGGCCTTGCTGTCCGTCTGAGGCTGAATGTTCAGGATCGTATTGTGCTTCTCGGCTACCATGAGCACCTCCGGATCTATCTCGAACCCGCCCTTTTCTCCGTAAAGCCTGACGCTGCCTTCGTCTTTCTTCGCATGCAGAGAGAAGCTGACGTCCACCAGCAAGGAAGAGCCGTTCTCGAAACGGATCAATGCATTCGCCATATCCTCCACCGTGTTCTTGGAAGCGTCGTAATCCGCCGCCTTGTAGAAGGACAGATGCTGAATATGAGAGCGATTGCCCAGCCGCCGGTAGGTGTTCGCGCTTACCGATACCGTTTTTGGCTTGCCCATCAAATACCAGCATAGGTCGATAACATGGACGCCGATGTCGATCAAGGGGCCTCCGCCGGAGCGTTCGATATCGGCAAACCATCCGCCCGGATTGCCAAGACGGCGAATCGTCGAAGCCTTCGCATAATACAAGGGGCCGAACTCGTCTTGATCGACGAATTCCCGCAGCATCCTGACATTCGGATCGTATCGCCGCACATAGCCCACCTGAAGCAGCTTGCCGGTCTCGCGAACGGTCCGTTCGATCTCAAGCGCCTCCTCCACGGTTCGGCAGAGCGGCTTCTCCACCAGCACGTGCTTGCCCGCTTTCAGCGCGGCGATGCTGATCTCCGCATGAGTGTTATTCCAGGTGCAGATGCTCACCGCATCGATGTCCGAACTCGCCAGCAGCTCGCGATAATCGGTGTACGACTTGTCCGCCCCGTATTTCTCCGCCACCTGAAGCGCTCTTGCGCCGTTCACGTCGCAGATGGCCGCAAGAGATACGGCGGGGTTTTTCTTGTACGCATTCAAATGCATTTCCGAGATCGATCCCGTGCCGATGACGCCGATACGAATGTTCCGCACTTCCCCAACACTCCCTATGCTCACATTTATTCTCAATTCGTATTATAATGGGATTACTCGGCGACACCATGTAAAAGCATGCTCATTATTTGCACAATCGTGCGGTCTTGGAGGGACATCTATGGACAAGCAAGCTGCATTTCTAGAACCGATGCCCATGCCTAATCCCGCTTTCCCGATCAAGGTCCATCCTCGACATGTCCATAAGATGGTTGTAGGAGAGACGTTGTTTCCCCATCATTGGCACGAGCACTTGGAGTTTTTGTACTTCGAGTCCGGAAGCGCCGTTATCGAATGCGGCTCCCAATCGTTCCATTGTCAAACGGGCGACCTGTGCGTCGTGAACAGCAACGAGCTTCACTACGGCGTCAGCGCATCCGAGGATTTATCCTATTATGCGATGATCTTAGATATCTCCCTGTTGCATAGCCATGCCGTCGATGCGGTGGAGACCAAGTTCATCACGCCCATTACCCGAAATCGCATCCTGTTTCAGAACCGCATCTCCAAAGACGACAGCGTCAATCGCTGCATGCTGGCCATCATTCACGAATTAGAGCGTCAGGAGCTGGGCTACGAGCTTTCCGTCAAGTCTCATCTTTACGGCTTGCTCACCCAGCTTGTGCGCAAATATGTCGCAACGCCGACCGAGTTGGACGAATACCGCCACAGGCTGAAGGAGCTTGAGCGGCTTGCGCCGGTGTTCTCCTATATTAACGAGCATTATCGGGAGAAGCTGACCGTTCAGAGGCTGGCGAATATCGCGGGACTGAGCCGGTTCCACTTCAGCCGATTGTTCAAGCAATTGACGGACAAGTCGCTTGTGGAGTACGTCAACCTGATCCGCATCAACAAATCCGAAAACATGCTGCGCAACAAAGCGCTGAATATTTCGGAGATTGCCCTCTCTACGGGGTTTAGCGACATCTACTATTTCAGCCGCACATTCAAGAAGCTGAAGAACGTGTCGCCCTCGGAATGGAGAAGCCGGGACGGCTGGCATTGAGAGCTAGGGAAACGTGTCGGACGAATGATCGCGATGCGTGTTTGAATAAGGACAGATGCGGTTAAGGATACGTTAAAAAGGAAAAGGAGCGGATGCTATGGACACAACGACGACCGTTATTCTCGTTATCGGAGCCTTTTCCCTCGCGACTGCCGCAATTATTATCACGAAGGCGTTCGGCGCAATCTCGCTCCATAGAGCAGAGCTGCGCGAAAAAAATTCGATCATAGAAAACGGGCTGCCCGGCAAAGCCGTCATCGAATCCATTCAGCCGACCAACGCCCAGCTGGACGACCACCCGATCGTGACGATGGAGGTGACCGTCACGGCGGAGAACGGGGAAGTCTTCCGCGCTCCGCTCCGCACGGCAGTGCCGATCATAAGGGTTCCCGAATTTCAGCAGGGGCGGACAATTGATGTGAAATACGCTGTCGTCGAAGGTCGAATGAAGGTCGTGGCCGTCGGCGCCTATCATCCTTAAGTGAGCTTCGGATGGGATAAGGCGGGCGCCTTCGCCGGTTCCATTCATTGCTTCGTGTAACGGTTCGCATAGGATGAAGCCACGCAGGCCTCCGGCTTGACTCGCGGAGCATACAGGCCCATCGACTCGACCCGCTCCACCATCTCTTCCACGTATGCGGCCGTCTTGTTGCTCGCGGGCTTTATGCCCGCGTCGATGTCGATGAAGGTATCCAGCAGCGAGCCTTGCCTCGCATAAGGCAGCAGGATTTGCTCCATGCGCCTCAGCGCGGTCTCGTCGAAATAAGTGGCCACCCGCTGGGAGAAGGACGTTTCCAGCAGCAGCTTTTCTCTGATCGAAGTCAGCTGTCTGGGAACGGCCATCTGCCGATAACAGGCCCACGCGCCTCTTCCGACGCGATGAATGACGATGCCCGTTACGAATTTCGTATGCTGCCGGTGGACCTGACTGTCCGTTCCGATAATAAATTGATAGACGCCTTGGGGGTCCTTCGCGATGAAACGAAGTATTCGCTCTTCTACCTGATCGAGATACAGGCCGCTCTCCGTCAAGTTCTGAAAGCATAGATCATCCCACTTGGAGATGGCCCTCATCATAGCCATTATACGTTCACCTCTGCGCCGCTTGCTGCGATTCCATAAGCTATTGTATGGCGCGATCTGCCGGACTCGAACCCCAAACGGCGAAAAGCCTCCAAACCCGCGAATCAATTCCGCCATTCGGCTCCGCCCGATTTTACTCCCTGACCGACGAGGACTATAATAAGTGAAACGATAACTGCCCACCCGAAGGGAATAGCCTATGAATAAAATTCTGATCCTGACCGCCGTCGAGGCGGAAAAAGAAGCTGTGCTGAAGGGGTTGCAAGGAAATGCCCGATTTGAGGTGCGGGCTGGGGGCGTCGGCCCGGTGGAGGCTGCTGTAAGCGCGACAGCGGCGCTATGCTCGGAAGCCGCATCCTATGACTTGGTCGTAAGCGCGGGAATCGGCGGCGGCTTCCCCGGCGTGGCGGAGATCGGCTCGATCGTCATAGCCGACTCCGTCGCGCTTGCGGATTTGGGCGCGGAGACGCCCGACGGGTTTGTCGGCGTGGACAAGCTCGGATTCGGGTCCAATCGCCTTCCCGTTGAGGAGGCATTGTCCGTACGGCTGGTCGAAGCCCTTCGCGCACGCGGACAATCCGTTCATTACGGGCCGATCCTCACCCTGTCTACGGTTACGGGCTCCGCTCAATCCGCGGCCGAGTTGATCCGGCGGGTTCCGGGGGCTGCCGCGGAAGCCATGGAGGGCTATGGCGTCGCATCGGCGGCCCGCCGCAGCGGCATTCCTTTTCTCGAAATTCGCGGAATATCGAACACGGTAGGTCCCCGCGATCGCGCCGCTTGGCGAATCGGAGACGCGCTCGCCGCGCTTGAGACAGCAGCAACACGATTATCGGAGGTTGTTCCAACATGAAGATCGCTTATTCGCCATGCCCCAATGATACGTTTACTTTCCATGCTCTGGTTCATGGACTTATTCCGGGAGCTCCTTCATTCGACGTCAAATATGCGGATATCGATGTCACGAACAATTTGGCTGTCAACGCCGGAGAGCTCGACATTTTGAAAATTTCCTACGCCGCGCTGCCCTGGATCTCACCCGAGTATAAGCTCGTTCCCTGCGGCGGCGCGCTTGGCAGAGGCTGCGGTCCTCTGGTGCTTCAAGCGGGCGGCAGCCTTCGAGACGACGGCGCTCAAGCGGAGCCTGCTGCATTGTCAGGAAAACGGGTCGCCGTTCCGAGCGAGCGGTCGACCGCTTATTTGCTGTTCCGGCTTTGGGCCGCGCAGAACGTGCCGGGGGGCGTAGGCGAGATCGTCGTCATGCCGTTTCACGAGATTATGCCCGCCGTTCGAGACGGCCTCATAGATGCGGGACTCGTCATTCACGAAGCCCGCTTTACCTACCGCAATTATGGCCTCTCGCAGGTGGTCGACCTTGGACAATGGTGGGAAAGCGATACGGGCTTGCCTATTCCGCTCGGAGCGATCATCGCGCGTCGCTCTCTCGATCTGGCGCAAATCCGCGAATGGATTCAGGCATCCGTCGCTTATGCCTGGAAGCATCCGGAGGCTTCCAGAGCCTACGTGCTGGAGCATGCCCAGGAGATGGATCCCGGCGTAGCCCAATCGCATATCGACCTGTATGTGAACGAATTTACGGCCGAATTGGGCGAAGACGGCTTTGCGGCTATCGAAACCTTGCTGCAGCGAGCTATGGACGAAGAACTTGTTCCAAGAATGGATCTGGCTTCTCTCCGCTAGTAAGCCCCCCCAAACCAGACAGGGGCAGCCCCGTATCGCTTACGGGACTGCCTCTGCTTCTGCTTCGCGCTTCAATTGCTCAGATAGGCTTTGACGACTTCCAACGATTCGTGCTGCACGCAGCGCTCCGCCCGAAACGCTCTCAGCATGTTCTCCACCTGATCGGCGGTCAAGCTCTCGAATATTTTGACGTATGAGGGCAATAGCAACACCTGCAAATAGTTTTCGCGGATGCTCATCTCCAGAAAGTAGCGATTGAGATCCCGATCGATCTCCCCGTCGCCGATGGTCTCCTGCATGCGGTCCGCCATCGCGGCGACTTGTTGCCTTCCCCAGCCGTCATCCCGGTTAAAGGCATACTCGGCCTGAAGAAGAGGGGCGACCTTCTTGGCGTAATCCGAGGCCGGGTCAACCTGGACCAGCCCCATATGGCCGATATCCTTAAACGTCCATACCGTCCAGTGGGCTCCGAACTCCTCGAACGCCTCAATCATGTCCCCCAGCGCGCGGCTGCGGGATTCCGTTTCGTCGGAATGGGCATATAACGCCCCGAACTCCCCTACGAGCAGCGGCACATTATGCTTGCGCGCGAAAGCGGCTCCCTCCGATTCGAAGAAGGTTTGCCGCAGCTTCTCCTTGTCCCATTCTTCTCCGTCGATCTTCCCCGGATAGGTACCTTCCTTGACCGCCGGCGGAGGATAGAGATGGCTGCTGTATACCAGATGCTCGGCGAACGGCGCTTCGAAGCCTTCGAAGTAGAAGCCCAGGTAGTCCCCTTCCAGAATGAGAATCCGTTCCGCGTCGATCGCCCGAATCGCTTCCACCGTTCTCCGGTACACCCCGTTGATCTTGCTCCAATCGCTGCGGTAGGGAGCAGGGAATCGTCCGTACGCGGAATTCGACACCGGTTCGTTCAGCAGATCGAACGCCGCCACGACGGAGCGCCCGCGATATCTGACAGCGAATTGCTCCCACAGCGCAACAAAGCGGTCCTGGAACTGAATATGCTCCCAGAAATAAGCCCTTTGCGAGGAGTTGTCGCAGTGCCAATCCGGGCTTTGAAAGCCGGGAGCGGTATGCATGTCCAGAATGACGTACATCTCGTGCTTCTCGCACCACTTCAAAGCTTCCTCCAGACGCTCGAACCCTTCCTCCTTGTATGCGAAGGGCCGAAGGTCGCTCTCGAAATGACGATAGTTCACCGGAATGCGAACAACGTTCATGCCACTAGTCTTCAGGAAGACAACATCCGCTTCCGAGAACATTCCGTCCAGCAGACAATCGAAGAAATGAGCGGCCCTCGATTCGCCCAATCTCATCGCGAATTCGTTGCGAAGGGCGCTTTCCGATCCGGGATACCCGTTCAGGAAGTTCTCCAGGTTCATCCAGGCCCCGATGTTCGTTCCGCGAAGCTTCAATTCCTTGCCGTCTGCCGTCACGATCTTGTTTCCGTTCACTTTAAGCCCTTGCATTTCCAATCACCCTATCCCGATTCTGTCTGTTATTTCGCTTCGCTCAGATTTTCCTTCGTAATCGCCTTGAACGGTATGTTGATGTTTTCCAGGCTGGAGGCTTCCGTTCCGTCTCTCAGCTTTTTGGCCAGATCGACGATGGCCTGAGCTTGCGCCTTGGCGTCCTGGAATACCGTCATCGTCATTTCGCCCTCTTCGATTGAAGCCAACGCATCGTCGCTGCCGTCGATTCCGATCACGATGACGCCGTCCAGCCGGTTCGCCGCCTTTAACGCTTCTACGGCGCCAAGCGCGGAATCGTCGTTCTGGGCGATGATGGCGTCGAATTCGCCATACGTTTGCAGCCAATCCTCCGTCAGGGACATTCCCTTGTCCTTCTGATTATCCGAGGATTGCTCGGCAAGCAGCTTCACATCCTTGCGCACATCGAACAGCTTGGCGGTAAGGCCGGCTTTGCGGTCGATATACTGTTGATCGTTCGTTTGTCCCGTCATATAGAGCACCTTGGCGTTCTCAGGCAGCACCTTGGCCAAATATTCTCCCTGCACCTCGCCCGCTTGCTTGTTTTCCGAGCCCACATACACATAGCCATCCGCATTGACATGAGTCAGCAGGGAAACGTAAGGGATCTTCGAGTTTAAGCTGTTCTCTACAGCCGGAACGGAGCCGTCCAAGTCTCCGGAAATCGCGGCGATCATATCCACCTTCTGGACGATAAAATTATCGACCTGGTCATTCTGCTGCTTCACGTCACCCGCCGCGTTCGCGACAAGCACCTTGATCCCCTCGGCGTCCGCGATCTGCTTGATATAGTCCCGAACCTTCACGCAGTAAGGATAGACGTCGTTGATGTTGGCGAAGCCGATTGTGAACGCATTCGAACCGTCTCCCGTTTCCTCCTTGCTTTTGCTTTGGCATCCCGTGAATACCAGCACGGCGATCAACAGCATCGCAATCGCTTGCCATGTCCCTGTTTTTTTCATTTTCATCTGAAATAGCCTCCCATAGATGTTCTGCATACCTTGACCCTTCCCCGACGCTCCGCTTCGATTGCCCAGACGCATCACCAGTCGCATGCGTTCTTCCGGCATCACCTCCTCAACTACCGCCCTGAGATCAGGATCGCGCAGATTTGGTTCGCAGGTCGATAATGACCGCCGCCGCGATCAGTACGCCTTTGATAATGAGCTGATATTGGGTCGAGACGTTCATCAAGTTCAGAATGTTGTTAATCATGCCGACGATCAGCGCTCCGATCAGCGTGCCGAATACGTTGCCGATTCCGCCGTTGAAGCTCGTCCCCCCGACGATCGCGGCCGTGATCGCATCGAACTCGTACCCCGCGCCGACGGAAGGCTGTCCGGAATTCAGGCGGGCCATGAGCACTACGCCGGCCAGTCCGACGAACAATCCGCTGAGACCGAATATTCTCCGTTTCGCGCGGTTCACCGGTATTCCGGAGGCGATCGTCGCTTTCTCGTTGCCGCCGATTGCATAGATGTAAAGCCCGAAGCGAGTATACTTCATGATGAACCAAGTCAGGGCAACGATGAACAGCATAATGACGATGGGAAGCGGCACGGGACCCAGATACCCCTGTCCTACGTATTTCAAGTCGCCGATTCTGGAAATGGCGCTGCCCCCCGTGTAGACCTGGGTAATCCCGCTCGCCACGTTCGCCATAGCCAGCGTTGCGATAAAGGGCTGCAATCCAAACCTCGTCACGAGAAAGCCGTTGACCCATCCGCACAATCCCCCCACGATAATCCCGGTTCCCAGCGCAAGCGGGAGAGAGCCCGTATTGACCATGACGCCGCAGGCCAGACAGCCGGAAAGCGTAAGAACGAAGCCTGCGGACAAATCGATCATGCCGCTTACGATCAGAATCGTCTGCGCGCACGCGATGATGGCGATGACCGAATTTTGACGCAGAATATTCAGGAGATTGGCAGGCTCCAGAAAATTCGGATTGAGAAGAGCCGAAATAATCATGATAGCCACGAAAATAAGCAGAATTCCGTACTTCCGATAAAGCAGTTTCCAATCGACGGAGCTTCCTTTGGTCACCGCATCCGCCGTCAATGCGCTTCCTTGATTGCCTGATTTGAAGCCCATGCTGTCCATCCCCCTTAAATAAAACGCTTACATTTTGCCATTACGCTTCCTTCTTGGCATTTACAATCAGCTTCATGATGCTCTCTTGAGTCGCTTCCCCGCGCTGCAGCTCCCCCTGGATTCGCCCCTCCGCCATGACCAGCACCCTGTGGCTCATTCCGATGACTTCAGGCAGCTCCGAGGAGATCATAAGAATCGGAATTCCCTGCCGGGCCAGATCGCGCATCAGCTTGTAAATCTCCGCCTTGGCGCCGATATCAATGCCTCTCGTCGGTTCGTCCAGGATCAGAAGCTTGATCTGACGAACAAGCCACTTGGCCAATACGACCTTCTGCTGATTGCCCCCGCTGAGCTGGCTGACCGGCATATCCAGCGAGGAGGCTTTAACCGCAAGCGATCCGCTGATCGCTTTGGCTTGATCGTTCAGTTTGTTCTTCAAGATAAACGCCCAGCGCGAGAAAATATCCATGTTGGGCAAAGCGATGTTGTCCTTGATCGATCTGACTCCGACGAAGCCCAGGTTTTTGCGGTCCTCCGAAGCCATCGCGATGCCCAGCCGAATCGCTTGCTCGGGATTGCGAATGGTTACTTCCCGCCCCATAAGGATTAGGCTTCCGGCATCCGGGCGATCCAATCCGAAGATCGACCGCGCGACCTCCGTTCGTCCAGCCCCCATAATGCCGGCAATGCCGACAATTTCCCCTTGCCGCACCCGAAAGCTGACATCCTCATACTCGCCGCGTCGCGTCAGGCTGCGAACCTCGAACGCCACCGGCTCGTCCGGCTCCCCCAGCGGCGGATAAATATCGGTAATCTCCCGGCCGACCATCATGGCCACAATCTTGTCCTCGGTAAGCTCGCCGATAGCATGGGTTCCGATAAATTTGCCGTCGCGAAGCACTGTAACGGTATCGCAGATGCGGAAAATCTCGTCAAACTTATGCGAGATGAACACGATTGCAATGCCTTGCTCCTTCAAGGCGTCGATCTGGCGGAACAGGTATTCCGTCTCCGTGTTCGTCAACGCCGACGTAGGCTCGTCCATGACGATGATCTTGCTCTGACGAGATATCGCTTTAATGATTTCAACCATCTGGGTTTCCGCGACGCTGAGCTCCTTCATCTTGGTGCGGGGGTCGTACCCGAGCCCCAGCGCAGACATCAGCTCCTTCGTCTGATCGAACAGCCGACGGTAGGAGATGACGCCCTTCAGCCGGGATTGAGGCTCGCGGCCCAGAAAAATATTTTCCGCGATCGTCAGCTCCGTGATCGGCGTCAGCTCCTGGGCCACAATGGCGATGCCTGTTTGAAGGGCGTCTCTCTCGCTGCCGAATCGAACCTCTTTCCCTTCCAGCACGATCTTCCCGCCGTAATCCGCATACATTCCGGTCAGAATTTTCATCAGTGTCGATTTTCCCGCGCCATTCTCGCCGACCAAGGCGTGAACGGACCCTTTGCGCAGCCTCAGATCGACCCCGTTCAGCACGGTTACGCCCGAGAACGCCTTTGATATGCCGAGCATTTCAACCACGTAATTTTCGTTCATTTGTTCCCCCCTTTATTTGATAAAGCGTTTTACCAAATCTTAAAAAAAATTAAACGCGAAGACGAACGCTGCTGCCTCTGACCATTAGCGTAGGAGGAAATAAGCTCCCCTCGTAAGAGGCCTCTCCTCTAATGAGACTCAGCATGCGCTTCGCGCTCTCCTTGCCCAAGCTATCGGCCGGATGCGTAACCGAAGTCAAAGGAACCTCCAAAATCTCGTTAAGGAAGGTGTCATCGAAGCCGACAATGGACAGATCGGTTGGGATTTTTAGTTTGTATTGCCTTGCGGCTTTGTATACGCCCAGCGCCATCATATCGTTAAACGTGAACAACGCCGTGACGCCCTGGCCCAGCAGATGCGGCAACGCTTCTATCCCGCTTTGAACAGCGAAATCCCCTTCATAGAGGAGGGTTGGATCGAAGGGAATGCCGGCTTCGGCGAGCGCTCTCTTATAACCTTCTCTACGCGCCACCGAGGAGATCATGTTATCCGGTCCCGTCAGACAGCCGATACGGCGATGCCCCAGATCGATCAGATGCTTGGACGCCAAATAGCCGCCCGCCTCGTAGTCGTAGCTGACTACGCCGACGGTCGCTTGAACCTCGACCGGCTCGAAGGTTACGACCGGAATGCTCGCGCTTTCAGCCAGTGCGAAGCATTGCCGATCCTTCTCGGACAGCTCGACCAGCATCGGCTTGGCGAAAATGATGCCTTCGACGCCTTTGTCTATAAATTCCTTGAAATAAGCGTAGGCCTGCTCGTCCGACTCTCCGTAGCTGCCGAGAATGACGATATAGCCGTTGTTTCGGCATTCCTGCTCAATCGCTTTGCTCATCTCGGCAAAGTGGAAGTTGCCGACATCCGGCACGATCAAGCCGATCGTATGGGTTTTCCTTGTCACGAGCCCTACCGCAAAATGATTGGGCCTGTAGTTCATCTCAGCCGCTATTCTAAGAATTTTCGCGCGCGTCGCTTCGGAAACGCGGCACTCCTTGTCATTCAGCACGAGCGATACCGTAGCTGCCGATATCCCGCATTCTCTTGCCACGTCCTTAATCGTAACTCGCAACGAAAACCCCTCCTTTCACACCGTTTGCACTTTTGATAAATCGTTTTATCAATGTCATATTAACACTCGTAAGCGTTTTCGTCAATGCCGCAACTCACTTTTTTGTCATTGTGCTGTGATAATGTCATCACCCTATAACTGTTCTGAGATCAGGATACCATGAGCCAGGAGACATTGACATTGAGCAGAGTAGAGATGAAGAAGGCTGTCGTGATGGAGAAGATCATGAGTGGACATAGGACTAATGCGGAAGGAGAAGAGTAGTGCTGCAAAGTCGAACTACCGACCAGCACGGAGCAGGTGAGGAGCAGAATAGTGCTGCATAGTCGAACTAACGACCAGCACGGAGCAGGTGAGGAGCAGGATAGTGCTGCATAGTCGAACTAACGGCCAGCACGGAGCAGGTGAGGAGCAGAATAGTGCTGCATAGTCGAACTAACGACCAGCACGGAGCAGGTGAGGAGCAGGATAGTGCTGCAAAGTGGAACTAATGGCCAGCACGGAGCAGGTGAGGAGAAGAGTAGTGCTGCAAAGTCGAACTAACGGCCAGCACGGAGCAGGTGGGGAGAAGAGTAGTGCTGCAAAGTCGAACTAACGGCCAGCACGGAGCAGGTGAGGAGAGGAATAGTGCTGCAAAGTCGAACTACCGACCAGCACGGAGCAGGTATCCAGCATACCACAAGCAAGGGCAATTCTCATGGCGTCCTGTATTCTCAACATAATCGCTATGTCGATGCGCTTTAGCGAATCGCCTCGGTACCACTTGAACATGACTTTTTCTCGGATGAGTTAAGGTGACATTTTCTCCGACGTTTGACTTGCCGCAACTCCACTTTTTTTGGGGTCGCAGAGTCGATAAAGCACAGAACAAACGCCGGTAGTTAAACCGGCGCCGTGTAACGATAACCTTCCAAGACGGAGCGGAACTTCGTCTTCTGCTGCTGCAGAACCTCCAGCGAGGAGCCTTCTGCTCCGAACCATTCGTAAGCCAGAGAATAGCCCGCATCCGATGCCGTTACGAACAGGATACGGAAGTCCTGCGCGGAGATTTCGCCGCCGTCGTCCACGCGCCAAGTCGAATACTCGTCCTCGGTTCCGACGAAATCTTGGAACAAAAGCCCTTGCTCCGTCTTCAGAAGCAGGCTCGCCAGCGGCTTCTCTCCCTTCACTCTCTCGAACTCCACCAGCGCGATTCGAACGCCCGAAGGCGCGCTGCCTAGAAGGCCTTGCTTTACAACCTTGCGTTTTTTGGCCTTTTCCACCGCGGCAATGACATCGTCCTCCAGCTTTCCGTCCTTGACCGCTTGATATTTCAGGAACCGGTGCCCTTGAAAGGCATCCTTCTCCGCAAGCAGCACGCTGGAATTGTGCAGAATCTTGCCCGCGGCCAGCTTGAACAGCCCGCCCTCATCCTGATTGAAATTCCATTCGTTCTGCCGTCCGTTGCTCTTCTCCGTCGCTTTCTGCTGCTTGACGAAAATGGCCTGCTTCTGCATCCCCGGCGCATGAATCGCTTGAGTGAATCGCTGCGGACTGGTTACGCCCGCCGCCAACAGCCGCTTCCCGGTTTTGTCCGCGTAGGCGAAGGCCAGCTTCTTCGCTTGCAGCTCTCCGCTTGCCGCCTTCGCTTGAGCGGACATCGGCGCGGCTGCGCTGAACGTCAATAACGCCAGCGACAGCATGATTGTGACATAACGGTTTATTTTGCTCATTCCGGCACCCTGACCTTGTTCAGATTTTTAAGGAATATCCTTATTATCCAATAGTTCTTTAATCACGTCCACTACCAGCTCGGGCTCGTCATGAATGACCATGTGCCCGCTTTTCTCCGCGACGATCAGCCGACTATTGTCTGAGATGTCCAGCATCCCTCTCTGCCCTTGCTGCCAGATTTCCTCCAGTTGACGGCCGCCTTCTTCCGATATGCCGCTCAATGCATAATCCTGAGGGAGCCCGCGCGCGATAATCCGTACCGGCAGATTTCCCAGATCCTGCTCCCGTATGACGTCCTCCACGGAATCGGTCAAGCTTCCCTCCTCGTCAACCGCATCGAAATAATTCGGCGTGGCTATGACGTTAACGAATGTTTGGCGCTCCTCCTTGGGAACAAGACCGTTTAGGAGAGGATCGCGAAGCAGACGAAGCCATCCCGAGCGCTTCAGCAGCGTGGAAACCCATGCGGGCGGCTTGCCGCTGACGGATTCGCGAGCATAGATGTCCGCCGTATCCCGCGCATCGTTTTCGGGACGGGCATCGATCAGCACCAGACCCGCAACCTCGTCCCGATACGTCTGGGCGAACAGCCGGGCGTACATCCCTCCGAGAGAATGTCCGACCAGAAGATAGGGTCCCGGAATGCCTTCGTTTTCCAATGCCGTATGCAGCTCCTTCACGATATTCGCGCCCGTTCTCGGCGTATTCGCTTCATCGCTCCAGGCGTAACCGCCCCTGTCGTAGCACACGACCGTCGCATATTGCGAAAGCTCTTGGGGAATGTCCTTCCACGACAGACTGGTCTCCCCGCTCCCGGCCTCCAGTATAATCGTCGGCGAGCCTTGGCCCATGCGATCCACATGCAACCGGTATCCTCCAACATCCACCAGCTTGCCTGTCGGGGGATACTGCCGTTTGGCCAGCGATGATGCTCCCCATTCGTATACAAAACCTGAACCGACAAGAAGGAGCAGCAGCGATAAGCCGCCGATCAGTCCCTTTTTCCATCTTCCCATTCGTGGCTTCTTGCTTCTGTCTACAATTGGATTCATCGTTTCTCTGTTTCTCTCCTTATTTAATACATCGTGTTAAATAACAATTTTAATATAGCACACTGTATTATAAAAGAGAAGAGTGTATAATGGGAGCATGCCGAAAATCGTAGATCACGAGAAACAACGACGTATTGTTGCCGAAGCCGCCTTACGAGTGATTCAAGACTCGGGTCTTGAGCATGCTACCGTACGCAAGATCGCCGCAGAAGCCAAGGTGTCTGCCGGCGCCCTTCGTCATTATTTCGCCACGCAGGCAGAACTTTTGGTCTTCTGCATGAACGAATTCCGCGCCCGAATCGAACGAAGACTCGAAAGCATTGACATCGCCTCCGAGCCTCCGCTCATCGCCTTTAGAAACTTGCTCTTGCAATTCATCCCCCTGGATGCGGAGAGAAAAATGGAAATGGAGGTTTGGCTGACCTTTACCTCGAAAACGTTCGTATATCCGGAATTGAAGCAGCTGAGCGCGCAAATGGATGACAGTCTCTACGCGGTGTCCGACTATGTCATTCGCGCCTTGGCACGTAAGGAAGGAACGCAGCTATCCTGGGATCCCGGGACAGAGACGGACAAGCTCCACGCGCTAGTGGACGGGCTTGCCCTGCATCGTATGCTGCGCCCGGAACGGCTTGGGCAAGAACGGATTGAGCGGATGCTGGATCAGCACCTTGCTTCACTGTACCGTGGAGACCCGTCGGGGGAGTCCCTCTAACGGGTCTGTTTATTACTCCGGGTTAACGGCTTTAATGGAGAAGAGCAGCGGCAGCGCCGGCTCGTCCCTCAGCCTCCACCAGCCGTCCTCGTCCCGGACCATGCACCCCGGATACTTCTCGTACATGCAGTAGGGAAATTCATGCAGATGGACGATCCGCAGCCCCGCCTCGATCAGCGCGGTCACGATCTTGCCCATCGGATGCTGCCATTCATAGGTTACCTTATGATTTAACGGAGGCTCCGTCCCGTCGCTCGCATAGGTCGTATCCGATTCGAAACGCAACGCTTTGTCCTCGAAGTAGGAATAGCAGGGGCGCAGCACCCCCTCATCGGCTTCATAGCGATCCGCGACCGGATGCTGCTCGGCGATATAGAACAAGCCGCCAGGCTTGAGCTTCTGCCGGATGATACGAGCCCATTGGGTTAAATCCGGGAGCCAGCACAGCACGCCGTAAGAGGTGTATACCACGTCGAAGCGCTCATCGGGCAGCGCTTCCGGGATCGCATAAACATCCGAGCACACGAATCTCGCATCCAGACCGAGGTCGTCGTTCAGTGAACGCGCCAGCCGAATCGCTTCCTCGGAAAAATCCACCCCGGTAACCTTCACGCCTCTTCTGGCCCAAGACAAGGAATCCTGTCCGAAATGACACTGCAGATGCAGCATCGTGCGGCCCGACAGATCTCCCAGCTCCTGCTTCTCCAGCGGCAGCAGAGAGCATCTTCCCTTCAGGAAGGATTGGACATCGTAGAAGGAGGATTTCTCGTGGATTTTCGTGCGGTCATCCCAGTTTTTCCGATTTTCGTTCTTTTCCATCTCCATGGTTCTCATCTCCGGGCTCTCAACCTCTGTGGTCTTGTTTCTCCTTAACCTTGCGCTCAACTTATCGTTATTCCGGCTTCATTTTAGCACAATCGTACTATAAAACAAACAAAAGAAAGAGCCGCCTCTTAACCTCCACAAGGCTGGCCCTCGCATGTTAGATCCGGTTGTTCAGAAGTATCCCTGCCGAGGGCAGCTGCCAGGAAGCGTCCATCGTCGATTGATACGCGGCAAGCTGCTGCAGCGCCTGAACCTTCTTGTTGAGCATATGGCTGGCAGGCGCCTCATTCAGACGGCGAGCTTCCCTCGCCAGACTGGCGGCCAAGCCCTGGGCGAGCGCGCTGGAGGTTCTCTCGTATCGGGAGTCCAAGGCCTGCTTGAAGCGCAGCTCGTCGAACAGCAGCAGTCCGTTCCGCGACAGGCCGATTCCAAGCTGCTCGTACTCGAAGGAACGAACGGCTCGCTCGAAGCGTACCGCAATCTCCGAGCTGACATAGATTCGCGCCTCGTCCAGCAGCCCCTGCACCTCATTGTAGGCGCCGACCATCCGTCGAACCGGCCCAAGAATGTCCTGTTCCTCCGGACGAGCCGCCTTGTCTGCGAACAACTGTGTGACGGCATCGGCGGAGGCTTGCAATTGCCTTATCGCGTTCAGAATGTCTGTAATTCGGGAAGCGGCCTTCCTGGCGTATTGCTCGTAAGGCGTCGGGTAAGACAACAGCCAGGCGCCGTCGTGCCGCCGATTGGCCGTCTGTCCGAATTGCGGATAAGAAACGGATGACACAGCCGTAACTCCTCTGCGCTCATTCGCAACGGGATAGATCATAGGCAATCGCCTCCTTATCCGGTTATTACCCAAAAACCGCTATCCTCTCACCCGAATTTCGAGCTTTTTTCAAGTCTATTCGGACGGGAGGATAAAAAAGCCAACCAGATTTGCTCTGGTTGACTTGAGGATTGGATATGAACTCTTTCGAGGTCTTGCCGTCAATTTCCTGCATATTCCCAGCTCCGACCGCTGCTCGTATCTAGAACGACCAGAAACCAGGGCTCCTCCGTATCAATGACAGAACAGATAACGCTTGCCCGACCAAACGAGCAAAGCTCTGTCTCTGCCTCCAGAAGCTCCGATCCAACCCACGCCAGATTAGATGTCCGCAGCCGGTAGCATTGAGCATTCGTGCCTGTCATATAGATACGAATGCCTTCTTCGCAGGGCTCAGCCGTTATCGACAGCTCCGTCGCGCGGTTCGCGCTCGAAGGGCCGGCGCCGCTATCGGACCTTGCCGACGTCTCGCCCGCTTCCGCGCCATACAGATCCTCCATCAGCCACAACCAACGAGAAGAGGGATGAACCCAGACCTCCTTGTAGTTGTAGCAATTTTGCATTGGCCAGTACGGAATATCGTAATTCTCTCGCGTCTGAACGCCAACGGGCAGCGAGCCGCAAAGATCGCCCGAGACAGCCGTATACTGCGGCGCATAATCGTAGCCTTCGCCGTACATCAGACTTTGCGCGAAGGGATTGGCGCCAACCGTCCACTCCAATTGCCGCCGAGCCAGATTCAGCAGAGATCGGCTTCCGCGGACTTTGGCCGCAACCGTCAGCGCTTTGGTCTGGGACAATACCGTGCCGCTGTTTCCTCTCATTCCGAACCACACCGGGAACAAGCGCAAGGAATAGCGATCGGACAAGGCTATGCCATGCTGCACCTGCTCCTGATAATCCGGGTCGTCTGATTCTTCACGGTCGTAGATCCCTGCAGGGAGCATGCCATACGGCCGCGTGAACTCAGACATCCGCGCCAGATATTCGGAGTGCAGCGCAATCGCCGAATACCAGCGCCCCCAGTTCTCATGCTCCGGAAACAGCGTCAACAGCTCGGCAAGCCCTACGACAGGAGCCTGCTCATGACCGCGGTGAGAATAGTGGAGCAGCTTTGTTCGCGAGCTCGACGTATAGAAAAATCCCCGCAGCGGAACAGGCCAATCCGGCAGCGTCCGCTGCTGACAGCCCGTCACATCGTCGGCCAGCGCGATCGCCCTTTCTCGATAAGCCTCTTCTCCCGTCAGCCGATAGAGCTCCGTCGACGCCAGAATCCCCTGCGCCGCAACGGTTAAGGGGGCGACGTAGTGATCATCCTCTACTCCTCCGGCATCAAGCTGTGCGTTGGCGAACGCCCAGTCCTCCCCGGCTGCCTGCAAGCACTGCGCCGCGAAGATCGGATCGTCCCGCTCCCATTCCCGCGTCGCCAGCGCTTCGGCCGCAGCAGCCGCATAGTTGGCGAGCGGATCGTTGCCCGCCTGGCAAATCTCGTCATCCTCGGTTCCCAGAATTCCGTCGGTCCACAGGTCCATCGTCGCCCATGTGGTTCGGTAGCCGTCGCCGAATCTCGTCTTGAGCAGCCATTTCAGCCCCCAGCGGGCTTCCTGTCGAAGCTGCGCGAACAGCTCCGGCTGCTCCGCTTTGACGGAGGCAGCCAGCTTAAGCATTGCATAGACGGCTTCCGCCGTGTTGACCGCCCCCTGGGACAGATCTCCCGCATCATGCCATCCGCCATTGATGACAATGCGCTTGCCTTCATGCTCGCACAGAAAATCGCGATGGCATTCCCCGTGTATGCCCGGCACCTCCTCTCCGCAGCGCAGACCGCTGAAGAAATTCAATGTTTTGCGAATGCTGGGCTCCCACACCTGTCTCCCGATAGGGAACGGCTCGCTCCGGCAAGGCCCGGCTTCGAGAAGATATGTGCCCGGCTCCGTCCACGCGGAAAAATCGAGCACGCTGAAGGTGCCGATGGCCGACGCCTCGGTTCGCACCGGGCCGCTGAGCACCGTCTTCTCCGTCGCCGCGTCGATCAATCGGAAAACCTCGCCGCCGTTATCGCGGAGGAAGGCTTTCTTCTCCGAAAGAGGGGTGTAGCCCGAATGACTGTAAGCCATCCGTCCGGGCGCCACGCCCCAGCCCTCGTAGTAATCCGCCTCCACCTTCTGCAGGCGAACATCGCCGATGTCGTAGCTGACCGTCCGGGCCGCCCCTTCGTCGCTGCCCTGCAGCCGATAAACGAATTCAAGCCCGGTCACCCGATCGCGAGGCAAGTGGGCGATTTCCCATACGACTTCATTCCAGCAATCCGGCTTGAGCAGGAAATAATGAATGCCCTCGCGCAAGTACTTGTCGGGAATCGGCCGCCCGCCTTCGTTATGCAGAACGACCGACATCGAAATGGTTCGAAAGCCCGGCAGCATCGGATACACCTTGAACGCCACCCGATTATAGCTCTCCCAGCTCTCGCCGGGAATTTTTCTGAGAACGGAGCATTTGCCGTGCGGTCGCCCCGGCGCCTCCGTCTGGTAGGATTTATCGGAAGTCGTCGGCGAGGTCATGCGGACGGCCCGTCTGCCGTGGCCCGCAAGCTCCCCGACCAGCGTCATCTCTCCCTGCTCCACAAGCCGCCAGCTTCCTTCATCCGTCGCGTCGTCCAATTGCACCGATTCAAGAACGGCTTTATTCAGCCAACGCGAGGCGGCGGAGCGGCCTTCGTCAGGCTTCATCAGCTTGGTATAGCCAGACATGCGCTTTCACCCCTTCCCGGAATTCGCGACCGGGTCAGGCAAGCCATTCTCCCGCATCACATTTCTGTACCAATAGGCGCTTTCCTTGGGCGTGCGCGCCTGCGTGTCAAAATCCACATGGACGATGCCGAATCGCTTGTCGTATCCGAACGCCCATTCAAAATTATCGAAGAACGACCACAGATAGTAGCCCTGCAGATTGCCGCCTTCGCGAATGAAGCGCAGCGCCTCCGCAAGATGCCCGCTCACATACGCGATCCGCTCCACGTCGTTCACTCTGCCGTCCTTGACCTCATCGGCTTGAGCGGAGCCGTTTTCCGTAATATAGAGCGGAAGCGAGCCGTATTCGTCGCGAATGCGGCAGAGCAGCCTGTAGAGCGACTCCGGACGAACCTCCCAGCCCATATCCGTCTTCACGCAATCCTCCGGCAGAATTTGCTCGAGCCGCAGCACCGGATGCTCGTTCCCTTCGCGAACGATCGCCCGCGTGTAATAGTTGATTCCAAGAAAATCCCCCGGATCGCGAATGATCTCCAGGTCTCCCGAAGCAATGAAGTCCCATTCTCCGACAAGCGGACGATACCAAGCCTTCATGTCCTCCGGATAGTCGCCCTTGAACAGCGGATCGAGAAACCATCGGTTCAAATGCCCGTCATGCCGGCTGCGAGCCGCTTCGTCCCGCTCCTCGTTCGTTGCGCTTTCGTTGTCGTCCAGATTAAGCGTAATGCCGATTCGGCCCTTCAGGCCCCGGCTGCGATAGTCCCTGATCGCTTCGCCGCTCGCCAATAGCAGATGATGGGCGGCCGCCAGCGCCTCCCGCCAGTCGGTATGGCCCGGAGCGTGAACGCCTAGGCCGTATCCGAGTATGGACGCGCACCATGGCTCGTTAATCGTCACCCACATCGGAATATCGTATCCGAAGCGCTCGAACAAGACCCGGGCGAACTCCAGATAGTAGCCGACGGACGAGCGATGAGCCCATCCTCCCTCGTCCTGCATCCATTGGGGCAAATCCCAATGGTAGATCGTTGCCATCGGCTGAATGCCGTGCGCCTCCATCTGTTCGAGCAGCTTTCGGTAGAAGGCGATGCCGCGTTCGTTAAGCACGCCCTTCTCCGGAAAGATTCTCGACCATGAGACCGAGAAGCGATAATGCTTCGCTCCCAGCTCGGCCATCAGCCGTATATCGTCGGAATAACGATGATAATGGTCGCAAGCTTCCGCGCCCGTATGCCCGCCGAACACCTTGCCCGGAGTTCCCGAGAAAGTGTCCCATATGGATGGCGTTCTGTCGTCCGCAGTCGCCGCCCCTTCTATTTGATAGGAGGAGGTGGAGATGCCCCATCGAAAATCGTTCGGAAATTTCAAGCCGTCGCTCATGGACTTCCTCTCTTCCCGCATTAGAATTTGACCGAACCGGCGAGCGCGCCGCTAACGAGAAACCGCTGCACGAAGGTGTACAGCACGATCAGCGGGCCAGCCACGATGATGATGCCGCAAGCCAGCAGCGGCCAATCGTTCAAATACTGGCCATAGAAGGCGAACAGCCCTCTTGTAATAGGCTGATAGTTATTGTCGGACAAGTAGATCGTCGGCCCGATAATGTCGTTCCATACCCCGATCGCCGTCAGCAGCACTCCGGTCGCCATTACCGGCTTAACGAGAGGCACGACGATCTGGAACAAATACCTCAGGTAGCCGCAGCCGTCCATCGCCGCAGCCTCGTCCATTTCCCTTGAGATAGACTTCAAATATCCGACAAACATAAGAAAGGCAATGCCTGTGCCGCCTGTCCGCAGCAAAATATAGCCCCATTGCGTGTTGTACATGCCGAGCTCGTTCACGAGCCAAAATTGCGGTACGAGCGGGTTAGGCAAAAACATCGACATGACGAAGAAGAGATAGATCAGGTTGGAAAACTTCACGTAACGACGGGCGATGGGGAAAGCCGCGAACAACGACAGCAGAATGGACAGCCCCGTGGAAACCGCCGTATAGAGCAGACTGTTGCCGATGTACTTGGAGAAATCCCCTTTGTCCCAGGCGGTCGAGAAGTTGCCGAACCGAAATTGCTCGAACAGGCTTACCGGAGCCTTCAAGTGCTCCATCTGCGTCTTCATCGACACGTTGAACAAATAAAATAGAGGAACGAGATAAATGACGAGAAAAAGCAGTACGATTAAATACCGTGAGGACAGCAGCCATTTGGACTCCCGGATCACAGATCCACCTCTCTTCTTCTCAGCGCGACCATGGACACGACTGCGATGACAAAGACGAACAGGAACAGCACCATCGCGCCTGCCGAAGCCAAGCCATAATCCGCCGTCGTGTTGTTCGCGATGGCATCTCTATAGATATCGAAGGCCAGCGTACGCGTATTGAAGCCCCCGTTGGTGAGCACGTAAATAATGTCGAATGTCTGCAGCGCGCCGATAATGGCTAGCAGCATATTAACCGTCGTTGAAGGCGCGATCATCGGGAACGTCACATGCCGGAATGCTTGCCAGCGGCTAGTACCGTCGATGTGGGCCGCGTCGTACAGATCCTTCGGAATCGATTGCAGCCCCGCAAGAAAGATCGTCATCGAGTAGCCCATGTACATCCAGATCTGCACGAAAATAACCCACTCGAACGCCGCGCCGTAGCTGGACAAAAATCCGGTCGGCCAGCCCAGCCACTTAAACAGCTCTGAGAGCGGTCCGCCCAGCGGATTCATCATCATCCGCCATACGAGACCCGATACGGTGACCCCAAGCACAACGGGAAGAAAATATGTCGCCCGAAAGAAGGAATCGCCCTTGAGCTTGCGGTTGACCAGCAGCGCCACGAACAAGCCGAGCACGTTCTGCAGCACGACGACAAGCAGCGCGAACTGGAGCGAATTCAGAACAGAACGAATCCGCTCGGCCTGATCCGAAGAATTGAACAACCTGTCGTAATTGTCAAAGCCGACGAATTGCCACTCCATCCCGGGCAGCCCCGTCGCGTTCGTGAAGGAGAAAAACACCGTCGCGACGGACGGACCGAACGAAAATACAAGGTAGAGAAGAAGGGGAATCATCAACAGCGCCATAGGTAAATGCCTCGCCATTCCTCTTCCGAACGGGTACATGCCATACACTCCTCTATGTCAGATTCGAAAGGCAAAGCGGAAGGCTTCCTCAATTGCAGAAGCCCTCCGCCCGCTTTTCTTACCGCTATCGCGGATTCGCTTATTTCGCCGCGTCCCATTCCTTCTGCGAAATCTCGGCCAGCTCCTGCGGCGTTTTGATCGGGCCTGCCGGCGCCAGGAATTCCGCATGGACGCTGGAGCCGCTGACGTGCTCGCCGGCATTCTGACGGTTAATGAACAATTGATCCCACGACAGCTTAAACGCGGACAGATACGGGCTGACTTCCTGAATGAACGCGTCCTCCACCTTCACGTCCTGCGTCGGCAGGAATCCGGATGCCTTGACGAATTCAGTGTAGTGCTCCGGCTCGGATTGCATCGCCAGCCATTTCAGCGCGGCGTCTTTGTTCTTGGCTTTCTCAAGAACCATCCAGGACATGTCGTACTTGCCTGCAAGGGCGCTGTTCTTCGCGGCGTCGTTGCTGCCAGGAATCGGGAAGTAGCCGAATTCCAGATTCGGGTCAAGACTCTTGAACGTCGGCGCGTTCCATGTGCCGTCCGCGATCATTGCGACTTTGCCGCTGGCGAACAAGCTCGGCAGCGAGCCGTAATCGATGCCCATGACGCCTTCGATGCTGTTCTCCAGCAAATACTGCGCTTTCTCCAGCACCTCCACGGCTTGCGGGTCCGTGAACTTCGTCGATCCCGTCCACAGCCCTTTGATGAACTCGTTCTGATTGTCGATCACCGAAGCCGACAGCCCTTGCACCGCCAGATTAAACGGCCAGACGTCCTTGCCTGCGAAGCCCAGCGGGCTTTGGCCTTTGGCCTTCAACGTGTCCACGACCGTCTTGAACTGATCCCACGTCGTCGGCACCTTAAGCTGATTGTCCGCGAAAATCTTCTTATTGTAATAAAGCCCGCTGAAGGCCACCTTCCCCATGTTGATGCCGTACACCTTGCCGTTATAGGTCGTGGAGTTCTCCACGTCTACCGCGTTGTAGTTTTTGACGAAATCCTGACCGCTCAGATCCGCAACGAGCCCGGCGTCGATCCACTGCTTCCACAGCGGGTCCTGCGCCCCGACCGCCCACTCCTGAGGAATCGGCGCAAAGCCGCTCTTCAGCGCCAGCAAATCCGTATCGTTCGCTTTGATTCGGGTTTGCTGAAGCTGGTCATAGGTGGCATCGGACGGCACGACCTGATAATCGACCTTAATGTTCGGGTAACGTTCCGTAAATTTCTTATTGAATTCCTCGTAATATTTGTTGACCGGCTCGTTGATCCAGTGAATGATTTTCAAGGTTACCTTTTCGTTGGACGAGCCTGAGCCCGAACTCTCCGGCGAGCCGGAAGCCCCCTCCTTGTTGCCTCCTCCGCAAGCGGCCAATACGAAAATCAGAACTGTCGCAAGGATGAATCCAGCACTCTTTCTCAACATTTCATTTCCCCCTAGCTCAAGATTGGACAAACACTACGAAAGCGAATTCCGTCAATGGGTGTCTTTTGCTAGCGAGTTACGAAATCGGTTTCGTAAATTTACTCTTATTATTCCCGAATAGCTTACCATTTGTAAAGAGGAAATTGATAAAATTAGAAAAATCCTTAGATAATAGACATTAAACCTTGTGTTTACAGGGTTTTGTTGACGGAATAATCGAAAAAAACTAAACTACTATTAGACTATTCCTTTAATTTTACCGAAAACGGTTTCGTATAAAGCCAAGTAAACCGGCTTCGCCGTCCTTAGGTACGGCGGCAGACGTTTTGTATCGAGCTATCAGATAGGGTGAAAAAGTCCCCTTATAAGGAGTCGGAACGGATGAATATCAAGACCATAGCCAAGATGGCCGGGGTGTCCGTGGCCACGGTTTCCAAGATTATGAACAACTACTCCGACGTCGGGGAGGACACCAAGCAGCGCGTCCTCAGAATCATGGAGGAAACCGGCTACAGACCTTCCTCCTCGGCCAAGACGCTGGCCACCAAGAAGTCCAATCTGATCGGGGTCGTGTTCGCCGGAGAGCTGAACTCCGATTTAAGCCATCCCTTTTTCGTCAGCGTTCTGGATTCGTTCAAGAAGCAGATCGGCTTGCTCGGATACGACCTGCTCTTTTTCTCCAACGAGAAGTTTTTCGAGGAGAAGGAGGATTATTTGGCCCGTTGCCGGCATTTCCAGGTCGAGGGGTGCATCATCATCGCCGGCGATCAGGTGGAGCCGAGCGTCCATAGGCTGGCGCAGAGCAGCATCCCCTGCATCGGCATCGACATCAAGCTGGCCGGGGACAACTCCTCCTTCCTGATGTCCGACAATGACAAAATCTCGTCGCGGGTCGTGGAGCATTTCTATATGACCGGCTATCGCAATATCGGATTTCTAGGCATTGATCGGGTTACGGAAATTACGACAACGAGGGAGATCGCCTTTAAGCAATCTCTTCAGTCGTTCGGCTTGACCGTGGATCTGGACAAGTTCATCTACAGCGAGGATTTCGAAGAGGAAAACGGTTATCAGGCGATGAAGAAGATGATTCAACGAGGCAATCTGCCGCAGGCGATGTTTGCGGTCACGGACGTGCTGGCCTTCGGGGCGCTTCGGGCGATGCGCGAGCACGGCCTCAGCGTTCCTCGGGACATGGCGCTGATCGGGTGCGACGATCTCATGGCTTGCCGGTATACGAATCCTCCTCTGACCTCCATTAAGCAGGATAAAGAGAAGATGGGAAAGCTGGCGGCCATGATGCTGTTCGATATCATCAACAAGCAGTTGGAGCCGACCTCCGTCATCGTGGAGGCCGAGCTTGTCGTACGACAATCGTGCGGAGCAACCTGAGCCTGAGTCCAGCCTGCCCTCCCCCCTTCTTCCATTGACAGAAAAAATTGAAAAAATAGCGCGGAAATCACGGTTCAAATGGCCCGGGATAGCGCAATCTAATCAAATATCGAGGGGAATTGCGGATCGATCTATTATATAGATCATTCCTATGCATAATAATGTCTATTTCCGAACATAAAAATGCATTAGAATGGAAATAGGTGCGTTATTACATCAAGGCGCCCGGTTTTACTAACATGAATGCAGAGGGATGCGCAATGTCAGTGGACAATGAAAAAATGCAAGAATTATGGCAGCAGTTTTTCGGCCCCAATCTTGGTTACGTCCAAGAGCAATACGACATCTACCTAAACGATGCGGAAGCGGTAAGTCCCCAATATCGCGAGCTGTTCGCCCAATACGGCGCACCGCCGCGCATCGAAGCCGATCTCTCCGTTTCGACCGCGACCCGTATGTCGCCCCAGTCCGGCGGATCGATCACCACCGATACCAACCTGCTTAAAAAAGCAATCGCTGTAGGCCAATTGGCTTGGAATATACGTTCGTTCGGCCACCTGGCCGCCGACATCGACCCGCTGGGGCTGAGCCCGAAAGCCAGCACGAAGATGATCGAGATCGCGACTTACGGCTTAACGGAAGCCGACCTGAAGCAGTTGCCTCCCGAGACCGCCTGGGAGGATGCACCCTACGCCTTCAATAATGCTTGGGATGCCGTAGAGAAGCTTCGTCAGATTTACACCGGGCCGATCGCTTTCGAATTCGGTCATGTTCATGTGGAAGAAGAACGTCAGTGGCTGAATAAGCAGGCCGAGGCGGTTATTCCTTCGACGAAGCTCCTTAACTCCGAGCGGGAAACCCTATTGAGAAAGCTGCTGGAAGCGGAGCAATTCGAAGATTTCCTGCAGCGTACATTCGTTGGACAGAAGCGCTTTTCCTCCGAAGGGATCGAAGCGCTTATTCCGCTGACCGACGAGATCGTTCACGAGCTCACGAACGACGGCGCCCGCCACATCGCCATGGGTATGGCGCATCGCGGACGCCTTAACGTGCTTGCCCACGTTCTGGGCAAGCCTTACGGCAATATCTTCTCGGAGTTCCACCATTCTCCGAACAAGAAGCTGATCCCTTCCGAAGGGTCGATCGGCATCAATTACGGCTGGACGGGCGATGTGAAATACCACCTCGGCGCCAACCGTTCGATTTCCACCGGCCAGACGGCGGAAACCCGCATTATGCTCGCGAACAATCCGAGCCATCTGGAATACGTCAACCCGGTTGTCGGCGGCTTCGCCCGCGCAGCCCAGGAGGATCGCAGCAAGCCCGGATATCCCGAGCAGAATTTCGATCTTGCCGCTTCCATCATCATTCACGGCGACGCGGCGTTCATCGGCGAAGGCGTCGTTGCCGAGACGCTTAACTTCAACAACATCAAAGGCTACACCTGCGGCGGCACGATTCATATTATCGCCAACAACCGCATCGGATTTACGACGGAGAGCCATGACTCCCGCTCGACGCATTATGCAAGCGATCTGGCCAAGGGCTTCGAAATCCCGGTCATTCACGTCAATGCCGACGAGCCGGACGCCATCATCGCCGCAGCGCGCATGGCCAGCGAATATCGCACTTTATTCAAAAAGGATTTCGTCATCGACTTGATCGGTTACCGCCGTTACGGACACAACGAGACGGACGATCCGGAAACGACGCAGCCTCTCATTTACAAGAAGGTAAAGGCTCACCCGACGGTCGCCCGTCTGTACGGAGACAAGCTCGTGCGCGAGGGAGTGCTCTCTGCGGAAGCCGTCGAGCAAATCAAGCGCGATGTGCAGAACAAGCTGAAGGATGCCTACGAGGAAGTTAAGGGGAAGGAAAGCAAGAACCCCATCCATCAGTCCCAACCGACCGTATTTTCGCCGGATGCGCCCAAGCCCGTTACGGCTGTACCTCTGGATACGCTGCGCAGCATAAACAAAGGCTTGCTGCAATGGCCCGAGTCGTTTAACGTCTACGGCAAGCTCAAGCGGATTCTGGAGCGCCGGGCTGATGCCCTTAACGATGGGGAGAAGGTCGACTGGAGCCATGCCGAGACGCTTGCGTTCGCCTCGATTCTGGCGGACGGCACTCCGATTCGTCTAAGCGGCCAGGATGCGGAGCGCGCCACGTTCGCTCACCGCAATCTCGTTCTGCACGATAACGAGACGGGAGACACCTTCTGCCCGCTGCATGCTCTGCCGGAAGCGAAGGCTTCCTTCGCGGTTCATAACAGCCCGCTTTCCGAGGCCGGAGTGCTTGGCCTGGAGTACGGCTATAACGTATTCGCTCCCGAGACGATGGTCATCTGGGAGGCTCAATTCGGCGACTTCGCCAACGCCGCGCAAGTGCTGATCGATCAGTTCATCTCTGCCGGCCAATCCAAGTGGTCGCAGCGCTCCGGATTGACGATGCTGCTTCCGCACGGCTACGAGGGCCAAGGTCCCGAGCATTCCAGCGCAAGACTGGAGCGTTTCCTGCAGCTGTCGGGCGAAGAAAACTGGACGGTTGCCTACGTGTCCAGCGCGGCGCAATACTTCCACCTGCTGCGCCGTCAAGCGTCCAATCTGAATACGGTAGACGTTCGCCCTCTGGTCGTCATGGCGCCGAAGAGCATGATTCGGAACCCTTACGTCGCTTCTTCCGCTTCCGAGCTGAGCGAAGGCACATTCCGGACAGTCGTCGAGCAGCCTGGACTGGGAGAACAGCCGGCGCGCGTGGAAAGAATCGTTCTCTGCACCGGCAAGGTGGCCATCGATCTCGCCGAGGAGCTGGACAAAACGCCGGATGCGGATCGCGACTGGATTCATATTATCCGGGTCGAGCAATTGTACCCGTTCCCGCGTCAAGAGCTCAAAGCGATTATCGACCGCTATCCTAACGTCGCCGAGATTTTATGGGTTCAGGAAGAACCGAAGAACATGGGCGCCTGGGGCTTCATCGAGCCTCGCATTCGCGAGATCGTCGACGTGTCCAAGACATCCGTCACCTATAACGGCCGTCCGAAACGGTCGAGTCCGGCAAGCGGCTATCAGCAGATCCATACGTTCGAACAGCAATTCATTATTAATCAGACGCTGGTTCAAAAAAAGAAATCGGCAGTTAAATCCGGGAGGTAACTTAAATGCATGACATTCTTGTTCCGGCGATGGGCGAATCCATTACGGAGGGAACGATATCGAAATGGATCGTCAAAGTAGGAGACAGCGTCAAGCAAGGCGATCTTCTGCTCGAGCTCGAAACCGACAAAGTCAATCTGGAAATTAGCGCAGAGCAAGACGGCGTGATCTCCGAGATTATTGCAGCCGAAGGCGATACCGTCAAAATCGGCGAGGCCGTCGGCCGCATCGGAGCCGCCGGTCAAGCAGCGGCAGCCCCTTCCGCTCCAGCGGCCGCGCCTGCCGCACCGGCTCAAGAAGCGCCGAAAAAGGAGAGCGCCCCTGCGCCTGCGCCGACATCTGCTCCGACCTCAAGCGACAGCTCGACGCTGGCGACTCCTGCCGCCCGCAAGCTGGCCCGCGAGAAAGGCATCGACCTGAACGCCGTGCCTGCCCGCGATCCGATCGGACGCATTCACTCCAGCGACGTCGCTTCGGCGGGATCGGCTCCTGCTCCGCAAGCGCCCGTTTCCAAGCCGGCTGTTGACAAGCCGACCTCGAACGCGAACAAGCCGGAAGAGCGCAAGCGGATGTCCCGCCGCCGCTTGACCATCGCCAAGCGGTTAGTTGAAGCGCAGCACACCGCCGCCATGCTGACGACCTTTAACGAAGTCGATATGACCGCGATTCTGGAAATCCGCAAGCGCCGCAAGGATTCCTTCAAGGAGAAGCATGACGTCGGCCTCGGCTTCATGTCCTTCTTCACCAAAGCGGTCGTCGGCGCGCTTAAGGCTTTCCCGCATCTGAACGCGGAAATCAACGGCGAAGACATTATCGTCAAGAAATACTACGACATCGGCATCGCCGTATCCGCCAAGGAAGGGCTCGTCGTACCGGTGCTTCGCGATGCGGACCGTCTCGGGTTCGCCGAAATCGAGCGCTCTATCGTTCAGCTCGCCGGCAAAGCCCGCAACAACACGCTTGAGCTGTCCGAGCTGCAAGGCGGCACGTTCACGATTACGAACGGCGGCGTGTTCGGCTCCCTGCTGTCGACGCCGATTCTGAATGCCCCGCAAGTCGGCATTCTCGGCATGCACAAGATCCAGCTTCGTCCGGTGGCTATCGATGCGGAACGCATGGAGAACCGTCCGATGATGTACATCGCTCTTTCCTACGACCACAGAATCGTCGATGGCGCGGAAGCCGTGCAATTCCTCGTCAAGATCAAGGACATGCTGGAAGACCCGGAAACGCTGCTGCTTGAAGGCTGATTGACCGGATTTCGCATATAGAAGAAACAAGCGGCTGCTACCGCCCAAGACGTCCCGCAGGGACGCGCTTCGGCGAGAAGCAGCCGCTTGTTTTTTCGGGTATTCGGATTTTGTGGTGGAAAAGGGCGTCCTGCTTAATATGAAAATTAGCCTTTGAAGGCTTTTAACACGATCACTGCATTGTGCCCTCCAAAGCCAAATGAATTAGATAACCCCACGTTCAATGTGGCTTCACGAGCTTTATTGGGTACATAGTCTAAATCACACCCAAGATCTTTCTGCTCCTGGTTAATTGTCGGGGGAATGATGTTTTGCTGAAGGCTTTTAACTAAAGCGATGGCTTCTACTGCACTAGAAGCTCCCAACAGATGGCCAGTCATGGACTTATTTGCTGTAACCGGAATCCGATAAGCATTTTCTCCAAACAGCTTTTTAATCGCTAAAGTTTCCGACCTATCGCCGATTTCTGTGCTAGTAGCGTGTGCACTGATCACATCCACTTCGTCGGGGCCTATACCGGCTTCTTGAATCGCCAGTTTCATGGCCATATAAGCGCCTTTCCCCTCCGGATGTGTTGCCACCATATGGTAAGCATCGGAACTGGCTCCATAGCCAATTACTTCAGCATAAATTCGGGCATTTCTTCGCAAAGCATGCGTAAGCGACTCCAGAACCAAGATTCCTGCGCCTTCAGCCATAACGAATCCATCTCGGCCTGTATCGAACGGACGACTGGCTCGGGTAGGATCATCGTTTCTAGTAGATAAAGCCGTTGCATTACCAAAACTCGCCAAAGATATTTCTGTGACAGCGGCTTCGGCCCCTCCTGTAAAAACGATATCAGTGAGTCCTGAACGGATGATTCGGTATGCCTCTCCAACCGCCGTATTTCCGATTGAACACGCCGTTACAGGAGATAAGGTTGGTCCTAGTGCACCGTATTTCATACTAATGAAAGCAGCCGCCATATTCGATATCATCATGGGCACTAAAGTCGGGCTTACCCGTTCTGGACCACGTTCTCGAATAATCGCAGTTTGATCGAACAAGGTCTGAATGCCCCCAGTACCAGAACCTACATATACACCCATACGTTCCTGATTAACCTGCTCAAGAGAAAGCCCCGAATCCTCCCAAGCCTGCTCGGCAGCAGCCAAAGCAAATTGACAAAACCGATCCATGCGCCGTGCTTCTTTTCGCCCGAATAGTCCATCTGCATCAAAATCCCGAACCAATCCGGCTATTTTTGATTTATGTCTAGAAACGTCAAATGTATCAATCAGGGAAACTCCAGATTCACCTCTTATCAATCGATTCCAAAAGCTTTGTATCGTGTTCCCAAGCGGCGAAACCACACCCATACCCGTAATAACAACCCTTTCCATACCCATGTGCCTCCTTTATCCTAACTCAAGTTAAAATTATTTTGTCCTATTTGTTATCCTATTACAAGTAATGATATATCATAGTATAATAAGTACCATAATAAACGTAATAAAAAGGTGAATCGATAACATGGACCGTGCAACAAGACTCCAAACACTGTCTGCTTTTTTGAAGTCAAAGAGGGCGAAGATTCTCCCTGAATCTATTGGGCTCGCCCCAGGCAGTCGCAGAAGAACTCCAGGCCTCCGAAGAGAAGAAGTTGCCCAACTGGCAGGGGTCAGCACCACTTGGTATACGTGGCTTGAACAGGGGCGAGATATAAGAATGTCCGCATCGGTTTTGGATTGTATCGCAAATGCGCTACAGTTGACCGCTGATGAACGTAAATATGTATATGCGTTAGCACTGGAGTCGGGTTTAGGAGCCGCATCATTGAAGGAAGAACAGACGGAAGTCAGTCCGTCTTTAAAGAAGATTATGAACGAGCTGCGATTTTGCCCCACCATCATAACAGATAGGCGTTATTTTATTGTCGGTTGGAATGAGGCGGCATCCCATGTTTTTTTAGACTTTGAACAAGTCCCAATCGAGCAGCGCAATATGATTCGTTTGTTGTTCACAAGGAAGGAGCTTCAAAGATTGGCGGTTAACTGGGACCATTTTATCAGGGGATTTCTTGCTATCTTTCGTGCTTATTATGGCCAATATATGGAGGATGAATGGTACGATAGGTTTCTTGAGGAAATGAAGCTTGTTCACCCCGATTTCGACAGTCTTTGGCAACAAAGCGAGGTGAAATCGGCTCCGGAGGTTTTGATCGAATTTCGTCATGCAAAAGTAGGAAAGATGCTGTTTAACTTGACATCCCTACAGGTTCAAGGTGATTCAGATTTGCGTTGTAGCATCTATACTCCCGCCGCTGATTCAACAACAGAAAATAAGTTACAAAAATTAATGGGCCATAAATAATTCTCGACTTTTCCACCACAAAATCCGAATACCCTTTTTTTCATGAGCCAAAGCTCCCTTCCTGCAGTCGGCGGAAGCCTGTTTCTTAGGCTAGTCGGATACCAAAAATACGTACGTGTATACTCCCCCATCCTCGTTGGGAACGTCTCCCTTGCCGATCGGAAGTCCGGTCAAGGTCGTCCGATATCCGAGCTTCAGCTCTTTGTCCGGTTTTCTGATGCCCAGCACATCCACGTACGTCCCATCCCTCGTCTCCAGCACAATCTCCGAACGCAAGCCTCCGATCGGTTCGAACTGATCCAGATAGACGATGGTTCCCGTGACGGTTACCGCTTGCCCGTAGTACTTCCGGGGGTCCCGGAATAGATCCGCGGGCTTGACCTTCATTCCGTTGCTCAAGCTCCGATACGTGCTCAGCTCCGCGATTGCCAGCGCTTGATTCCCGTTCGTAGACAGATTCAAATCCCGGACGTTCCAGGCGCTTTCCGGCATAGACTTGAACTCGATCGACTCCGTTGTTTTCCGAATCGCGTGCAGCTTCTTGGCTTCGTAAGCCTCCTTCGAGCAGGAATAGGTCAAGAGATACAGCTTCTTCTCCAAAGGAACGAGCAGATTGTACAGAACTCTCGTTTCTCCCGTTTGTCCGTCATCGTACTCCTGGTAGTTGATCAGCGCGCGGACTCCCGACGCCGTAGCCGTATGCGCATAGTATCCGTCCCGTTTGTTGACTATGAACTGGTTCAACAGCTCTGCCATTTGCTCTGTATGGTATCCGACCAACCGGTTTGTGTAAGGCGCATGCTCCTCGTAGGTCTTCACGGATATCGTCAATCGCTCCTGCGCGCTTCCTTCCTCGGCCCGGCTCTCGAAGGCAACGAGCCCGCCTTCCTCCTCCGCTTCAGCCTGATGGAGATTGGCGGGATACAGAATCGAGAAGTCGTCGTTCTCATACCGCTCCAAGCGAGGCTCCTCCCGATCGGCGCGAGCTTCTGTCTCCACGACGGCCGCAGTCTCGACAGCCGTCCCGGCATTTGCCGCGCGAGCACCCTCCTGCTCTTGCGAATTGTTTGCGCCGCAGCCGAACAGCCCTCCCAGCAAAACAACCAGACTGATTCCTCTGGCGACCCTTGATGCTTTGCACATGCCAATAACTCCTTTACCGCCCATCTACGATGCTTGCCCACCTCCACTATATCGTCATCCTCGGGCGGTTCCTTAAATACCAAGAAGCTGTTCCCCAACTGCGAGGGGAACAGCTTTCTGTCGGCAGGGCTGCGCTTCAGCCCTCGTTCGCCGTTTGTATGGATGACGGTCGCTCATAAGGCTTCCATTGCGACCGTTCGGACACCGACGGCTGAAGGGACCAGGGATTCAAGGTGACCCATTGCTCGACGCGCTGCAAAAGCTGCTGCCAGATCGCTTCGATCTCCGAATACGGAATTCTCGGGCGCGTCTGTGACCTTCGGTTCTCTTCGGCAACACCGCCGTCTCCCCGAGCCCTCTCTTCTTCCGTCTCTCGCCGCTCCTCCTCGGCCTCCCGCTTCAGCCGCGCCGCTTCGGCCGACATCCTTGCCAGGCACGCTTCCATAATTCGCCGTCCCAGCTCGGCGTTCGCCTCTGTCGCGTCGGCGCCCAGCGCGAGCCGTCCCCCCGAATCCGGCCGGTCTCCCCAATCGGCCATGTCCATGTCCACTAAATCGGGACGTATATACATCAGCTGAGAGATTTCATATTTGCCTGCGTGGTCTCCCTCGTATTCTCCTTCTACCAGCTCGGGATCGCTGCGCACCCATACCGTTACCGGATAACGGTCCATGAATGCTTGCGCTGCCATGCGCAGGTCCCGCTGATTGCCGCCGCTATGTCCGGACAGCACCATGATTTTACGGAAGCCCGCATTCGCGAAAGCCCGGAGCTGGTACAGAAACAAGTAGAGAAAAGCCCCGGGAGGAATGCCCGTCATAAGCGGATTATTCTCGCCGACCTCGTCCTCCAGCCAGCGCGCGTGATAGCCCGTTTCATGGATGTGATAGCCCATGGACGGCGCGACGACTCCGCCGACGAGCTCCGCCGTTCTGAGACACAGCCATTCGGCCTTAAGGGTGTCCAGACCGAATGCGCTGACTTGGCCGTGCGGCTCGCACAGACCGAGCGGCAAATAGACGATCGGACAATCGTCCAACCGTCTATTGAACTCGTACGGCAGAAGCTCCGACCATAACGTCTTATTGCCAGTACTTCGTTTCATAGAAGTTTCTCACCCATCTGTGATGTTGTCTGATTTCCTCGAATACGTCCTCCGGCAGCGGCTCGCGATCCACGGCCGCGATATTCTCGTCCGCATACCGGGGAATGTGCATCGAGCTGATTGCCGCGGTTACGCCCGGATGATGCAGCACGAACTTGACGGCCAGCTCCGCCAGGCTGTTCGCGTACTTCGGCACGTAAGCCTCCTTCAGCCGATTGACGCGTTCCATGTACAGGCTGCGAGGCAAGTATTCAAAATACGATTTGCGGAAATCCCCTTCCCCGAATTCCGTCTCCTCCCGCAAAAATCCCGTCAGCCCGCCTTCATCCAGAATGCACCTGGCAATGACCGCAACGCTGTTTTCCTGACAGATCGGGATCAGACAATCCAGAGGCAGCGGGTCGAAAATATGAAATACCGTCTGCACGGAATCGATCTTCCCGCTTTGAACGAGCGACAGCGCAAGATCATGACGTTGATCGGGCAGCGACACGCCGATGCCGCGGATTTTGCCCTCGTGCTTGAGCTGCAGCAATTCCTCCATCCAATAATCGACGCTATCCCATTGCGGCCAGTATTGGTGCAGCTGCATCAAGTCGATCGTTTCCACGCCCAGCTCGCGCAGCGAGATTTCCGTGCTCTCCCGCAGCCAGCCTTGCGGAAACGCAGTCTCGATCGGAATCGGCTTGCCCCAGCCTAAATTCCCGGGTCCCTTCGATTGAATCTTCGAGGCGATAAAGGGCTTCTCGCCCTTCCACTCCCGCAAAGCCAAGCCCAATATCCGTTCCGACTCCCCATAGTTTCTCGCCGTATCGATGAAGCTGACGCCTTGCTCCAGACTATGCAGCACCGAGCGGATCAACTCCTTCTCGTCATGCGCTCCGAAGACGCCGCCCAATCCCATCGCCCCGAAGCCCAATCGGGATACCTCGGTGCCCAGCTTGCCGAATGCATTATATTTCACGTTGTCTCTCCCTTCGAATCTCGCCTCGCCGTTTGTACGCGAGCAATCAGGCTCGCAAGAGCTCCTTCAGCTTCCGTCCCGGATCGGACAGCGCCGCAGGCTCCGGCCTCGCGCGTCTCTCGATCAGCATCTCCGCCAGCCGGAATTCCTTCGCGAAGGCGCCCGCAGGTCCCATCCCGCTGACCGCCGCGACGCTTCCGTCGCCTGCGATATGGAAGAACAGCTTGCCCGCTTCTCCCAAATCCCGCGTTACGGTCGTATCGGCTCCGTCCGACAGTCCGGCAACCTGCAAGGTCTGATCGTACTGGTCGGACCAGAACCACGGCAGCGCCTCGTAAGGCAGCCCTGCTCCAAGCATATTGCCTGCCGCATGGGTGCCCTGATCCTGTGCATTGCGCCAAGCCTCCAGCCGGATTCTTCTTCCTCCGTAGAGAGGATGAGGGAAGGAGCAGCAATCTCCCGCCGCATAAATATCGGGATCGCTTGTCGCCAGAGTGGCGTCGACCTTCACTCCGTTCTCGATGTCCAACCCGCATTCCTCGGCCAACGCCGCAGCGGGGATCGCCCCAATGCCCGTGACGATCGCGTCGCACCGAATCGCCGTGCCGTCGGCGAGCTTCAGGACTAGTTCCTCTCCTTCTTTCTCCACGCGGTCAATCAGGACCCCCGTCTTGAAGCGCACTCCCGCGGCGCGATGTCGCTCTTCGACCATAACCGCGATTTCCGCGGGAACGCCGCGCATCAGAATTCGGGCGGCGATCTCGACGAGCGTTACCTCGCAGCCGAGCGCTACGGCGCTAGCCGCAACCTCCAGCCCGATGAAGCCGCCGCCGATGACGGCGATCCGGTTGCCCGGCTTCAGACGCGTCCGCAGCCGAAGCGCATCCGCGAACGTGCGCAGATAAAGCATCTCCTGCGCCCCGTCCCCGTTCGCCGCCAGCCTGCGCGGGCCTGCCCCCGTTGCCAGAAGCAGCTTCGCGTAAGACACCCGGGCACCGCTGGCCAATTCAACCGCATGCCCTTCCCGATCTATTCGAACCGCCTTGTCCCCGGCTAACAATTGTATGTCCAGTTCCCGAAGCCGCGCCTCGTCCACAATCGTCACCGGCTGCGGCGCTTCCTCTCCGTTTAACTGCTGCTTAGACAGCGGAGGCCGCTCATACGGGTATCGGTTCTCGTCTCCGATAATCGTAATCGCGCCCTTCCAGCCTTGCGTCCGCAGTTCGACCGCCGCCCGCGCGCCAGCCTCGCCCGCGCCGACGATTACCATGCCGTTGTCCCTCATGCCGTGCCCGCTCCTTCGCCGTCAGATCTGAATGTATACCTTATCGTTGTCCAGCTTGACCGGATACGTCTTCAGGTCCACGCACACCGGCGCTCTCTTCGCCTGACCGGTAGGAATGTCGAAGCGTCCGTTATGCTTGGGACATTCGATCACGCTGCCCATGACAAGCCCGTTGGACAAATGAAATCTCTCATGCGTGCAATAGCCGTCGGATGCGTAGAAATCTCCCTTCTCCGTACGATAGATCGCGAATGTCCTGTCCCCGTGGTCGAAGCGAATCACGTCTTCCGCCTCGATATCGTCCACATCGCATGCCTCAATCCACTCTCCGCTGCTCATGCTTCCTTCCCTCCTTGTCCGACTCTAGTTGGCTTCCGTATTCAGATTAAGATTGTGCTCGATTCCGTACATATAAGGACGCGCTGTGCTCGGGAGCGGCTTGACGACCACGTAGGCCGGATCGTCCTTCTGCTTCCGCAGCGCCTTGATGACTTCTTTAAGCGCCGCCCACAGGCCGGGACGCGCCGCCGGGCAGTCGTCCTTCATCTCTGCGTGCAGCTTGGCCAGCGCATGGTAGGGTACCATCGGGAACATGTGATGCTCGACGTGGTAGTTCATATTCCAATAGAGAAACCGGCAGAGCCGATTCATGTAGATCGTGCGCGAGTTAAGCCGATGATCCAGCACATCCTCGTAGAGACCAAGATGCTGCGTAATGCCGAAAATAATCACGACGAACGCGCCGTAAAACGAAGGCAGAAATACGAACATCGCCGGCAATATGCTCCCTGCGTAGACGCAAGCGCCGACGATGCCGAGGAGAATAAGCAGATAGACGCGCGCTTCCCAGAACGTCTTCCGATATTGAGACTCCGGAATATATTCCTTCTCCTGCGCTTCCATCTTGCCGAACGCATGCATGAAAAACCTCTTGATCTCTACCGGACCGCCGTATAGATGAAAGATTTGCATGAGCAGGATTTTCCAGACGGGCGGACGCTCCGTAATGATCTCGGGATCGCGCCCGACGATAATCGTGTCCGTGTGGTGGCGGGCGTGACTCCATCGCCACGGCGTCGCGGAGCGAAGCACCATGAACGAAGCGACCTGGTACAGAACCTCGTTCATCCACGGCGTCTTGAAGGCGGTTCCGTGTCCGCATTCATGCCAGCGCGAGTCTCCAGGGGTCGCATACAGTATTCCGTAGGCGAGAAAGGCGGGAATCGCCCACCAGGTGCCCCACGAGAGATACGCCAGATAACCGAGAACGACCAGTCCCCCGAACCAGATTGCCGTATCCCGAATCGCCGGCCCGTTCCTTCGCTTCATCAATTCCTTCATCCTCGCGCGCGGAATCGGGCAGGTGTACCACTCCGCCGTCGCCAGCCCTTTCTCTTGCGCTCTCCGGCTTTCCGGACCCGTAATGCTGTAATCCCGTTTTTGCACCACGATCGCCATGCTCCCAACCCCTCCGTACCTCAATATAATTCGGACAGACAAGCGCGACCGCGTCCCGGATGCGGGTTTCGCCTGCTCGTACTTGTCTGCCGGATTCCGGCTATTGGCGCCCTGTGCAACTGCGCCGCTAAGCGCTTGCGTTTATACGCCCGCCTGCTTCAGCTTGCCGTCCAGAAATTTTTTCGCGCGGGGGATGTCCGCCTCGTCCAGATGCTCGATGATGATCGGAATATTCGGATGCAGCTTGCCCAATCGCTGCAGGTACAGGTCGTAATTCAGGTTGCCGAGCCCCGGAGCCGGAAGCTCCACCGCGCCTGCGCCGCGGAACGTATGCGATTCTGTCGCATCGATGTCGGCATGCTTCTCCGAGGTATCCTCCGCCGGCTTGCAATCCTTCGCATGAGCGATCTTGATCTTGTCTCCGAGCGTATTGAAGATCCGGTTCAGCTCTTCGTCGATGTGGTTAATGTTATGATCCGTGAAGTAGTTGGTCGGGTCCATCAGCAAGCCCAGGCCCGGATGGTTGACATCGGAAAACAGGCGTGTCAGATGGTCGACCGAGCCGATGACGTTGTTCACGTAATTCTCCACCAGGAACATCGAGCCATGATCGTACGCGAACTTGGCGAGGTCCTCCAGCTGCCTGCAGATCGCCTCATAGGCTTCCTCCGTGCCGTTCTTCGGGTCCCACACCCAATCGCTCTCCACGTTGTAGGTGCCCGTCTCGCTGATGACGTAAGGCGTGCCCAGATCCCGCGCGAATCTCAGCAGGTTTTTCAAGCCGTGCAGGTTCTTCTCTCTAATCTCCGGGTTCGGATGAATAATATTCGTATACCCCGAGATGCAGACGATCGGCAGATTGGCGTCCCGGAACGCGTCGCGAATGACGTGCGCCTTCTCGCGGGTCAGATTGTCGGGACTCACGTCCATGTCCTTGAACGACAGGTCTAATTGCACACAATTAAAGCCGTCCTTCTTGATGCGGCTGATCGATTCCGCGAGCGTGTAAGGATAGTATCCGTTGAAAATGCCTACTGAGATCATGCGGGTGTTCCTCCCTTAATGGTTTGTGGTAGATTGGGCAGCCGCGACCTCGGAAAAGGAAACGGTGCGGCCTTCGGCAATGGAGCGGTAGCAAGCGTCGACTGCGGCCATCGTTTTGAGATTGTCGCGGCCGCCGATCTCCGGCTCGGAATTCGTCTCGACGGCTCGAAGCAGCTGAGCCATCGTCCCTTGAAAGGCGTCCGGGAACCATACGCGGTCCCAGGTCGGGCGAAACCACCGGTTCGGTGCCCGCTTCGTCGTGAACGCAATCGTGCTGGGCGCGCGCTCCGGGTAAGAGGGCCAGCCGATCGTCCCCTGAGCCAGGCCATCCAGGCCCACGACCCTCCATTTGATATAGATGTCCCGTTCGGCTCCTTCGCCCGGCCAAGCCCACACATCGTCCAGACTAGTCGCCATCAGCTCGTTCTCGTATTGGAACGTGTACTGGGAAATGCCGTCGATGTGCTTGAAGGTCGTCCTCGGGTCTCTTCGCGCCACTGCCGTCACCTTCTGCGGATCGCCGAACAGATAGCGGAAGGCGTCAATGTGATGGATGCCCATATTCAGAATTTCAACGCTTTCGTACTGGTGAAGGAAATCCTGCCAGTGCGGAATTGCCCGCATTTCGATCGTCGCCAGCACAGGCTCCCCGAGATAGCCCCGGTCGAGAACCGTCTTGAGCGCCCGAATCGACTGATCGTAACGCATGTTGGAGTTGACTCCGATCTTCACGCCGGCATGCTCGCACAGCTCGACGATCTCTCTCGCCTCCCGCGAATTCATCGCAAGCGGCTTTTGACAGAGAATGCCTTTGATGTGCTTTTGCCGAACCGCCTGACGGACGATCTCCAATTGTTTGTCCGGGGGAACGGCGATGTCCAGAATCTCGATGTCCGGGTCGCGGATCAGCTGCTCCCAGGTTTCGTGAACCTTCGGGATGCCTCGCAGCTCTGCAACCGCTTTCGCATTAGCGTACGTTCGCGAGGCGATCGCCACAGGATTGAATCCCGCGTCCCGGTAAGCAACCAGATGGCAATCCCTCATGATGAAGCCCGAGCCGATACAGCCGATGCGATAATCCTTGCGTGCGGGCATAACCGGTTCGATATTCAAGTTCAAATCCAGTTCCAACTCGCTCAAGCGCGCTTCCTCCTTCACAGCCAAGCCGTTGTGATGCTTCCATCATAAAATTCCCGGCTTCCGAATCCGACCCATAAAATCAACTTGTTGGGGGTGTTTTTTATACCTGTTGAAGCGCTTACTTTATTGCCTTGCCGTCTATTTCTGGGTCTGTATCTTCTATATCTGATTGTTCAAGTAAAAACAACTTGCCGGCCTTGGGCTCGACGGCACATGTTTTGTATCGCGCGATCAGATGAGGATAAGGAGGTCTGTATCTTTGCTAGATGATCGTTCAAAAAAAATCCCCCGCCAGCCAATGAAGGCCAGAAGGGGATTGTCCGTTCTATTCAGGATTCTCTATCAGGGATTGATCAATTCGGAGCGTTCCAGAACACGCTCCAGAAGAACGGCGGTCTCGGCGCGAGTGATGTTGCGATCCAACTGGAGTCGATTGCGCTCGCCTTGAATCAGACCCTTCGACACTGCGAAGGAGACAGCCTCCCTCGCCCAGGCCGGCGCATCGCGGTAGTCGTCGAAGCTCTCCAGCTTTAACGTATCCTGACCGCTTTTCAAGCGGCTCTTAACGCCCGAAGCCGTGAGCGCGCGGACCAGCATCGTCAGCGCTTCTCCGCGACTAATCGGCTGCTCCGGACGGAAAGTTCCGTCAGAATATCCGTCGACGATCCCGTAAGCTTTGGCCAGCCCGATATCCGCTTGATAACGGGACAAGCCGGAGACATCCGAGAAAGCCGCGTCGGCAGACAGCCTGTATAAACCAAGCATGCGAACCAGGGATGCCGCGTACTCCGCCCGGCTCGTGCGGCTCTGCCAGGCGAAAGTCGTTCGTCCATCATCCGTGCGTTCCGGTTCCATGATCAGCCGATCGAGCATCTGGCCAACGCCTTCGCTCGCCCATGCCGGCAATGGCTCATCTAGCTTAACCGAATGTCGGATCACGCCATACAAGCTATTGGTCAAGCTGCTGATTCGAGCATAGGTCACTCCATCTCGGGTATAGAAATAGGTCGGAACATGCCGCAAGACCGATTGACGCTCATCGTATACGACACCCGTGGTCATCTCTCCCGCATCAGCCGTACTCGGCATGCGGATCTCGCGTTCCACCCTGCCTCCGAACATCTCTATCGCCACATTCTTATCCCCCGCCTGCAGCTCAAGCCGGAATTCCATTGGCGTTGCGAGCACGCTTGCCCCGGCATATGAAGCTGCCCTAGCGAAGCTATCGCTCTGCCGCTGGCTGGCCGGAGCCAGCGTGACCTTGAAGATCATTTGCTCATAGGGCATATCCTCGGAGAACTGCCCCGTCTTAATCCGTTCCGATATACGGAATTCGGACGACGGAAGGCGATAGGTTCCGCTCCCTGTCCGAATCTCCAACGACTGGTTATGCTCGACCAGGGTTTGGGCCAACAAGCCGTTCCACTCCACCGTGACCGGACCGTTCTCCGAGGAAACGTCTACCGTCACCGTTCTCCATTCCGTCTTCTCTGTCAGCTTGCGAGCAATGGCGGATTCCTCCAACATGACCCGAAGCGTTTCTCTGCCAGAGAGCTGAATACGTTCTCCGAGAGCCAATCGGTTCTGCCGGTCAGCGTCGAACCATACATCGATGCTTCCGACCTGAACCGGAGGCTTCTCTGCGGTTCCTGCGGAGTCTCCGTTGCTGCCGCTGGAGGCATCCGACTCTGCGGTGACCGCAACCGACGGAAGACTTTCCGCATCGTTAACCGTCTGGGTTACGATATAAGATGCTCCTCCCGTTAGCCCGGTAAAGACATGCGTTGCCCCGTCAGGAGTCGCGCTTGCAACGGAGACATTGCGGGAGTCGTATAGGGTAAGCAGCGCGCCGGGCATGAAACCGGACACGGAAACGGATCTTTTCCCCGCAACCGCTTGAACCGCCGGAGGCAGCGAAGCCGCCAGGCCGGAAGCACGCGAGGTTACGCCGTTCAGCCTCTGCTCGACATAATAGTTATGACCCGGCGCAACGTTGGCGAAGGTATAGTCGCTTTGCCCCAGCGACCAAGTGGTGTTCGCGAGTTCCGTTCCGTCCGCTCGATATAGGATGACATCCGCCTCGTACACCGCCTGCGTAACCGAAACGGAGAGCACGCCCCGTTCAAGCGCGGGAGCATTCGGCGATACGCTAACCAGATTGGAGCCTTGGCTTTCCGCGCCGCCGGTCGTTTGGGTCACGTAATAATTCAAGCCCGGCGTTACGACGGTAAACGTATGCCCCGTCTCCAGCGCCCCTAACGTATGCTGAGCCAGCACTGCGCTTCCATTCCCTTGATAGAGCTTTAACTCGGCGCCGTTATCCGCTCCGTTTACCGCAACCGATTGCTCGCCGCCAAACACCTGAAGCCCCGACGGAGCAACGGTCACGGTGTTGGAAGCTGCGCTTTCCGCGCCGTTGGCGACCTGACGGACATAATAGCCGCTTCCTGCCGGAACGTCCGTAAACACATAGGCCGTTTCGCTTCCCGTCAATCCATGCGTTTGCAGAAGCTCCCCATTCGACCGATACAGGTTCAGAGTCGCCCCGGTCTCGGCCCCCGTAACATGAACCGCTCTCGTTCCTCCGTCGAGCAGAACCGGGGAGGGAGTGACGGTCACCGTATTGGAGCCCTGACTCTCCACTCCCGCAACGGATTGGGTCACGAAATAGTTCAGCCCAGGCGCTACGGCACTAAACGTATACTCTGTTTCCAGAGCCCCCAGTACGTGCGTAGCTACCGCCGTCCCGCCTCCCTCCGCATACAGCTTGAGAACCGAACCGCCGGTTGCGGCAGAGGCTTGAACCTCTCTCGTTCCGCCGACCGCCGACACCGCTTCCGGAGAGACGGTCACCGTATTGGAGCCATCGCCCTCCGAATTGTTAACTGTTTGCGTAGCATAATAGCTCGTGCCTGGAGGAACGGCGAGGAAGCTATGGGACGTTTCCGTGCCGGTTAAGGTATAGCTTGCCTCCTCCGCGCCGTTCGACCGGTAAAGCCGAATCGTCGCCCCGGTCTCGGCTCCCGACATGTGAAAGACGCCGACGCCTCCCGACGCCATAATCGCCGGGGGCGCAACCGTTACGGTCGCCGAGGACGCGCTGCCGACGGCGCCGACCTGCTGCAGAACGTAATAGTTCAAGCCCGGCGCAATCCCCGTGAACGTATGCGAGGTTTGTCCGGCAGCGAGCTGCTCCGTCCCCGCTGTCGTGCCGTCCGCTCTGAATAGCGTAAGCAATGCGGCGTCCTGCGCGTTCGTTACGGCGACCTGCCCGACACCGCCGCTGACGGAAGGCGCCGGCATGGAGGAGGTAACGAATACGGAATTCAAGGAGCTCCGTCCGTTAACCGTCTGAATGACGTAATAATTCTCGCCGTACGGAACGGCTTCAAACGTATAGGCCGTTTCGCCGGAAAGTAACGTATGGGAAGCAATCACGCCCCCGCCGGATTGATACAAGGTCAGCAAAGCGCCCTCCGTCGCATCGGACACCGGCACCCGGCCGAAGCCCCCGTTCGCTGTTACGGCTCGAGGGTCCACGCTGATCATATTGCTTCCGGTATACGCATACTCCAGCGTGCTCTTGACGGGCAAGCTGTATCGATAAGATTTAACATAATAATTTTCGCCAGGAGGCACGTTCGTGAATGTATAAGAACTGGCGATCGAATTGGATACGTTCACTTGCAATCTGTCTTGCTCCGCTCCGTTCCCGCGATAAAGAACAACATCGGTCGCATCGGAAGGAATGTTCGTAGCCGTGACCGACTCTACGCCCCCCGCCAGCGTAGCGTCCGCGGCATAAGCCTGATTCGGATAATAGACCGCCAGTAGTACCGTAACTAATAAGAAAACAATGCCTTTTCTGATCATAGAATCTGCTCCTCTGTAGGTCTCAAGTTCCCATCGTTCGATCGCTATGCGATCTTATCGCGCGACACAGACAATCGCTTATCGATATCCCGATTGTAACGGACCTCCAGAACCGGAGACAAGCAATATTTGGCGAATATCGTTGAAATTTGTCGAGTTGCGACTCTGCCCGGGAGGCTATCGAGAATGAGGCGTTTGGGCGTATCTTCGCACAAAGCAAAACGACCCCGCCGCGTTCGTTAAGAGCACGGTGAGATCGTCCCTGCAGTTCACCTTATTCCACCCACATGCACGTGCTGAATTCGATCTCCTCGCCCGGAGCAATTCCTCTTGCCCCCGTCCGTTCGTAGGCGTAGGGCAGATTAAACGCGTCCGTCACATAGGTGTACGGCTCAAGCGAATAGGCCGACGCCCAATCGGGACGAAAGAGAAGCACGTACGGAAACTCAGGTCCAAGCCGGTAAGCGATCGTATAGCCGCTCTCCTTCAGCTCTATCCGGCAAGTGCGGTCCCCGCTGTCGTCCAGCGACAGCAGAGAGCATCCGAGCCGGGGATAGTCGGAGATCGGAACACCCGACCGCAACCGGCCGCTGAACGCCGTCTTCGACGGTTCCCCAGTCACGAAGGCTTGATCGGTCACCGGCCATTCCTCCGCGGCAGGAACCCGCAGCACGATTTCTTCCCCGTTTCCGAACGGCAGCGAGAAGTAAGGATGCAGTCCGAATGCGAACGGCGCCTCCTCCCCTCCCTCATTCTTGATCGTACCGCCCATAGCCAGCCGTCCTTCGTATAGCCTTATCGTTACCGTAAAAGTCAACGGATGAGGAAAATACGCCAGGATGTCCGGATGCGACGAATATTGGAACCGAGCGGTCACGTACGCGCCTTCCTTTTCGGATTCGCCGAGGTCGATCACCTCCCACGGGCGCGAGCTGAGCTCGCCGTGAAGATGGTTCGTCGGCTCGTTCAGCGGCAGCCGATATTCCTTGCCCCGATAAGCGATCCGCCCATCCTTCACCCGGTTCGGAGGGAACAGGATCGGCGTGCCGTAACGGAACTTGTCGAACTCCTCGTCCCGAAATGCGCTCAGGAGCGGCGGAGGCACAAGCACCTGCTTGCTGCGGCACTCGAAACGGTACAGATTGCAGCCGAACTCCGGGGCGATCTCCGCAAGGCTATCCGTCAGACGATCCGTCAGCTCGATCACGTCAAACCCGTCTCTTTCTTTGACCCTTGCTCCATAACGCTTCATGTCGCTTGCTCCTTTCTTCTCGGGCTAAGCTTCAAGCAATGGGGCGCTTGCGGATTAGCCCGTGTATCGCGCGCCCAATTGAGCTACGCCGTTTTCTGTCGGCCGTATACGATCAGCAGCAGCAGTAAAATGCCGCCGTATACGATCTGCCTGCCGCCCTCGCTGATGTTCAGCGTAATGAGGATGCTGCTGAGCGTAGTGAGCAGAATCGCGCCCGCCACGGTGCCGTTGTAGCTCCCCAGGCCTCCGGCCAAAGAGATGCCCCCGATGACGACGGCGATCACCGTAGGAAGCATATAGGCGGCGCCGATGTCGAGGAAGGCCGTGCCCGTGTAGCTCAGCAGCAGCATCCCGCCGATTGCGGAGATCGCCCCGCTTGCTCCGTATACGACCGTGCGGACGACGCGCGTCCGAATGCCCGACAGCTCCGTGGTTAGTCGGTTCATGCCCAGGCCGTAGAGCAGATTGCCCCATTTCGTCCGGGTCATGAAGAGCCAGACGAGCAAGGCAAGCGCAAGCCATAGCAGAACCAGGTTCGGAATGCCCGCCGTTCTTCCCGTTCCCAGCTCCTTCAGCAAGGGCGAGGCCATTCCCTTCGGCTGCCCGTTCGTATAGACGAGCGCTGCCCCTTGAATGACGCTGGCCATCGCGAGCGTCATGACCAGCGGCGGCACCTTGAAGTATGCAATGCCCACCCCGCTCGTGCAGCCGATAAGAAAGCCAACGGCCAGGACGACGATTACGGCGAGAGGCAAATTTCCGTCCAGGCCCCCGATCAGCTGCGAGGACATAACGGCCCCCAGAGAAGCCATAGCTCCTACGGACAGATCGATGCCCTCCCCGCCGGAGAGAACGACGAGCATCTGAGCCAGCGCGATAAAGCCGAGCAGGGCGGAAATGTTCAGAACGTTCATAATATTGGAGAAAGCGCCGAACCCGGGAGAGACGAGCTGCCCCGCGACGAAGATCAGTACGGCAAGCGCGTAGGCGACCAGCGCCTTGTGATTGCCGAGACTCCGGATTTTCCGCAGCGCCAGACCCGGCGCGCCCGCTTCGCTTGTTTGCAATGGGCTCATGCGAGATATAACCTCCCTTTTCAGGCCAACGCTTTCTTCCGAAGAGAAGGAAGAATGGACAGAGTCAGCGCGAAGATGATGATCAAGCCTTTAATCAAATCCTGATAGAAGGAGGACAGATTCGCGAAAAAGATAATGTTGGAGATCAGGCCGAGAATCAAAGCCCCCAGCACCGCGCCGATGAGATTGCCCTTGCCCCCTTGCAGGCTGATGCCCCCGATGACAACGGCGGCAATTGAATTCAGCGTATAGGCTCTGCCGATATTCGCATCGCCGGTAGCCGTCTGCGAGACGATGACCAGCGCCGCCAGCACGATGAAGATGCTGCTGATCAGGAAAGCGTACAGCTTGACCTTCCTCGTGGGGATTCCGTTCGCGTAAGCCGCCTGCTCGCTGCCGCCGACCGCATACAGGTGCCGGTAGATTTTCCGTCGGCGTATGAATGCCCAGATTGCAAGTCCGGCAAGGATGAACAGAAGCGACACCGGCAGGAACGATGCGATCGTCGCCTGATACGTCTCATAGAATACGTAGGGAATGTAGCCCCCCGGCTGCGGCATGATCAGCAGCGCCGCTCCGTAGCAGATCGAGGACACGGCGAAGGTCGAGATGATGGCGGGCAGCTTCAGGAAGCCGACCGTTAAGCCGTTCAGCGCCCCAACGGCAAAGGTAGCTATCAGCGCAAGCCCGATGCCGATCAGGATGCCCGAGGGCGAGTCGTCCATCGTCGCGGCCATGATGACCGTTGACAGCGTGATCGCCATTCCGAGCGACAAATCGATGCCGCCGACGAGAATGACGACGGCCTGCGCCATGCTGGCGAGGACCAGGGGCGTGAAGCTGGCCAGATTGGAATGGATGACGTCGTACGTAAAAAAGCCCGGCTGCAGCACCGCATTAACTCCTACGACAATCAGAAACAGGATCGCAATGGGAAACAGGCTGTGGTGCTGAAGCTTATGCCAGCGGTTATGTCCGTTCATATCGATTCACCCCAGACTATCTTGCTAGTAGGTTCTCAATGCCCACACGATTGAAGAGCAATGCATATGTCTTCCTTGCGCCGAAGCAGACTGCCGCTCTCGCACGGCCGCCCGTCAAGGCGGCCTTGGCTGATTTGGATACGGCGCGTCTATCTCCCCGCAGCAGCCGCGCTTGGCCGTCCCGCTGCCGCAGCGGGGCCTGCTGCCTTCGCCGAGCGCAGCGATGCGGAGACGAAGCGCTGCTCCCCGTATTCGGCGGGGAAGATCTCATCGACGATCTGATCCTCGAACAGTATGAATACGCGATCGCAGATGTCCATCAGCTCCTCGTGATCGCTGGCGTACAGCAGCACGGAGGTGCCTTGCTCGGCCAGCCTTCTCACCGTGTCGTACAGCTCCCGCTTGGCTCCGACGTCCACGCCCTTGGCGGGGTCGCTGAGCAGCAGAACCTTGGGCGCCAGCGGAAGCCACTTCCCGACGACCACCTTCTGCTGATTGCCGCCGCTCAAATATTGCACGACTTTGCCCGGATCGTTAGGCACGATATTGACCTGGCGAATGACCTCTTCCGCTTCCCGCTTAAGCTTCTTCCAGTTCAGCAGAAACCCCGTCTTCCTCGTCGCGAATTGCGGATAGATCAGATTCATCAGCACGTCATGCTGCAGAAACAGGCCTTCCTTATGCCGGTCGCCCGGGACGAGTACGATCCCCTCCCTGACGGCCTGCTTCGGATGCCGCAGCTTCAGCCTTCGCCCGCCGAGCGAGACCTGTCCGCCGGCCGGCTGCTCCAGGCCGGACAAAGCCAGCAGAAGCTGCTCCTGCCCCTGTCCCTGCAGACCTCCGAAGCCGACGACCTCCCCCTTCTTGACCTTGAAGCTCAGGCCCTCCCGGGCTTTGCGCAGCTTGAAGTCCCGCACCTCCAGCAGCGTATCCGCACCCGGGTCCAGCCGGCCGCCCGTGCGTTCGCCAAGCGCATGGCGATGCTCCTTGCCGGATATCATCGAGACGATCAGGCTCTCATCCTTCGCTTCGGTGTCGAAGTCGATGGCCCCGACGGTTTCCCCGTTGCGGAAGACGACCACATAATCGCAGATGCTTTTGATTTCCCAGAGACGATGCGAGATGAAGATGATGGAGGTTTGCCGCGCCTTCAGCTCCCGCATGACCGCGAACAGCTTCTCTACCTCCGACTGCTCCAGCGGAGCCGTCGGCTCGTCGAGAATGAGCAGCTTGGGCTGCTGCGCAATCGCTTTGGCGATCTCCACGAATTGCTTTTGCGCCAGGGACAGCTCCCGCACCTTAAGATCGATTGCCAGCTCCGGGGCGAATTTGGCCAGGAACGCCTGCGCGGTCTCCTTGGACGCCTTGTCGTTCACGAAGCCCAAGCGCCCCTGAGGCTCGATGCCGAGCGTCATATTCTCCCAGATGGTCAGCTCCGGGATCAGGCTCAGATGCTGGTGGACCATAATAATCCCCTGCTTCCTCGCTTCCTGCGGATTCGCCACGTCCAGCTTCGTCCCGTTGAACCAGATTTCCCCTCCGTCCGGCTTGACGACACCCGATATCATTTTGGAGAACGTAGATTTGCCGGATCCGTTCGCGCCGAGCAAGCCGCACACCTTGCCTTGCTTGCAGATCAGGTTGCCGTCGCGAAGCGCCGCGACTCCCCCGTACGATTTGCGCAGCGATTTGGCTTCGAGCAATTGCATGCCTCTTCCCCTCCTGCTTTGAGAAGGAGGGGATACCTCGGTACCCCCTCCTTGCATTGCCGTGCTATTCGAAGTAAGAATTCAGTTGTTCCTCGCTCAGCATTTCGTCCAGCGTATACGTATCCGGCTTATCGGACACCTTGGCCAGCTCGGCTTCCAGATTATCGTTCTTGATGTGCGTGCCAATCGGATAATAGTACGTATTGTCCTTCATCGGAAGCTTGCTCTTCTTGCCTTGCAGCAGCCGGACGCCGATGCCCAGCGCAGTCGCGCCGATGCCCGGAGGATTGTTCTGCCCGTAGGTGTTGAAGCCCTGGGCATCCTTCAGCTCTTTCCACTTCTTCAGGAAAGCGACGTTATTCTCTCCCGTGATGACCGGCAGCTCCTTGTTCGCGGCCTGGAAAGCGTTCACGACCCCCAGCGCCATGCCGTCCTGCGTCAGAACGCCGTCGATCTTCGGATAAGAGGCGATCAGATTGGAGGTGACCTGCTGCGCGTTCGCTTCGTCCCAGTTGCCGTTGACTTCCGTCAGCACTTTAATATCCGGATATCTTCCGAGCACTTCCTTCATCCCGATCAAGCGGTTGACGTTAGCCGGGTGGCCGGCCAGTCCGCTGACGATGACGATGTCGCCCTTGCCGCCAAGCTCATGCACGAACCACTCTGCGAGGTTCTTGCCGAATTGCTGCTGGTCGATGACAACGTTAATCGCCTTGGGAGTCGTCACCGGCTGATCGAACGTGATGACGGTGATGCCCTTCTTGACCGCCTCCTCGATTACCGGATTGAGAGCGGTTTCAGAATTGGGGTCGATCAGCAGCAGATCGACTTTGGCGTTAATCATATTGCGGATTTGCGCGATCTGGTTGTTCACGTCGACGCCTGCGTGCTGCACGATGATTTTCTCGACCCAGCCCTTCTTCTTGTACTCCTCCGCAAGCTGCTCGATCGCTTCCGTCATCTGCGTTCTCCACCCGTTGCCGATGTACCCGTTGCTCATCCCGACGACGATGGGCTTAATTTCTTTGTCGGAGCCCCCTTGAGAAGCGCTTGCGCTGCTGCCCGATGCCGGCGCGGAGCCTTCCGACCCGCTTTCCTTCTTGCTGCACGCCGACAGCACGAGCACGGACGCCAGCACGATGCCGAGTACGATGGACAAACCTTTTCTCATTTGAAAAGCCTCCCTCTGATATGGAACATCCATGATCTGCTCTCCGCGGCGTCCCGGTCTCTCTGCGATTAGTTGCGGGTACGGGCTTCTGCCTGAGACCTAGATTATCACGGATGCCGAACGTCGCAGACGCACAGAATCAACTAAACGAGTGCAAAAATTATACCTAAATGCTTCATGTACGATTGTCGGTGTATTGGCTCGGGCTGATGCCGAAAAACTTCTTGAACACCTTGCTGAAGTATTTCGGGTCCTCGTAGCCGACGATCTCGGATATTTCCTGCTGTCTGAGCGAGGTCGTCTCCAGCAAGCGCTTGGCTTCCTCCATGCGAATGCGCGTGATATAGCCGTTAAAGCTCTCTCCGGTGTAGGTCTTGAATATGCGGCTGAAATAAATCGGGTTGATATGATACTTCTCCCCTACCCAGCTCAGCGTCAAATCCGAGCTGCAGAAATCTTTGATATACGCTTTAACGCGATAGACGATTTCCTTGCCCGTCGCATCCTGGCCGTCGATCAGATGGCGGCAGGCCTCCTCCAAATATTGATACAGCCAATCCACCATCTGCTCCAGCTGGCTGAATCCGGCGACGATGCCCGCGATATCGCCCGCGGAGTCTCCCGAGCCGTCGGAGGCGACGGCCGCTTCCTCCTGAGCGAACTGCTTGATGGCAAAATAGAGCTCGAAGAACAGCTCTTGAGCGTGCGTATGGTTCAAGATGAGCTTCGTGCGAACGGCGTTGCGGAACAGAACGTCGATATGCTCCTTGGCTTTATCCCACTTCTTCTCCTTCAGCAGCTTGACGAGCAGCTTCGTATCCGCGCCAAAATTCGGTCGGTCCGCCTTCGACGGAACGAGCGCGAAATCGATCGCCTTGCCGGTACCCTGAAGCAGCCTCTCCTTCACCGCAAACAACGCCTCGCGGTAAGAGGCCGGTATGCCGGCAGCCTGCCCGTACGCGCCGCCCAGGCCGACAGTCACGCGAATAGGAAGCTTTCGCTCCAGCTCCGCCGCGAACGCGTTCAGCGCTCCGAGGCATGCGTTTCCCTTCCCGGAAGCCTCCGGATGCAGCAGCAGAATAAACTCATGCTCCCGCCGGATGCTCTTTACGACGCTGCCCTCGATTCCCATACCGGTCGCGAATTCGCCGCAGGCCCGTTCAACCTCCTGATAGAGCATGAGATCATGCTTCGGCGCCAGCTCGCTCCCCGCCAAGTCGGGAGCTTCGATCTTGACTACGGCGACTCTGTGCCGGCTGGCCCCCAGCTCCTTGCTCCATTCCCGCTCCACGTCGGCCGGGATCGAAGCGGCCGCATGGCTCGACAGCCAATGCAGCAGCGACTCTTCCTTGAGCTTCAGTCGTTCCCGTCGTTCCCGTTCCCTGCGCCATGCGCTCTCGGAGGCAAGGATCTCCTCCTTGACGGCCAGCAAGGAGTCTCTCATCTCGCTCTCCTTAATCGGCTTGAGCAGGTATTCCGATATTCCGTATTTCATCGCCGCACGGGCATATTCGAATTCGCCGTAGCCGCTCACGATGACAAACTTCACCGTATCGTTGATTTCTGCCGTACGGCGGATCAAGGAGATGCCGTCCATGACCGGCATCGAGATGTCCGTAACAACAAGATCGATCTGGCCGTCCTCGATGACCCGCAGCGCTTCGGCTCCGTCTCCCGCCTCCGCCGCGACGCGCATCCCCAGACTCTCCCAATCCACCTTCATCTTGATGCCGCTGCGAATCGGCGCCTCGTCGTCCACAATCAATACGTTTAGCATGATGGTTGACCCCTCTCTCTGATCGTTCAAGCGCTGTGTCCGGCTTGCACCGCCTCGCGCAATATCGGGATTTCGATCGTCACCTTCGTGCCGAGCCCCTCGGAGCTGACGATCGCAAGGCCGAATCTCTCCCCGTAGAAGCTCTTGATCCGATGCCGCACGTTCGCCAGTCCGATGTGAACGCCTCCGTCAACTTTGCTCTGGAGCCGGTTCGGCGCGGCTTCCAGCCGCTCGATCAAGGCGGCAAGCTTGTCGTCCGTCATGCCCGCTCCGTTGTCTTCAATCGTGAGAAGCAGGCTCTCCTCGCCCGGCCTTACGATAATCCGGATCATGCCTCCTTGGCGAATGCCGTGAACGACGGCGTTCTCCACGATCGGCTGGAGCAGCAGCTTGACGATGGTGCAGTCGCGTACGGTCGGATCGATGATCAGCTGCCACTTGAGATCGTCTCCATAGCGGATTTTCTGAATATGCAAGTAGCGCAGAAGCTGCCCCGTCTCCTCCTCGATCGTCGCCTGATCGTTCCCGTTCGTGCTGTAACGGAAAATATCCGCGAGCATCTGGGTAATCTGACTGATCTCCTTCTCCTGCTTGACGGTGGCGATGCTGTCGATAACCGACAGCGTATTGTACAGGAAATGGGGATTGATCTGGGACTGCAGCGCTTTGATCTCCGCATCCTTCTGCAGAATCTCCGCCTCGTACACCCGATCGATCAGCTGATTGATCCGCTTGAGCATCCGGTTGAAGCTGCTGCCCAGCACCCCGATCTCATTGTTGCTCTTCAGATTCACGAACACCTTGAGATCCCCGCCCTCGACCTTCCGCATGGCTGCGGCCAGCCGCTTGACCGGCTTGGAGATGCTGATGGAGATGGACAGGGAGATCGCAACCGCCAGGACGAGCAGGATGAGATACATCTGGATGGAAAATTTGCCGACCGAGACGATTCGATCCATCAGGTAAGAATACGGAATCGCGCTGACGACGAACCACCCTGTCGCCGTCGACTTGGCGTAGGTAATCATAAATTTCTGACCGTCCAGCGAGGAGGAGAACATTCGCGGGTCGCCATCCCTGGCGCTCCTGATCTGCGGCACGAACGAATAATCCGCCGGCTGGGTCAGCTTCTTCTTGCTGAGATGGGAGACGACCTTCCCTTCCTTGTCCATAATAAACACGAAGCCGTTAGGGCCGAGATCAATATAGGAGAACGTGTCGGCCAGCGCAAACTCCTTCGTGCCCAGCACAAGCATCGCCGCCACATTACCCGTAGACGGGTCGTATATTTTACGCGTCAGCGTCGTGAGATACTCGTACAGCATGGACGGGCTCCGGTTGCGGATCGTCCCCCGCCAATAAACCGGCTCCGCCCTCGCCAAAGCCCGCCTGTATTCCTCGGACTGCTTGTAATCCTCGGGAACCATCATCTCGCCGGACGTGATCGCGAGCTCTTGATCGGCCATCAAGATCTGCGCGCCGACAATCTCGCGCTTCGAGCTTAGAATCTGACTCAGCTTCTGCTTCAGCTTGGCCGCCGCATGGCTCTCCTTCTCCCGGTCGCCTGTCGCCGCAATGTCCCGGATGAGCTGCTGAATGTCGACACCGGATACGATCTGAAGACTGATGTCTTCGATTCCCGTCAGCAAGGCGTCCAGTCTCCCGGCCGACTGCACCATGATCTGCTCGGAGTACAGACCAGTCTTCTCTTCGATTCCTTTGTACGCATTGCTGTAAAGCACATAACCGATCAAGATCGCGGGAATGACGGTCAAAATTACGAAAAAAACGAACAGCTTCCACTGCAATCGACCGAAGAACGAACGGGACAATCGGTTCCAATGTCCGAACAAGGCTGGCGTTCCTCCTTTTCTGACTCCAAATTGTATGCGCTTGCATAAGCTCGTGCGGAGGTTCTCTCACATGCCTTTCCGGGCGCGCTTTCCTCAGTTGTCGTTCGTGTTGTTGAACTCTATTATAATGGACTTTGCATCGAGGTCTAGCCGCTAACATTTTCCCTGCCGCCAAAATTCCCGATTGCAGACGGGCGCGTTTTCTTGTTAAGATGGGGCTAATATCGGCCTTTGTCGCGGAGCAGCGATCCTGCCGCCGGGCATGGGCAATCGAGGGAATGCGATGAATCGATACGAAGCCGAATTCAGCAATCTCGTGAAGGCCTACCGGAAAAGACACATGGGCAAGGGCCCCAGCCGCATCGTCACGACATTCTGCAAAAATTGGGCCATCTGCGAGATGGAGGGCAACCTCTCCCCCGTTGAGAAATTCATGGCGTCCGCCGATGAGGGCAAAAGCTTCGTTCGCGACGCGAGAACGCTGGGGGTGAAGGACATGTACCGCAAGCATCCGCCGGTCGAAATGGAAGCGCTTTTAGGCGCGAAATTCGTCTCGCTCTACCTCGACATCGACGTGGACAAGGATTTCGGAATGTCTATCTTCGTCTTCGACGAGGACCTGCAGCGGAAATTTGGTACGTCTTCCTGAACGAAACATGCTGTTCAACCCAGGATTGGACCCCGGCAGCGCTCCTGCAAGGGACTAACCGCAAGACTAGCGCGCTCTTCTTGATGAAGAAAGCACAGGCTTGGCGGTTTTTTGCGCATGGGCATTCCATAGACGCGGCGAAGAGATGGAGGATTAAAGATGGGCAAGACGAAGCATAGCGGTAAAATCAAGCTGCCCGGAAGGCCCGACCCGAAGCTGTGGGTCAGCAAGGTTCCCTTCGGTCTGGGCAAAGTCAAGCCCAAGCATATTCGGGATACGATGAAGGTCGTCTGGGATAACCGGGATCGTCTTCCTTACGCTTACCGGATATTAACGCAGGGCGTCTGCGACGGGTGCGCGCTCGGCGTATCGGGCCTGTACGATCAGACGCTCAGCGGGCCTCACCTGTGCACCACCAGGCTGAACGTTCTGCGACTGAACACGATGCCCGAGATCAAGCCGGACATTCTGCACGCGGATATCGAGGTGCTGCGGGGAATGGACAGCACCCGCCTTCGGGAGCTCGGCCGAATTCCGTATCCGCTTGTTCGCCGCAAGGGCGAGCGTTCCTTCCGGCGGGTCGGCTGGGAGGAAGCGCTGGATCGGATTGCGGCTAAAATCCGCGGCATAGACCCGAAGCAATTGGCCTTCTATCTGACCGCGCGCGGCATTACGAACGAATCCTATTACGCGGCGGCGAAGGCGGCGCGTTATCTCGGCACGAACAATATCGACAACGCTTCGCGTATCTGCCATTCCCCTTCGAAGACCGCATTGAAGCGGTCTCTTGGCATCGGAGCCTCCAGCTGCAACTACAAGGATTGGATCGGCACGGATGTTCTCGTGTTCTGGGGCAGCGTCGCGGCCAACAACCAGCCCGTATCGACCAAATACATGTACGCGGCGAAGCGCCGGGGCACGAAGATCATCGTCATTAACCCTTATCGCGAGCCCGCAATGGAAGGATACTGGATTCCGTCGATCCCGGAATCGGCTCTGTTCGGAACGAGGCTGGCGGACGACTTCTATCAAGTGAACATCGGCGGGGATATCGCCTTCATGAACGGCATTATGAAAACCTGGTTCGAGATGGAGGACGCGAGGCCGGGCTCGGCGATCGACCACGCCTTCGTAAGCGCGCATACGGTCGGCTTCGAGGAGCTGAAAGCCCATCTGTCCGCTCAGGACTGGGGGGCGCTCGAACGCTCCTCCGGCTTGACGCGGGACCGGATCGGCGAGTTCGCCAGACTGCTCGCTCTCTCTCGTTCCGGCGTGTTCGTCTGGAGCATGGGATTGACGCAGCATCGCTTCGGGACGGACAACATCTCGCAAGTGGCCAACCTCGCGCTGCTTCGCGGCTTCCTTGGACGGGAGCATTGCGGGGTGATGCCGATTCGCGGGCATAGCGGCGTTCAAGGCTCGGGCGAGATGGGCGCGGACCCGTTCAGCCTGCCGGGCGGCGAATTCTCCGCCAAGGACATCGAAAGAATCGAGCGCTTATGGGGGTTCAAGCTTCCGCAGTGGCAGGGCGATATCGTCGGCGTCTCGCTGGAGAACGCTCTGCTGCCCGCGGATCACGAGCGCAAGCTCAAGCTGTTCTACACGTCTGGCGGCAATTTTCTGGAGACGATGCCGGACCCGGACTTCGTCAGGCGATGTCTGGAGAGCGTCGAGCTGCGCGTCCATCAGGACATCGTGCTGAACACGTCTACGCTGGCCGACGCGCAGGAGGAGGTCTGGGTGCTTCCGGCGATGACCCGTTATGAGCAGCCCGGGGGCGGAACGTCCACCTCGACCGAGCGAATGGTCTATTTCTCGCCGGAGATTCGCGGGCCGCGCATCGCCGAAGCGCGCCCCGAGTGGGAAATATACGGCCAGTTGGCTGCGCGGGCGAAGCCGGAAGGAAGTGCGGCCGTCGCCTTCCGGGATGCGGCGAGCATTCGCGGCGAGATCGCGCTGGCCGCCCCCAACTATGACGGCATCCAGCATCTTGCCAAGCAGGGGGATGTGTTTCAGTGGGGCGGCGCTTGGCTTTGCGAGAACGGCGTATGTCCGACGGAGGACGGCAGGGGCCGCCTGCTGCCGATCGAGCTCCCGGAGCTGCGCAAGCCGGAAGGCCGCTTCTATGTGACGACCCGGCGCGGAAAGCAGTTCAATTCGATGGTCTACAGCGAGACCGATCCCTTTAACGGAGCGGGCCGCTTCGACGTGCTCATGAGCCGGGAGGACTCGGCGGACCTCGGCGTGCGCGAGGGCGATGCCATCGTCGCGTACAATCGTTACGGCGTGTTCTACGGCAGAATCAAGCTGGAGGATATCGCCAGAGGCAACATTGAACTGTATTGGCCTGAGGGCAACGTATTGCTGCCCAAGGGCGTCTATGAGCCTTACGCCGGCATCCCGGAGTACAACGCGGCAGTTGTCGTCGAGAAGGCGGAGACGTATCACGCGCTTAAGGATACCCGTTATGTGGAACGCAGAATCGAGGAATTGGAGCTTGAGGCGCCGGAATGAACGGAAGGACCACAGCGCGCAGGGAGGAATGGGAATAAAAGGAGGACGGAACATGATCCAGCGGTCTTGTGTCACTTGGCGCACAACGAAGGCGCTTGACGGGCAAACGTTCGAAGCGGACGACGAGATCGCGGCGGAATTTCCGCTGACGATCCGGCTCGACGGCGAGGAATTCGCCACGCTTGTCTGCTCCCCAAGCGATCTGCACGATCTTGTCGTCGGCTTCCTTGCCTCGGAAGGCATTATCCGCTCGGCGGAGGAGATCAAGACGTTCACCCTTGACGAGGTGCGCGGCATGGCTTACGTCGATCTGCATCGGCCGCAATCGTCCGCGAAGGAGCTTCATTCCAAGCGGCTGATCGGTTCCTGCTGCGGCAAGAGCCGCCAGTTTTATTTTCATAACGACGCTCGAACGGCGCGTACCGTCGCCGGGGGAGCAGCCATAGCCCCCCAGCGCTGCTTCGAGCTGATGAAGCGGATGCAAGACAGCTCCGTAGAATTCCATCTGACCGGCGGAGTGCACAATGCGGCTTTCTTCGATGAAGCCGATCTTATGGAGGTTCGTTCGGATATCGGCCGGCATAACGCGCTGGATAAGCTGTTCGGACACAGCCTTCGCCAGCGCGCGAGCATGAGACGCGGCGTTATCGCATTCAGCGGCCGTCTTTCCTCCGAGGTGGTGCTCAAGGCGGCGAAAATCGGCTGTCCCATTCTGCTCTCCAAGTCCGCTCCGACCGACCTCGCGCTTCGGCTTGCGGAAGATCTCGGCATGACCTGCGTCGGCTTCATTCGCGCCAATTCCATGAACGTCTACACGCATCCGCAGAGAATCCTCTTGTAATCGCGCTCAGGAATGCCGCACAGGGCACAAAAAAGCACCGAATCCAAGGCCTGGCTCCAGGCCTTGGATTCGGTGCTTTACGCTTTGCCGGCTGTCATTCACCTTGACGCATCGTCGTCAGGTCAACCGCCGTTAGACCTTGTTCACGCCTTCGTTCTTTTCTTGTCCCAGGCCATCACGAACACCGCGACGGCGCAACCCAGCAGCGACAGCAGCGCCCCTGCCCAGGGAAGCGCCCCCAGGCCCGCGTTCGTAATGACCAATCCGCCCAGAAAAGCGCCGCCCGCATTGCCGAAGTTGAGCGCGGAATGCGTTGAGGTCGAGGCCAGCGCAGGAGCATCCTTGGCCAGCGTCATGATCAGCACTTGAAGACCCGGCAGCACGGCGAACGAGACGATTCCCCACAGAAAGATCAGAACGACGACGACCGCCGGAAGATCGTCGAAGAGGGCCATTACCGCCAGCACCGCAGCCAGCGCGGCAAAGCTGCCCACCAGCGTCGGCATCAGCTTCCAATCGGCCAGCTTGCCCCCAAGGATATTGCCGAGGGTGACGCCGATGCCGAACAGGACGAGCACCCATGTCACATCATGCTCGGCGAATCCGGTCACCTCCTGCAGCAACGGCGCGATATACGTGAACACCGTGAACAAGCTGCTGCAGCCTAGCGCGCCGGCAAGCAGCACGACGAGCAGCTTAGGCTGAACCAGAGCCCGGATTTGCCGCAGCGCGCTGGAAGCCTGCTGCTGGCGCACATCCGGAACAAGCGCCAAAATGCCGATCAGCGTAATCAGGCCCATGGCGACGACCGCCCAGAACGATGCTCGCCAGCCCATATACTGCCCGATAAATGTGCCGAAGGGCACGCCGATCACGTTCGCCAGCGTAAGTCCCGCCATCATCACCGACACCGCCGCCGCACGACGATTCGGCGCGACCAGATTGGACGCCAGAATCGCACCGACGCCGAAGAACGTACCGTGAGCCAGTGCCGTGAACAGCCTCGCTCCCATAAGCACGGCATAATTCGGCGCAACGGCAGCTACTCCGTTGCCGATGATGAACAGCAGCATCAGCAGACACAGCAGATTTTTCTGCGGAATGCGATGCGTTGCGACTGCGAGGATCGGAGCGCCGATCGCCACGCTCAGCGCATAGCCGGTAATTAACTGCCCCGCCTGCGGGATCGACACATTCAAGTCCGACGCCACATTCGGCAGCAGCCCCATAATGACAAATTCCGTCATGCCGATGGCGAACGCGCCGGCGGTCAACGAAAATAATGCCAACGGAAAACGATCCGACGCCTTCGCGTCGGCGGTTAAACTTCCTGTACGCAAATTCTTATACCTTCCTTCTGACTGACTTGCAAGTATTCGCGTTGTCCTATCCCGGAAGCAGACTGCTTGTCCGTCTATGATGTGCTTAAAAGTCCTGATAAAACGGCTTGAACCCGCAGTTCAACGCTGCAAGCCAGACTCCTATCAACCCGTAGGAAACGGCAGACATCCTTAACGATATGAAGCGAACAGTGCTGCCAGGAATTCAACTTATATAGAATAAGGCCAAACCGCAAGAAGCACAATATGCGCTTCGCCCCCCGTTCAACCGCCAAAAAGAGACTTTCGGCAAGCCCCGCCCAAGCGGAACTTGCCGAAAGTCTTTTTCCCATGGAGTTATCTGGATAATTCCTCAGATCAGCGCGATAGCCAGAAGCGTAAACAAGGACAAAGTCAAAATATCGGAAGCGCCGCCGAAACCAAACCAGCCCGATATTCTCACGTCTCCCGACGTTCTTAAATACACATTGTCCCGGTCCACATGGCAGATTACGCCTTCGAAACAGCCGCAGCGCGTATGAATACGCACCCTGCGATTCATGTGCTGCTTGCAAATATGATACATTTGTTCCATGTTTGAATGAGCCTCCCGTATAGTGGTCGCATACCTGTTACAAGCTTATGTGAACCCTCTTCCGGGGGATTGGACAATTGCGGAAATGTACGTATGCCCTTGGACGCTTGACTGTTATTCCCGTCCTGCGGACGTGCGCCCTATCGGGTGCTTAAGCAATTCCGCCAGCGTGAACGAAGGCTCCGAGCCGTTCTCCTTCTGCGGATGCTCGACCAGATCTTCCCGCTGAGCCTGATATTCCTCGCTGCCCTGTTGAACGGACTGATAGATTTTGTACAATAACCCCATGCGACTATCCTCCTTCATTAAGCTTGCTCTGCTTATCCCCGTACGCGGCTTCGCACGTAACCCACGAATTCGCTGCCGTATTGTCGGCACTCTTGCATCTCCTCCGAGGAGGGCGACAGTTCCACCTTCAGGCCGGGCAATACCAGTTCCGCTCCAACTTCCTGTAGCTTCTCGTTCAACAAATCAACCGCGGCGCCATATGCCGGGTAACAGGAGTCGCAAGAGCCGAATACGGCCGCAGCGCGTCCCTCCAGCCGCACCCGATCCATCTCCTCGTAGAAATCAAGGAATTCGTCCGGAAGCTCTCCGTCCCCCCAAGTATAAGCGCCTAACAATATGCCATCATGCCGTTCCAATTCGGAAGCGCTGGCGTCCATCACCGATTTGACGATTACTTCGGCGCCTTCCGCGCGAATGCCTGCCGCGATCGCTTCGGCCATTTCTTCTGTATTCCCCGTCATACTTGCGTAAACGACTATAATATCCGCCAAAGCTGCAGTTCCTCCCTTGCCGGCTGTCCTTTAAGACGACCGCAGGTTAGTGAAATAGGGTACGTTCTTCATTTTAATGATAATGATTCTCATTGTCAATATAAGAGGGTTGGATTATACGTTGGAATCGTCTTTCCTGAGGAGTTCTTTTAGGAATAAGCACTTAAAATTTGCGTCATATATTCTAACTCAGTTATCGAGAAATCTAGAAAATTTGTCTTATGTGTAATATATATTGACTCGATATTTACATTTATTTATAATTCGGATTAAGTTCACACTGCTGTGATCCCCTTAATAAATCGGTTAGCACAATGACGTGCTGCCATCCGGCAACGAAGCCGCAGACTTCCCTAGGGAGGCTTGCGGCTTTATCGCATTTCCCCAACTTAAAGGAGCGATGTTCGAATGGACAAAAAAGGGTTCTGGCAAAGCGGGCATAAACCTTCACTCTTCAGCGCGTTTCTGTATTTCGACATGAGTTTTATGGTCTGGGTTCTGATCGGACCGCTCGTTGTCATCATTATGAAGGATTATCCAATGGATCCCATCCAGAAAGCGAACCTCGTCGCTCTCCCTATTCTCGGGGGGTCTATCCTTCGCCTTGCGTTCGGCTTCCTGACGGACTATCTCGGTCCCAAACGAACCGGACAGCTCGGTCTCCTGCTGACAACCATTCCGTTGATATGGGGATGGCAATTCGTTAATTCCTTGACCGACATGTACGCGGTAGCCCTGCTGCTCGGCGTAGCCGGAGCCTCCTTCGCCGCCGCTCTTCCGCTGGCCAGCCAGTGGTATCCGAAACAGCACCAGGGACTCGCCATGGGCATTGCAGGCGCCGGCAACAGCGGAACCGTATTCTCGACCTTGTTCGCGAATCGGCTTGCCGAGCACTACGGAAGCTGGGAAACCGTGTTCGGGCTCGCCCTGATTCCGATCTTTCTCGTCTTTGTCGTCTTTACAATCTTCGCCAAGGATAGTCCTAATCGCCCCGCGCCCAAGAAGCTGTCTCAGTACGCAAGCGTGCTGAAGCAGCGGGACACCTGGCTGTTCTGTCTGCTGTACTGCGTTACTTTCGGCGGATTTGTAGGGATGTCCAACTACTTGACGATTTTTTTCAACGCCCAATACAACCTCGGCGCCGTACGGGCGGCGGATTTCACAACCCTATGCGTCATCGCCGGAAGCTTCTTCCGTCCCATCGGAGGCTTCCTCTCCGACAGGCTCGGAGGCGTGCGTATGCTGACCCTTCTGTACGCCGGAGCATTCACCATGTTCGTCTGCGTGGCGACCCTTCCGTCCCTGTCCATGGTTGTCGTGCTGCTTTTCGCCGGAATGATGTGCCTCGGAGCGGGCAACGGCTCGGTATTCCAGCTCGTCCCCCAACGATTCGGCTCCGAGATCGGCCTCGTCACGGGGATTGTTGGAGCAGCGGGCGGGCTCGGCGGGTACGCGCTGCCGCTGGTGCTGGGAAGCCTGTATCAATCCAGCGGGACCTATTCCACAGGATTCCTGATTCTAGGCGGTGTCGCCCTGGCCTGCGTTTTCTTGCTGCTGATCGTTCAGGGAGCTTGGAAGCGTACTTGGAGCGGCCAAGGCGGAACCGCCAAAATCGACAGCCTCGGCCAAGCCTCTTAAACAAACCGCAAGGGGCATTTTCTCCTTGGCGCCATGCGCTTCTTTGGAGAAAATGCCCCTTATTGTGTTATGCGACCTAGCCGAACTATTTCACTCCGCGCAAGCGCCGCAACCGCTTTTAGTTCGACCTAGCCGCACTATTTCGCTCCGCGCGAGCACTGTTACAAGGTGACCGACCGGCCGCTATCCACCGATTCGTTGGCTTTGATGACCAGGGCAAGCGACTGCGCCGCATCGGCATAGGATGAACGGATGAACGCCTGCTCACCCGTTCTGACCGCTTGCAGGAACACAGCCGCTTCCTCGGCGTACATGTTCTCGTCCGCATAATGCAGCGAGATTTGCTCGCCCTTATATGTTCCATGCAGCCTGCTGCCCAGTCGCGTCAGATCGACGAGGAGCCGATAATCCCGTCCCAGCAGCTGGATCTTCGCCTGCGACTCCGCAATGCCCCACGAATGCGTATGCGTATGAACCATGCCGGACTCATAGGCCAGATTCACGACAAAATTCTCCTCGACGGTGTATTCCTCGCTCTTGGGTCTCTGCACGTTGCCTCCAAACGCATGAAGCCCGGTTGCCCGGCGCGCGCCCTGACCTGTAATGTAGCGTGCAGCGTCGATTAGATGAATCGCCTGATCGAACAGCGGCCCCCCGGACAACGTTTTGTTGTACAGCCATCTGGGCGTCGTCGCTTCAACCAGCCCCGCGCCGCACACATGAACGCTGCGCACGATCGGAACGACGCCGCCTTCCGCAGCGATCAATTCCTTGGCCTTGCTCGCCGCTCCGGTATACCGATACATGAAGCCGACGGAGTGGATTATGCCGCTCTCTTCAATAATCGCAGAGATGGCTTCCGCTTCCTCCATCGACTTGGCCGGCGGCTTCTCGATAAAGCAGGCGACTCCTCTGGCCGCCGCCTCGGCGATCGGCCCCTTGCGAAGCCCCGGAGGCGTACAAATAAACACCGCGTCCAGCCGGCTCCGCTCGAACAGCAGCTTGTAGTCCGTATACGGCTCCGCGCCATATTCGCGAGCGATCTCCGCAGTCTTCTCCTCTTGATTGCCGCATACCGCGACAATGCTCACATCCTCATGCGCGATCAGATTGCTCATATGCCGCGTGCCGATGACGCCAATTCCGATAACTCCGATCCTCATCCCCTATGCCTCTCTTTCCTTTAATTCCATATGAGCGACAGCCAGACTGGCATAGTCGCCCACCCGCTCGCCCAGCTTGGCGGGAACGATCGTACAGACCGAGCGCGACCGCTTCAACGCCCGCTTGGCCAGCTCCTCTAACGCCGCAGGTTCCAGCAAGCTCCGCTGACGATGATAGATGCTGCCGACCACAATCCGTTCCGGGTTCAGAATATCGACCAGGACAGCCAGGCCTCTGCCCAGCTGCTCCCCGGATATCCGCATAATCTCCACCGCCGCTTCGTCTCCCCGCAAGGCGGCTTCGCCAACCCTCCTCGCGCTGATCCGCCCCAGCTGCTCGTAGCTCTCGCAGAAGGAAAGCGGCTCCCCCGCCTGCAGGGCGGCCAGCGCGCAGCTGCGGGCAAGCTCCGCGATCCCTCCGCCGCTGCAGAAGCCTTCGAACGAACCGACCTTGCCATATCCGACCGGTCCGAAGGCTTCCATGGTCACATGCCCGATCTCTCCCGCCATATCGTTCGTTCCGCAATAAAGCTGTCCATTCAGAATGAGACCCGCTCCCATGCCGGTGCCGAAGGTCAGGAAAACCATGTTGCGGGTCCCTCTGCCCGCCCCCCATTTCCATTCCGCTACCGCACCGGCATTGGCGTCGTTCTGCAGCTTTACAGGCACCCCGTATCGTTCGCGAAACGGCCGAACGATATCGACGCTATCCCAGCCCGGAAGGTTGGGCGGGGAGAGCAGCAGTCCCTTCTCGCTGTCCAAGGGCCCGCCGCAGCTAATGCCGACGGCAGACGGCCGCGCAACGGATGACAGCCGGAGCAATTGCTCCAGCTGCTCCATAAGCATGTCGATCGTCTGCTCCGGACCTTCCGGAGTCGCGAACTGACGCTTCTCCAGAATGACCGCCTCTTCCCCCTCGATTCGCCCCAGACTGACCGCGCATTTCGTCCCGCCGATGTCGATCCCGGCGATATGGCTCATTGGAAATTCGCCTCCTCCAGAAGCAGGCAGATCGCATGATAGATCGGAAGATGCCGCTCCTGAATGTCCGGCGTATGCGCATAGGGCACCCGAATCGTCACGTCGGCCAGACGCTTAAGCTCGCCGCCCGATTGTCCCGTGAAGGCGATCGTCTTAAGGCCGAACGCTTTAGCGACCTGCACGGCGCGCAGAACATTGCGCGAGTTGCCCGAGGTGCTGAGGCCGAGCAGCACATCGCCGGGCCGGCCATAGCCGTAGACCTGCTGGGCGAATATCATCTCCGCCTCTACATCGTTGGCATAGGCGGTCATCAAAGCCGAGTGGCTGACGAGAGAGATGGCCGGCAGCGCCCCTTGCAGGCGATCCGCCAAATATTCGCCCTCTCCCGGGTAGGCTTCAATCAGGGTATCCCGTCGAGATTCGGGAAGCTCCCTGCGGGAATTAAAGCCCTTCATCAGTTCGCCTACGATATGCTCGCAATCCGCGGCGCTGCCGCCGTTGCCGCAGGCTAGCAGCTTCCCGCCCCTGTCATAGGAAGCTTGCAGCAGCTCGAATGCCTTCCGCACATCGGGAAGGCACTCGCTCAGCTCCGGGTATTTCGCCGCAAGCCCGTTCAGGATGCTACTCATCGCCCTCGGTGAAGCAGCGGAATCGGAGCCACGCATCGGCAGGGGTAATCCAGTTGACCGTCATATTGATCGCATACGGATTGATCGGATCGTTGCGCATCGTCGTTTCGTCATGCTCGTGCGCGCCGCCTTCGACGCGAATGCAATCGTTGCCTGCGCGGAACAGGGCTCCGCCATGCGACAGCCGCTTCGTCGCTCTTCCGGTATCGACGAGGCCTTCTCCAGTCAGGGCGCCGCCCTCGTCGAAGACGCACACCGCTTGCAAATATAATCCGCGAGGATCGTCCGATACGACCCTTACGTCCATTCCGTCTTCAAGCAGTCGAAGCTCCATGGCAACCGTCATCTTGACGACTCCGACTCTCTCGCGAAGATGGTTCGGCATATCGACGTAGCTGCCGTTGGCCGGTTTCGTGTATTCATCCGCCAACGGACCGAAGTAACAGCCCTCCAGCTCGATTTCCATGCGATAGAGGTCTTCGGCCAGCTTGGCGATTCCCGGAAATGCCGCAGCGCCGACGCCGAACCAGCCTACGCCGAGCTTCATGCCGAACATCCGGGCTTCCCCATATTGGAGATAGAGACTGTCGGGCTGACCCGCCATTGCCGTAATGCTGAGCTTGCCTTGCCGATGGCGAAGCACCGCCGCGCCGTGCGGATGCTTGACAAGCGGCCCCACGTAAGGGACCCGGTCGGGAACGCGAGCACGATTGCCTTCTCCGAACAGCACCGTGTACGAATCGCTCAGCTCCGCGACGGTGTCCGGCAATTGCATCCGCTCGGGCTCCAGCATCCAGTGCAGCAGGGTCAAGCTTCCCCGAGGCGCGGTGCGATTCGCCACCTTCGCCATCGCCGCCAATGTCGGGTCCTGGTCATACGAAGCGAACAGATGATAAGCGACATAATAGCGGTCGTCCATTCGGCATATCAAACCCAAGTCCTGCCGCCCGGAATATTCGGTCACGATGGTATCCCCCGGATGCATGAGGTAACACATCATGCGCAAGGTGCGGCTGGCCGCTTCCATCGCCGGCTTGTGATCAAATACGAGTCCTACGGTATACAAATAATAAGAGCAGATCGCATTGTAGAACGCATTGCTGCGCTCCGTCCACTCGCCGTATTCGGTAATGTCCAGCCCTTCGTTCAGAAACTCGAAGGCGCGCCGGCGATATTCGTCTCCTCCGAACAACTGCTCCAGCTTGGCGAGCGCGGAAGCCATGACCCAGCGGTGATTCGGAGTGTGGATGCCTCCCCGCAGCAGCGCCGGAGAGGCGCGACGCAGAAATTCAAGGAGCGTATCCGTTACTTTCGCGGCTTCGGGGCCGCCGTCTCTAAGCGCCAGCTGCGCCAGCGTAGCGGCTAGATGCGTCGTAAACGCCGTATCCGGCGGAGAGTCGATATTGCAGAAATACAACGTCACGTTGCCGCTCGGCAATTGAGTGTTCAGGAAAGCCTGGGCCATCCGCTCCATCATGCTTATAAGCTCCCGATCCCGGTAGTACGCCGATTTGGGCTGGCAATAGAGCACCAGCATAAGCATCAATCGATGCAGTTCTTCCCCCTGAACACGCATTTTCGTGCCCGTCTCCTGCTCCTTCAGCATCCGCGGCCATTCCTCCGCCAGCTTTCCTTCCTGCAGGCGAATCAGCTCTAGCAGCTCCTCGTGCCCCACAGCTTGTGCGTTCATCCTCTGTCCCCCCATGTAAGTCGAAAGGACGGATGGCTTCTGCAACCCTTCCGTCCTTCCTGTCGTTTACTCGTTTGTCGTTTTCCAGTTCATCTGCACAAGACTTTCGGTCACTTCCGCGTCATACGCTTCCCCGCCGTTTTTCTTCCAGCCGGAGACGACCTTCTCCCACTCCGCATCGAAATCCTTGGCGATAATCGCCTTGGACAGCGCGTCATAGAGAAACTTCGTAATGTTCGCGATGGACTTCTCCGAGACCGGACGCGGCGTGTCGATCAACGGCACCTGCTTGCCGTAATTTTCGTACGCCTTGTAGTACGGATCGAGAATGTCGGCAATCTCGTCGGCATTCGGCTCGTTCATGTACAAGGTTTTAAGTTGCTCCTTGTTCGGATTGCCCATATAGCCTTGGGTAATCAGATTCAAATCCTTGAAGTACCAATCGATCTCCTCGGCGTTTTTGGCCGGATCGATCGTGATGAACAAGCCGTTCTCTTCCTTGTAATGCACGCCCTCGATACCGCCCTGCACCAATTTGATGTTTTTCGCCAGGAAGTTCAGGTATTTTACGGCGGCTGCAGGGTTTTTACTCGACTTCGGCACCAGATTGAACAAGCCGTAGAGGTTCGCCTCGGTTATCGCTTGGGTGCCGTTCGGGCGAATGAACGGATCTACCGTAACCCACGTTGCCGTCGGAACCGTCTTTCTTGTTTCTTTCGTCATCATCCAAGGGTCTTCATTCGATTCCAGGAAGCCCGCTACGCCGGACATATAATGCTGCAAATATTGCTGCGAATTGACATCCGTCACGAATTCTCTGGAAATCAGGCCTTCCTTATACAGCTTGTTCATGAAGCGGAAATACTCCTTGCCTTCCTCCAGAACGACCGGGGAATGGAACACGCCGTCGGTAAAGTTGCCGCTAGGCATATACATCTCCGAGCTCGGTCCGTCCGTCGCCACGCCTGCGCCCCACATCGGGCCGAAGAAGAAGCCCTTCATGCCTTGGCTGATCGCCGGGAGCGCCCATGGTATAACGTTGTCTTTGCCTACGCCGCCGGGATCTTGCTCCTTAAACGCTTTCAATACGTTATACAATTCGTCCAGCGTCGTCGGCGCCTTCATGTCGAGCTTGTCGAGCCAATCCTGTCTGATCTTCATATTCGCGCCCGCCGCGGTGCTCATCCGCATCGCCGGAATCGCGTAACGCTTGCCCTTGTACTTGCCGGCTACATCCAGCGCAGGACCGATCATGCTCTTGATATCCGGGCCGTATTGATCCAGCAGATCGTCCAGCTCCCACAGGCCGCCCTGCTCCGCCCACTTGAACACCGCGTTGACGTCATACGTGATGATGATGTCCGGACCTTCGCCCGAAGCCATCCATACGCTGTTCTTCTCGCTTTCCTGGGAACGAGGCAGGATGACGTACTCGACGTCCAATCCTTCCTTCTTCGCTTCCTCTTGCAGCTTTTTCACAATAATCGTATCGCCCAGCTTCTGGCCGCTCGGAGAATTGGAGCGATCCCACAGCGATACGCGCACCTTTTCCAGCTTGCCGGGCTGCTCGGAGCCCGAGCTCCCCGTTGAATTCTCCGCCGGGCTTGCGCCGCTGTCTTTATTTTTGTTTCCGGAGCAAGCCGCCAACGAGATCATCACCAGGATGAGTGCCAAGCCAAGCAAGAGCCCTTTCGTCATTCTCCCCTTCATCTACATTGCCTCCTCGGTTGTTGGTCGTGATTCATTTATGAAGCCGGAACGGCCAGCTGCAGCTAGCCGCCGGGTCATCATCCCTTAACGGAGCCCAGCATGGAGCCTTTGACAAAATACTTCTGAAGGAACGGATACACGACGAGAATCGGAACGGTAGCGACAACGATGACGGCTGCCTTCAGCGATTCCTGAATGACCGTGAATTGGCTGTCCATCGTCATCTGCTCCAGAGAGGTATCCATCTGCGAGAGCAGCAATATATTTCTCAGCTTGACCTGCAAGGTAAGCAGGTCCGGATTATCGATATACAGTACGGCGCCGAAGTAGGAATTCCAGTGACCGACCGCGTAGAATAGCCCGATCGTAGCCAGCGACGCGCCCGATAAAGGCAATATAATCTGCACCAGATAACGGATATTGCCGCAGCCGTCGACAATGGAAGCCTCGCGAAGCTCGTCTGGCATCGCCTGGAAGAAGCTCTTCATGATAATGACGTTAAAGGCGCTGATGAGCCCCGGAATGATGAGCGCCCAAAGCGTATTCAACAGATCCAGCGACTTCACGAGCAGGAACAGCGGAATCATTCCGCCGCTGAAGAGCATCGTGATGACCATGAACTTCATGAAGATGCCCCTGCCTTTAAGATCCCGCCGCGAGAGCGGGTAAGCCGTAATGATCGTGAAGAACAGATTCATCGCCGTGCCGACAACCGTGAGATATACCGTCACCAGAAGCGCGCGGATGACCGAATTGTCAGCCAATATCATGCGCATGGAATCCCATTGGAATTCCACCGGCCAGAGCAGCACCTTCCCCGTCTGAATCGCGTTGCTGCTGCTGAAGGCGTTCGCCAGCGTATTCACGAACGGAAAGAGACAGATCAAGGTGAAGAAGATCAAAGCCCCGTATACGATAAAGCTAAACAACGATTCGCCGAGAGACTGCTTCCCTCTTCTTGGCGACGTTTTCCCCGAAGCGGCTTCAAGAGCGGGCATTCGCCATCCTCCTTTCCCGAAGAGCGGGACCGTTTACCATAGCCCTTCGCCCCCTGCCTTTTTGGCCCAATGGTTCGCCGTCACGATCAGCGCCAGATTGATGACCGACTGGACCATGCCGACCGCCGTCGTCAAGCCGAAGTCGCCCTGCTTGATCCCGACCCGGTACACGTAGGTGCTGATGACATCGGACACGTCGCCCACGACCGAGTTCGCCAGCGCAAGCGGCTGCTCGATGCCGATGGACACCATATTTCCTACGGCGAGGATGAACAGAATGATGATCGTCGGCATAATACTGGGCAAGGTAACGCTTACAATTTTGCGAATGCGGCCCGCTCCGTCAATGGAAGCCGCCTCGTACAGCGAAGGATCGATCGCCGTGATCGCCGCCAGATAGATGATCGTGCCCCAACCGGCGCTTTGCCACACTGCGGATAACGTATAGGTGATAATCCACCAGGTTTTATCCGCCATGAAGTAGATTTCGTCCATTCCGAACCAGCGCAGAATCTCGTTGACCACTCCGTATTTCGGAGACAGCACCGCGTACACGATTCCGCCGAGCACGATCCAGGACATAAAGTGCGGCAGGTAAAGCAGCGATTGCGACACTTTCTTCAAGTACTTCGAGCGCACCTCGTTCAGCATCAGCGCGAGCAGAATCGGGGCCGGAAAGCAGATGAGCAAGCCCAGCAGGTTCAGCACGAGCGTGTTCCGCGTAATCTGCACGAACTCGGGGATCGACAGCATCTCCCGGAAGTTCGCCAGCCCCGCCCAATCGCTGCCCCACACGCCCTCGAAAATATTGAAGTCCTTAAAAGCGATAATCAATCCCCCCATGGGGATATAAGAAAAGACGATGAAAAAAGCGACAGCCGGCAAAAGCAGTAAATATAAATCGTAGTTTTTTCTCCATTCCTTCATGGCCGGTCTCGCGCTTAACGGAATTCCCGTTTTGTTGATTCGATGTGCTTTCATGTTCGCTCCCCTCCATTGGCGCTGCCTATCCGTCGTTTCCGTGTTTATAAATGAAGTATAGAGGCGAATGTAAGCGTTTCAAATACGGTAATTTTTTGATTTTATTAGTTATTTTGATTTCCCCGAACATGATGCAGACTCTCCGCCAGCATAAGCAGCGCCATCGATTGTCCGTAAGGCATCGGACATTGCGGAATCTCTTTGTAGAAATCCAGAGTGCGCCCCATTCGCGTGCCATAGGAAACCCCCTGCACCGCTCCGCCTTCGTCGATTCGGGCAATGACGGCTTGCAGAGCGCGCATGCCCGTCTTCCGGTAGCCTTCGTCGAGATAACCCTTGCGAACCGCCTTTAGAATTCCGTAAGCGAAGCCGGCCGTCGCCGAGGTTTCCTCGTAGGAGGTCGGATCGTCCAGCAGCGTATGCCACATCCCGGAAGGGGCCTGCAGCTCCGCCAGCTTGCCGACCTGCCGCTCCAGCGAAGACAGCAGGAAGTTCCGAACGCCGCCCTCCACCGAGACGATGTCCAAGTAATCGACCAGCCCCGCGGTGTACCAGGCGTTGCCCCTGCCCCATCTCGCGCCGGCGAAATTGTGGTTTTCTTTAAACGTCCAGCCATGGTAAAAGAGTCCCGTACTCGTATCCGTCAAATATTTCAGATGAACGAGGAACTGCCTTACGCTCTCGTCGACATAAGCGCGCTCGTTCAGCAGATCGCCCATTCTCGCCAAGAACAGCACGGTCATATACAGCGTATCGTCCCACAGCTCGCCTTCATTGGGGCTGTCCACCGCCGTATGGGTAATGCCGAACTCCGGCGTGCGCGGCATCTTCACGGCCGCGTAGCTCGCCCACTCCTCGCAAATATGAAGATATCCCGTATCGCCGGTCTCCTCGTACAGATAGCTGAGCGTCAGAAGCGGGCACATCGTATTTACGTTCTTCTCCGGCAATCCCCGCTCGATATGCCGATTAAACCAGGAGGTCAAATAATCAAGAATTTCCTTGTTGCCGGTTTCCTTGTAATAGAGATACAGCGAGAACAGCCCCACGCCCTGGGACCAGTCCCATACGTCCATGGAAATAATGCTCTCGGCCGTATCCTCCTGAATCGTGACCTCCAGATTGCGCATGCCGGCGATCACTTGCTCGATCAACGTCCGCACGTCCTGTCTGCCCATCGTTTGAATGTCCATGCCGCACACCCCTGTTTATATAATCTCAAATGACGATCTCCTCGTCGCAGCTCGTTTGTTATAGACGCTTCATCGCTTCCAGCGAGCGATCCAGATCCGCCAGCAGCGATTCGGGATGCTCCAGACCGACCGAGATGCGCACAAGCCGCTGCGGCACCCCCGTTCGCCGGGAGGTTTCTTCATCCAGAGAAAGCCCCGGCGAGTTGATCAGGCTCTCGAAGCCGCCCCAGCTCGGGCCTTCCTCGAACAACGTCAACGATTTAATAAAGCCCGCAACCTGCGCCTTCGTGCCGCGCGGAACGAAGCTAAGCAGCCCCGAGCAGCCGCTCATCTGGGTTTTTCCCAGCTCATGCTGCGGATGGCTCGGCAGTCCCGGGTAGAGCACCCGCTCCACGAGCGGATGCTCTTCGAGGAAGGCCGCGATGCGCATGCCGCTCTCCTGATGCCGCTCCATTCGCAGCGGAAGCGTCCGCAGCCCCCGAATGAGGAGCCACGCCTGATGCGGGTCCATCGTCGCCCCGAACAGCCCGCGCTCCTCATGGGTGATTCGCTCCATCCGTTCTTTGCTGCCGACGATAACCCCGGCGATAATATCGCTGTGCCCGCCCATATATTTGGTCGCGGAATGGACGACCAGATCGATTCCGCAGGCGATCGGGTTCTGGAACAGCGGCGTCGCCCAAGTGTTGTCGGCGATTGTCACAATGCCCCGCGCTCGGGCAATCGCCGCAATCGCGCGCAAATCCTGGAGCGTGAATACGTTCGAGAGCGGCGTCTCCAGATAGATCGCCCTCGTATTGGGCCGTATCGCCGCTTCGAACTCGCTTGCGCTCTCCCCCGATACGAAGGTCGTTTCTACTCCGAATCTGGCCATATACGTCTCCAGAAAGATTTTCGTCGGAGCATAGACGTTCAGCGGGCAGACGATATGGCAATCCTTCTCCATGACGCTCATCAGCGCAGCTGTAATCGCGGCCATGCCGGAGGAAAAGCAGCGGGCTTCCTCCGCCTCCTCCAGCGCCGCGATCTTCTTCTCGGCGATTTCCGTCGTCGGATTGGACACGCGGGTATACGTGTAGCCGTGATTCACCGTTTTGCGGGTAAAGAGCGAGTTCTGAAAGATCGGCGGCACGATCGCCCCAAGATAACGATCGTAGTCGTCTCCCCAATGCGCGCAAATATCTTCCTTGCTCCTGCCTTGAATGTGATCCATGTCGCTTCCTCCCGTTGCGGCTTAAAGGGATGTCGTCCAGCGGTACTCCGCCTTATAGAGGGCCGAGCGGCCCGTTCGGCGCACCATCACGCCCCAACGCGTCTTATCCAGGCGATGCTCGTAGCCTCTGAAGACATACACTGTCGTGCCCGGGGCGCCTGCCATGCGGAGCGTAACCCGCTTGTCGCCAAGCGTCCATACAGCCTCCCATGCTTCGTTCGTCTCGCAGCAGGACGTATCCAGCATCATCTGATAGCCGTCCGCGCTCCCCGGCGGGTCGCACGGGGTCAGCTCAAGCGAAGTGCCGAGGTCGCCGGAGCAGTGGAACAGCCAGTCGATCACATGCTCCTCCTCGCTGCCCGCCGTCGGTCTCACCTCGAACTCATCCATGAGCCTATCCGGCTCTAGCTGCAGCCGTCGGGCGAAGCCGATCCCCGGGTACACTTCATCCGCAGCAACGGCACACAGATTGCGCTCCAGATCGAACAGCTCCATCCGCCCTGCCGGACGGTTCGGCTGATTGGCCCGATCGATCATGACCGAATTATGGGCAATCGTCTTTCGCTGCCACTCCCGAAACAGGTCCGAGCCGTATCCGCTGTTGGAAACGTCTCTGGAAACAATCTCATCCTTAAGGAACACCTCGAAGTGGTGAATGTCCGCATGAGAATGCCCTTCCAGCACAAAGCCGTATTTCAGGAAAACCGTCGCCTCGCCGCTTTGCAGCTGAGCGAAATAAATATCCTTGTCATAGCGGGAACGACCGTCAGGCAAACCGCTTCCGGAAGGGAGGGCATCGAAGCGTTCGTTCTCCCAGTCCCGGCCGAACAAGAGCCGGGCGACTCCCCCGACATTCGCGCCGAGATGCGCCTGATCGGGCAGCTCGTAGCTGCGCGACAGGGCGTAACGGAACGGCGCCTCGTCATGCACGCTTCGAATCCATTCGTATTGCTGGGCGTAATTGGCGAACTTGAGCAGCGGCCAGCCGTCGTTCGGATTCGGAAACTCTCCGTTCGAGAACGCATACTTGACCGGATAGCGGTACATCCGCAGCAGCGCATCCTCCAGAATCGGAAAATCGTAGTCGTACAGCCTGCAGAAGGCATGATAGTAGGTCAAGCCTTCCGCACAGTAGAAGTGGTAATGGAACGAAGCCTCGTACCAGAAGCCCTCCGGCAGCAATCCGTCCGCCAGCTTCCGCTTGATGCCGTTCTCGCCTTCGGCGGCCCGCTCGCACCAGATTCGTTCGTCGAAGAACAGACCGATCATGCCGGCCGCAGCTTTCATCCAGCAGATGATATTGGGCGTGCACCCGATCTTCTCGATGAGAAATTCAGCCTGAGGGATAAAGAAGCGCCGCTTCCAGACCTCCAGCTCTTCCCGCGCGAATGCGTCCTTGACCAGCTCCATGCCGTTCAGCAGCCAGATGACGGCGACTCCGTCGGTCAAGTCGCACCCCGAGAAGCGCCCCTCCTGTCCGGGAGGCGTCCGTACCTGAAAGCTGCCGTAATTGTCGCTGAGAAAGGACAGCACCCGGCGAATGTAAGTCAGATAGGCAGCGTCTCCATACAACCGATACAGCACGGCCGCCTGAAACACCTGAGAACATGCGGAGGTTCTGTAGATATAACACCAGGCCTCATCCGCCTCCGAAGCGACTCTCAGCTCCCCGCAGCCGCTGCAGCGATGCTCGGAGGGCTTGGCCGGATCGAAGATCAGCGCCGCGAAGCACCGATCGCAGAAGTAATGATGCCCCCAGCCGGCAATTCGATTAACGTCATCCTCGTAGTGGGCGACCCACCAATCCGTCTCCGGCTTGAATCGACCGACAATGCTTCTTGCCCATTCGAATGTCTCGATTTTGTCGCGTATCGCCGACCAATCCTCTACCATGCGCCTTGCATCGCTCATCTCCGCACTCTCCTTAGAACGCATTCCAGATCGATTTCGGAGCAACCCCCGCTCGCTCAAGCGAGACCCGGTTCCTCTTCGTGCCTCCTATTCTACAAGAACCGCAAACGCTTTCCATTGGACATTCTTGCGCTTATATTAGCTATTTTGCAATAAAAAACGGCGAAACGAAGCCGCTATAAGCGCTTCATTCCGCCGTTTGAACCCTCGGCAGCCGCACGCGAACCGACGTGCCTTCTCCGACTTGACTGCTGATCTCCAGGCCGTAGCCTTCTCCGTACAAAATACGAATTCGCTTATGCACGCTGATGACCCCGACATTCGTGTGCTTCTTCTTCTCGCTCGGCGCCGTCTCGTATAGCTCGGGATTGAGCAGCCGCCGGATTTTCTCCTCCTCCATGCCCACTCCGTTGTCGGTGACCGTCAGGAGCAAATCCCCGTCCGCCTCTTCGCAAGCGATGCGAATGAGCGCTTTTCCCGGCTTCTCCTCGATGCCGTGAACGATCGCATTCTCCACCAGAGGCTGCAAAATGAATTTGGGCACCTCGCAATCGCCCAGCTCTTCGTCCGTCGCATAATCCACCTCGATGCGATCGCCGTAGATGATGGAGTGGATAGACAAGTAGTTGCGGATAAACTCCAGTTCTTCCCGCAGCGTAATGACGTCGCCTTTCTTCCCCAGGCTTTCCCGTAGCAGCTTGCCCAACAGATAGATCAGCTCGCCGATCTCTTCTTCCCCTTTAATCTTGGCCATGCTGTAGATGGACTCCAGCGTGTTATACAGAAAATGCGGATTCATCTGCGCCTGCAGCGCTTTGTATTCGAATTGCAGCGTTCTGTACTCGGCCTTCTGCTTCAACAGCTTCTCGCGATACACCGAGTTAAACAGATCGTTGATCTTCTCCGCCATCGTGTTGAACTTCACGGTCAGCATCCCGACCTCGTCCCGGCTTCTCGGGACGATCACCTCATGGTTGAAGTCGAGCGTGAAGCTGGACATTCGTTGCAGCAGCACGCGAATGTTCTCCGTAATGTTCTTGGAGATGCGTGCCGCGAGCAGAAAGGCGAACAGCAGCGAGACGAGCAGCGTGCTGATCGTCCAATATTTAATGCTTTCCGTGCCCCGGGTCAGCTGGCCCACATCGATAATCTGCACAATCTTCCACTTGTCGTAGTCGGTCGCCAGCACATTCGAGATGTAATGCTTGCCTCCGTAGTCGAAGTCGGTTTTTCCCGTGCCGGACAGATGCATCGTCTTGCTCAAGTAGTATTGCGCGGCTTCGCTCCGACCGCCGGCGACGAACAGCTCGTTGTTCTCGTCGAGAATGAGCACGTCTCCGTCCATCAGGTTGTGAACGCGGGTCAGCACGCTGCCGATATAATTGCTCTCCACGCCGATCGCGATAATTCCCACATAACGGGTCGTGGCGATATCGTAAAGCGCCTTTACCATAAAAAGCGTGTCGTTCTCCCCGCGGTACCAGTGCGCCCTGCCCCGCATATCCCGAATTTCGTTCAGATCGAGCCGCTCCAGCAGATTCTCGTTGTCCTTCGAAGCGCCTTTGCGTCTGATCGAATAATGCTGGTCCTGGGCGTCGATAATGAGGACGGACAAGTAATAATCCTCATAGAACAGGAGATCGTTCAGAAAATCGTTAATGTATTTATCCCGGGGATAGCGGCTTTCGCCGGCCTCGGGGAGCTGGCTGAGCTTCTCGCTGAGCGAGGAGTTGCGAAACTGCTGAAAGGCCATTCTCTCTACATCTGTCGTCAGCTTATCGATATTAAGGCCGATCTGACCGATCAAATATTGCGAGAATTCTCCCGAATTCCGCTTGATCGCCCCGACAGAAACCCAGTAATTAATACCGCTGATGGTAAGCCCCGTAATCAGAATGATAATCGTGATGGAAAGCAGAAATTTGGTTCTCAGCTTGGCGTCGACAAAGAGATTTCGGATTGTCCGCATCTCATCCCCCGCTCCCGGAAGTTTTACAGCTCGTCCATATGGCGCAGAGACTCCACGAGCATAAGCAGCGTCATCGATTGTCCGTAGGGCATCGGACATTGGGGAATATCGCGGTAAAATTGCTTGGTAAGCCCTATGCGCGTGCCGTAGGAAACCCCCTGCACCCTCCCGCCCCCGTCGATTCGGCGAAGGACCGCGCGCATCGCGGACACGCCCGAATCGCGGTAGTCTTCGCTGATGTAGCCCATGCGCACCGCCTTGAGAATGCCGTAGGCCAAGCCCGCAGTCGCGGAGGTTTCCTCATAGCTGGACGGATCGTCCAGCAGCGTGTGCCACATGCCGTTCTTCTCCTGAAGCTCGGTCAGCTTGCGAACCTGCTGCTCCAGCGAGCCCAAGAGAAACATTTCGGTGCCCAGTGGCAGATCGACGATGTCGAGATAGTCGACCAAGCCTGCCATGTACCAGGCGTTGCCCCGTCCCCAGAGCGCTCTCGCGAAGTTGTCCCTGCGCGCGAACGACCATCCGTGAAAGAACAAGCCCGTTTCCGAATCGGTCAAATACTTCAAGTGGACGAGAAACTGGCGAACGCTCTCCTGAACGTAGTGCTCCCTCTTCAACAAAACCCCCATCCGCCCGACGAACAGCACAGCCATATACAGCGTCTCGTCCCGCAGTTCGTTTTCGTTCGCGCCATCTAGCGTCCCGTGGGCCATCCCAAACTCCTGCGTTCGCGGCATCTCGTCGACGGCATAGCTCGCCCATTCTTCGCAGACGACCAAATATTCCGGGTTCCGGGTTTCCTCGTACAAGTAACTGAGCGTAAGCAGCGGACACATCGTATTCACCGTCTTGCGGGGCAAGCCCTCGCGCAGCCGGTCGTCGAACCAGTCGGTCAAGTAGCGCAGCGTGTCCCGATTGTTCGTTTCCTTGTAATACAAGTAGAGAGAGAACAAGCCGACTCCCTGCGACCAATCCCATTCCTTCATCGAGACGATGCTGACCGGCGTGTCCTCCTCGAAGCCCACCTCCAGGCTTTGCATGCTCGCAATGACCTTCGCGATGTTGCCTTCGATCTCTTCCCTGTCCAGACGAGCCCTCGTCATTCCCCATCCTCCCGTCTCTCCCGCGACCGCCGACGAATCCTCATTCGGCATTTGCCCTCGTGTTCGTCCATACTCCCGGCAAAGCTAACTGTAGGTCATCGGGCTTCCAAAAGAAATACGCCGATATTGCGGTTTTAATAGGAATCTTTACTCTTGTTCTTATATTCCTTGGGAGAGACGCCCTCTACCTTCTTGAAAACCTGATAGAAATAAGCGTACTCCTTGTACCCGACCATCTCTCCCACTTCGTTTACCTTATGTCTGGGATCTCTGAGCAATCGTTTGGCCGCTTCGATCCTCGCCTTGGCGACCAGATCCACGAAATTGATGCCCGTCTCCGTCCGCAGCAGCCGACTCAGATAGCTGGGACTCAGTCCGAAATGCTCGGCAAGGGAGGTCAGGCTGATATTGTCCGCGAAGTGGCTGTTGATATAATCCATCGATTTCTTCACGATCAGGCTGTATTCCTTATCGTTGCCTTCGAGCTTATGCTTGACCGTCTGGATAAAGGAGCTCAGGTAATCGGAGGCCGTCCTCATGTTGGGCAGCTGATAGACGTCCTCCAGCATCTCGTCGATGCTCTTGTCAAAGCCGAACTCGTCTCCGGTGACGCGATAATAATAGCGGGCCGCCGCCAGGCACACATCCGACAGGAGCCCCTTCGCCACCAAAATATTGCCCTCGCTGTAAGCTTTGATATGCTCAAGAAACTTCTCCAGATGGCTTGCCATTTCGTCGCTGGACGCATGCTCCAGCATACGGTTGAATTCCTCAAGATCGCGAATAATCGCGAACCTGCCGATCTCTCCCGCAGCCTCGATTCTCTCCGGGAACAGCACGGGCTCTTCGGCTCGAAAAAAGCTGACATCCATCAGCGCGGAGGCCTCGGCATAAGCTTCGCGAAGCTCCTGGAGCTTGCGGTAGTTGGAGCTGACGGCCATGCAGCACAGAAGCCCGTGCTTCTGGCGCACCAGCTCGATCAGATCGTGGCAGAAGCTTTGCAGCTTCAGTCTAAGCTCTCGGGGGGACAGCGGTCTGGGAAACAGGCAGACGAGCACCAGGTCGCTGCGGTCGTACGATTCGATAACCTCGAATTCTCTCCTTGCCGCCGAGGCTTGCGCCAGCTTCGTCAGATCGCCGCGAATGCGCGGATGAATGCTGTGACTGTCCGCGCCCTGCACCGTCTCGAACATCTGCTTCGAGCGGACGATGAGCACGGAGCATCGGCTCCACGCGATGCCCAGCTCGGCCGTCGCCGCGGCCAAGTCGTCATCCTGCGGCTGGCTGCCACCGATCAGCTCGGACACCAGCTTGCTCCGCAGCGAAGGCAACGAGCTCCGATGACGCTCCGAGAGCTGGCTGAAGGCTTCGTCCTTCTCCGCGCGCCGAGACAGCTCCGATTGCTTGTTATCCAGCTCGGTCACGGCCTGGCCGATCACCCGCTGCAGCTCTTCGTTGTGAATCGGCTTCACGACGATATCGTGCACGCCGAGCCTCACGGCTCGCTTGGCGAAATCGAAATCCTGGTAGCCGGTAATCAGGATCGTCTTCGACCGGGGCAGCTCCTCGTGCATATACTCGGCAAGCTCAAGACCGCTGATCCCGGGCATCTTGATATCCGTGATGAGAATATCCGGCTGCTTGTCGAGAATCACTTGCTTGCCCTCGACGCCGTCCATCGCCTGGCCGACAACCGTGCAGTTCAGCCGGCTCCAATCCACGGTTTGCACGATCGATTGCAGTATAAGCGGCTTGTCGTCAATGACGACAACGGTCTTCTTCACTCGAATCCCCCCTGATGACTTAACTCACGACTGCAAGCGTTTACAATTATAGATGCATTAGAATGACCGTTATGGCTTTTTGCTTATTTTAGCATAGCGGCGGCAAAGTGATAAGCTCCTGTGTCCGGCTTGCCGGTGAGTCCCTCAGCTCCGTCAAAGATACGCTGCTTCGGCCGGCCAGCCGGTGCCCCTGTACAGGCGGCATTGTTCCAAAGCACACCGAAGGAAATCATCGGTGTGGCTTCCGGACTATTTAGTACGTCGAGAAACCTGGGAGCCATCTTCTCTTCCTTGTTGATCGGCATCGTCATGGGGAATACGTTCAGCTTCGGGGGCTTACATATGCTAGGGATAGTTCTTACGATCGTAGCTTTGTGCCTGGTATTCATGGGTTGGAGAAGGCGGGAGTCAAAGCAACTGCCAGAAATGTAGGGTCATTGAGTTATGTGAACGCTTTGACAAACAAAAAAACCGAGAGCCGAAGCCCCGGGCATTTGTTATAGATTTTCAACTTCGTACTCGTCCACGTCGAATGTCATTATCGAACGCAAATTCATGAAGGTCGCGGAAACGCCGGCCTAATAGCTCATACCCTTCGGCTCCAGGGTGCAGACCGTCCGTCAGAAAGGATTCATCCTCCGGGCCGAGCCAGTTCAGACCATCCTGGTAGTATAACTGGCGATCGCCCCGCTCCCGCAACTGCTCCACGGTCTCGCGGATGGCTTCCCGCATCATGGGCAGAGTGAAGCCCAGCGAATTGAGCTCCGTTTCGCGGACGGTGCCGTAGATCGGTGAAATGACAAGCAGCGGGGTTTCCCTGTGCTTGTCGCGTATCGTCTCCAGCAGTCCGATCAGCAGCGGCTTGAACATGCGCGGGCTTAAGGTGGCTGCGCCATAGATGTTCACGCCCGCGCATATAGAGATGAAATCGGCCGGCAAGTCGCGAATCAGCCGCCCGATCATCGGCTCCATGTGGCAGTTGCCGGAGAAGCCGAGATTGGTCAAGCTGAAGCCGCAAGCTTCGGCGGCAATGGCAGGCCAAGCGCGCGAGGGGCTGGAAGCCGCGACGCACTGGGTAATGGAGCTGCCGTAAGTAATCCAACGGGGCCGGGTGTCCGGCAGCGGGACTCCGACGGCTTCGGCGCCAATCCGCAGGCCGGTGACGGTCATTCCGATATTTTGCGGAAGCCAAATCTCTAGATCCTTGCTTCCGCCCTCAAGTCCGCTGAATAACGCTTCCGTCGCTCCAGAGGGCAGGCGGAGCGTCTGGCGCAATTCTCCTTCTGCCACGCAATCCATCGCCGCTGCATCCGCAAGCGGAGCGAAGGATACGGACGCCTCCGTGGAGTCCGTGCGCAGCCGCAGGCGAACCCCGGCACAAATCTCGGCTTTGCCCTCGATTCCCTCCGGCGGATACAGCTCGTAATCCGTGTAAGGAATACGCCAGGGCTTGATCCCTTCCTCCAGGCGCTGGAGCGACACGGCGCCGTGAAACCACACCTCCGTTAAGGGAAGGGACTTCACGGCGCACTCCCTTCCTTCTGCTGCTCAGCCGGGATGCAATCCTCCCCCAGCCATACATCCTGCTCCAGCAACCGCCGCTGAAGCTCGGCTACGGAAATGCCGCGCGAGCCGGCGCCATCGCGCAGTGCCAATGCGGCCGCCGTTCCCGAGGCTTGGCCCATGGAGAAGCAGTTCGGCATCACCCGCAGGGAGCCTTGCACCGCTCGATCCGAGGATACGCAGCGTCCGGCAACCCAAAGGTTGTCGATGCCGACCGGCAGCATGATCCGGTACGGTACGCCGTGCGAAACCCCCGGCGGTAGATGGTTGAAGGTCATTTCGCTTTTGCTGTTGGCGAGATGAATATCGATGTAGTAGGCGTTGCGGGCAATGTCGTCCGGGAAGGAGCGCGCGGCAAGGAAATCCTCGACCGTCAGGATATAGTCCCCTTCAATGCGCCGAGTCTCCCGGATGCCGAGCTGCTCTCCGCTCGCCGCCATATGGGCGTGCTCAAAGCCCGGCACATAACGACGGAAGAACTGCAGCTGGCGTTCCGCCGTGCGACGTCCTTCAATCGCCCCTCGCGTCAAATCCTCGGCAAGGGTGCCGTCAACGCCGAATACATGGCCGAAGTTGACCCCCACCAGGCAATCGCTGATCCAGGCCAGACCGGAGATCGACTTGCGGCCCTCCGGCAGCGCGCCATCTGCGATAGCCTGCTCCACCGTCTTATGCAGCTGACCCGTATCCCCGCTCTCCTCCAGAAACCTTTTGAACTTCGGACGGTCCACATTCGCAAGCAGATAGCACATGCTGCCGGGCTGAAGCTCGCCCGCTTTCCCGCCCTTCTGAAAAGGGACTCCCGCCAGAGCGGCAATATCCCCGTCTCCAGAGCAATCTATTATATATCGGCAGGCGATGAAGGAACGTCCCGTTTTGTTGACGACAACGACGCCTTCAACCGTCCGGCGGTCCTCGGACAGCACGACATCGTAAACAAAGGTATGATATAGCGGCATAACGCCGCTTTCCAGAATGGCATCGTCATACACCCGTTTCAGCACCTCGGGATCGATCGGCACCCAATCCAGCGTCTCTTGATATTCCTCGCGGTACTCAGGCTCGCACGCCTGTTTCATCCGTTCCATCAGTTGAAGGCCGAGACCGCGGATAATCGGCTTCCGCTTATCCGTAAAGGGACAGAAGGCCGGAACGAGCGCCACCGTGCCCATGCCGCCAAGGAACCCTCTCTGCTCCACCAGCATCGTTTGCGCTCCCCCTTTCGCGGCGGCAATAGCCGCGGCGATGCCGGAAGCTCCTCCGCCGATGACCAGCACATCCACCTCGCGGGCAACCGGAATGCTGGCGGATGGCAAAGTAATGTGTCTTTTCATAGAAACCTCCCCCATTCCGTATAGGTTAAGTAGTTCATAATTGCTTATTTGACTGGGCCTTCCAGACATATTTGCAGCAAATCGTCTACATGCGCAGTAGCCAAGCATTCTACGGTATCGGCGGCCCCATAGTAGATTTTGACTTCTCCGGAATCCTCCAGAATCATGCCCCCCGGAAAAATAACATCGTTGCGGAAGCCCCCATTGGTCTCATAAGCGGCTTCCGGCGCAAGCAGCGGCGCCTCGGCCTTGCCGATGATCCGGCTGGGATCGGCAAGATCCAGCAGCATAATGCCGGATGTATAGCGTTTCTTCCAGCTGTCCTCCCAGCCGTTCTTGCCCCGGCTGCGGTCGATGTCCACGGCATGGAACAGGGTCAGCCAGCCTTTGTCCGTTTTGACCGGCGGAGCGCCCGGGCCTACCTTGTCATTCGCATAGGCTACATCTTCAACCGCCAGCAGCAGCTTGGAATTGCCCCAGTATTTCAGGTCAGGCGAATCGCTCATCCACATGTCGAAGCGGTCTATGCCTCCCCGGCTGTATACGGGCATAGGGCGCTCCAGCCGGACATACTTGCCCCCGATCCGCTCCGGGAACAATACCATGTTGCGGTTATCTGGCAGCGATAGGCTCAGCACCTCGAAGGAGCTGAAATCCTCGGTTACGGCAATTCCGCCGCGCAGCCCGTGCTTGGTATCGACCGCAAAGCACAGATAGCATTGTTCGCCGATTACCGTTAGACGCGGATCATACACCCGGATGACCTCTTCATCGTGCCAGGACCAGCACGGTTCCGGCTGCACATCCCACTTTATACCATCATCGCTGAAGGCCAGTCCAAGATTCGTTGTATGATGAGGGGCAACAATCCCTTTATGTTCATCGCCGTAGTCATTGCGAAAAACCATCACGTATTTGCCTTTGAATTTGGCAACCCCGGCATTAAAGACCATCGCCGGACCGTAAGGCACGTCGTCCGGAGACAGTATCGGATTTGCGGAATACCGGGTAATGATCGGGCTGGAAAACAAAGATCCCAATTTATAATCGCTCATATGCATGATGTCTCCTTGTACATGGAATTGAAGTTAACCTTTGACTGAACCCGCCGTAACCTGAATGAACGACTTGTTCGCCACAATATAAGCGAGCAGCATCGGCAGGATAGACAGACATGCTCCCGCCATCATCAGATGGATCTGCATCGCCGCGGAAGAACCGTATCGGAGATTCGCCAGCCCGACGGTGAGCGTCTGCAGCTTCGGATTGGTCATCGTGAACACCAGCGGCAGAATGTATTCGTTCCAGGCATGGCGGAAGGCGAACAGACCGGCCACGCCCAGCCCCGGCGTCAAGAGCGGCAGAATAATCCGGAAGAAGGTTCGGGCGAACCCGGAGCCGTCCACCATTGCCGCTTCGTCAAGCTCGCGGGGAATCGCTTTGAAGAAGCCCAGCAGCATGAAAAACGTGCTGGAATGGGCGCTGATCAGAATCAGGATAACTCCCCACAACGTAGTATTCAGGTTGAGCGCGACCATCAAATCGAATTGCGGGCGCAGCACGATGGCGCCGACGGATATAAACATCATCGATGCCTGAGTCGTCACATACAGGGATTTACCGGGAAAATTGCGCCGATCCACCACATAAGCCGCCATGGCAGCTACCAGCAGGGTGCCTGCCGTAACCATAATGCTGATAAAAGCGCTGTTCCAGGTATAGCGGGCAAAATTGGCCTGCTTCCAGGCTTCCGCATAGTTGACGAACTGCAGCTTGGCCGGCAGCAGGCTGCCGCCGGTCATCATTTCGGCGCCGGTCTTAAGAGAACCGAACAATGTCATCAACAGGGGAATGGATGTAAGTATCGCCGTTATCAATAAAAACAGCCACATGACCGTACGGCCCGCAATTCTGCCTGTGCGGCCGGAGAGCAGGCGGGCGGCGATCTTGCCGCGCCTGCTCGGCTGTTGGGATAACGCCTGTTCGTTCATTCGCTGAACCTCCTGTCACCCGCAGCCGTTCATGATGCACCGATCTGCGGCGTTGTCGTCAAATGGTAAAGGCCTTCGCAAAATTGGCGTCTGACGCTGCTAATGCAGCTTGTTCATTTTACGGCTCAATAAGAAATACAGGCCGGTGATCGCTCCGACAATAACAGCGGTTGCCAAGCCTACGGCGCTGCCGTATCCAAGCTGCTGCTCCACAGGCGAACCCGTGGATACCGGGAACAACAGTTTGTACAGATAGAGATACATGACCTCGGTTTTGCCGATCGGCCCGCCTTCCGTGATGAGCATTATGCTCTCATAGCCTTTCAGGGAGGCGATAATCGCCAACATAACGACCAACTGGGCAACCGGAGCCAGCATCGGAAGCGTAATGCTCCAGAACCGTCTTCCGGCGTTCGCGCCGTCAATGGCCGCGCTCTCGTACAAATCCTGCGGAATGCTCTGCAGCCCGGCCAGAAACAGCAGCATATAGTTGCCGACCGCACCCCATACCGCCACAAGAATGACCGTAAGCATCGCATACTTCGGCCCCAGCCAGTCGATTGGCTGCGAGACCAGATGCAGCTTCATCAGCACGGTGTTAACCATCCCGTTATAGGAATTGAAGATCGTATAGAACACAACGGATATAACTGCGGTACTGATGATCGTCGGCATAAAATAAATGCCGCGCAGCAGATTTCCTCCCTGCAGCTTGCCGTTCAGGATAACCGCCAGCAGCAGGGACAGTGGCAGCGTCAGCAGCAGCTTGCCTCCGGCATAGATAAAGGTATTGCCAACCGATTCCCAGAACAGGGTGTCGCGCATCAGCCGCCGGAAATTGTCCAGGCCAACGAACAGCGGGTCGCCGTATCCGGCATAGTCATAGAACATATAACGCAGCATCCATAATAAGGGGTAGATGCCCAACGCCGCCGTCAAAATGATGCTAGGGGACAGAAATAGGGAGTTTTCCCCTAACCGTTTCCATTTAAAGCCCATGCTTCGTTCCTCCTTCGGGGAAAGAAAAAGGGCATCCGCCAATATTGCGCGCGGCAGCCCCTTCCTTGCCTGTTATTCTCCCTGCGGCTTGGTTGGATCAAAGCCAGGGTTCGGCGTTACAGTAACCTCGCCTTTCTCCACCGCTTGGGACAATGCGGCGTTGTATCTTGTGTTCAAGTCCTCTGTAATCGCTTTCGCATCTCCATCGGTGAGGATATATTTGAAGAATGCATCCGCATAATTGGAACCCTCCGGAGTCACGTTTGGCGATACGGGCCAGAGCGAGTCGTGTTCCCCGACCAGGAAGCTTTCCATCCCGCCGATCTCCGGGTCTTTGGCCTGTGCCACAATGCTTGGCACAATGGCAATCCCGAAGCCTTTTTCATGATAGGTCTTCAGAACCTCGTCGCCGTACATATACTGCATGAATTTCCAAGCCGCTTCCTTATTGGCCGATTGGGCGCTGATGCCAAGCCACGTTCCGGCGGACACGATTTCGGAAGTCCCCTTGATCTGCCCGTCCAGCGTTGGAGCCAAGGCGCCGCCCCAGTTGATTTCCGTCGGAAACTGATCCTTGTACACGCCCGGCTCCGTCGAGAAGGAAAGATACATCCCGATTTTGCCTGCGGCGAATTGGGCGCGCAACGGGTCGATGTCCAGCGATTCCGCGCCAGGCAGTACACTTCCGTCTTTATACATTTGCTTGAAATATTCGATGACCTGCGAGTAAGGCGCGAAGTCGAACTGTCCTGTTTTCAGATCGAAGCCAAGTCCCTGATGACCGCTCAGGGAAAGAATCTCCCGGATGGAACGATCAAATGCCGACTTCGGACTTTTGAAGTTCAGAGCGAAGCCATAGATGCCTTCGGCTTTGCCGGCTTCGGTAATTTTCTTGGCACCGTCTACCATTTCCTGCAGCGATGCCGGGGGACCATCGATGCCCGCTTTGGCAAAGAGATCCTTGTTGTAGACCAGTCGCAAGGTATTGCCAGTATTGGCCAAGCTGTACACTTTGCCGTCAAAACGGTTGACGTCGTCGAGCATCAGCTTGCTGAACTTCGTTTTTATGTCGTCGGTAAGAAACTCGTCAATCGGCTCTAGATAGCCTTTTTTGACAAATCCGGCCGCATTGCCGCTCTTTAGACGCAACACATCCGGCGCCTGTTTGCTGGAAAAGGCAATGTCGACGCTTTGCGCGTAATTCTCGGACAGAACCGTCAATTCCACCTGAATATTGTTGTCGTTCGTCTCATTGAACTTGTTGATCAATTCCTTGATATACTCTTGGTCGTGACGGTCGTCCGTCCAGTATTTAAGCTGTACAGGTTCGCCTCTCGCCGTGTTGCCGTCTGTTTCGGCTGAGGGAGTTGCCGTGCTGCCGACCGGTGCTTCAGTCGCCGCACTGCCATTGCCGTTGTTGCCGCAGCCTGTAATTCCCGCGGCCAGTATAAGGCTCAAGCCGAGACCTAACCATTTTTTCCGCATACATTCTACCCCTTTGATTGACGTTTGTATTGTGAGCTCGTTTTTTATTATAGGCCCTTGCCCCCGGAAAAGGAGTGAGGCAGCCTCACTTTTCAGGGACAGAATTCTACGGTTTGCGCACGCGCCTCTAGCAACTCATGATTTCAAAAGCCTTTTTTTCATAAAAACGGCATGTCACAAAAAAACAGTAAGATTCATCAAATATAAAAGGCATATCCATCATTCTCACCAGACCGACAAGCGCTATATAATAACGTTTGTAAGCCGAATAATGATGGAGGAGGAGTAAAGTGAACAAGGAGAAACAGTATGATATTGTAATATACGGAGGAACGGCAGCAGGCATTGTGGCGGCTGTTCAAGCAAAAATAATGGGCAAAAGCGCGGTAGTGATTGAGCAAGGCCGGCGAATCGGGGGCCTGACCAGCGGAGGTCTGGGAGATACGGATGTGGGGATGAAGCAGGCTATCGGCGGCTTGTCCTTGGAGTTTTACCGGCGAGTAGCCCGGAAATATTCGCAAGACGGGGCTTGTTGGCTTTTTGAACCCAAAATAGCGCTCGAGGTTTTGCAAGATTGGGTAGTGGAAAACAACATCGAAGTCGTTTACGGGGAAAGGCTTGAGTTAAAGGACGGGGTGACAAAGCAAGGATCAAAAATCATCTCCATTCGCATGGAATCCGGGAACGTCTATAGAGGCAAGGTGTTTATTGACGCTACTTATGAAGGAGATCTGCTGGCCAAAGCCGGCGTATCCTATTTTGTCGGCCGGGAGTCGAATTCACAATACGGGGAGACATTAAACGGCATTCGTCCCGGGAATGAACTGCCCGGCGGGATCGATCCCTATGTGATTAAAGGGGTTCCCTCGAGCGGCTTGCTTGCACGTGTCAATTCACACCCCGGCGGCAACATTGGCGATGGGGATGCCAAGCTTCAAGCTTATAACTTTCGCATGTGTCTGACTGACAATCCGGATAACCGGCTGGAAATCGAAAAGCCCGTCGGATACAACGAAGCCGATTATGAAATTTTGTTCCGGGCCATCGAGCAAGGGCAGCGCTCACGTTTCTTTAAATTGAATCGGGTAACCCCGGATAAGACGGATTCCAATAACAATAGCGGCATTTCTACGGATTATAACGGAATGAACCATAACTATGCGGAGGCGGATTATCGGACACGGGAACAAATTTGGGAAGCCCACCGCATCTATCAGCAAGGCTATGTCTGGACCATTCAGAACCATCCGCGGGTGCCGGAGGAAATTCGGGCGGCCTACAAGCCGTGGAGCTTGCCGCTCGATGAATTTATTGAAAGCGACCACTGGACTCCCCAGTTGTACGTCAGGGAATCCCGCAGAATGATTGGCGATTATGTGGTAACGGAGCATGATGTCCGACTGGAAAACCGGGTGCCGGATTCCGTAGGAATGGGCTCCTTTGCCATGGACTCGCACCACACCCAATACTATGTAAATAAAGACGGGCATGTAAGCACGGAGGGCGGATTTTATATAAAATTGACAGCGCCTTATCCGATAAGCTATCGGGCGATTGTGCCAAAACAGACGGAGTGCACCAATCTGATCGTACCTGTATGCGTTTCCTCTACCCATGCAGCCTACGGCTCGATCCGGATGGAGCCCGTCTTTATGATCCTGGGGCAATCGGCTGCAGCCGCAGCCGCACTGGCGCTTGATGCGGACGGCATCGTTCAAAATGTTAAGTATGAGCAACTGCATTCCATACTCGTACAAGAAAATCAGGTTTTGTATGCAGACGTCTAATGCCCTGCATCAATAATGGTTTAACCAAAATCCGAATTTGCGCCGGTATTCTCCCGGAGGATGTCCAAATCGTTCGCGGAACACCCGGCAGAAATGAGCGTAGCTCTGGAAGCCCGTCTTTTCGGCAACCTGCTCCAACGCAAGATTGCTGTAGAGCACCTGCTGCTGCGCAAGCTTTAGCCTAACGTCAATGCAGTAGGCGAAGAGCGATTGGCCAAAAGCGGCTTTGAACAGATAAGAGCAGCGGGAGACGCTTAATCCGACGGAGGCCGATATTTTTTCCAAACTGAGAGGCTCATGGGCATGATTTTCTATGAATAGCTTAAGCTTGTACGCGGTATCCGCTCCCTTGGTGCGCTGCTTGATCCCAATCACTTGCTCCAGTGTCAAGCAAAGCGTTCTCAGAAGATAATCCATGATCTCCTCTTGGTTCTGCATCACCTTTTTCTTTTCGTTGATAATATGCTTCCATAAAGTAATGACCGTATCGTCAAAGCCAATGTTCGTTTTGGTTGGCAAGCTTTTGTCTTTCCACCACGAATCCAGCCATCCCCCCTTGCCGGTCAGGAAATAGTCTCCGACGGGTTGGACCGCACCCGATACCGGAGCGCTTCGAGGCTGCACGTTTAGTTCGTACGGCTGATCGGGAGGATAAATGAGCAGGTCGCCGGGGATGATGGTCTCGTATTTCCCCGCCACCAGCGCACGGCAGGTTCCTTCTGCCTGAAGCCGGAACAGGTAGAAGGTCAGCCCGTCTTTATATTTAACGGAGTGGGGCTTCGTGTGCGTGAAATAATTAGCATAAATGACGCTGGATCGGTGTGGAAGTAACTTCGTCATAAGCAAGGTTCCTCCTGGAAATAGCGGTTCTGCTCCGATTATATAGTTTCTTCGAAGAGATGGACAGGAGTAAGAGATCCGTTTCGATGAGAAGCGGGTTTGCGCAGCACCGCCTCACGGCTCCTACCGGTCTAGGTGATAGCCCGCCCTAAACTCCGACGGCGTCTGGCCGGTGATCTTCTTGAACATCTCGCTGAAATACCTGCGCTCCTCATACCCTACGGCCGAAGCCACCTCCTGCACCTGCGCCCCCTCCACCAGCAGCAGCTTCGCTTTCTGGATGCGTTCCGAGGTCGTATACTGTGTGACCGTCATCCCGGTCACCTGCTTGAACAAGCTGGAAAAGTAGCTGGCGCTGAGATGCACATGGGCGGCGCATTCGCCGACGGTAATATCCTCGGACAAGCGACCCTTGATATAGTCAATGGCTTTATAAATCACCTTCTGCCCTTCGGATAGGCTGTTCCGGCGCACCAGATCGGCTACCTCCGTGCACAAGGCAAGCAGTTGACGCTGCAATGAAGCCAGCGGCAGCCCCACCGTCCCTTGCACCGTCCTGAATCTCTGAATCAGCGGCTGTATGTCCGAATACGGAACCATTTCGTAAAAGGTGCGAATCGCCGAAGCGGCCAGCTCATCGTACAGGCTGAGGAGATAATCCGGATTTTGCCGGGAGATCCGTCGCTGCAGCGTTTCCGAAATCGCGGACAGAATGGCCTCCGTCCGTCCGGCATTTCCGGAACGAAGGGCTAGCAACAATTCGTCCTTGTACTCCAGCGCCAGCGGCTCCTGGCTTCCGCCATGGTGAATATCGTCATGCATAATGGCCGCATTGCCTTCGGTGAACAGGTGATGGGAGAGCGCCCGATGAGCCTGTCGGTAGGAATCCGGGAGCTCGCCGACCTCCTCCACTCTGCCGCCGACCCCGATTGAAACCGTTAGCTTGGTATAGCGTTCAATATTCCGGCAGATCTGCTCGGCCATTTCGATCGGACTGGCCGGTCCTGTATCGTTCAGTACGGCCAGGTACTGGTCGTGACGGACGCGGAAAACAACGCTGCGTGCTTGATCGGCAAGCGTCTCCTGCATAATATTGAGCAGCGAGAACCGGATTAGCTCCATCTCCCGGATGGACTGCTCGGCAACCTGCTCCCGGAATCGGTCAATTTCAATCAGCATCACCACGAAGCCCCGAGGCTCAAGCTCAATATTCAGGAAATCCCAGCGTCCCGAAGCCTCTTCCCATGAAGTGCGGTGGCTTACGAGCAGCGCAAAGTATTCCTGCCGCAGCGCCGGCATGCTCTCGCGGAGCTTGATCTCCATTTCTCTCAGATTCAGCAGCTTGGATTTCTCTTCCATAACCTCCGCTTTGGCTCGCAGCACCGCCGACATAATCTCTTCTTCCGAAAAGGGCTTCACCACAAAATCAAACGCCCCCAGCTGCACCGCCTGTTGGGCATATTCGAAGTCGGCATAGCCGCTGATCAGAATAACCTTGCAGCTGCGGTTCTCTTCCAGAACCGTGCGCAGTATGCTCAGCCCGTCCATTCTCGGCATCCGTATATCCGTGATGACCAGATCCGGCCGCAGCTCGTTGATCAGCTTAAGTCCCTCTTCCCCATTGCTCGATACACCCGCGACCCGAATCCCCTGATCTCCCCAGTTCATCGCGGTCAGCCCATCCACTACGCTTTTAATATCGTCGATGATGCAGAGACTGAGCGCCTCAGGATTGCTCATTCAGCTGCTCCCCTTTCTTGGGTAAAGAAATTCGTATTTCCGTTCCGCGCTCCGGCGCGCTGTCTACGTGAAATTCCGCACCGTCCCCATAATAGAGCTGGAGCCGCCGGATCAGATTGGACACGGCATACCCCTTCTTCGATTCCAGCCAAAAGAGCGCGCGCACCTGGTCTTCATCCATGCCGCTGCCGTTATCGCGCACGGCAAGCGTCCAGCGCTCCCCGTCCCCGGCAATCTCGATCTCGATACGGCCGCCGTGCTTCAGATCGTGAAACCCGTGCAAAATGCTGTTCTCCACCAGCGGCTGCAAAATGATGCGCGGAATCGAAAGCTCGGACAACCCCGGTTCGCGCGCATGGATCTCATAAGAGAATAAGCCTTCATAGCAGCTTAGCTGCAGCTCCAGATACTGGCGCACATGCTCCAGCTCTTTCGACAATGTCGTAATTTCCCGACCGTTGTTCAGCCCGAGTTGGAACAGGCGGGAGAGCGACATAACCATTTGCTGCGACGGCTCGATCTGCTTCAATTTCAACTTCCAGTAAATGGTGTTCAATGTGTTGTACAGAAAATGGGGGTCCATCTGCGAGGACAGCGCCTTGATCTCCGCAGTCCGCTTATGCGTCTGCGCCTCCGTGACTTCATCGATCAATACCACGATCTGCTCCAGCATCCGGTTGAACCGGAATCCCACCTGCCCCAGCTCATCTCCGCTGCCGCTCTCGAAACGGGCGGTCAGATCGTTGCTCTCCACCCGCTTCATCACCCTCAGCAGCCCTTGCAGCGGCTTCAGCAAATAGCGCGCAAATGCGCCCGAGATCAGTATCGTTACGATAAAAGCAGCCAGCGCAACCCCGGCGATCAGCCATTTGACGACTACCAGGTCCTTCAACACGCCGGCCCGGGACCGGATGGTCGTCATCGTCCAATCCGCAATGTCGAGACGGACATAATTGAGCAAATAGGTTTCGCCGTCCAGTTCAAAAGATTGACTGCCCTCCGAGCGATTCATCATGCCCTTCAAATTTCCCGCATCCACCGCCTGCCGGACCAGCTTTTCCTTCGCGGGGTAGACCGTCTCTCCTTCGGCGTTCAGCAGAAAGCTCGACGCCCCTCCCTCGATGTCTCCCTGCACCAGCTTGCGGAAGCCGTCCTCGCGGATATTCACGACAATGTATACACCGCTAACCGGAGTGTCGAAGATCGGCTCCAGAATGAGCGAGATGACGCGGTCCTTGCCGGAGAAGAGCATATCCTCATGACCTTCCACCCACAGGTTCTTTTTCTCCTGTTCGATGCGCTCGTACAAAAAAGTATCCTCGAACGCGGTGAGCCGATTGCGGTTCATGGATGAAGGATAGAATTCGCCGATCGGCGTAGACACATAGATCGACTGGATCAGCGGCTCGGCGACCCGCGCCTGCGAGAAAACATTGTCAAGATCGTTCAGATGAGTGTAATACCTGCCGTCATCCCCGGAGACGACATCCCTCAGCATATCGTAGAAAGGCTGGCTGATCATGAATGTCATCATAATGAGCATCAGCTTGTTCAGCTTCTCGTCCACAATCTGCGCGGACCGAACCACCGTGTCCTGCGTGAGCTTCAGCGCGTTTTTCTCCAAGGTGGCGGCCGAGATATAATAAGACAGCCCTCCGGTCATCAGGACAGAGAGTACGATGACGGCCAGAAATGCGATTTTGAGCTTGTTACGGAACGATTGCCTGCGGAGGTAGTCCAAGCTGTTCACGCCTTCCGTTAAATATCTCTATCTATTGATTATGTCACTGCAGCCTCCTATCCGACAATAAACGACACCAAGGAAAAAACGAAGCTGTCCCGAGAGGCCATTGCATGGCTTTAGGGACAGCTCCTTCGTATGATCCCATCTAAGCTGACCGACCTGTAGATCGGTTCTTTTGGAGCACTGCTTGGGCTGATGCTCAGCGCATTCTAGGGAGCCAGAACCAAAGCATCATCGAAAGCGACGCCCGCCGAGGTTGTCCGGAAGCCTATTTTCCCTGCCGTCAATTCCGTTACGGGATTGGTCCATTCAACCTTCAGCTCTCCATTCACGTAACCTTGTATCGTGTTCCCCTGGACGGCGGCTTTAATCGTATACCACTGCTTCTCCTGGGCTGTGAACGGAGTACTGGATACAAGGGTCATGACATTGCTCACGGATTTGTACAACTCCAGTTTTTTAGCCGTTGAATTGATTCGGTACATATAAAAATTATCCGCATCCTGTACCCTGAATAGAATGCCTGCGTTTGCATTGGCGATGGGCATTTTCACTTTGGCTTCATACGTATAATCCGTCCATGAATCGCCGGCGGTAATCAGCGCAGCGGCTGACGCATGCTGGAGCAAGGCTTTCGTGCCGTCCGTTGCCACGCTCCAGGAGCCCGAAGCAGACGTCCATCCTGCCGTATCGCCATCTTCGAAATTGTCGCTGAATCGGGTGACCGTAGGAGCCGGATTAGGTGAAGTTTCATTTACGTCCGTGACATAGATCGTAAAAATCTTCTCATGATAGAGTCCGCCCGAATCTATGCTTCTCACCCGGATACTGTAGCTGTTTTTCACTTCGTAATCCGGCGTTACGGCAAGAAACAACTTATCGTCCGATATGGCGAAGCTTCTGTTGTCCGCATCCCCTGCCCCTGCTGTCAGCATATAAGCAAATGTTTCTCCCGCATCAGGGTCGGTAGTGGTGAATGTTCCAACCATGCCTCCGGCAGTCGTATTTTCAGCCACGCTGTTGTGCGATAACGCAATATCCACAGGCGCTTTATTAATCGGGGAAACCACCGCATTGTCAAAATGGACGCCCGCCGAGGTCGTCCGGAATCCGATCCCTCCTGTTGTCAATTCCGTTACAGGATTGGTCCATTCCATCTTTAATTCCCCATCCACATAAGCGGTAATCGTCTTCCCTTGTATAACCGCCTTAACCGTATACCACTGCTTCTCAATGGCCGTGAACGGAGTACTGGATACCGCCATCAGTTGTCCATTCACGGATTTGTACAGCTCCAGCCTTTGATTCGAGGAATTGATTCGATACATATAATAATTATTCGCATCCTGTACCCTGAAGACAATGCCTGCATTGGCATTGGTAACGGGCATTCTCATTCGGGCTTCGTATCCATAATCCGTCCATGAGTTACCGGAATTGGCGGTAATCAAGGATGTGGTTGTCTGGTTCCCGCTGGACAGTACTTTATTCGTGTCGACTGTCGGTACTGTCCAACCGCCTGTAATGGATGTCCATCCCGCCGTATCTCCGTCCTCGAAATCATCGCTGAATAGCGGCGGCTTGGAATTGGCAAAGGTGATTCCGTTCACATTATTGTTGACGGTAATGTTCAAGTCGTTCAGGTTTGTTGCGAGCTTGCCTCCCACATAAACATCCGAGAACATGACACCGTTAACCATTCCGCCTTTGGCGGCATTCCCGGAAAGCCTGGATTTCTGAGATCCGGTCTCGCGAACATTGATGTTCTTCAATATCACATTGCTTACATCGCCGGAAGTACTGGTGGACACCCCGAGCCAATAGTTTCCGAATTGATTGATGCCGACTCGTTCGATATCGATATTTTCAAAAGTAATATTTTGCGCGTAGCCTTCCTCCGGAAGAGTGTTATATTGGTAGCCGTGATCAACCAGCAATGCCCGGGCGCTTTGATAGACATACGAATTGCGGATGGTTACGCCGATCTGCGGCTGGGCTACTCCCATGCCAATCTTGAAGGCCGCGCATCTTGTCCATGCAAAAGCGTCGTCAAAGACCACATTTTCCAAATGTTCAAGCGCTCCCGGCCACCATTTGGACATCCCCGTCTGCAGCCAGGTTTTAGTAGAAAAGGTGTCATCATCCGATATTCCTATCGCATGTTTAACAAGCACGTTCTGACTCTCATTGATATCGATCACGTCATTCTCGATCTTGTATAGATCCTGGAATCCCTTGAGATTTTTAATTGTCACATTGTCGGAACGAACAACCATAAACGACCAGAAGCCGCCATCCCGCAGGATTAAACCATCAAAAGTAAAGTTCGTGGTTGCGATCGGAACAAGCAGGTTATTCAGGAACCCTTCATTTTTGTTCGGCGCCGGCATCTTTCGCTCTCGCATCGCTATGCCTTTTCCATCAATGGTTCCCCGTCCTCGTATCGTGATATTGCTGGAGTCTACGGCAGTACGAATGAAATACGTTCCGTCCGCATTTCGCGAATCCTTGCGAAAATCAATCGCGTAGTCTTCCCCCTTGCCTGTGCCGACAATGACAGCGCCTCCGGCCAGGTAGAAGGTTACATTGCTTTTTAAGGTTAGGTTCCCGCTTTTATAGACACCGGCCGGGACAAATACAATGCCGCCGCCAGCTTGATAAGCGTCATCGATAGCCTGCTGAATCGCATTCGATGCCATCGATGTCCCCGTTTTGTCCGCGTTGTACGGAGATTGGGTCACATTATAGATCCCGGCGCCCGTGGACGGGGGAATATCCGTCTCCAAGGGATCTGCCGCGATGACAAGCTTCTTCAGGTTATTGATTTTCACGATCACATAGGTGGAGGAAGAAAGCGTAAACGTTAGCTTGTTCCCATTGACCGTACCCTCGATGTTTTTGGCCTGTGGACTGATGGAATAAGCTGTAATCGGCTCATTGACCGTAACCTCGATGCGGACCGTACCGGAAAAAGAAAATTGAGCGTAGTCATAGTCGGCCAGATAGCTGATTACAGGAATCGCTTCGTTATCCGCTTTCAATGAAAACACGCTGGACGCGGTATAGATGGATGGCATCGGGTAATTTTGAATCGTGGCCGGAGCGCCGGCGATCTGCAGCAATGCTTCCGGGTCAGCGGCATCCGTCATCTCCACTGTAGAAGTAGAATAGCTCTCCATACTCTCGGTCGCATCGGCAGCCCGGGGTAAAAATCCTGTGATCAGAACGGCAAGGACTACCAACAGACTAACTGCTTTTCTTGTCATTGTACGCATAAATACCTCCTCAACATTATTCGCGGCCCGGAGAAAGCGCTAACATTTTTTCGAAAAACAAGCAATCCCAATTTCTTACGCTCAAGCCCCCCTTCCATTAAAACTTTTCACTGTCAAGACGGATTATAATCCCTGCCCAAAAAGAAAGGAGCGGGGCAAGTCCACTCTCCAGGGATACATTTTAACTGTTCTCCGTGCAGTAACCCTAATAATAAACAGCCCGAGAGCTTAGGCTCCCGGGCTGATTTGTATGTACCGAAGTCAAGACTTCTGTTCCATACTGCGGGCAATTAAAAACTGCGCCGAATAGTAGGTGATCATCACACCGTAATTTGCCCACGCAAGCGGAGCGACAAACATATTCCAGGCAAGCAACGAGTCGGACAGGAAGAATAGGACAGCTCCCGCTATGGCAAATCGGCTCCCGCTAATAACGGCGCTCCAGATCATGATGGAAATGACAATGACATAGATGAGCACCGGAATCCATAATCCGCTGTTTCCGCCTGCTACCATGCCTTCGTGGAGTTCCCGCAGTAGGAAATAGGAATACACTGCAATGGGAATAAGAGTAAGCCAATGGACGGAAGAGAATATCCACCTGGTCATAAAAGCGATGATATATACGAGATGTGCCGCCAAAAACGCAAATAGCCCTGCCGCAAACCATTGATTTCCCGGTAACAGCAACAAACCGTCGCCAATGGCAGAGAGGAATAAGCCGACAACGATGTAAGTCTTATAAGCTTTCGTGACGTTGCGGGTTAAACCTGCCAGCCCAATGATAAGAAGGATCGTCCCCGGCTTCAATATCCATCGCAACACCGTTTGTTCGCCTGCCATGGCGAATAAGTACCCTATCCCGGAAACTACAATAGCGGCTATTAAAAGATTTCGATTCACAGGCCGTTTCCCCCAACATGATCTTATTTGTGCACGCTGCGCTTGTTCCTGTCTGCCGGCAGCATACCCGGAGTCAGTATAGTTCACACTAACTATTCGCACATATGCCAAATGGTATAGAAACTCAATAACAGTAAGAAACTGCCGATAATAAGGATGAATTATTGTCGAGCTACTGTAAAATAGATGTACGAAGTGCACAAAAGGGGTAGTGGTTAACATGCAAGAACTTTCCAAGGCGATCCGAATCCCGGATGAAATATATGGCAGAGAAAATGAACTGGCCGTTTTGCAAGAAGCATTCAGATGGGCCACTCTCGGCTCCACAGAGCTAGTTGTCATTTCCGGACAGCCCGGCGTGGGGAAATCTTCTCTCGTGCTAAAAGCCTTCAGATCCGCCGTCATCGGAAAGTGTAAATTCGCTTCTGGCAAATTTGATCAGTACAGTACAGGCATCCCTTATGAGCCTTTTATAAAATGTTTTAAAACCGTTATTAGGCAAATACTGACCGAGCCTGAGCTCATTCTTCAAAAATGGGTCCAACGAGTTCAAGAGGTAGTCGGTCCGAACGGAGCCGTCATTGCAGAGGTGATACCGGAAGCGGAATTGCTCCTAAAGCCGTATCCTCCTCTGGAGCCGATTCCGGCAATAGAATCGCAGAATCGATTTGAGTCGGTGTTTCGCCGCTTCGTTCAAGTGTTCACACAATTGGATCATCCGCTCGTTTTGTTTTTTGATGATGTGCAATGGGCTGATGAAGCTTCGCTTCGACTGCTGCACTCGTTGATCGTTGCTCCCGAAAGTCAAAATCTGCTTGTGATCGCCGCATACCGCGAACAGGAAGAGAATGGGAACATCAACCGGATCGAGCAATGGATGGTGGGCGTGCATTCCGGATATTCAATACGCCGGATCTTGCTCAAGCCGCTCGAATTCAGGCACATACAGAAGATGGTGGCGGATACCGTCGATTGTCATACATCCGAAAGCTCATCTTTGGCTCAGTTGTTATTTGCCAAGTCATTGGGAAATCCGTTTTATTTGAAGCAGCTGCTCAAATCGGCCTTCGACAAACAAAGCATTCTGCTTCATCCCGATGGACTATGGGAATGGCATCTGGAGGCTTTGCAGGAGCTGCCGGAAATCGACGGGCAAGTCGATTATTTGATCGATCGGATTAGCAAGATTCCAATGCGCTCCAGAGAGCTGCTTGTTGTCAGCTCATGTCTCGGCAACAAGTTTAATGCTCGATTGTTAAGCGCAGTGAGCGGTTATCAAGAGAACGAGCTGAACGAACATTTGTCGTCCGCCATTCAGGACGGGCTGTTGATTGCGGTAGATCATGCGGAATCCGTCCTACAATATCAATTTACACACGATCGAATTCAACAGGCGGCTTATTCGCTGCTGGATCGTCGGCGCCTGATGGAAGTCCATTTGACCGCAGGGCGCTATATGATGAAGCAGTATTCAAGCGATAAGGACCGGCCTTTGTTCGATATCGTAAACCATCTCAATCATGCACTCGAGCTGCTATCCCCGGAGGAACGCGAAACGGCTGTCGAATGGAATGAGGAAGCGGGTAGGAAAGCGATGCAATCTTCCGCCTATTCGACAGCGCTGCAATATTATAAGACGGGGATTGAATGCGCTCCGGACGATTTCTGGAATCGCCGCTTCGAATTTACGTTTCAAATGCATGTAAAATGTGCCGAGTGCGCCTATTTATGCGGGCAATATGAGCAGGCGGATGCCGGTCTGAGCCACGTTTTGAAGCGGACGCACAGTTGGTCGGAGCGCGTACAGGTGTATAAATTGAAAATCGAGCAATACAGCAATATGGGAAAATATTCGCAAGCGATTGAATTGGGGCTTCAAGCGCTCCGGGATGCCGGCATTCGAATATCCGACCGGCCGCATAAGCTGGTTATTCTAAAGGAAGTTCAATTAACGAAACGGCTGTTGGCGAAAAGGATGCAGGAGCTTCCCGCGTTGCCCGAAATGACCGACCCTCAGGCCAAAGGCGTGATGGAGCTGTTAGCGGCTCTTGTGGCGCCGACGTTCTTTTTCAACCGGGAAGTATTCGCTGTCATTGCATCCAAATTCATACGGCTCGTATATAAACACGGCTCCTCTTCGGGAGCCCCCGGTGTATATGCGGCTTATGGCATGCTGCTAGGTACGGCGCTTGGTCAATACGAGCTGGGATACCGTCTTGGGCAAATTGCGATCGACTTGGTGGATCGGTCCGCCAATGCTTCGGTTAAAACCAAAGTGCATGTCATGTTCTATGGTGTCATATCCCCTTGGATACGATACGACCGCGACGATGAAGTCAAGCTGGAGCAGGCTGCCAGACTGGGCTTGGAAGCGGGAGATTACGTGTATGCAAGCTATGCGATCGGCAGTCTTATCAATTTGTCTTATGTCAGAGATTCGATGGACCACATGTTCGAGATCAACCGCAAAAGCTTACAAGTGATCGAGCAGACGAAAGAAGAGCTTGTTTTCAAAAACGCTTTAATTTATATGGAATTGGCAAAAGTCTGGAGATCCGCCATTGGCGACATAGGACCCATAACGGGTGGCCGGACAAGCGAAGCGGAATTTTTGGAAGAAGTCATGAAGGAGGAAGGCAAAGCCGTAACGCTGTATCAAATATACACGTATAAAACGCAAATGTATTATTTGTTCGGACGGTACCGGGAAGCGGTTCGCTTCGCTGAATTAGCCAATCCCTATGAGCATTTGTCGGCTCATGCTCCTCACTTGTCGGAGCATCATTTCTACGAGGCGCTGTCGATTGCAAATTCATGGGAGGAATTTTCTGCAAGCGAAAGAAGCGTATATTCGAAGACATTGAAGCGGAGATGCCGACAGTTCAAAGCATGGGACAAGATGTCGCCGGAAAATTTCCGACATAAATGGCTGTTGATTCAAGCCGAGATAGCCCGGTTAAAAGGGGCGGAGCAGGAGATGGTAGATCTATACGATCGTTCCATTCAATTTGCCCGTGAGCGAAATTATCCCCAGTATCAAGCGGTGGCTTGCGAGCTGGCAGCCAAGTATCATTTGCAAAAAGGCAGAGAAAGAATCGCCCTCGGATATATTCAGGAAGCTTATGAAATGTACGGCGTATGGGGTGCTGAGTCCAAGCGATACGACCTGCGGATGCAATATCCTCAATGGTTGCAGGAATCATCGAATAGCGACGAGCAGGCAGCTTCTCCTATACCGGACAAGGATCAGGATTCAACGCGGGCAGATGATAAAGAAATTGACTTTGGTGTGATTGTCAAAGCTTCCTTATCTTTGTCCCAAGGTTTGGACTTGAAAGAGATTCACAGGCATCTGCTGGAAATTGTTATCGAGACTTCCGGTGCGGAAAAAGGATGCCTGATCGTAGTTAGGAACGGCGATCTGCATGTGGAGACCGTTATAAAGGCTAACGGCGAGGTTAGCGAGCTGTCTGCCGCGTTGTCGGATAGCAAGGATGTGCCGGCATCCCTGATACAATATGCTTCGCGGCTCGGGCAATGGGTTCAAATCGAGAATGCCTCACAGGATGATCTTTTTCAGATTGATCCGTACATTATCAGGAACCACTGTCAGACGGTTTGTTGTTTGCCGCTTTTTTTACAGGAACAGCTTTCGGGGATACTCTATCTGGAAAATAGCCGGCGTAGTCTTACGTTTGCAAATGACAGCATCGCGACGATTCGTATTTTGGCATCGCAAGCTCTGTTCGTTTGGAAGCTGTCCGGCTCTTTCGGAGACATGCCGGTCTCGCCAGTCACGCCGAATGAACCGAAGGATGAGTATTCTATGGACGCCTTGACCGACCGCGAGCTTGAAGTGCTGAACCTGATGGCATCGGGAATGACCAATAAGGAAATTGCTTATCAGTTGGGGGTTACGGCAGGTACGGTCAAAGTTCATATCCATAACATTTTCAGCAAATTAAACGTGAACAGGCGAACGAAAGCTATTGCCGAAGCCAAGAGGAAAAATATACTGAGTTAATCGGAATGCGACGGATGTGAGGATGCGATAAGCATCCTTTTTTTGTTGTATAGGGGGACTTGTTCCGGGTAGAAACGCATTTTTCTTTAGTTCTACACCTGCTCTATACCATTTGGTATATGCGGATTTCTGTCAAGACGGATATGATCGTTAGGTACTTCATAGGGGGGTCATCGTTAATTGCAAGAAACTATTTAACTGGGAGGATATTATATTGGGGTTCAAAAGCAGGTTCAGACGTTGGCAAATCGTTATCACTTATATTCTCATTGCGGGGCTTCTCGCTCTCGGCGGCGGGACTCCCGTTCAGGCCGATTCAGGTACTGGCAACAGCTCCTTCAGCAGTTTTACGGTTACGACAGAAACACCTGCTTATTTTAGCGGTTATTGGGACAACCAGGGAGATTATACGAAAGAAACGCCGGCATATCATTTCACATTTACTGCTGCCGATAATTTGCAGGCGGGGGACATGATTCAAGTCGCGCTGCCGCATGCGTTTAATTTCGTGGGAAACCCGGGATTTTTGTGGTCGACCAATAAATCCGTTCCGATGGCTAATATTTCTACTGTAGTCAACGGAACGCCAAGCGGTATTCTTTTTGCTGCCGCAACGACGCAGTATTCTGATGACGGGTTTCCGGCGTTGTCGTTCCAACTATCCAGCGGCATTGTTAGCGGCGCTATGGTGGACATTCGTTTGGCCGATTTCCTGATTACACCTGATTATCACCGCATTAGACCGGGGCTGAAGTCGTATGCGCTCCGTTCGAGCGGCAACTCCAATCCATTCTCGACGACTCATGGCTTGTTTACCCGCAATGTTTCCAATTATTATCCAGATGCCGACTCGTATGCGGCATCGGCCGTCACGGGTTATCATTTCAAGTTTACCGTCATGCAGCCTATAGAACCTGGCGGAACGATCACGATGGTGTTTCCTCAGGGAACATCGGTTCCTGCTTTGGTAGATGCATCTAAAGTCAAAATCAACGGGACGCCGGCAGCTTCGGCGGTTGTGTCCGGCAATGAGCTGACCATACAGTCGACAACTGCATTGCCAAGTTTCTCAGCAGCGGTGATTGATATCGACCCGTCTGTCCAAGTGGCGAATCCGTCTGTACCTGGCTATTACAATTATGCCGTCAAGACAAGCGTCGATCCGATGGCTGCGTCCCGCAGGATCGGAATCGTCTCCGCGTCAGGCGCTTCGTTAGCCGATAACCCGTCCAACAACCAAGGTGATGTGGATGAGGACGATACCCATTTGCGCTTTATGTTTACCGCACCTACGATACTGAAGGCGGGAGATACGGTTACCGTATCCAGCGCTCCCGGTACGGTATTGAGCGAACCGGGCATTTCCGCAGCAGATATCATCTTGGAATGGGCGTCGGATGATCAGGAGCATACCGTCTCCGCTGCGGCTTCCGTAACCCGCATCGCAGACAACAAGCTGCAATTCGTCCCTCCCCCGGAATATTACGTCGATCCCGACTATCATCTCATATTCAATATTCCGAAAACGATCGTACAAGGCTATGGAGAATACGAATTTCAAGTATCCACTTCGCAGCAGGTCATACCTGCAAGCGTGACGCTATTAGTTGCTCCGCCTCAAATTCAAAATTTCAATATGAATGCCAGCACTAGAGTTGCAGGCGCACAGAACGTATCCTATACGTTTGCTTTCCAGACGAACGAACCGTTAGCCGCAGGCGACGATTTCAATCTCCTATTTCCGCAGGGAATCACAGTCCCGCCGGATATACAAGCAAGCTCCGTTACGGTCAATGGGGTGCAGGCGAGTGGTGTTGCGTATGATCGTTTCCTGCGTAAACTCAGCGTAGGAGTCCCTATGGATTTGCGCTTATTGGATGCGGTTTCCATTACGATTGCCGGGAATGCAGGACTGACCAATCCGGCTGTCGGAGAGTATTCGTTCAGCGTGTATCCTACATGGTACAGCGATAAAGGAGCGACGGAAAAACTCAATTTTGCAACGACGACGGGAATAGCCGCATCGCCGAATACCGTGGAGCTGAAGCTGGGAAGCAGCGTCAGCAAGCAGTTGCAGGTGACGGCGAGCTTATCGGATCAGACGGCACAGGACGTAACGACGGCAAGCTCCGGCACGACGTACAGCAGCAGCGATGGGAATATAGCGATCGTCAAGCCGGACGGATTGATTGAGGCCAAGCGGGCAGGCCAAGCGGTGATTACGGTCACGAACAGCGTCTACAGCGACAGGGTAAGCGTCACGGTAACAGCGGATCAGCAAGGAGCGGGTACAACATCTCCTAGCAGCAGTCTTACTGCCCCTCAAGAGAAAGAAAGTGTCGAGAAGGATATCGTTGCCGCAGAAGGAGGAAGCGTCATCTTTGATGGAGTCGCTTCCGTACAAATAGCTCCGGGCGCCTTACCTGCAGACGGGAAAGTAAAAGTAGCCAAACTTCCGGCACATCGCGCGCCTCTAGCAACAGGTTTGGAAAGGCTCAGCAGCAACATCGTGGAGTTCACCAGCAGTACGGGCAAAACATTCAATCGACCGGTAACGCTTGGTTTCAGCTATAATCCGCAGCAAGTGGCGGCAGGGTCCAAGCCGGCCGTGTATTACTACAACGAAACCCAGGCTCGTTGGATATACTTAGGAGGCAAGGTGAAAGGAGACGGTACAATTGCCGTCGAAGTCAGCTATTTCGGCAAGTTCGCCATATTTGCATCTAGCATAATCGAGTTTGCCGATTTGAAAGGTCATTGGGTAGAGGCGTATGCAGATCGTCTGATCGGCATGGGTGTCGTTCGCGGCTTTGAAGATCAAACGTTCCGTCCCGATCAACAAGTGACCCGGGCTGAGTTTGTGAAAATGGCAGTCGATCTGCTAGCATTAAAGCCTGCTGCAGCTCCCGCCGCTTTCGCAGATAACGATTCGATTCCGGCCTGGGCGAAGGGCGCAGTCGATTCGGCAGTTGAGGCAGGAATCATCCAAGGCTATAAAAAGCAGGGCAAGCTTTGGTTCAAGCCGAATCAATCGATAACCCGTGCGGAGCTGGCTGTCATTCTCTCTAAAATGTTGGAAAAGCAGCTGATTGGCAAGAGTGCAGACAAGGTTGCCTTTTCGGATCAGGCGAGCATTCCTGCTTGGGCGCAGTCAGCGGTTAAAGCAATAGCCGGCTATAAAATCGTTAGCGGCTATGAAGACGGAACATTCCGCCCGGACAATAACGCTACGAGGGCTGAAACGGTAAAAATGCTATTTATGTTATCGGAGCTGTTGCGTCTTTCCGAGTAAGATGTTTGTTTCAACAAAGTGACAAAGCATCCCCTGAAGCGGACTAACCCGCTCCAGGGGATGCTAAATAAATGGTGTTAATATCCTTTTGAAACCCAATATACAACGTGTTACTGCTAACGCATAATGTCCATAAGTTGACGGCATCGGCTGTCCAGTATTTGTCGGATAAGCTGACCGCATTCTGAAAAAAAGCAGGGAGAATTATGACAATTCTCTCCCCGACAACGCGTTTGTCATATGATCGTCGATGATCCGATGTGTATTCTGTGCACCGTACAGCAGACCGTGTGTACAAACCTTGTTGATCATTCGAGCGGAACCACTCGCGAAACGATAAATCTCGTCGATCGCTTCATCCACGATCACCACCGATTGCAAGCGGTGGATCCCCCGCGTGAACTCAATTTCCCGATGCAGCTGACGTTTGGCGTCTCCTCGGTAGAACTTTGATTCGCAACCGAAGAAAGGAGCGGGGCAAGCCCACTCTCCAGGGATACATTTTAACTGTTCTCCATGCAGTAACCAAAATAATAAACAGCCCGAGAGCCTATGCCCCCGGGCTGATTTGTTATGCATTCAACGGATAGTTTGGATTCTTTAAGATTTCGCTAACGATATACACTAAATCATCGTCATTGATGTTCGTGTCGCCGGCTTGGTCGGCATCATGTTTCGTGTGGTCTGTTTGGTCAGCCGTTTTGCCATAGTAAAATCCATCAATCGCTAAATCAACAAGCGTATATTCACCGGTTCTGTTTACATCCTTAACGCCTTCTATTTCGATCGTATCCTCCGTGCAGGATTCTTCTCCCAAGTCGTACTCCGATTCGGTATCCGCAATTCTGCACTCCAGTGCATCAACCTTGGCGATTCCTGTCTCTTTGCCCGTGAACTTTAGCTTCAAAATCACTTGCTCGCCGTTAATCCCATATTGCTCGCCTTGACTCGCGATAATAAAGCGCAGCTTTCCGTCCTCGTCCGTCGGTTGGTTGTACACTTTGTAGCCTGGAATTTCCTCGAAGCCAACGTAATTCAACAGATTGCTGTCATAATTAATCTTGAAGTCCTCGGCATAAATATTGCTTACGTTCTGAAGGACAATGTCGGATGTGAACTGCTCTCCGACCTTGATTTTCTCTTTATCGATTACTACGTTTAACGTTGGTACCAAAGGATCTACAACACTGACCGATACTTCGTTTGAATTTACGCTTTCTGCTGTACCGTTTACCGTTGTGACAACATAGTAATAGGTTTGTCCGACTTCGACCGTAGAATCTGCATAAGTAATACCGGTTACTGTAGCAATTGTTTGATAAGGGCCCCCAGGTGTCGTAGATCGTTTAACAGAGTATGCGGGAGCTCCCAATACGTTATTCCAGCTTAGCTCGGCAGCAGAACCATTTAAGGCTCCAGTCAATGTGGGTGTATCAAATGTAGATTCATTCCCAAAGAAGTCAAGCTCGTAAATCTTTTTTGTATTTCCAGAACCTTGTTGGAAAGATATCTTACTTATCTTGTTTTTGTTGATCGTCTTAAGCGTACCGCTAACATCCGGTGTGAAATAAGTAGCCTGTCCATACACATCGATAAAGTAAACCTGAGTTGGGCTTGTTGTAGACTCTGCTTTTATTTTATAGCTTGTAATGTCAACCGGATGATCAAAGCTAATCCACAATGTATCATTGATGGATTGAGATTGGGACGACGCTGGCAGACTGTAATACGTTAATTCATCATTGTCAGTTACCAGCGGCGTTGTTGAACTAACTGAATTGGAATCTGATCCAATATTCCAAAGTTTCCCGTTCGTTAGGCCACCCGTATAAGCACTAACTGACGACGCGGGTATGAACAATGCAAATAACAGAGACAAACTAAAAATAAATCCAAAAACCTTCTTCAAGCGAATTCCTCCTAGTTGTTTATTTCCACTATCATACAAGGAAGAATCAGGAATTTGCAGTCTTATTCTTTACAGCATTCGACATTATACTTAAGGGTTAAAAGGAAAATGAAGGAAATGGCGTTGCGGTCGATATCCTACAGGTCGGATACCTAATGCTGGTTACAATCGTCTACCTGATCATTGAAGCTATTGTTTTAAGCAACCGCTGGCTTATGCGCACGTGACAAAATCTCCTTCTAAAAACGGCTTATTGTCGATTAACCTAGTAACGTGTAAAATATTAACAACCACTTACAACTAGGAGGATCACATGATTATTCCCGGCAGGTCTATATTTTGCTTTATTTTTGCTGCTTTAGTCTTCCTGTATGTGTGGCTATCTCCCCGGTCAAAAACTTTATCCAAAAATCAGCCCACAAACCCGTCGATGCGTAAATCAATTAAGCTTAGTCAAATTACGGGTGGCATAGTTTTAATATTTATGGGTGTTTATGATATATTGTACCCACTAGATTAAATACTCGCCTTAAAGTGGGAGGCGTTTCAGTCCTATCAATAAATGAGTCGTTAGTGCAGGGATAGATCGGCTCTATCCCCTATCTCTCATCCGAAGGCAAGCCAGGGCTATAAGCTCGCTCTCACGGCCCCAAATACGAACGAACATTCTCCATCATTCGTTCCCTCATCGTACCTACACAAATAAAAAAATCCCTTATATATCAAGGGATTTCGTCATCTTAAGTATGGTGCGGTCGAGAGGACTCGAACCTCCACGAGATTGCTCCCGCCAGCCCCTCAAGCTGGTGCGTCTGCCATTCCGCCACGACCGCATAGTATGTGATGTCGTCCGATCGGTACCCTATTGCCTCACCGAACAAATAACTGGTGAGCCATGTAGGACTCGAACCTACGACACCCTGATTAAAAGTCAGGTGCTCTACCAACTGAGCTAATGGCTCTCATGGTGACCCCTAGGGGATTCGAACCCCTGTTACCTCCGTGAAAGGGAGGTGTCTTAACCGCTTGACCAAGGGGCCATCTTAGCCATTGTTTTGGCGCTTTAAGGCGTTACCCGCTTCAGACGACAAATATGATTATATCTGAACCCTATGCGGATAGCAAGCACTTTTTTGACCAAGTTGTAGATTTTTTTTCGAGGCGCATGTGCCCTGTTTTGGAGCGGCCGGAATTGCCCGTTCTTCTGTATCCCTGCCAAACATCAAAAAGAGCCCAACGTCTAGGACGAGGGCTCCCTCAAGTCGTCTTAAGAATCCATTGTGGCGGGGAGAGAGGGATTCGAACCCTCGCACGCATGACACGTCTACTCCCTTAGCAGAGGAGCCCCTTATAGCCACTTGGGTATCTCCCCATGGCTCCCCGAACAGGACTCGAACCTGTGACAACTCGATTAACAGTCGAGTGCTCTACCAACTGAGCTATCAGGGAAAGTTTCAAAAGCGACAAGTAATAATTTATCATGAGCTTGCTGTTAAGTCAAGCGTTCTGCGGAATTTTTTCCACACAATTTTTTCGGGGCTGCAGCGCAACGATTTTATCCAACATAAGGTTGACACTTTTACACGTTTCAAGTAATTTATTGAGTGATAAATCAATTCTCATTTCAACCCAATCATTCCTCTCTGTGATCAAGCAGGGCAGTAAGGAGGACGCTGCAACACGATGAGCCCAAAAGAAGAAATCGCAGCTAACCGCAAAGAACAAATCTTGAACAGCGCCGTCATTTTGTTTGCGTCTCAGGGCTTCTATAAGACCACAACCGCTCATGTTGCCGAAGCGGTCGGCGTGACCCAGCCTTATGTGTTCCACTTCTTCAAGACCAAGGAGCAATTGTACCTGGCGGTTCTGGAGCGGGCATACGAACGGCTGCTGCGGGCGTTTTCCGCTGTCGAGGCTCCCCCGGATGTCATTGTTCATCGCATGGCAGAAGCATTCAACACCTTGATGGATTCCTACAGGAACGAAATTCTGCTGCTGATGCAATGCTTTACGACGCCTGAGCCGGGTGTAAGACAATTCGTGCAAAACGGTTTTTCCTTAATCTACGAAACGGTCAAAGCGCGATTTGCAGCCGCGGGCGTCCCAAAGGCCGGCGAGGAGGCAAGCTTCTTCATCTCTTGCGGAATGATCATTACCCTGTCCGAGGTGCTGGAAATGCCGAAATTATCGCCCTGGTACGACTCCGAGTAATCGGAGTTAACCTTTGACATATATTTATTTATCAATAAATAAAAGGAGAGGTTTCTATGTTTACAGCCGCTCGCATTCGACTCTTGTTCGTAACTTGCATCGCTCTGTTCATGGCCATGCTCGATAATTTGGTGCTGGGGGTTGCCTTGCCTTCTATCCAGCAGGATCTTGGAGCCACGCTATCCGATCTGGAATGGTTCATGAACGCCTATACGCTGGCCTTCGCCGTATTGCTCATCCCCTTCAGCGTGCTTGGGGATTCCATTGGGAGGAAAAAAGTATTTCTGGCCGGGGTTGTCCTCTTCACGCTTGGCTCCTTGCTCTCGGGCCTCAGCGAAACCTCGCTTGCTCTGATCCTGTCCAGAGCCCTTCAGGGCGTCGGGGGAGCTGCAATCGTGCCTCTTAGCTTAACGCTCGTCAACAACGCATTTCCGCCCGAGAGGCGGGCTGCCGCCATTGGATTATGGTCGGGAATATCGGGTCTCGGTCTAAGCGTCGGACCGCTGGTCGGAGGACTGATTATGGAGGGGGCGCCTTGGCAGGTTATTTTCTATGTAAACGTCCCTGTCGGCATTCTGGCCTTCTTGCTCGGACTCAAGTGGCTCGGGGAATCCCGAGGCATCCGCAAGCCTCTGGACCCGCTTGGCGTCGTGTTGCTGACCTCAGGGCTGTTCAGCCTGATCTTCGGCTTGGAACGGGGAAATTCGGAAGGCTGGGGTTCTTCTGTCGTCCTGGGCGCGTTAGGACTGGGAGCTGTCCTGCTGGTTGGCTTCTATTACTGGGAGAGATCGCGTCGGAACCCGTTCGTTCGCTTCGAGCTATTCCGCAGCCGCGCCTACAGCTTCTATACGTTCGCGGGGTTCTGGATGAACGCAGGGGTATTCGGCGTTATCTTCCTGTTAACGCTGTTCCTGCAGCAAGCGCAAGGCAATACTCCTTTGCAGGCAGGCGTCAAGGAAATGGCTTGGACGACGATGACTATGATCGCGGCTCCTCTTGCCGGTCTGGCCATCAGCCGCTTGGGCAACCGCAACGTTCTGCTTGCCGGTCTGCTGTTCCAGACGGCGGCTCTCGCTTGGTTTGCCTTGATTATTCATACGCAAGGATTCGATTTTCCGTTCGTCTATATCGTTGGGCCGATGATGCTCGCGGGTACCGGGATGGGGCTGAGCTTTACGCCGCTTTCCCATGGATTAATCACGTCCGTACCCGAGGATGCTGCCGGGGAAGCGAGCGGCATGGGCAACGCCACTCGCGAGCTGGGGGGAGTATTCGGCATCGCGATCAGCGGCCTGATCTTCCAGTCGGGAGACCCTATTCGCTCGCCTCAAGACTTTGCCAGCCATGTCGTGCCCAGCCTTGCAGCAGGGGCCGCTATGATGGCAATCGCCTTCCTTGGTATTGCCCTGTTCGTTAAGAGCCAGACTAAGTCCGAGGGCGGTTCTCCGAATTCTGCGTTGCCGGCGTCGCTGAAGACCGATTCAGCGGTTTAAGGCGGATGACTGTTCCTCCCCGCTTGTCGGCTCAGGCTGCGCCTGAAACAGCTTGAGCCGACCGCGGCAACGTCCGCAGGCATATTTCCGCGGGTCGATGCGGCGTTTGCGAGGATAGCTCATGCCGCAAGCCTGACAGACAAGCAAATATTTGACCGGCAAGCGTCTCGTCGCCCCGGGAAGAGGCTTGCAATGCCTCGTTGCCCCTACTTGAAGGAGCAATTGCTTAAAATCGGCATCCCGATGCTGGTATCCCCGACGCTGCAAATGCAGATGATAGTGGCAAAGCTCATGCTTGATGATCGCTTCCGTCTCCTCCGCGCCATGAACCTCCAATTGATGCGGACTGATTTCGATATTATGGCTCTTCGTAAAATAACGCCCTCCGGTCGAGCGGAGACGAGCGTTAAACGTAGCTTTATGCCGGAACGGCCAGCCGAAATGATCGAGGGAAACTTGCTCGACCCATCGTTGCAGCTCCTGATCGTTCATCGTGTTCCCTCCCTTCGGGCGAAGCGCCCGCGCGCTTGTCTGCGGCTTGAACTACTTGAATTGTAGCCTTCGGTTGGGCTACACTGTCAAGTAGAAATGGTCGAGGGGAGACTGCGTTAAATGTCCGAAATGTCTTACGTGCTGTTTCAGCAGGAGCAAGGAGCTCTGGAGTTCGTTCAGATGCCCGCCTCCCATGCTTATCAGTTAAGCGCGCTGAACCTGCGCCTTCATAAAGAGCTGTCCAAGCTGACTGCCGATAACGTGCCGAAGCTTCCCCGCGTAATCGCGGAGTTCTGCAACCTGGATCTGCATGACGAGAGCCTGTCTCCGATCGGAGGCCTTGATTACGTGAACGAGCTTGAGCGGACGTTCGCTTCGGTTCGCGAGGGGGCGTACCCTCTAATCGCGCTGTTGACCGAAATCCGCGCCTTGCAGGCGCAATTGGAGCAGTGGTACGAAGAAGAGGACCTGCTGTAAGAAGCAATCCGATGCGGACCTGCACGGTCATCCGCCCAACCCCATATGCTAGCAATACAGCATGCGAGGGGAGGAGGACGATTTCGATGCCTCAATGGCTCTGCAATCAATTAATGTCCGCTTTTCAGAAGAAGGACCGCAGGCAAATTCGTCTGTTGAACGATTGCTGGTTTTATTACCGCACCAAACCCGAGAAAACTAAGGAAACCAAAGATACTGCTGGGTTCACCCACCCTTAACGTTAAGCCAAAGAGGATCTCTCGCCCGCCGTAACCGGCGAAACGACGAGATCCTCTTTTTCCTGCCAAGGAGCGGGAGCTTACAAATCAAATTCATTCCATCTGACTACGTCCTCTACGGAAAGCCGGGTAGACGGATGGCCTTCCTGAGCGGCTTTGCCGATCGCAATCAGCATAATCGGAACATAACGTTCTTCAATGCCGAAGGCTTCCATGAACTTGGCCGCGTTGTAGCCGCCCATCGGCACCGTATCGTATCCTCTTGCCTTAGCCGACAGCATCAGTTGCATAGAGAGAATTCCGCCGTCGGTGTGGACGATCTTGCGGGCAATTTCCGGCGGAAGGCTGGAATAGAGATTCGTCGAGTTGGTCACGAACGCATTTTTGGTTTCTTCCGACATGTATCCGGCTTCGAATGCGCCGGAGTAGATTTTCTCCGCCAGCTTGTAGCTTTCCAGGTCGCCAAGCACGGCAATAACGGCCGATGCGTCCACGACTTGACGCTGGTTGTTCGCAATCGGCAGTAGCTTTTCCTTCAAGGGCTGGGAATCGATGACGAGCAGACGCCAAGGCTGAAGATTAGAGGAGGATGGCGCGCGAAGCGCTTCCTGCAGTAATTCGGTCATCTCTTCCTTGGAGATCTTGAACGTCGGATCGTAGTGGCGCACCGAGCGACGTCCTAATACGACCTCGGAATAGCTTTGGGATTGCGCGGTTTGGGGGTTAGCCTGCACAGTTGACATGGGAATGCCTCCTTATTCATTGAAAAATCATTAACTGAGTATAATATGCCACAGTTATCGCCGACATCATTCACTGATTTCGGCAGTGAAGGGGGATTCGTTAACTGTTTCGGATATAGCACAGTATAGTGCCGCGCATCGGCAATGTCAATATCCGTACCCGGAAACCGAACAAACCGGGCGAGACGGATCAAATCCGCTCCCCGGTTTGTATGTCTTATCCGAATGGGAATCAGTTGCCCCACAGGGCAAGGCGCTCGTTCAATAGTTGCTGGCGCAGCTCTTCCGCCTTCTCGACGCCTGCCGATTCGATTTCCTTCATGTATTTGTCCCAGATGGCATCGAATTGGTCCGGTTTGGCAAGAATCGCTTCGGGAATCCGCTTCCAGGTAATGTTCTTAAGCTTCTCCTCGAGAACGACGAGATCGCTTTCGCTCGGAATCGGAATGTTCCACAGGGCTCCCCATGGCTTCATTTTGAATTCCTCTTCTTTCGGGAATAGATCCTTCCAGATGGTTCCCCCGTAAGCGGCAAGAACTTCCTTCTCCACATCGCTGTAATCGTTGATCAGCTGTTCCGGGAATCTTGTCGAGAAGTAGTTGCCTGAAGCATCTTGAACGCCATCGCCGTAGTGGGCGCTGAGCAGGTTATAGCTGCCGATGCCCGATTCCTTCTGGAAGTTGATGGCATCGTTGACCTTGCGATCGTTCACTTCCGCCGGAATGACGCGTTTGCCGTTTTCGACGTTGTAATGCTTGCCCTCGATGCCCCAATTCACGAGCACCTGGCCTTCTTCCGAAGCGAGGTAGTCCAAGAACTTGATCGTGCGAACCGGGTCCGGATTGTTGACGGAGATGGCAACGCCGGAGCCGCCCGTGAATCCCGTCGGCCAGAACGCTGTATGCTTATATTCTTCTGTGAGCGTGACTGGATAATGGCCGTACGCCTGATCGAACTTGCCTGCCGTTTTCAACGCTTTCTGACCGTCGTCGAAGCTCCACTTCTGGTCGATCAAGCCGAGTACTCGGCCTGTCGCAATCTTCGCCTTGTACTGGTCGTATTTCTGTACGAACGACTCTTTGTCCAGCAATCCTTCTGCGTTCATATGATTCAGCCAGCGGAAATATTCCTTTTCTACCGGACGACGGAAGTGATAGGTCACTTCGTTCGTGTCGATGTCCACATAGTATTCTCCATCGTCGGAACCGCCGGTTACCGCAAAGGCCGGATTCGTGACGCCGATGTACATCCGCCAGTCGTCGGCAATAAGGGAGAGCCCGACGTTCGGATTCCCGTTCTCGTCCTTCGGATGCTTCTCCAGATAGCCTTTGATCGCATTTTCAAAATCCTTGACCGTACGGATCGTAGGATAGCCGAGCTCCTTAACGACGCGGTGCTGCAGCTGGAAGCCCCCGACGGCTTCAAAGACGCGATGGTTGATACCATCGTACGAAGGAATAACGTAGATCGATTGATCTGACTCGCTGTATTTCAGGCGGTTCATTTGGCCTTCGAACAGCTTCTTCAGATTCGGAGCGTGCTGCTCGATCAAGTCCGTCAGATCAAGCACGGCGCCCGCGTCGACGAATTTGCTGATGCTATTCTTCGCGCTAATCAGATCGGGGTATTCGCCGCTTGAAGCGATGAGAGCGGATTTCTGGACAGCGTCGCCTACCGCGAATTCTGCGTTGAGCGAAATCCCGGTTTTTTCTCGGAGCACATTGCCGATGTCATCCTGATTATTTCCCCAGTTCGCGTTGACGTCTTCGCTGTAGAAGCTAAGCGACAGAGGTTCAAACTTCTCCTCGGACGGGGATGCGGACGCCGAGCTCGAGGCGCTCGGGGAAGCGCTCGGGGAAGCGTTCGGGCTGGACGAGCCTTTGTCGTTGTTGCTGCCGCATGCGGTTAACAGGCTGCCAAGAAGCGCGGCGCTCAGAATCAGGCTCGGCCATTTTCTCTTTGTTGCCATGTGGTACCCTCCTCAATAATGTGCGATTGCAATATACGTATAACGGGCATGCCCGCTGATACCGGTTACAAAGCCGGACCCGCATAAGCCGTCGCGCGAAGCGATCAGCCTTTGACGGAGCCGAGCGTCAAGCCCTTGACGAAGTACCGCTGCAGAAACGGATATACGAGCAGAATCGGCACCGAGACGAAAATCGTGATCGCCATCTTGACGGAATCCGGCGATACGGTTGACATTGACTGAATGAAGTTTTGCGAGCGGTAATCTCCCGAATTGTTCGTCGTACTCTGAAGCACTTTGACAAGCTCATACTGCAAGGTCGTCAAATGCTCGCTTGAGCCGTTATAGAGATAGGTATCGAACCAGGTGTTCCATTGGCCGACTGCGAGGAACAAGCCGATCGTCGCCAGGGCGGGCTTGGTCATTGGCAGGATAATCCGCCAGTATATCGTGAAATCGTTGGCCCCGTCGATTTTCGCCGATTCCTGCACCTCGTACGGGATGCCGTCCATGAACGACCGGACGACGAACACATTAAACGCGCTGACGATGCCGGGAAGAACGTAAACCGCGAACGTGTTCATCATGTTCAGATCTCTAATCAGAATATAGAACGGTATCAATCCGGCGGTCACATACATCGTCACGGCCAGGTAGGCGGATACGAACCTGCGTCCTTGAAAGTCGCGCCGCGCCAGCGTATAAGCGATCATCGACGCGCTGATTAACCCCATCACAGTGCCTGCAAGCGTGCGCAGCAGCGAATTTCTGAACCCTGTCGCAATCGTGTCGTAGTTGAAAATCACTTTGTAGTTTTCCAGCGTGAACTCACGGGGAAAGATCGTAATTCCGCCCCGCACGCTGTCGGTGGAATCGTTCAGCGATATCGCCAGCACGTTGAGAAACGGGTAGAGCGTAACGATTGATGTGACGATAAGTATCGCATAGATGAGAACGTCGACAGCCCGGTCGGACCAGGGGGCGCCTCTGCGAATGCTGCGAGCCGACATGCCAGTTCCCTCCTAGAATACGCTTTCTTTCGTGAAACGCTTGAACAATCCGTTCGCCGTGAAGAGCAAGATGACGGCAACGACCGAGTTGAACATGTTGATCGCCGTCGCGAAGGAAATCCGGTTAATCTTGATTCCGTATTCCAGAGCGTACAGGTCGAGCACCTTCGAGAAATCGGAGACGAGATTGTTGCCGAGCAAAAATTGCTTTTCGAACCCGATATTGATCAGATTGCCGATCGACAGAATCATGAGAATGATGATCGTCGGGCGGATGCCGGGCAGTGTAATGTGCCACATCTGCCGTAGGCGGCTCGCTCCGTCCACCTTGGCCGCCTCGTACAGCTCCGGCGCGATGCCGGCCATGGCCGCCAGGTAGATAATCGCGTTCCAGCCCGTTTCCTTCCAGACGTCGGACAGCGTGACGATACCCCAGAAATAATGTCCTTTCGCCAGCCACTGCACGGGTTCGTCCAGAAGACCGAGCCACATCAGGAAGTCGTTGACCGCGCCATTGTCGGTGGACAGCATCTTGGACACAATGCCGGCCACGACCGCCCAGGAGACGAAGTGGGGCAAATAGGAAATCGTCTGCGCCGTTTTCTTGAACGCCATATTTTTCACTTCGTTGAGCAGCAGCGCGAAGACGATCGGAATCGTGAAGCCTGCGATCAGCGACATGAAGCTCATCGCGAGCGTATTGCGCATGACCATATAGAACGTCTCGTCCTGGAAGAGCAGCCGGAAGTTATCGAACCCGACCCACTCCCGCTCCCATACCGACAGCTTCGGCTTGTACTTCTGAAAGGCCATCAGCCAGCCCCACAAGGGGTAGTAAGTAAAGACGAACGCCCACACGACGAACGGCAACGACATCAGATACAAGTACCGGTTTTGTAACGCCCGCTTGATAAAAAGAACCGTCTTCGACGGCGCCGGTCTTCCGACCGACGGGGCGCCGCTCTCCGGTATCGCTTTCATGAATACCCCTCCCTGCTGTATGAATTTATGATAATGAAAACGCATTCTTTTCGCTACACGCAGGATTCGCGCAATAATCATATAAAAATCGGATACAAGCAAAAACGTCTTCGGCGTCCTATGCGAGCCGAAGAAGCTTTGCGGAGACGATACAGGGATGAATAAGCGTGAAACTTATAAGGTCTGTATCGTTAAAAAAAAGGCCGTTCCCGCAAAGTCTTGGGAAACGGCAGCGCCGATCGGACAATCCCGATCCGGCTTTATTCGGTTGTATCCTCTCCCTCGCCCTTTTTCCGGAAGGAAATGGGGGACGAGCCGACGTACTTGCGAAATTTGGCATGAAAATAGTCCACGTTCGTATAGCCGACCTGCTCCGCCACCTCGTACACCTTTTTGCCTTGGCGGAGCAGCTCCTTCGCCTTCCCGATTCTGACCTTATCCAGATAGGTGTTGAAGTTCTCGCCGGTCGCGCTTTTGAACAGCTTGCCCAGGTAGGAGCTGCTGTAGCCCAGCGCTTCGGCCAACGCCTCCAGCTTGAGCGAATCGGAGCTGTTGCGGTGAATAAGCTCGATCATTTTCCGAACCTGCTTGTCCGGCCCCCCGTTATCCTCGCTTAGCCGATTGGAGATATCCTTGCCGATCGAGACCAGCCGTTCCAGCAGCTGTCCGTAGCGATATTCTCCGTATAACGAGGCCGTTCTGGCATTGAGCGTCTGCAGCTGCTCCCGCAGCTCCGGCCTCTTCAACGACAGCTTGGAGATCGCAGCGGACATGCTGGCGACAAAGCCCGCCTTGAGCTCCTGCTCGGACGCTCCGGCGGCCAGCCAGCCTGCGCCCATCCGCCGGAGGACGGCCTCGACGGCAGCCGGATTCGCGGCGTCCAGCGCAAGGAACAGCCTGTCCTCTGCCGAGCCGGTTTCCGCATCCTCCGCTTCGTCCGGCGTTTCGGGCTCCGCGAGGTGCATTCTCTCTCCCGCGTATAGAAAATGATGCTTCATCAGAGCACGCGCCCGTTCGTAAGAACGTCTCAGCGACGCCTGATCCGGGACGGCTCCGCCTGCGACCGAGACGAAATCGAGCCCGCATTCCCCGCAGGCCTCGGCGATCAGCCGATAGGCATCTTCGCGCCCGGACAGGGAAGACCCCGTCTCCTTCAGAAGCAGGCCGAGATAGGCGCCGGAGGAGAATACGGCTCCTCTGCCGACGCGCTCGAAGCGCTCCGCCAGCAGCCGCTTGATCCGGGCGACCGTGGCGGCCTCGATCTCTTCGCGGCTCTGAAGCTTGATAAGCGCGATCTCGTAAGCCATCGCAATCCATTCCTTCGTTCCCCCAAGCGACGCCTCTTCCCCCGACAACAGCTTCAGAATTCGGCCTTCCAGATTCCGCTCCTCGGCTTCCTCGCGGTCGATTGCCTCCAGCTCCTCCTTGACACGCCGCAAATAGCGAACAAGCTCGTCCTCGTCGATCGGCTTAAGCAAATAGCCGTCAACCCTCAGCTGCAGCGCCGTGCGCGCATATTCGAAATCCGCGTACCCGCTCAGGATCAGGAAGCGCGGACAAGGACGATACTGCTCTTGAATCGTTCGCAGCAGCTCAAGGCCGTCCATTCCCGGCATGCGAATGTCGACGATCACCAGCCGGGGCTCCAGAAGAGGAAGCTTGCGCAGCGCTTCCGCTGCATCGGATGCGACATCGACGACTCGAAAGCCCTCCTCCTCCCAATCGACGATTGTGCGAAGCCCTTCCCGAATCAACGGCTCGTCGTCCACGATCAATACGCTGTACATCGTTTTATGCTCCTTCCGCGGGAATTTGGAACGACATCCGAGTGCCCTTGCCCGGCTCGCTCTCCATCTTCAAGCCCGCTGTCTTCCCATAGGTCATGAGCAGCCTCTGCTGTATGTTGTGCAGCCCGATTCGGTCCGCATCTTGCTCCGACAGCGAGCGAAGCACTGCTTCAAGCTTGGCCTCCGTCATGCCGATTCCGTTGTCTTCGACGCCAACGTTCAGCATGCCGTCCTCCACCCAAGCCCTGACCGCGACGGCGCCTCCGCCGACCGACTTCTCCAGTCCGTGCACGACCGAGTTTTCCACGAGCGGCTGGATCAGCATTGGCATGATGGCCGCTTTCTCCGCCGCCGGATCGAGATGCAGCTCGTATGAAATCCGGTCCTCGTGGCGAAATTTCTGAATCTCCAGATAACAACGGATAATATCGAATTCCTCAAGCAGCGGAATTTCCTTCCCGGTCAGCTCCAGGTTTTTCCGCATCAGCTTGCCCAACATTTTCACCGTCTGGGAAATTTCCTTCTCTCCCTTCAAGTGCGCCTTCATCCGAATCGACTCCAACGCATTGTACAGGAAATGCGGATTGATCTGACTGGCCAGCATCTTCAGTTGAATCTCGTTCTGCTTCCGCTCCATATTGCGGGTAAGCTCCGACGAGGCTTGCACCTCCTCCATCAACTCCCGGATGCTGCCGACCATTTGGTTGAACTGGCGCTTGATCTGCCCGATCTCGTCATTCCCGTCCACGATCAGCTCCGAATTGAAATTGCCCATCGACACCTTGCTGATCTGCTTGTTGAATTTCAGGAGGCGCTTCGTCAGAACGGTGCATATCGAATAGATCAGCAGCAGCGCCAGCAGGAACGCCACGACGAGAATTTGAAAGCCGACCGACGTAATCCGGTTCGCTTCCTTCATAATGCTCTCGACCGGAAAAACAGACACGATCTTCAGCCCGTTGTAGCTGTTCTCCGGCCGCACGTTCTCCACGGTAACCTTGGACACGACTCCGCCCGCGGATAGCTCGTACTTGCCGGGACCGAGCCCTGCGACAGACTCCCCCCACGCCGATTTGCCCAGCGCCTTGCCGATCATCTCCGGACGATTGGAGGCGACGACAACGCCCATCTCGTCGGCGAGCGCGATCTCAGGCTCTTCCTGTCTTAGAAATCCGCTCAATTCACTCGTATTGACGTCGATCTGCAGCAGGCCAACCGAGCGGCTTTCGGGAAAATAAATGCTGCGGACAAGACTCAGCATGCTATCGGACGAGCGGGAGACGCTCTGGAAGTAATACCAGCCGAGACGCCCTGTCTGCTCGATCGCCGAGCTGTACCAGAACGTTGTCCGGGTCTGCTCATCCATTGGCGTAAACTCCCAGTTGTCGATGAGCGTCGGATTGTCCGCATACACCTTGAACCGGGTCACTTCGGTGTTGAAGTCGAGGAAGGTTTTGAACTTCTTGTAGTTCCAGTAGGCGTCTACCACCTGGAACACATTCTGATAACGCGTTGTGGCGACATCCTCCAGATCGTTGTCGAGGGAGAGCTGGTTGGCGAGAAGCACGGGGACGCTCAGCAGCTCTTGAACGCGGCTCTTGACCCGCTCCATCGTGCTCTCCGATTGCTCGGTCGCGCGTTCCAGCGCGGTTTGCCGAAACTCCTGCACGACGAAAAAGCCGACAATCATGAAGGGCAGGATGAAAAACAGCATATAGGACCACACCATTTTATTGCGCAGCTTCATGTCGTTGAATCTTCTGGCGTACCGGTTCACCGTTCCTCCCCCTTTTATTAAAGTTATAGGCCAGGCTTCCGAACATTGCAAGCGTTTCCCCCGTTGCGAAGCAAGACCATGCGGTTTGCTCCGCCCCACCTGCCCTCTGCATGAAGACTGTATAGGCAACCGTAGACACCTGCGGAAAAATGCCAAAAAGCCCCGCCGCTGGCGGGGCTGAAAAGACGAATTATACCTGGAAACACGTCGAAGCAGCATAATAGCTAATCACGCCTCAAGAGGTGAGAGGACGCTCCTGTCCCGGACAGGGTTGGGCCCGTTCCGCGATTTGCCCGACGGTGTATTTGCCCAGCACCTGCGCTACGGCGCTGTCCATCTCGGTCGTCAGCTCAAGGAAAACCGCATTCATTTCCTGGCCGAAGGCGTGGGTTCCGGTCGTCTCCCGGATGCCCGAGCACAGCGGGTCGGCGATATGCAGGGCGGAATACACCTCGGCCAGCGACAGCGTGCTCGGATCGCGCTTCAACCGGTAGCCGCCGTCCCGCCCTTCGCGCGTATCGACGATGCCGGCCTTGACGAGCAGGGACAGAATACGCCGGAGCAGCGTCGCCTCCGATTGCATATACTTAGCCAGCTCCGCGCTGGGACAAGTTCTCGCTCGTTCCTTCGACAAGATCACAAGCGCCTGAAGCGCCAAACCAAACCACTTTGGATGGTAGGATTCGCATTTTTCCGAATTCATGCAATCGCCTCCAATGGGTTGAATTGTATCGAAAAGCAAGCCCCCGGGCAAGTGGCAATATCATGACCGTTCTATCGCCAGAGGCCCGGAAGGACATCTTCCGGGCCTCCTCGGCTTCGTCAAGGCTGACGCATCGTCAGGCTTACGCGCCCCTTCTTCAGATCGACCCCCAGCACCCACACGGTAACCGTATCGCCGACGGCGACCACCTCCGTCGGATGCTTGACGAACTTGTTGCTGATCTGGGAAATATGAACGAGCCCGTCGTTCTTGATGCCGATATCGACGAAAGCCCCGAAGTCGACCACATTGCGAACCGTTCCCTTCAACTCCATTCCCGGCTTCAAATCCTCGATGTCCAGCACGTCCGTATGGAAAATCGGAGGCGGCAGCTCGTCGCGGGGATCCCTGCCCGGACGCTGCAGGCTGTCGACGATGTCGCGCAGCGTCGGAATGCCGACGTCGAGTCGAGCCGATACGTCCTCCAGACTGACGTCCTTCAGCTTCGCCTTCAACGCCTCCGAGCCGATCGCTTCGAGCTTCAGTCCCAGCTCCTTGAACAGCTTGCCGACAACGCCGTACGATTCGGGGTGAATCGGCGTGCTGTCCAGAGGGTTGCTTCCGTCCGAGATTCTTAGAAAGCCCGCGCACTGCTCGAACGTCTTGGCGCCGAGCCTCGGCACCTTCTGAATCTGCGAGCGCTCGGTGAACTTGCCCTTCTCCTCCCGCAGCTTCACGATGTTGCGGGCCATCGTGGCATTGATCCCGGACACGTAGGACAGCAGCGACGGAGACGCCGTATTGACGTCGACCCCGACATGGTTAACCGCCGACTCGACGACGCCCGTCAGGCTCTCGTCCAGTCTCTTCTGCGTCACGTCGTGCTGGTATTGTCCGACACCGATGGCCTTCGGCTCGATCTTCACCAGCTCGGCAAGCGGGTCCTGCAGCCGCCGGGCGATGGAAACCGCGCTTCGCTCCGAGACATCCAGAGCCGGGAACTCCTCTGCCGCCAGCTTGGACGCCGAATAGACGCTCGCCCCGGCCTCGTTCACGATCAAATATTGCAGGCCGCGTTCCGGCAGCGACTTGATGATGTCTACAACGAACTGCTCGGTTTCCCGCGAGCCCGTACCGTTGCCGATGACAATCAGATGAATGCCGTATTGGCTGATCAAGCGGCGGAAGACGACTTCCGCTTCGGCTTTCTTGTTGTGGGGAGGCGTCGGATAGGTAACGGCGACCTCCAGCAGCTTGCCGGTATCGTCTACGACCGCCAGCTTGCAGCCTGTACGGTAAGCCGGATCGACGCCAAGCACGACCCGCCCCTTGACCGGCGGCTGCAGCAGCAGGTTGCGCAGATTCTCGGAGAAGATGCCGATAGCGTGCTCTTCGGCCTTCTCCGTCAATTCTCCGCGAAGCTCCCGTTCGATAGACGGAGAGATCAGCCGCTTGTAGGCGTCTTCCGCCGCCGCAGCCAACGTCTCGCGCGCGACGGAAGGGCCCCTCAGCGTCCGGCGATTGATTTCATCGACGATCCGGTCCGCAGGCACCTCGATCGACGCGGAAAGGAATTCCTCCCGCTCTCCCCGGTTGATCGCCAGCACGCGGTGCGGCGGCAATCGCTTCACCGGCTCGGAATATTGATAGTACATTTCATAGACGGATTCAGCCTCCGCGTTCTTGGCCTTGCTCGCAAGCACGCCTTGATCCCAAGTGAACCTGCGCACCCAGCGGCGAATGTCGGCATCGTCGGCAAGTCCTTCAGCCACGATGTCGGACGCGCCCTGAATCGCCTCCTCGGGGGAGCCCACGCCTTTGTCCGCGTCTATATACTTGGCCGCTTCTCCGCGCAGGTCCCCCTGCTTGGGCTGCGAGAGCAGCCATATCGCGAGCGGCTCCAGGCCCCGCTCCTTGGCGACGCTCGCTCTCGTCTTGCGCTTCTGCCGATAAGGCCGGTACAGATCCTCGACCTCCTGCAGCTTCGCCGCCTTCTCGATCGCCGCTTGCAGCTCGGGGGTCAGCTTGCCCTGTTCCTCGATCAGGCGAATGACTTCCCCTTTACGGTCTTCCAGCCCCTTCAGGTAAGTACGCCGGTCGTCGATGGCGCGAAGCTGAACCTCGTCCAGCTCCCCGGTCATCTCCTTGCGGTACCGGGCGATAAAGGGAATCGTGTTCCCGTCGTCCAGCAGCGCCGCCACCGTTCGGACCTGACCCAGGCCCAGACCGAGCTCGGCCGCGATTTGCCTGATCATTTTCTCTTGCGTATCCTTTGCTGCGCTCTCGTTCCCCACGTTCATCGTTCGTGCCTCCCGTAGCATGCTTGTTGCATCCTTTTATTATCTCTTTCCTCTCGCCCTTAGGCAAGCTCAAGAGCTTGCCGGAAGATTGCGAAGCGGACTTCGGCCCGTGTCCGGAAATAAACGAAGCGACCTTATCCCGGTGGAGTGCCGGGAAAAGATCGCTGTAATGCCTAAGCAGGCTTTATTCGTATAGCGCAGCCTTGGTTTCCTCTTTCCCCGGCCCTTTGCTTCGTTTTACGCTTGGGACGCCCAGTTCCCCTTGCGGAATATCGGCACGACCGTTCCGTCCTGGCGGATGCCGTCGATGTCCATTTCGGCGGAGCCGATCATAAAGTCGGAGTGTACGATGCTTTCGTTCACGCCATGCTCCTGTAATTGCTCCCGCGACATCTGCTTTCCGCCTTCGAGGTTAAAGGCGTAACCGCTGCCGATGGCCAAATGGTTGGACGCATTCTCGTCGAACAGCGTATTCAGAAACAGGATGTTCGATTGCGAGATGGGCGATTCATGAGGCACCAGCGCGACTTCGCCCAAATAATGCGCTCCTTCGTCCGAATCGATGAGCTGGCGCAGAAACTCTTGCCCCTTCTCCGCCACCGCCTCGACGATGCGTCCGTTCTCGAACGTCAGCTTGAAGCCGTCGATCAAATTTCCGCCTTGGCTGAGCGGCTTCGTGCTGGACACGTGCCCATTCACGCCGGTTTTCAGCGGTACCGTAAACACTTCCTCCGTCGGCATGTTGGCCATGAACGGCACGCCGCTCTCGCTGGTGCTGCCCGCCGCGACCCAGAGATGCTTCGCCGGAAGCTCGACCGTGAGATCCGTGCCCGGAGCGCGATAATGAAGCTTTACGAAACGGTGCTCGTTCAGCCAATCGCTTTTCTTGACCAACGCCGCATTATGCTCTTCCCAGGCTTTCACCGGGTCGGGGGAATCCAGACGCACGGCCTGGAAGATCGCTTGCCAGAGCCGATCCACCGCCTCCGATTCCGACGCGCTGTCGGGAAATACCTTGGTGGCCCAGTCCTTGGTCGACGCCGCAACGACCGTCCAGCTAACCTTGTCCGCCTGGATGGCTCTTCTGAACTCCGACAGCCCATTGCCCGCCGCCTTCTGGTAGTTGCCGATGCGGGAAGGCTCTATACCTTGAAGCAAATCCGGGTTCGGGGAGGAGAAGGAGATGAAGGCTGCGCCCTTCGCCACGAATTCATTTCTCTTCGCCGTCTCCCATTCCGGAAAACGCGTAAATACGTCATCGGCCGCCTTCTCGTACTTCAAGCGGGTCAGTCCTTCATCCGTCCAGTCGACGTGAACGTTGCCTGCGCCAGCCTCGTAAGCTTTAGCGGCGACCTTCCGCACAAGATCGGCGATTTCGATCGACGCAAGCACGAACACCTCTTGCCCCTTCTGTACGTTAACGCCCACGCGAACGATCAATTCCGCGTATTTCTCAAGCTTCTGCTCCCAAGTTCCCATTATGTAGATCGCTCCATTCACCGTATAGTGGTATTCGCAACAAAAACGACAGGCAGCCTTCTATCCGAAGGTCGCCTGTCTTAATTTTACCATTAGAAGTCAATTAATCCGACACTGATTTGCAAGGCGTCGTTCACCTTGTGCATCGTGTCGTCGTCCAAATGCGTGATTTTATCGGTCAGCCGCTGCTTGTCGATCGTACGGATCTGCTCCAGCAAAATAACGGAATCCCGCTCCATGCCATGGGTTTTCGCTTCGATTTCTACATGCGTCGGCAGCTTTGCCTTCTGGATCTGCGCCGTTATGGCCGCAACGATCACCGTCGGGCTGAATCGGTTGCCGATATCGTTCTGAATAATCAGGACGGGACGCACCCCGCCTTGCTCCGAGCCGACGACGGGCGACAAATCCGCATAGAATACGTCTCCGCGCTTCACGATCAAGGTCTACACCCCGCTTACGAGGCGACCTAGTATATTCTCGGCGTCCTCTTCGGCGTGAAACGCTTCGGATGCCATATGGAGATTGATTTTGGCCATTTCCAAATACCCGCGCTGCATCGCGTCGCGAATCAACCGCTTCTTGCGTTCGACCAGATAGTGCTTCATGGCCTGACGAATGATCTCGCTGCGGTTGGTATTTTCCTTGGCGACGACGAAGTCGACTTCGCGCAGCAAGTGATCCGGAAGACTGATCATAATGCGTTTCGTATTGTGTAAATTGGCCACCGAACGGACACCCCCAAAGATTTTCCAACAAGCACCCTATTTTCCAGTATGCATGAGACCGTTCGGAATTATACGACTCGATCCCCCGCAGTCGGATCCTTATCCGAGCTTTTTCGCATAGGGGTTACCATTCGCGATCAAGCCCCGACATTCCTGCCGATTCCGACAATAAAAAATAGCCAAAATTATCCCTGAAGCGGATTGACGACGGCAACGACCTCTCCATTGCTGCGGTATACCCTCGGAATTCTCGTCGCCAGCATGCAGATGAGCTCGTAATTGATCGTTCCCAGCTTGCTTGCCACTTCTTCCGCGGTAATCTGAGCCTCTCCTTGACGTCCGATCAGCACGACCTCTTCCCCCGGCGCGATCTTGACGGCACCCGCCGACTGTGCGGCATTCAGACCAATCATGCATTGATCCATGCATATCGTCCCCAGCACAGGTACGCGGCGTCCGCGCACAAGCGCTTCCGCTTTGCCGCTCAGCATGCGGCTGAAGCCGTCGGCGTAGCCGATCGGCAGCGTGCCGATCGCTTCCTCTCCCTGCGTAAAATACCGGGTTCCGTAGCTGATGCCTTCTCCCGCCGGCAAGCTCTTCACATGGGTGATGGCGGTTTTGAGCGTTAAGACCGGTTCAAGCCGAACGGCCTCTTCCCGCACCTCGGCGCTTGGGTACAAGCCGTACATACCGATGCCCAGACGCAGCATGTCGCCGGTGTGCTCGGGCAGATCGATGCCCGTCGCGCTGTTGCCCGAGTGTATGATCGAGATCGGCATACCCGATCGGCGCACGTAATTCGTCACGCTCGCGAATCGTTCGACCTGCTTCATCGTATACGTCTTATCCTGTTCATCCGCGCACGCGAAGTGCGTATACAGACCTTCTATATCCAACTGCGGCAGAGCGAAGGCCTTCTCCAGAAACCGCTCCGCTTCTCCTCCCGGCAGCAAGCCAAGCCTGCCCATGCCCGAATCGATCTTCACATGAGCCTTCAGCTTCTTCTCCGATGCCGGGAGGCTCGCCGCCGCTTCCAGCATTTCTTCCCGATATAGCGTTATCGTAATGCCCCGTTCTCTGGCCAGAGGGTACCCTTCTGGAGGCGTATAGCCCAGTACCAGAATCGGAGCGTCTATTCCCGAAGCCCGTAATTGCAATGCTTCGTCCAAAAAAGCGACTCCCAAATAATCCACGCCGACCGAAACCGCTCTTCTGGCGATTTCCACTGCCCCATGCCCATATGCGTTCGCCTTGACGGAGGCCAGTATTCTGGTTCCGGGAGCCAGATGACGGCGCAACGCCAGGATGTTGCGATCCAGGGCGTCTAGGGAAATCTCGGCTACGGTCGCCCGATAATAACAGTCCACGGACCGTTCACCTACCCTGCTGCTCAATACTGCAATAAATTTATGTTACCGGGAGGATGAAGGACTGTCAACGATATTCAGGAAGGCAACCTTTGCCAGCTCGCCGCAGGCAAAGGGCGAGGAGGAGTCCGTCTCTCCCTCGCCTCGCCCCGATCCGTACTCGTCTCGCCGATGTACGGTCTGTTCCATTTTATTTGCCCGAGGAATCCACCATGGACTGAGCGATTCTTACCATATCGTCATGCGGCAGATCCTCGCTGCTCAGACGGAACTCCATGCCGTTGTAGCTCCAGGTCAGCGTCGTTATCGCGCCTTCCGTCAAGTGGCCGAGCGTGAAGCCGAGATCGAGCGAGATGCCTTCGCTGAGCGTGACCGCTCTAACTTTCGCGACGCTCTCCACAAGGGTGAAGTCGTAGCTGCCGGTATACCGGAGCATGACGCCCTGCTGATCGCCCAGCTGGAGATCGCTCGTATCCTGCCACTCTACGCCTGTCGGCAATGCCTCCGCGTCCGGCTCGATCACGGAGAAGGTCGCTTGCTCCGGCGCAGGCGGCTCGGTCCCTTCTCCCGTAGCCTTGTCGTCCGGAGCCCCGGAAGCGTCGGGCGTAGCCTCCGGTGAAGCGCCGGAGCCCGGAGCGGACGAGCTGTCGGGACTCGGGCTGCCTTCGGGGGACTGCTCCGACGGCTTCGCGTTCGAATTCGGAACGACACCCATGTTCTTATCCATATCGAAGGCGGATTTGTCGAACTTCTTGCCGAATTCGAAGGAATTGAAGATGACCTCGACCATCTTGTTCCCGTTGGCATCCGAGACTTCGACGTGCTTGGGCGCGTAGTCATTCTGGGCCAGCCAGATTTTCTGCCGGGCGAACGAGCCGTTCTGGTAGTTGCCGGCCATGACGTCGAATACGTAGCTGTCCTTGTCCGTCGCGAACTGCCGCGAGTTGTCCATAATGATGCTTTGCGCCAGCGTCTGATAGAGGTAGACCTGACCTTGATTGTCCGGCCAGTCGCTCTGGAAGCGATAGCTTTTATTCAGCTGCGGGGTGAGCACGAATACCCCTTCCGTGTTGCGAAGAACGATCTGCGTAATGTCCCGCTTGGCGTTCGTCAGCGCGATCCGGTACATGTCCGGCTTCTGGTACCATACTTCCACCTTGTACTCCAGCGGCTGCTGTCCCGTATGCAAGATCATCGTTCCTCTGCCTTCGTAGCTTTCCATTTTGTCCACGACTTTGTCCAAATCCTTCACGATCGAATCCGCGTTCTTGCTTCCGCAACCGGCCAGTAAAACAACCATTGCGACTGCAACGGCGGCGATCCATGAAATCCGACGACGCATGCGATCCACCCCTCAGCACTTTAATCAAGCCATGGTTCATGTCTATGAGGGGACTTGACCAAATATGCAGACTAGCATGACAAGCGGTGGTCGCAGCCAGCCTGAAGGACGATCGTCCGGCTTGAAACCGGAGAGGACGGCTGCCCCAAGATCCGGGGAGTAGCAAATCATCCCTTCTCAGGAAACCTTTCCGCTTCGGCCAGCGTCTTCGACTGATCGGCTTCGCGGCCGCTTCGCTTCACCCTTGCGTTGCGGGCTCATTCCTTCTGCGAAGGCCTTCTGCAATCGTGTAAGCGACGAGGAAGAGAACCATAAACCCGGCGGAATACCGGTACATAACCGCGTAATTCGATGCCGAAGAGATGACGCCCAGGACGAAGGCTCCCAGGGCGACTCCCAAATCCGTCGAATTGTAAAACAGACTGTTGGCGACGCCGTGCTGTTCCCTTGCGGAGGAACGCAATAGCCAGGCCTGCAGGGTTGGCTGAATCGCTCCGAAGCCGAGCCCGTACAGCAACGCCGACAGGATCAGCACGGGCATCGTCGTCGCGAGCGATAGAACGCTCAAGCTGGCAATGATGCAGAACGCGGCAGGAACAAGCACGACGGCATGTCCCTTGCGGTCGAACAATTTGCCCGAGATCGGACGTACGATGAGAATGGTCACGACGTTGAAGAGGAAGAATAGCCCGACCTGCTCCAGGTGAACCGATTCGCCGAACAGGGAAATAAAGCTGAGCACTCCTCCGTAGGTAATCGCCAGCAGCACGTTAAGAAATGCCGGGAATAACAGCCGCTTGTTGAAGGATCGGCGACCGGAGGCGGCCTGACGTGAATCTCCCCCTGCCTTGCGCCCGCTCGGGGCCGTTCCGGCCAGCAGCAGAACCGGTATGGCGAGCAGCAGCGTAACGGTTCCGACAACGGTTAACGCTCCGAAGCCGGCTTCCTTCATGACGTTCAGGCCGATCAAGGGTCCCACAGACATGGCCAGGCTGGTGGAAAGCCCGAAATACCCGATTCCTTCCCCGACCCTGTTGCCGGGAATCGACTGCGACACGAGCGTCGGAATAATGGTGCTCGCCATTCCGAAGCCCAGCCCGAAGCCGATTCTCATCAAGAGCAGCGATTCGATCGAATGGGCCAACACGTAGATCGCGGTCATTAGAATACCGATGGCGAAGCCGCTGTAGAGGAGCTTCTCCCTGCCGATCCTCCTCATTAATCCCGCCGTCATGAACCGCGCGAAGATCGCAGCCAGCGCGAATACGCTCGTGAACAGGCTAAGCGTCAGATCGTCCGCGCCATATTGGCCTTTCACGTAAGCCGGAAACGCCGCCAGCAGCATTTGCAAATTGAGAAATAACAAAAACGAGCTCGCCGTAAGCGCGAGAAAAGCTCTTGTCCATAGCTTCTCCGGCGCTTTTGTTTGCAATTTCATGTTGTCCCTACTCCCGTTCCGAGATGTCCTGTACATGCTGTCCGATTCTGGAGAGCAGCTCCCTTAGAAGATCCAATTCTTCATCCGATACGCATTGTCGTACCTCTTCGTTCAACCGGCGCTCGACCGGAATCATTTCCTCCATCAGCCGTTTGCCCTCATCCGTGATATATACCTTGAAGGAGCGCCGATCGCGCTCTCCGATCTTCCTGTACACCAGCCGCCTTTGTTCGAGATGATCCAGTATTCGCGTCGTCGTAGGCCTGTCCCGGCCGGAGCGCTCGGCGATTTCCTTCTGGATCAGTCCTTCCGCCTTATAAATCTGGAACAATACCGACCATTGCTCCGGCGTAATCTCGTAGCTTTTCATTCGGCTTAGAAATAACGTCGTCAGCTTGCGGTAGGTGAGTCCCAGCATATGTCCGATCGCTTGTTCCTTATCAAATAGCTGCGTCATTTGTCCTTTATTTATGCTCCTTTCGGGTTATTTAGTTGCTTAGACAATTATATTTCAAGCAACAATCGCTGTAAACTCATAAAAAATAAGCCGCGCCCAATCGCTTGGGAGCGGCCATTCATTAAAAGCGGGCCGAGGCGAATTGCCGGATGGCCTCTTGCCGACAGAGGCCGATCAGTCGAAGCCCCGTTTGTAGAACAGCTTGATCGAAGCTCTCGCGCATACGAGGGAGAACAGCGCGAACAGCAAGCCCCAGAAAGCGGCGGGAATGTACGTCGCCCGGTCCAGATTCGCCGCATCCCCGGCAGCCGCCGGGTCCTGGAAGGCCATGGAGAGAATAATAAGTGCGCTTAGAACGGATTCAACCAGGCAAATGAAGGCAACGAGCAAGTAATAGCCCTTCAGCAGCCCCGGACGGGACCACACGCAGATCAGGATGGTCAGGATCGCAAAACCCGCGCACCAGGCCATCCCGTAGCCGTTGCGGACGAAGAGCGCAAGTCCCAGCACGGCGATTGACGCGATGACGATCAGTCCCGCTTTCTCTTTCTTGCGAGAATGCAGATAGAATAGCAGAACGGCGAACAGGGCCGAGCCGAAGTAGCCCGCCAAGGAGATCGGAACGCTCTTCCACCCTCCCGCGTAAGCGGAATAGGTGAGCCCGCTTTGGTCCGAATAGAGATGAACGTACAGAACGTCCCCGGACAACAGCAGCGTGGCCAGGGCATGGAACAGCTCATGAATCAGCGTATCGACATTGCGGAAAAAATCGGAGAACGGAATCAAGCGCGTAAGAACCGCCGCAATCGTAAGGAACAGCGCGACCCGAAGCCATGAACGGATGACAATCCCTTCTTTCTGTTGCGAATTCGTTGTGAACAGCTGCAATCCGTTGCCATTATATCACTGCTGCGCTTATGTCGATAGAGAATTCCCGGCGCGGCGAAACAGCCCTCCGCTTCATTGCAAGCGGGGGCTGCCCATATCTCTCTATCCTGCACTCTGATTATTGACCGCCGTCGACAACCGTTCCTCTCAGCGGATCAAGTTCATTTTCCCACTGGATGCGAATGGATTTGCCTTCGAACAGGTCCGGCTGATCCGACACCTGAAAATGCAGGTGCGCCTCGCTCGAATTGCCGGAGTTGCCGCATAGTCCGATCGGATCGCCCTGGGACACTCGATCCCCGACCTTCACCTCGACCGAGCCCTCCTGCAAATGGGCCAGGAAGCTGAACTCTCCGTCGCCATGGTCTATGACGACGACATTGCCCGCAGGATGCTCCGTGTTGAACGTGCCAACCGGCACGTTGTCCTTGATATCGTTCACGACGCGCGCCACTATGCCGTCGCCCGGAGCGAGAATCGGCTGGCCGTAGGCGTAATAGCTTTCGTTCCGGGCAGGGTCTCCTTCGTACGAAGCGCCATTCTTTGCTTGGACCAGATCGTAGGCATAGCGCTGGCTTTCGTGCTCGTAATGATAATTCATCAGCACGTTGGTTCCTCCCCACACGACGAACCATTCCCCCTTGAAGGGCAGCCCGTAGGCCCTCTTGGTCTTGACGGCATCCGTGTCAGGAAACTGCTTCAGAGGTTGCAGGCGCATTGCGAGTATCGTTCCCTGATCGTCGAAGGTCATGCTCAACGCCTGCCGTCCTTGAGGATCGGTCCACACGTAAGAAAGCTGCCCCTCAAGCTCCGCCTGCGGCTCCCGCTTCCACTCCTTCACGTCCGCGCTGAACTCGACATAACCCTCGCGCAACTGCTCGACGCTAATCGCCTTGTGGAAGTCCTCGCTCATCTGGGCGTACACCTTGTCGAACTGTCCCTCTATCAGTGCCGATGGCACCTGCTCAGGGCTTAATCGCGCCCCGCTCTCCTTCTTCGGCTCGGGCGACTCCGCAACGGCGGAAGGCGCAACCGAAGACGACGGCGACGGCGACGCGTTGTGCTTCCCGTCATCCCCGCTCCCGCATCCGGTTACCAACAAGGCGCATCCCGTCAGCAGCACGATCATTTTTTTCAACTCTGCCACATCCTTTGCTTTGCTCTGTTCTCTCCTTCCATTATGTACGATCAGCCTTATGTCCTTCGCAACGGAAGCTTACGTCCAGCTTAATCTTGTCCGGGGAGAATTAAGGTTCCGTTAAGACGATAGCGTCCCTGGCCGGCTGCAGACGTGTTAAAATTAACTTACCCTTATCGTACCGTGACAAAGGAGCGACACCCTATGAACGAAGCCTCCATTCTTCTGGTCGACGACGAGCTGGCCATCCTCCAATTGCTGGGTACCGTGCTTCGCAAGGAAGGCTTTCACAAGCTCACCCAGGTCAAGACAGCCGAGGAAGCGCTCGACATCTGCGCCAGACAAAGCTTCGACGCCATCGTGCTGGATATCGCCCTGCCGGGAATGAGCGGGATCGAGGCTTGCCCCTTCCTTCGCCGTTTGACCGATGCCCCGATTCTGTTTCTTAGCGCCAGAACAACGGACTTCGACAAGCTTACCGGCTTCGCCGTCGGAGGCGACGATTATGTGACCAAACCGTTTAATCCGTTGGAGATCGTGGCTCGAATCAAATCCCTGCTTCGCCGTTCGGGCAAGGCCGCCGCAGCCGCGCCACCGGCTCCCGGAGGCACTCTTGACTTCGGAGGCTTTCAGATTCATGAAGCCGCCGCGGAGCTTCGGGTCGACGGAAAGCTCGTAGCCTGTCCCTCGCTTGTGTTCCAGCTCTTGCTCTTTCTGTGCAAAAATCCGAATCGGGTGTTTACGAAAAGCGAGCTCTACGAACGGGTGTGGGGCGAGCATAGCCTGAGCGACGATAACACGATCATGGTGCATATTCACCGCATCCGCGAGCGAATCGAGCCTGACCCGAGTCAGCCCCGATACTTGGTCAATGTCCGGGGGCTGGGGTACAAGCTGGTCGCGCAGGAGCCTGTCCATGAGCGTTAAGAGGAGACTGGCCCTGCGCCTGATCGCTTGGCTGATCCCGATCGGCCTGATTCTGTTCGCCCTGGCCGCCCTTGCGATGAACTGGACGCTTAACCAACTGAACCGAATCGAAGCCATGCGGCAGTTCAACAGCGCCGGCTTGTACGAGCTGGTTCGGACCATTCAGAAGGAGGGCGATCAGGTTCGTTTCGATCCGAAGCTCCTGGAATTGGTGAAAGAGACCGGAGGCTGGCTGCAATATATCAATGAGGAGGGGCGCGTGACGGAGGAATTCTTCACGCCCGCCGATGTGCCGAAAGCCTACGGACCGGGTCAGCTGACCGCCTACTGGCTGGGGAAGAGTCCTTTTCCGTACGAATTGTACTTATGGATTCAAGAGAAGGACGGCGCCATGCATACGCTGATCTACGGCATAGCCAGAGAAACCGACGCCCACGTTCGCCAATTGGCCGAAGAGGCTGTCATTCGAGGGCGGGAGATCGTCCTGGGCGAGAAATTAAGCGCAGGCTTGCTAGACAGCTCTTCCTGGGTGCAGCTGCTGGATGGCAGGGGGCGCGAGATCGCCTCGTTCAACCGTCCCGCCGGCGCGCCCGCCTCCTATACGGCACAGCAATTGGCGCTGCAATCGGTCTACCCGGACCGCTATGGAACGAAGCTTGCCACGTATTACGACGACACCGCTTCCCGCACGTGGGTCATCAGTACGCCGCTGCCCGGCGTCGTCCCGGGAGAGACTCCCGCGCTAAGTCCCGAAAGCCGGGTCATCGTGACGGGCATCGGAGTATTGCTGTTAAGCGCGATCCTTCTGTTCGTTCTCGCGTCTCTCTGGTTCGGACAACGCTTCGGATCGCCGATTGTCCACGTGCTTAACTGGCTGCGGCAGCTTGGGGAAGGCAGATACGAGGAGCCCGTCACCTCCGGGGGAGTTCCTCGCAGCCAGGACCGCAAGGGCCGCAGAAAACGCAAGTACCGTGTGTACCACGATGTGCTTAACTCCATGGATACGCTCTCGCAGACGCTCCATGCCAATGAAGCCATGAGAATCGAAACCGAGCGTATGCGGGAGGAGTGGATTGCCGGAGTTTCGCATGATCTGAAGACGCCGCTCTCCTCCATCACGGGTTACGCGCACCTGCTGAACAATCGCGAATACGAATGGTCCGCGGAAGAAATCCGTTCGTTCAGCGCCGTCATACTGGAGAAATCCGCCTATCTGGACGAACTGCTCAACGACCTTGCATTGACTTATCGGCTGAAGAACGGGCAGAACGCCCCTTCCTTAGAGATGCTGGACCTGAACGAATATGCGAGCGATGCCGTTATGGAGGCTGCCCGGCACCCGGCCGCCCCTGCGGGCAAAGTACGCTTTGTTCCTGCCGCCTCTCCTGTTTACGTGAATAGCTACAGACCGTGGTTAAAGCGTATCTTCGACAATCTGGTCGCCAACGCCCTGCTTCACAACGAAGCGGAAACCGTAGTGACCGTTTCCGTGACAGGCTCCGCTTCCGGCGAAGTCGTGCTGACCTTCGAGGACAACGGCAGAGGCATGGATAAGGAAACGGCGGATCGGCTGTTCGAGAGATATTATCGGGGCACCGATACGGAAAGCCGGACGGAAGGCTCCGGTCTGGGAATGGCTGTCACGAAAGCGCTCGTAGAGAAGCTTGGCGGTACGATTGCGGTGGATACCGCGCTCGGGAAAGGTACTGTCATCCGCTTGAGCTGGAAATCGGCACCTGGGAGTCCAGCTTGAGGAAGACCCGCCTCTCTCTGTCCAAGCAGACAAAGAGGGCGGGTCTTGGCGTTTGAAGATATCGTTATGACGATTGCGGAAGCTCGACGGAAACCTCGCGGCCGGACTCCGCGGAGCGCAGCACGCCGTCGATGATCGCTTGCTGAATCAGGATTTGTTCACCTGGAATCGGCGCGGGACGTCCGTCTCGAACCGCCTCGGCAAAGTCCCGGACCTTCTCGTCGAACAAATCCAGCTTGTGCTCGATGAGCGGAATCGGCGTGTTCGTATGGCCCCCATATTCGTCATGGTACAGCGTAATCGAGCCTACCGAGCCGTCCCACACGCCGGACCAGGGTCCGCTGCCCGCAGGCGTAATCTTAAGGCCCGCATCGGTGCCCAGGAACATCGTCGCTCCGAGCGTGTCCATATGCATCGCCCAGGAAATCTTGAACTGCAGCACGAGGTCGTTCTCGAAGCGCACCATCGCCACTCCGAAGTCTTCCACTTCGAATTTCGAAGCTTCCGGATGGTAGAGCGGATTACGTCCGAAATGACTCGACGTATAAGCGGATACAGTAAGCGGACGAGGGTAGCCCAGCGCGTTCAGCGCCATGTCCAGCGAGTAGCAGCCGATATCCGCCATCGCGCCGGCGCCGGCCAGCTTCTTGCTGATGAAGGTGCCTCCCGGCATGCCGCGGCGGCGGCCGCCTCCGGTCTCGGCATAGTACACTTTGCCGAGCCGGCCGGACTGCACGATGTCTTGCAGCAGCTTCATGTTCGGATCGTATCGCGGCTGGAAGCCGATCGTCAGCATATTGCCGGTGCCGCGCGCGACTTGCGTCATTTCCAGCGCTTCGGCGAACGTCACGGACATCGGCTTCTCCAGAAGCACCTGCTTGCCCGCCTTCAAGGCGTCAACCGTCGTCGCATGATGCGAAACGTTCGGCGTACAGATGCTGACGCCGTCCAGCTCCTGCTCCAGCAGCTTCTGATGGCCGTCGTAGGCCGCCGCTCCCGCGAGTTGCTCCGCTTCGACGAACTGTCCCGCTTTGCCCGGAACGACGTCCGCGACGGCAACGACTTCTACAAACGGCAGCTTGCGATAGGCCGCCGCATGCGCTCGGGCGATTCCCCCGCTGCCGATAATTCCGATCCGCAGATTTTTGCTCATAGATTCTCTTCCCTCTCTGTTGGCAAGTTGATAGTCTTCCCGCGCGCTTCTCCGGCGTGTAGTCGGCGATACGCGCTGGGCGTAACCTCGTATTTGTGCTTAAACACGGGATATAAGTAATTCGGGTTGGCGTAGCCGTGCCGCAGCGCAATTTCCTCCACTGAATCGTCCGTCTGGAGCAACTCAGAGCAGATGGCCGTCAAGCGCACATGCTCCAGATAGTCCCGGAAGGTGGTGTGCCCCTCGCTGCGGAAGATGCGCTGAAGCTGTCTTGGACTAATGCCGATCGACTCGGCCACCTGCTCAAGCGAGATCGGCAAGCTTTCATTATCCAGAATATATTGCGTTGCCAGCTGATATCTGTGAAATCCCATATCCCGCTCCGGGAATGTGATTTTTCCGTCGGGTCGCTCCAGCACGCGGGCTGTCCGCAGAAGAATGCCCACGATGGCCTGCTTCATGAACGTATAGAATCCGGCAGGCTGCTCTTCCCAGATCCGGTACGCCTCCAGAAACCCGCTCATCGCATGGTACCGGTCCGCCATCGGGATCAGGGGCAGCTTCTGTAGAGCCGCTACGCATTCCCGCGCCTCCGCCGCCTCCCGTTCGTCCCCCCAGCCGTCCTTCTGCGCTTCCCCCTCCAGCGGAACGATATCCAGATGAAGACATAGCTCGTACATCGGATCTTCCAGATCGGATTCCTGATAATGCAGCAAGTCCGGCCCCGTCATATAGAAGAGGCCCTCGTGCAAATCGTAGGGCTGATCCGTCAGGATGACCTTGCCCTTCCCCTTCGGAATGAAATGCAGCTCGTACTCGGAGTGCTTGTGGAAATTGATAATGTGTCCCGGCGGAAAAGAAGCGAGATGGCAGCGCAGCACGCGAATGCCGAAGGCTCCCCAGCGGAATTGCAGGTCCAGCCGGTCAAGCGCGTCCTGCTTGCCCGCCATACGAGCGTAAGGAAACGGACCGGGGCTGCCGGAGGCTTTTCTATCGAATGCTTTTCTCGGCGCTTCCTCGCCCTTCTTGATGTGCTCTGCCGCCATGTCGCGCCTCCTCCGCTGCCTTCTTCCGCTTAAGCCAATTCGTTGACGTGAATCGGACGCCCCTCCGCGACAGAACGGTTGGCCGCTTCCATCAACCGGGTCAGATCAATCGCCGCAGCCACATTGTCCGACGCTTCGGTCCCGCTTTGAATATGCTCGACCCATTGATGGAACGCCGACGGCCGGGAAGGCTCAAGCTCAAGCTTCTCCCATTCTCCGCTTCCGCTGTTAGAGCGCAGAACCGGAATCTCCTCCGGAAAGCCGAATAGCAGCGTCCCCTCCGTGCCGTGAAGCTCGATGGAGAACGGGGAATGGCTGTTGACGAATCCCGCCTCCACGATGCCCAGCGCGCCGTCTGCGTAGCGCAGCACGGCGACCGCATTGTCCTCCACTTCTCTGCCCGTGACGTAGCCGTAAGTGGCGTGAACGCTCTCCGGCATACCCAGGAAGCTCCGCACCAGATACATCGGATGACAGCCCAGATCGATCATGGCTCCCCCTCCGCATTGCTCCTTGGAGTAGAAGTGCGGCGGCAGCCAATTCGCGATGGCTCCGTTATGGGACAGCCGCACCCTCGCGAGCGTCAGCTTGCCCAGCCGCCCTTCCTTGACGACTTTGTCTATCGCGCTCGTATATCCCGCGTACAGCCTTGGCAAGGATACCGTCAGCCTGACTCCGGCCTCCCGGATCGACGATACGATTTCCGCCACCTCTGCGCTGGTCGGGGCAACGACCTTCTCCGTGAAGATGTGCTTGCCCGCCTGCGCCGCTTTTACGATCACTTCGCGATGAAGGCTCGTCGGCGCGTCGACGATGACCGCGTCGATGTCCTTCCGGGCAAGCATCTCATCCAGCGAGTCGTAATACGGCACTCCGTACTTCGCCGCCTTGGCTTGCCCGCGAGCGGCTTCTTCGTCCCAGATTGCCGCAAGCTCTGTGGCCGGGTGGTCCACAGCCTGCTCGGTGTATTCGTCCGCATGCACGTGCCAATAGCTGATCTTACCGATTCGAATCATGTTGGCCTCCTTGGCATCTTACTTAAAATATACGACAGTAAATCAAGATTACACAAATCGTTGACCGAATATAATGAGTTTATGTGCCATAAAGACTTTAAAATTGCGACATCAATTCTCAACCTCTCAACCGAATGTCCCAGCTTGATTGTCATCTCCCGAAGGGATACGATTAGGAGAGCAACCACCCTGATTGTCAAAGGAGCTTCTCTTATGGCCGATCTTAAACCGATCATCCATGATCGCATTCAAGCTTATTCCAACCGCCTTACGGAGATCGCAGCGTTCATCGGCGCGAATCCTGAGCTTGGACACGAGGAACGGCAAGCCTCCGCTCTGCTGATGTCCGAGCTGGAGAAGCACGATTTTCGGCTGGAGCGCAGCGTGCTCGGCCTGGAGACCGCTTTTATCGCCGAATACTCCGTCGGCAAGCCCGGCCCGATTATCGCCTTGCTCGCCGAATACGATGCCCTTCCCGATATCGGCCACGCCTGCGGCCATCATCTGATCTGCACGATGGCGCTGGGCGCGGCAATCGGTCTGCGCTCCGTCGCGGATCAAACGGGAGGAACGATCCGGGTATACGGCACACCCGCCGAGGAGACGAAAGGCGCTAAAGTCGACATGGCCGCCGCCGGTTTGTTCGACGATTGCGACATTGCGATTATGGCTCACCCCTATCACGGTTACGAGCGTTCCGGCTCCTCCCTGGCGATGGATGCCTTGCAATTCGAATATCGCGGCAAAGCCGCCCATGCCGCAGCCAATCCCGAGCAGGGCGTGAATGCCCTCGATGCCGTACTCCTGCTCTTCAACGGAGTAAACGCCTTGCGCCAGCAAACCCGGGAGGACGCGCGCATCCACGGCATTATCTCCCAAGGCGGGACGGCTCCGAATATTATTCCGGACTATGCGGAGGCCCGCTTCTACGTCCGTGCGGCCGATCGCGCCTACACGGACGAATTGACCCGCAAGGTAACTGCCTGCGCCGAAGCGGCCGGCATCGCTACGGGATGTGCGCTTAACGTCGTCTCCTACGAATATTCCTACGACGAGCTGCGCACCAATGAAGCCCTGTCAGACGCTTTCACGGCCAATCTGATCGCTTCCGGAATTCCCGAGCAGGAGATTTCGCGGGGACACGATAACGGCTCGCTCGATCTGGGCAACGTCTCATTGCGCTGCCCCGCCGCTCATCCCTATATTAAGGTCGTCAACGAGCCCTACTCGCTCCATAGCCTTGAGTTCCGCGACGCTGCGCAAACCCCTCGGGCTTACGAGGCGATGCTGTTCGGAGCCGCAATGCTGGCCTATACGGCGCTCGACGTGCTTACGGACGAGGACCTGCTTCAGCGCATTAAGACCGAATTTCAGCGATAACCCCCGATAGAGAGACGGGACCTCCAGGGCTGCGGAGTCCCGTCTCTCTATTTTAAATTTCCGTCGGCCTAATGGGATGTAACGCAGCCCGGCTTTATTTGTACTAGAGTTTCCTCTCTATCCTCCGCAGCTCGTCTTGAATTTCCACTTAAATGCGATTTGTAAGCCCTTCATTTCTTTCTTCCAATTAACAAAACCCGACTTGAAAACGTTTTTTTCAACAGTTTTCGTCAAATCCCTCTACATTTCCATTCTTTCCAGCCGATATTACATATTAAGATCCTATAACCATCTAGAGGAGAAACCGCCATGATGAACAACATTTCTGTGAAAACCAAGCTCTTCATTCTCTTATTCGTTCCACTGCTTTTGTTTGCGGGTACGGCGGTTTTTCTGATTCAGTTAAACTCGTCAAACATTAAAAAGCTGACCACCGTGCTCTACGACACCACCTACACCTCTACCGCGCTTATCCTCAATGCCGACAGGGACATGTATCAGGCGCTCTCCGCTTACCAGCAGCTTAGCTCGCAATATGTATCTCCCGAAGACAAAGAAAAAGCCAAGACAAGCTTTGGCGAGAACGTGGTCCAGGCGAAGGAACGGATAGAGCATGCGCATCGAATCGTGATCGATCAAGGCGTCTCCCATCTGACTCTGGTCGCAGGCGGAGAGTCCATAGAAGCCACGCTCACCAACGTCGAGCAGCTCTTCCAGGATTGGGCGAAGATGGTAGAGAGCGAATATCAGCGTCAGACCTTCTCCATCGAGAAAGAATCCGACATTATGCAGCGCTTCGAAACGGCGCGAGGCAACATCAACGATATCGGGGAAATCCTAGAGGCCTATGCCGAGCAAGAGACAAGCGAAATTACCGCCGCTCAGGAGCAAACCCGTACGATAACCTCCATTGTCCTGATCGTTCTGTTCATCACGCTCATCTCCTTCGGTATTCTGCTGATCCGCAAGCTGAGCCGGACCGTCGCTCTCGTACAGACCAAAACGCAGCAAGTCGCGCAGGGAGAACTGAATTATACGCCGCAAAGCAAGTATGACAAAGACGAGCTGGGGCAGATCCTCTTCTCGGTCGATACGATGATCGGCAAGATGCGCGAGCTGATCGGCAGCATCGCCAACAACGCCCAACAAGTCTCCTCCGCATCGGGAGAGCTGGCCCAAAGCGCTCGGGAATCCACCTTGGCCGCCACCCATGTGGCGGAAAACATCCAGGATGTCACGACGTTGGTCGATACGCAGACGACGATCGCTCAAGAGGCGAATACCGCCATGGAGGAGATGGCTGTCGGCGTTCAACGGATTGCCGAAAGCACGAACGTCATCTCCAGCCACTCCATGAACACGACAGAGATGGCAGAGGTCGGCAGCGTGAAGCTGGCAAAGCTGAAAGAACAGATGGAGCTGATGTCGGCCGCGATCGGCGACCTGAGCCGCACGGTAGGCGTGCTTAGCGATAAATCCGATAAAATCGGCGATATTACGGACAAGATTACGGCGCTTGCCAACCAGACCGGCATTCTTTCGCTCAACGCCTCGATTGAAGCGGCCCGGGCGGGAGAGCACGGCAAAGGCTTCGCCGTCGTCGCTCAGGAAATCCGCAAGCTTGCGGCGACCTCCCTGGAGTCCGCCCAAAGCATTCATGAGCTGATCGGCGATACCCGGAATGAAATCGGACATGCGTCCGAATACATGAAAGCCACGATCTCTCAGAACGAGCAAGGCGCAGCCACGCTTGTGGAGGTCGCATACGGCTTTGAAACGATCGTGGAGTCCATTAAAGAGGTTTCCCGGCAGCTTCATGACACTTCCGCCGTGACGGAACAGATGTCCGCTAGCTCCGAGGAAGTATCGGCCAGCATGGAGCAATCGGCCGCATCGGCGAAAAACATCTCCGACAAGGCTCAGAGCGTATCTGCCGCCACGGAAGAGCAGCTTGCTCTTGCAGAGAACATCTCCCACGCCACCGAGCAGTTGCAAGCTATCGTACAAGCGCTGAACAATTCCGTTCGGTACTTCAAGCTCTAGGACCCTTATGTTCCGGTCTGGGCCATCCCGCTTGCTGCCTCTCATCCTCGCCCCAGTCTTCCGGTCACGGATGCAGGGACCTCTGGCACGACGATGTTCCTAAAGGAGCCTAAGCCCATTCTCCCGATTTCTTGGGAATTGTTTCTATCGGCCTCTAGTTGCTGTAAGATGTCGTAGACGGATATGCATTTTCCTGTCTATTACACCTATGGGGTTGATTGAATTGAAGCTGATTCGCACGATGTTAATACTGACTCTCCTTGCCGTCTTTACTCTTCTCGCCGCTTGCGGCTCATCCGATGATCCGAAGGAAACGTCCTCTGCAAGCCCATCCGCACAGGCATCGCCGTCTGCCGCGGAGAACGGGGGAAGAGCCACGATAACCAAAGAGCAGTACGACAAAATCAAAAACGGAATGACCTATAAAGAAATTATCGAGATTGTCGGGGGAGAAGGCGAGCTCGTCTCGGAGTCGGGCAAGGAAGGCGACGACCTCTATGCAACGGCGGTTATGTACCAAGGCAAGACGGGCACCGCCAGCTTTGTCTTCCTGAAGGACGAGCTGCAGACGAAATCCCAGTTCGGCCTGGAATAAACAAGGACATCCCAAAAGCGTTCATATGAGATGGGAACGTCCCGCGTTTGCAACCGAAAGGACCTCAAATTCCACAACGTGGGAGCTGAGGTCCTTTTCTCTAGGAAAGTCTATTCTTTAATCAGTCTGGATCGATAAGCCATGGCCAGCCCGGCAGCAGCCGCACTGAGCATACACCCCAGCAGGTAGGCTGCGTGCGGGCCCGTATGATCGATCATCCACCCCCCGGCTACTCCGCCGATAATGCCGCCGAGTCCCATAAAGATAGCCAGATAGAGAGTAATTGCAGTGGCAATCAGCTCCTTAGGGACGATTTTGTAGATATATCGGGTTGAAGCAACCAGAAACACCGAGAAGGTCGCCATATGAAGCGCTTGTCCGGCAATCACAAAGCCTGAATGCTCCGCCAGCCCATAGATCAACCACCGGATCGCATAACAAATGCAAGCGATAATGACAAAGCGGATTTCATCGTACTTGTCCATCAGCTTGCTTAGAAACAACAGCGAAATCATGGAGCCGGCAGCCGACACCGTCCAGCCTAAGCCGGCAATCGTCCCTGTCGCGCCAAGCTGCCCGAGATAAATCATCAGGTAGGAATCATTCATCCGATGCGGAATGCTGACCAGCAAAATGATTATCAAATAGAGGAGAAATGTCCGATTGGAAAAAAGCTTAGCAAAGCTCTGCATCGTCATCGGCTTTGCTTCCCTCTGGGCATCCGGCGTTCGCAGAAGCAGCAGCAGACCGCAAAGCAGAAGAAACCCGTACATCCAACCCAAATACCTCATCCCGTAATATTGAAGGACAAAGCCGATGACCAGCGTCGTCGTCCCTACCCCCACCTCGCCCCATAAGCGGATGGCACCATAGTTCACCTTATTGTCATTCGCATACTTAACGAGCAGACTTTCCAGCAATGGAGTAGCCGCCGATACGAAAAACATGAATAACCCCAAGAATAGCATAATGCTTAGCATCGTATGGGACATGAACAATGGGATCGTAAGCAGCAGGCCTGCTCCAACCAGAAGCACGATGACTTTCTTGATCGTTTTGTTCCGATCGCTGACGACTCCCCAGAAGGGAGGAGCGAAGATGGAGACCAGCGCTCCCAATCCCACCACGACGCCAATTTCACTATGACTAAGCCCGCGAAATTGGAAATACAAAGGAAAGCAAATGCTGATCCCCGCACTGGCGGAAAACAAAAAGAAGGTGACGAGTGCAAGCCTGACCAGTTGAATCCCCTCCAACGCTCGGCTGCCTCACGCTATCTGCCGAGCCAGCCCCCATCGACGGCAAGCAGGTGTCCATGGATATAGTCGGAAGCAGAGGAAGCCAAAAACACGATGCTGCCCTTCATATCCTCGGGCGATCCCCATCTCCCCGCCGGAATACGCTCTGTAATCTGTTTGTTGCGCTCTTGATCGGCAAGCAACGCTTCATTCATATCCGTAGCAAAATAGCCTGGAACGATGGCATTCACATTAACCCCATACTTCGCCCACTCATTCGCAAGCGCTTTGGTCAGCTGTCCGATGCCGCCTTTGGCTGCCGCATAGGCCGGAACCGTTATCCCGCCCTGATAGGTCAAGAGCGATGCCAGATTAATGATTTTCCCCTGCCGACGTTCGGTCATATGACGACCGGCGGCCTGACAGAGAAGCCACACTGCCTTCAGGTTCACCTGGAGTACATCGTCCCAGTCTGTCTCGGCAAACTCAACAGCCGGGGCACGACGCTGTACCCCGGCATTGTTGACTAGAATATCGACCTTGCCGAAATGAGAGATCACCGCCGGGATCGCTTGCTTCACCTGATCCATATGCGCCAGATCGCAGGGAACAACGATACAGTCTCTGCCCAAGCTTTCAATGACCGCTTTCGTCCCCTGATCCTCCGGCTCCCGCTGCAGCAGCGCCAAGTCGGCTCCAGCCTCGGCAAGGGCGATCGCCAGCTGTTGACCTATGCCTCGCGTTGCCCCTGTCACCACCGCAACCTTGCCCGCCAAGTTAAACATCGATTCGCTCATCTCTCAAGCAACCCTTTCGCTCCTGTTAGGAATAACGCGCGACGACCATTTTCTTGCGGGTATAAAATTCAACGCCGTCCTTGCCGTTCGCATGTAAATCGCCGTAAAATGACTTCTTATAACCCGAGAAGGGGAAGAATGCCATTGGAGCCGGAACTCCGACATTAATGCCCAGCATGCCCGCATCAATATTCTCGCGATAGTGGCGGATTGCCTGGGCGCTGTCGGTGTACAACACCCCGCCGTTGGCAAATTCCGATTGGTTGGCAACCTCAATGGCTTCATCCAGACTGCTGACGCGGACAACGGATAAGACTGGCGCGAATATTTCATCCTTCCAGATTTGCATTCCCGGCTTCACGTGATCGAACAAGGTCGGCCCCACGAAGCTGCCCTTCCCTTCCGATTCAGGAGCCTGTCGGCCATCGAGGACCAGCGAAGCTCCCTCCTGCTCGCCGATCCCAATGTAGGACACTGTCCGCTCCTTATGCGCATCGCGAATAACAGGACCTAGAAATACCCCCTGCTCTAGCCCATTTCCAATTTTGAGCCGGCTCGCCGCCTCGGTTAAGCGAGACACCAGCTCGTCCCCGACGCTTCCTACCGCCACGACTACCGAGGTTGCCATGCAGCGCTCCCCTGCAGAGCCGTAAGAAGCATTAATAATTTCCTTGACGGTCAACTCCAGATTCGCGTCCGGCAGCACGATCGCGTGATTTTTGGCGCCTGCAAGCGCCTGCACGCGTTTCCCATTCGCAGCCGCACGCTTGTACACGTATTCCGCGACAGGCTGAGACCCGACGAAGGAAATCGCCTTGACATCTTCATGATCAAGCAGCCCGTTTACGACATCCTGAGCGCCGTGAACAATGTTGAACACCCCGGCGGGAAGCCCGGCTTCAGCCAGCAGCTCGGCAAGCCGATTAGCCAACAGCGGCGTTTTCTCGGAGGGCTTCAGGACGAAGGTGTTGCCTAAAGCAAGAGCGAGCGGGAACATCCAGCAAGGAACCATCATCGGAAAATTGAAAGGCGTAATGCCGCCGATGACCCCGATCGGGTAGCGGTACATATGAGATTCGATTTCTGTTGCAATGTCCGGCAAGGTGCTGCCCATCATCAAGGTCGGCGCTCCCGAGGCAAACTCCACATTCTCGATGCCGCGCTGCACCTCTCCGTAAGCTTCTCCGTAGCTTTTGCCGTTCTCCTGAGTAATCAGTCTCGCCAGCTCGTCCCAGTGCTTGACCAGAAGCTGCTGATAATTAAACAGGATTCTGGCCCGCTTCGGAACAGCTACCCTCTTCCAGTCCTGAAACGCTGTATGGGCAGCTTCAACTGCCGAATCCAGCTCCGCGCGGGAGGAAATCGGGACGATTGCGATAGGCTCCCCTGTTGCAGGGTTCGGAATGACGTCTGTTGTCCCGCTGGTTGAGGCTACCCATTGTCCGCCGATGAAGTTATGCAAGGTTGGAATTGACATTGGACAGGCTCCTTTAATTTGCGCTCTGAATAAGCGCTTGAATTTTTTCTATTGTAGGCATAGCGTCCGAGCTGCTGTGGCTGGAGACGACAATCGACGCGGATGCCGCGCCCAATCGCTGGCTCTCTTCGACGCTTAGCCCATTCATCAATCCATATATAAATGCGCCTGCGAACGAGTCGCCCGCACCGAATGTTTTTACCACATTCGCTTTATAGGTAACGCCTTTCAGAACCTGGCCGTCCCGAGTGAACGCCGTAGAGCCTGCTCCCCCATGCTTCACAAGTACAATCTTGGCTCTATGCTCGAACCACATATTCGCGGTTTCTCGGTCATCTCTGGCTTGTCCGGCAAGATCCTCTAGCAAATCGAACTCTTCGCGCCCGCCCAGAATAATGTCGCTCTTCTCCGCGACCAGCCGGCAGTATGCGCCGACCTCCGCCAAGGAAACCCATGTGCGGGGGCGATAATCGATATCGAAAATCACAACGACATCGTGTTTCCTCGCATATTCAAGAGCGATGAACACGGCTTCGCGCGAAGGGCTTTTGGCTAACGCCGTACCGGAGATCAGAATGGCTTTCGCCCGCTTGATATAAGCTTCGCTGACATCGCCCGGCTCCAGCTTCAGATCGGCGACATTGTCCCTGTACATAAGAATGCTGCATTCCTCCGGGGACTTGATTTCCGTGAAGACCAAGCCCGTGACGCTGCCCGATAGATCCTTGACTACATTTGACGTATCTACGCCGCATTCTTGCAAATAATTCATGATAAATCTACCATGCTGGTCGTCTGCAATTCTTCCGATAAACCCGGTCTTTTTCCCCAGCTTGGACAACGCTATGGTTATATTCGCAGGAGACCCGCCTACATACTTCGTAAACGTCCTCGTCAGCTCCATCGGTCTGTTGATTTCGTTGGCATTCAAATCGATGCACAGGCGACCTACGCCAATCAGATCAAGCTCGCGGTGCTGCTGGAATTGTATCAAGCTCATGCCGTTTCTCCCTCCTGACCCTAATCTCTACTTCATGAACAAAGGTATCAGCCGTTCGTGGTCCTTATCGTTATGGAATTTCCACGTGCGAACCGGTCCAGCCATGACGTTCAAGTAATACAGCTCAAAGCCAGGGGGCGAGGATACGGGATGATAGCCTTTAGGCACCAGCACCACGTCTTCGTTGCAGATCGCCAGCGCTTCGTCCAAGGAGCGATCGTCTGTATAGATCCGTTGAAAGCCAAAGCCGCCTTCCGGATTCAGACGATGATAATAGGTTTCTTCCAAATGAGACTCATGCGGCAAGTTCAAGGTATCATGCTTGTGCGAAGGGTAGCTGGACCAATTGCCGCCAGGCGTATACACCTCGACAACCAACAAGCTGTCCGCTTCCTGATCCTCCGGCAAAATATTGTGGACAAGACGCTCGACCGGACCGGAGCCCCGCGTCAGCACGCCGACATTCTCAGGCGCAATCAATCGGGCCTTGTACGTGCCTTTGCCCGGAGAGGAACAGATGGCGATTTCCAGCTCCGTTACCGCCTCAACGCTATACTGGTCATTGGAGGGAATATACACTGAAAATGCCGGCGTTTTCTCGAAAATATTCATTCGTTTGCCGATGTCCCGCCATTGCTCATGCTTCGTGCCTACATTCGCTTTGCCGCTCAGCAGGACGATACATACCTCGCGGTCCTCCGTCTGCCGCTCCAGCCTTTGACCGATGCCCAGCTTGTAAATCTGAAAGCCGACATACTCCCACCCGGCGGATTCGGGGGTTACCGTAAGCACCTGACCCGAAGCATCCGGTTGCGTAGCGCTCTTCACAATATAAGGTGATGTCATAGGTGCTCTACCTCGTCAATCTCTAGTTTTTTTCTGTACGCCGTTCCGGTTGCTTACTTCACGCTTCCCGCAGTCAAGCCTTGTAGGAAATACTTTTGCAGGAAGAGGAAGACTAGAATCAGGGGTACGCTAGCCATGAAGGACAGGGCCATCAACGCATTCCACTCTGTCGCGAATTCCCCGATCAGCATTCCGATTCCAATCGTTAAAGGCCTGACGTTAACGGAGTTCGTAAGCACGACGGCAAACAGGAATTCATTCCAGGCCAGAATGAAGGTGTAGACGCCTGTTGCGATCAAGCCCGGCAAGCTTGGCGGCAGAATAATAAGGAAGAAGGTCTTGAAGGGCCCGCAGCCGTCAATTGTCGCAGCTTCATCCATCTCCTTAGGGATTGTGGCGATGAAATCGCGCATCATCATAATGGAGAAGGGCAGCGAGAACGAGGTATAGGCCAGAATCAGCGCAATATACGTGTTGTACAGACCGACGCTCGTAATGAACAAGAAGTAAGGAATGCTGAGCAGAACCATTGGAAACATTTGCGTAAGCAGGATATAAATAAGCGCGCCATTTTTGCCTTTGAACTTAAAGCGCGTAAAGCCATACCCCGCCAACGAGGCGAACAGAATACAGATGGCGGTTACCGACAGAGCAATGATGTAGCTGTTCACAAACAGGCGAAGCAAGCTCTTGTTGCCGAATACCGTTCTAAAGGCGTCAAGCGTAGGATGCTCCGGTATTAATTGCAAGGGCATGGAGAATACATCCGGATTGCTGCGGAACGCAATACTGATCATCCAAGCAATCGGAACCATCAGGATGCTGCCGAGAACGACAATAGTCAAATAAGTGGAGACTTGATTGCGCCTTCTCAATGGTCATTCGCCTCCTTCCTGAGTGATGCCCTTAAGTACAGGATCGACGCTGAAATCATAATAAGGAGCATAATAATCGCAGCGGCGGAAGCATAACCGAAATTAAGCTTTCGGAATGCAAAGTGATAGATGAAGGTGGACATGACCTCCGTAGCGTTCATTGGCCCGCCGCCCGTCATCAGGAACACGAGATCGAAGGAACGGAAGTTCCAGATCATCTCCAGCATAGCTACCGTGAGCAGTATGCTCTTCAACTGGGGAATCGTGATATATCGCAAGCGATGCATAAACCCTGCCCCATCGATTTCGGCAGCCTCGTACAAATCCTTGGAAATCGTCTGCAGGCCGGCAAGAAACATCAGCATCATGAACGGAAAGCTGCGCCATATATTCGCGAGCACAACGCCGAACATCGCCGTGCTTTCTTCGCTCAGCCACGCTGTCTGACCAAGCGATTCCAAGCCAATGGATCTCAGAAACCAATTCAACAAACCGAAAGGACTAAGAATCAATATCCATGTTGCCGCAATGACAGTGGACGAGGTTAGCCACGGGAACATCAACAACGATCTGTAAATAGCGCGGAACCTCGTATTAATAGGCTGATTCAACAGAATTGCAAGCGTTAATCCAAGCACCAATCCGCAGACGACGCTGGCAATTGTAAAAACGGCCGTATTGCTCATGGCATTCCAGAACAAAGGATCGTTGATGATCGCTTCGTAGTTGGAGGCGCCTGCAAATACCGGGTTTGCCTTATCGGAATAATCAAAAAAGCTCATTTGGATAACTTGAAATAAGGGATAACCGGTCAGCAGCAGCAGCAGAATCATTGCAGGCATTACGAAAGACGCTTTTATAAAGAAATCCATTAGTCCTTGGGATCGAGAACGACCGGAAGACTTCAGGTGATTTTCACTGTTGGTGTGGGATTGTTTCATCCAGCATCCTCTCTTCCTGAGCAGGGAACTCCGACGGAGACGGAGTTCCCCTTGTTCTCAAGTATCGCTTACGGTTCTCTTACAGCCCTGCTTTAACGAAGGCAGCATCCCAATAGGCCGCGGCATCTTCAAGCGCTTTCTGCGCCGTTTTCTTATCCGTCAGGAAATTTTGCACCTCGATCGTAAATTGCTTCCTCAGATCCGTAGCATCCGGCAGGAAATTATCAATGACTTCTACATTCTTAGCGCTATTGTGTTGGTCGATAAACACCTTCAGGTACTCATTGCTTTGGAAATACTCGTCCTGCATCGTCTGCTTGTTATACGGGAAGAAGTTGGTCGCCTTATCCCACAGCAATTGACCTTCCGCACTGCCCATGAATTCGATGAATTTCCACGCTGCGTCCTTATTTTTTCCTTTTGCCGCCAAGGTCAGGACAGAGCCTTGCGCAATCGTCCCGGTCGTTTTACCTGCAGGCATTGGAACAACGCCAAATTCCAGATTCGGATTCGCTTTTTTCTGAATAGCGACACCCCATGGCCCCTCGAACATAAACGCAATGTTGCCTGCGCTGAAGTTGGCCCTCTTCTCTTTCTCGCCGGCAATCAGCTCGCCTGGCGTCATGACCTTAAGCTCTTTAACCAAGCGTTTGTAGAACTCCAGCGCTTGCACGCCTTCCGGACTATTGAATGCCGCACGGTTGTTATTAATGATTTTGCCGCCTGCTTGCAAGATATAAGGGAAAATTTCGTAGCTGATGACCGTTGGCGGATCCGCAACCAGATTACCTGTCATCGCATATTGATTTTTACTCGCATCCGTTACTTTGACGGCCGCCGCTTCGAACTCTTCCCAGGTTGTTGGCGGCTGCACGTTGGCGGCTTCGAGAATTTTCTTGTTGTAGAACAAGCCCATATTGCCGAACGTTACCGGTACGCCGTAAAGCTTGCCTTTCCAAGGAAGGAACATCGGACCTTCTAGCGCGTCCTTGTATTCTTGCGGAAGCTTGGCAACATACTCATCTATTGGAGAAATAATCCCCGCATCCGCAAATTCAGTTACCCACGCTCCGCTTGCTGTAATAATATCCGGGGGAGAGCCCGCAAGATCAAGGGCAAGAATCTTGTCATGCTCCTGTGCGAATGGAAGATCATCGATAATCAATTCTATTTCCGGATACTTGGCTTCGAACGCGGCCTTAACTTCGTTGATCTTGTCCGGTCCCTGCTCGCTCACCCAGTGCTGCAGCCAGTGAATTTGTGTCCTTTCTCCTTCTTTGGCTGTGTTCTGCTCTTCGCCTTTGTTAGACCCTGTAGAAGGCGGCGAGCAAGCGGCCAACAATAATACCATCGCTGTGATTAAGCCCAACATGCTTTTCACTTTCACATAAAACTCCCCTTTGTGACTGGATTATATTGTTGCTACAGTGAAACCGGTTCAGGGACTTGTCCATCTACTAAAGGCAACATATATTCTCTAAATGCCCGGGTAGGCATCTGTTGCTCGGCATCCCAGAACTCGGGAGGCAAATATCTTTCCTTGCCGGCGATATCGTCCAATTCAATCCATTCAATGTCGCAATAATAAGGGTCGTTGGAAACTCGCCTCAATCGCACCATTCCGCCCGACAAGCCTTCGGAAGCAAATCTGACGGCTTCTGCTCCAAGCCTGTAGGCCTCCGTCATATCGCACCGGGAAGCCATCCCGCTCATGCATCTGTAGAGTACGCCCGGAGCTGTGACACGAGTTTTCAAGCCGAGACGCTCGCGAACCGCTGCGGCAAGATGCCCGCTGATTCCCGTATTCAGACGTTCGCGAATTTGTTTGTTCCCGGCCTGATCTGACTGAATATTCCGAAATTTTATGTGATCCGGAATGACTGCCATGACCTGTCCATAACTGAGATAAGCTTCTTCCAGCTGCGCAAGAAAGTGCTCCACATCCGTTTCATGCTTTGGCATATAGACGAGCTGCGGGTAAGCGCTTGCATTTTTCTTGCCCAAAGCGCTCGCTGCGGCCAGCCATCCCGCATTTCCCCCCATGACTTCTACGATCCCGACCTTGTCATAGGCCTTCATGGAAGCCATATCCATTCCAATCCACTGAATCATGTGAGACACCAGTTTTGAAGCGCTTGCAAAACCAGGCGTATGATCTGTTCCTAACAGATCATTATCTATCGTCTTGGGAATGTGGACAAACCGAATGTTCTTTCCCATCGATAGAGCAAGCTGATGCAAGGCTTTTACCATCCGAGACGAGCCATTCCCCCCGATAAAGCAGAAAATAGTTACCTGAAGCTGCTCTAGTCGATGAATAATTCGCTCAAAATCGCCGTCTGCAAGCAAGTAATGGGAGGCCCCAAGCACGGAGCCCGGCTGGAGGGAAGCTTGCTCAAGCTCCGCCAGCCTCCCCTCCAGCAGGACAAGCTGCTCGTTCAGTATGCCTTCAATGCCATTGCGAGATGCGTATACATGATTGATGCCTTTTAATCTCACAGCCTGCTCGACCGCCCCCTGCAAGGACCTATTAATTACAGGAGTCGGTCCGCCAGACTGTGCAATCAGCACATTCACTTGAATGTCACCTCCTTTCCGCGATCATGACGCGGCATTTAGCCTCAAGCAGCGCTTTCGTTTCCGCAGAGATCCCATCGTCCGTAATAATCGTATGATGCTCCTCGATCTTAGAAATCTGGAAGGAGCCGATGACATTAATCTTCGAAGAATCCACCAGCCAATAGATTTCTTTGCCCGACTTAAGAAGCACTTTCTTGACCTCGGTTTCCATAATATCCTCATCCGTAACTCCATGAGTCAGAGAAACTCCGGACGAACCGATAAAGACCTTCTCCGCATATATGCTCATTAGGCTTTGTTCAATAAAAGGACTCAGCAAGGTTGTTGTTCTCGACCGAAACACCCCGCCGGTAATAATCGTCAGAACTCCCTCCTTATCCTCCAGCTCTTCCGCAATATTAATGGCCGATACAACTGCCGTCAGATTTTTACGCTCCGGCAAATTTTTGGCTACCTGTATCGTTGTCGTTCCGGCATCGATGATAATCGTTTCCCCTTCATTGACAAGCGATGCGGCCAGCTTTCCAATCGCCTCCTTAGCTTCCGAATTACGCGTCAGCTTCATCGTGAACCTCTCGTTCAGATAAGAGGTTTTCTTCTCCGAGCCTTCTTCAACCAGTTGGGCGCCGCCTCTGATTCTAACGAGCAGATTCGTATTGTTCTCCAGAAAGCTTAAATCCCGGCGAGCCGTTATCTCGGAAATCTGCAATTCGTCCACGATTTCTATGATACTTATCGTTTTCTTTGCCTTTATCATTTCAATAATCTGATCATGCCGTTTTTTCAAGATCACAATTTGTCACCTTTTCTTTTGAGTTAATCCAATAATGATCATTTTGTGATCGAATCTGTGATGTCATCAGTATATAATGATCGTTACGGAAATGTAAAGCGCTTTCTTTTTAATTTTTATGATTGTAAAATGTTTTGTAATCGCTTACTATTGGGGTGTAATTGATCGAAAACGATCAAATGGACAAAACCCCACCTATAAGGAGTGAAAAAATGACTAGGACCAGATCGGAAATTGATCAGTTGTCGATCAATACCATTCGAATGTTAGCTATCGATGCTGTTGAACACGCCAACTCCGGTCACCCCGGCATGCCATTAGGTGCATCCCCAATGGCCTATACGCTATGGACACGAATACTTCGTCAGAACAGCGCCAATCCAAAGTGGTTCAACCGTGACCGCTTCGTCTTATCGGCGGGCCACGGCTCTATGATGCTGTACAGCTTGCTTCATTTGAGCGGTTTTGATGTTTCCATTGAGGATATTAAGCAATTCAGGCGCTGGAACAGCAAAACACCCGGTCATCCGGAGTTCGGTCACACCGAGGGAGTAGAGGCCACAACGGGACCGCTTGGCCAAGGAATGGCCATGTCCGTCGGAATGGCGCTTACAGAACGGTTTCTTGCGGCTGTCTACAACCGCCCCGACTATGAGATCATCAACCATCACACGTATGCCTTATGCGGCGATGGAGATCTAATGGAAGGAGTCAGTCAGGAAGCCGCCTCAATTGCGGGACATCTCAAGCTGGGACAGCTTATCGTCCTATACGATTCCAACAGCATCACTCTGGATGGCGAAACCGATCTATCCTTCACCGAGGACGTGAAGCTGCGCTTCCAGGCCTACGGCTGGCAGGTCTTGCAGGTGCAGGACGGCAATGATCCGGACGCAATCGAAGCCGCGATTCTGGAAGCCAAGCAGGACAAAGGCCGGCCGACGCTGATCGAGATTAATACAGTCATTGGTCACGGCAGCCCGAATAAAGGCGGAAAATCCGCTTCGCACGGCTCGCCGCTTGGCAGCAGCGAAGTCAAGCTTGTACGCGAATTTTACAATTGGACCCATGAACCGTTCCATGTTCCGGAAGAAGTCCGCGATCATTTCTTGCAGCTTAACAAGCATGGCATTCAAGCCGAAGAAGAATGGAACCAGCTATGGGAGCAGTATAGCCAAGCTTATCCGGAGCTTGCAGACCAGCTTCGGCTTGCTATAGACGGCAAGCTTCCGGCTAACTGGGACAAGCACTTGCCCGTCTACTCGCCGGATCACAAGCCCATTGCAACTCGTCAGGCATCCGAAGATATTCTTAATGCGCTAGGAGACACGCTCCCCAATCTGTTAGGCGGATCGGCTGACCTGGCCTCCTCCAATAAAACTCTGTTGAAGCAATCGCCAAATTACTCGCCCAAGCAATACGAAGGCCGCAACATCTGGTATGGCGTTCGGGAATTCGCAATGGGCGCCATAATGAACGGGATACTGCTGCATGGCGGAGCTCGCGCATATGGCGGTACATTTCTCGTCTTCTCCGATTATATGCGTCCGGCCATGCGGCTTTCGGCCTTGATGGGGCAGCCTGTAATCTACGTATTCACGCATGACAGCATCGCCTACGGAGAGGATGGACCGACACACCAGCCGATTGAGCACATTCCCTCCTTGCGACTGATTCCGAACATGCTCGTGGTTCGCCCTGCCGATGCCAACGAAACCGCGGCCGCATATCGCTTAGCGCTATCTCAACACGATCGACCCGTATCGCTTATTCTTTCCCGCCAGGATCTCCCCGTACTGCCGGGGACAGCCGAGCATGCCGATCAATTGTCGAACGGAGCTTACGTCCTTGCAGATGCAGAGCACGGAGAACCTGATCTGATCCTGATTGCCTCTGGCTCCGAGGTCAATCTCAGCCTGCAAATTCGCGAGCAACTCAGCCAGAGAGGACTCGGCGTCCGTGTCGTGAGCATGCCTTGTCGGGAGCTATTCGACTTGCAAAGTCAAGCTTACAAAGACACAGTCCTCCTTCCTTCCGTCGTCAAACGTGTTGCGCTCGAGATGGCGCATCCATCCGGCTGGGAACGATATGTAGGCTTCCAGGGCCTGACCTTCGGAATAGATCGATTCGGCGCATCCGCGCCCGGGGACCACATGATCGAACAATTTGGGTTTACGGCCAGCCGTCTCGTTCCACAGATCGAAGCTTACATGAAAAAATAGGATAAAATCTCCACGCCTTACTAACAGCATTCTAACATACTCTATCATAATCGGAGTGATTCCAATGAATCCATTAGTTCCAATGACCCACTTTCTGCCCAAAGCGAAAAAAGAAAAGTTTGCGGTAGGTCAATTTAACGTCATTACGCTGGAATTCGCCGACATCGTTGCCACGGTTGCAGAGGAAGAGAATGCCCCCGTTATTTTTGGAGCGGGAGAAATGTCCATCAAGTATATGGGACTCGACTATTGCGTAGCCGTAGCTAAGCTTGCGGCCAGCAAGGTCAGCGTCCCGGTTGCCCTGCACTTGGACCACGGCAGCAGCTTCGAGGTTGCCATGAAATGCATTCAGGCAGGCTTCAGCTCGGTGATGTTCGACGGGTCGAAATACCCGCTGGAGGAAAACATTCGCTTAACGAAGCAGGTGGTTGCAGCCGCCCACGCCGTCGGCGTATCTGTTGAAGCGGAGTTGGGCTCCATTGGAGGAACCGAAGACGATCATACAGTCGATGAAGCGGATGCCGCATTGGTTAAACCGGAGGAAGCCATCTATTTCTGGAATGAAACCAAGGTCGATGCCATGGCGATCGCGGTCGGCTCGGCTCACGGAATGTACAAGAGAGAGCCCAACATTAGAACGGACATCATCGAGAAGGTTGCAAATGCCATTGATGTATCCGTCGTTCTCCATGGGGGGTCGGGCATCCCGGACGATGCGATTCGCAATTCAATTACTGCCGGCATAGGCAAGATCAACGTCAATACGGAAAATCTCGTCGCTTATACTGCCGCGGTTCGCAAATTCATCGCATCCAACGACACCGAAACAGACCCTCGAAAATATCAAGGGCCTGCCCGCGAAGCAATGAAAGACGTCATCCGCAGCAAAATCCGTCTCTTCGGCAGCAACAACAAAGCCTGAGCATAGACGGCTTGCGCTGCCATTAACAAGCGATATAACAGCCAGGGTGGAACGGATGCTTCAGATCTGTTCCACCCTTTTCTATTGCCTCCCATATGCGAGCCGCAGCGAATCGAAGCTTCACTCCGCCGCCCATCTCCCCCCGCCTGGCAACGGGCAGCCTCGCGCTTTAAGCTTGGCAGCTACCGGAACAATGCAACCGCAGAGCATACACGTCAAGCCGTCCTGGCATTTGACGCAAGTCCGGCAGAGCTCCAGTCGGATACGGTAAACCTCATCGGAGACACAGTGCTCCGAATCGAACATTGGCGAATCCAGAATACGCGCGATCTGAGCCTCCGTCACCTTATACTCCGGCCGACACCCCTTGCATAGCGACTGGGCGGAATCCGTCATCCCGGTTTAGTTACCGGATGTCAGGCACAGAACAACAACCGACATCGGGGGCAATTCAACCTTCAGTCGTCCCGGCTCTGCGGTAAATCCGGCAAACTCCCTCGGCTGTACGGCATCCGGCTGTTGAAACGAATTATGCGCGTCCATCGCGGACTCCGCCAGCACGGTGCCGCTCACCTTCCATGCGCTCTCTCCCATCCCCCGAAGATCGATGGAGACGGACGAGCCCTCGGCGGGATTGAGATTGCACAGGCTGATATGGATGCGGCCCTCGCCGTCTCGCGAAGCAGAGGCCGATACGGCCGGAGTGTTCTTGCCGCTCTGATCGAGCTTGCCGCAGTCCAGCGTCAAATCTAGCAATTCCGCATCCTGGTGAACCTTGTACATATCAAATACATGATAAGTCGGAGTCAGCACCATTTTTTCGCCTTCTGTCAGAATCACCGCCTGCAGCACATTGACAACCTGAGCAATATTCGCCATTCTGACCCGCTCGCAATGCTTATGGAAAATATTCAGCGTAAGTCCCGCCACCAAGGCGTCCCGCATTGTGTTTTGCTGGTAGAGGAATCCCGGGTTGGTTCCCGGCTCCACATCGTACCAGGTTCCCCACTCGTCTACAATCAAGCCGACTCGCTTGTCGGGATCGTACTTGTCCATGATCACTTCGTTCTTGGTCAGCAGCTCGTCCATGAAATAAGCCTTATCCATCGCGGCAAACCACTCCTGCTCATTAAAGCCGAGAGCGCTGCCTTTGGCCGACCATTCCGGTCCGGGAACCGTGTAGTGATGAAGCGTAATGGCATCCATGAATTTCGCCGCTTCGCGCATCAGCACCTCCATCCAGTTCAGATCGTCGCCGCCCGGACCGCAAGCAATCTTATGAACCTTGTTGTCCCCATAATTGCGAACATAGGTCTGATAGCGACGATAGAGATCCGCATAATATTCCGGCCTCATGTTGCCCCCGCAGCCCCAGTTCTCGTTGCCGATTCCGAAATACGTTACCTTCCACGGCTCCTTGCGGCCGTTCGCCCCGCGCAATTCGGACATCGGGGAGATGTCTCCTGAAGTCAAATATTCCATCCATTCCGACATTTCCTGCACGGTACCGCTTCCAACATTCCCGCTGATGTACGGCTCGCAATCCAGTAATTCGCACAGCCTCATGAATTCATGGGTGCCGAAATGATTGTTCTCCACCACGCCGCCCCAATGCGTGTTGATCATTCGTTTGCGGCTCTCGCGCGGACCGATTCCGTCCATCCAATGATACTCGTCGGCGAAACACCCGCCCGGCCAGCGCAGCACCGGAATCTTGATCCGGCGCAAAGCCTCGACGACATCCGTGCGAATCCCGTCGGTATTCGGAATCGGAGAATCCTCTCCTACCCACAATCCTTCATACACGCATCTTCCGAGATGCTCGGAGAAATGTCCATAGATGTTTCGGTTGATCCGTCCCTTGCGAATATCCGCGTTCAGTACGCCTTGATAAGCCATGCCGGGCTCAGCTCCGTTTCATAGGTCGATTAGAAGGCCATTTTACATCCAAAGTATACCGGCTTGTCTTTTTCCCTTCAATCGATTATACTGCCCAAAAACTGACCTATCGTGCTTTTTCAGAGGAGGAACTATGATACGTTTGGTGAGCTGCGGATATCAATTCACCCATGAAGACGGACTCGTCATTCATCGGCCCGCCGGGGCGGGAAACTACGCTTTCGTTTATTTCAAGAGCGAATCCCAGGTAGCGGTGAACGGCTGCGCGACGCCCGTCTCCCCCTACAGCTACATTCTTTTTTCCCCCTCCGAGCCTCATCGGTACGGAGAGCCCCGCAAGCTCTTCGTCAACGATTGGCTTCACTGCGAAGGGGAAGAGCTGGCCCACCTGCTGGCGCGCCTGGACTTTCCCTTGAACACGCCGATACAAGCCTCTGAGCCCCTCTCGATCTCCAGAAGCATTATGGACCTTCAAAGCGTCCAACGCCTTGGAGGACCCTTGTGCGAAGAGATTCTCGATCTGGACCTCAGAAGCTTCTTCACCGGATTAAGCAATGATCGGCGCCGTCCGCTGGCGCAAGGACATCCCCATCCTTATTTCGTCCAATTTACCGAGCTGCGGAACCGTCTGTACAATTTGCCCCAAGCCAGATTCTCCGTCGACGAGCTCGCCGTAAGCGTCAATCTGAGCAAATCTTACTTTCAGCATATCTATAAAGAGCTGTTCGGCTGTTCCGTACTCGATGACATCATTCGCAGCAGGCTTGAATACGCCAAATATTTGCTGGACAACACCACGCTTGCGATTGGCGCGATTTCCAGAATGTGCGGGTACGAGCACGACACCCATTTTATGAGGCAGTTCAAAAAATTTCTGGGCACTACGCCGAGCCGGTACAGGAGTAAATGTTGATGAAACAAGTAAAACGGCTTCTCATTCTCTATATGATATAATTTGGGAAATCGTATAAGTGCGGAAAGGAAGATAAGAAATGCGCATGCTGGGAGCTCACAAAAACACGGAACGGGTTCGAATTCCTCGCTCCCGTTGTCTGCAGCTGCTGGAGCGAGAATCGCATCGCTCCTTGACGCTGTTCGTCGCCCCGACGGGTTACGGCAAATCGGCGCTGATGGAAGACTGGGTGCGCTCGATGTCTCCCGATATTTTCACCGGCTGGTTAACGCTAGAGGGGGCGGACAACGACCGGATGCGCATACTCGGCCGCTTGACCGCCATACTCCCGACTGAAGAAAGCGCCGAAGGCCCGCCTTCTCTCGATTCGGTCGTACGATCGTTCTACGCTCGACGAGAGATTTGCCTATTCCTTGACCGGTTTGAAGCTATACGGGAACCGGGCATCCGTCAGATGATTACGGATCTGGTTATCCAAGCTCCGGCACATGTTCGCTTCTATATTGCCGGTACGGACGTGACGCCTTTGATGGGAGACGCCCGAATTCCCCATTCGGACTTGCTTGTCGTGACGGCCGATTATTTGCAGCTGGATAGGAACGAGATGCGGCAAATGGTGAAGCTGAACACCGGAATCGAGCTGGAGAACGATGCCGTTCAGTCGTTAGAGCGGCTGACCGAGGGCTGGCTGCCGGCCGTAAGCAGCTTCATTTCGTATCTGGATGGCAGCAGAGCTTGCACCCTGCAACCAATCGAAGCCATCGACTCGGTCGTGCCCGACATGCAGCGCTTCTTTTTGCATCGCGTGTTTGCACATCAGTCTTCCGAATTACAGTCCTTTATGCTTCAAACCTCGATTCCTGATTTTTTGGATAAACAACTCGCTTTCGAGTTAACGGATCACCCTAAGACGGCCGACATGATCGAGCAGCTTGAAGGGAGCGGCCTGTTTCTGTTTCAAGAGGCTTCCGACCGCTATCGTTATCATGCGTTATATGCCAATTTCCTGCGCGATCATTTTAAGCAAACCGCTCAAGAACGCTATGAGCTTTTGTACGACAGGCATGGCGTCTGGCTGGAAAATAAGGGCCTACTGCTTGACGCGATTCGGCACTGGCTGCACGTTTCGAGCTATGAACGAGCAACGCGCGCTTTCCTCGCCGATATCCCGGCTCTTTTCTCCCATCCGACCAAATCGGTCTTGCACGTGCTGGACGCCTTTCCGCTGAAGGAATTGATCAGTCGCCCTACAGCCGCGATTTTGTATGTGTGGTTCCTGATTGTCGACCAAAGGATCTCAACCGCGGAAACAGTGCTTCATCAGACCGAGGCCGGGATGGCGGAGGATCAGTCCTACCTTTTCGCCCTCACGGGAGAGGATCTGCGCGGGTATCTCGCTTCCTTCCACTCGATTATCTACTACTTGCGGAACGATCGCGAGAAAGGCACGGCATTCATGAAGGAGACGGAATCCCGCCTGAACGGCCGGGGGCTGATCTATTGCCATACCAGCTCGATCAGCAAACCCGTCAGCTCCCTGTTCAAAAGCGCCTTTGGTCATTGGGGGTCGCTGGACCAATCGATTGCCATGTGCGAATACGCGGAAGAAAAGTGGCGCGGCGATAGCGTAGGATACGGCTATTTCCAGGCGTTGCTCGGCGAATGCTATTACGAACGAAACCAACTGGGCGAGGCCCAAACGCGCTTGCTCATCGGGCGTAGAATCGGGCTTGACCGAAGAGATGCCGGATTGCTGCTGCCTACGACGTTGACGCTCGTTCAGATGAAGCTGAACGAAGGAAATGCGCAGGCCGCGCGGATGCTTCTGGAGGAGACGCAAGCTCTCTTAGCCGACCAATCGGAAGGCGCATGGCTGCTTGATGCCTGCAAGGCACGTCTGTGCATCGAAACGAACGATTCCGCTTCTGTAAGCCGCTGGATCGCTAATCAGGAAGAGAGCACGACGGGAACGCACGATCACAACTATATGTACGGATATTTGACGCTGCTGCGGGCTCTGCTTTATACGGAAGAATTCGAGAGGGGCGTCGCTTATGCGGAAAGCCTGCTTCAATATAGCCACAGCTTGTACCGTCATTATTATAAAGCGGAGCTGCATCTGCTGTTAGCCCTGTTCGGCGACGGAACGGGAAATAACGTCTCCGTCGTTCGCCACCTCGAGCAGGCGCTCCACATCGGCCATGCCGAGGGATATGTCCAGTTGTTCCACAATGACTGGAAGCGGATCGGCCCCCTGATGGCGAAATACGAGAAGCAGCTGCAGTTGGCTCTGCTACAGGATACGGGCGACACTAGCGTGTTCTACGAACAATTGCGGCACACGGTCGGATCCGCAGCGCCGAACCAGGGCGAATTCGACAAAGCCTCGAATCTGCTCACGCCTACCGAATACAAGGTGCTCCAGCTGCTGCTCGAAGGTCGATCGAACGCCTTCATCGCCGGCAGCCTGAACAACTCGATCGAAACCGTTAAAAGCCATTGCAAAAAAATATACAAAAAGCTTGAGCTTAAAAATCGCGGCGAGGTCAGGGCGCATTTCGAGCGCGTCGCTCCTATGTAGAACAAGCTGTTCTCTGCATGAAAAGCGCAAAGGGCAGTACAGATGTCTTCTGTACTGCCCTTTGCGCTTACTGCGCCGGCTTATGTTCCGTTTTAGTCCATAAACTCGACATATTGCAGGAATCGCCTCAGCATCACAACGGCTTGCGCTCTGGTCGCGTTATCGGAAGGCGAGATTGCGTCCTCTGTGCTTCCGAGGATGATCCCTGCGGCTACGGCTTGAGCAATCGCCGATTTGGCCCACGCGGAGATATCGGCGCGGTCGCCGAACTTGCCCAGAACGATCGGAATGCGATCTCCGTTCATTTCAGGATGGCCCAGAAACGCAAGCGCATTGCTGAACATAACGGCCATCTGTTCTCTCGTTATGCGGGAGCCGGGTGCGAATTCGTTCTTGGACAATCCCTTAGCCAAGCCGGATCTGACCCCCGCTTCAATGACCGGCGCGAACCAATCTTCCTTTGCAACATCGTCGAAGGTGGCGCCCTCGATAGTTTGCTCGATTTGCAATCCTAATGCGCGGACCAGCAAAGCCGTGAACTCGGCTCTTGTGATCGGGCTGTCCGGCGCGAATTTCGTATCGGATACCCCGCTTGCGATCAGCTTTGACGCCAGCAGCTCCACGTCGGCTTTCGCCCAGTGACCGCTCAGATCGGCAAACGATCTGCGGTCCGATTCCAGAATGGCATAGATGCTGTTGTGCGGCACCTTGATCGATATTTCCGTTTTGCCGTCCGCCCTTGCCCCGGTCACTGCCGGAACAAAGGAAAACGTCCGCGTTGCGGGGTCGTACAGAACGGCGGTCATGCGTTCTCCCGATATCGCCTTGTCCAGCACGATCCCCCGAATCATGTACGTTCCGCCAAAGTCCCGCACTTCCGCCGTTTGTCCGTCGGCCGACACAGTCACTTTATAATCCACCGCATCTCCGATCAGCCTAAGTCCGGCTTTGTTCGCGGCTTGCTCCAGCCGTTCCTTCTCTTGTCCGGCCACTTTGGCGATGAAGACATTCACAAGCTTCGTTTGCGGCTTCGGATTCAGCGCGTTCACCGGAAGTTCATAGCTGGAATCATTCAACACGATCCTGAATACGGTATTCGGATAGGCGCTCTTCACTTTGTCGAGGGCGGCCCAGGAAAACTGCACCTGGTCGGCCTGCGCGGAGTCGTCAACCACGACGGTGACGAACGGTTTTCGCGCTTTCCCGAGCAATTCCTGCACTTGCCCGAGGATAGCATCGGTCAACGCGACATGCTCGACGATCGTGCCGTCGTTAAGCTTCTCCTTGACGATAAATGAAGAATCCATCCATAGCGTAATACCGCCGCCGGAATCGATCATCATTTTCGGACCCTTCGAAGGGATAGAGGGTTCAGCGGCAGAACCCGTGCTCCCCGAGCCGCTTGAAGGGCTGCGAATATTCGAAATCGTAAGCTGCGCCACGGCTTCATTGCCCGCCTCGTCTATCGCGTAAACCGAGTACGTTCCGTTAGCGGTTGCCTGAAAGCTGTCCCCGGCAAGCGAATGGCCGCCTGTCGCAAAATAATCGGCGGTTCTCGTTCCTTCCGCCCACTTGGTCCCGGCTATACCGCTTCCCGTGCCGTCTATGGCTGCCGTTACCGTCACGGGACCGTTGGTCGTTACCGTGCTCGCAGGCTGCTGGGACAACGTAATTTCCGGTCTTACGGAATCGATGAGAATGCCGGTAGTTGTCGCAGCCGGCAAAGCAAGCGAAGCCGCAACGGTCGTCTCCGCCGCATGGATTGCCGCGCCATTCGGCAATTGGATGTGCCTGCCGATAGCAATGTCGTTCGAATGGACAAGACCTTCCTGCACGATATACGTGAAGAGCAGCTTGTTCCGCTCGCCGACGGGTTGCCCGGCGTAGGCTGCGTAAACCGTTGTTGCGTCGGCCCCGTCACCGATCGTAAGAGGAACTGCCGGGGTGTTTACGACATCGATGTCTCCTTCGTAGCTCACGGTGAAGGTCAGCGCATCGCCGATGCCGTAATACCGGACGGGCGGTGTGCCAAGGCCGGTCATCTCGGGAGCGGGAACCTCGATCGTCAGCCGGTACGCGCCATCCGGCATGCCGTTTATACCCGTCGTTGCGATCAAGATGTCATTGGCGCCGGGTTTCACAGTCACTTGCGCCGACGCCGACTCCGCCGCTCCAATCGTTACCGTCGTATGGGAATCTGCGGGACTGGCGGTAATATTGACGGATTTGATATACCGGTCCGCCAATAAATCGTATGCGCCCTGAGCTGCTCCGAAGACAGCAGGGCTCCAGGACAAGACGCCGTCCGTCGAGGTTGCGCCCAAGGCTTGAAGCTTCACGGCGTCGAAATGACGGATAAACATCGGATACGATGTCCCGTTCATCATCGCCCAGGTACCGGCAAAATCCCAGCCGCTATACGTAGCTGCAAGCTGCATGTCCGCGGTCGTTTTCCCTGCGCCGCCAGCGGAAACCACGAGCCCTCCAGCTTCGGTGTCCCAATAGGAATGGGTCGCTGCGCTGCCGGTGTTCTCTCCGATCAGCCCTCCTGTATGATCCCCGCCGTTTACGAGCCCTGCGGCATAGGTGTACGCCACGTTTGCCGCTCCGCTGTTTAACCCGACTAGTCCGCCTACCTGCTCGTTACCGGCAACATGGCCCTTCACATAAACGTTCGAGAGAGTTCCCGAGTTGCTGCCGACTAAGCCGCCGACTCGGCTGCCACCCGTTATTGACGCGTTCTCCAGGCCAATATTGCGGATAATGCCCGAAGACGCCGCGAACAACCCGGCATCGTCGTTCGAGCCGGAAACGGTCAAGTTGCAGATGGCATGCTTGTTGCCCTCGAATGTCCCCGTAAACGGATGAGCTCCGTCACCGATCGGATTCCAGCTCCGACCGGCCAGATCCAGATCGTTCATCAGCTCGTAGCTGTCGCTTAATTCGTAGTGGGCGGTTCCGATCTCCGCCAGCTGGGAGGCGGTCGCGATGCGATGGGGATAATGGACTCCGTCTTCGCGAATGATCTGAAGCGTATAGCTCGCGGTGAACGGATTCGTTGCGGCTCCGGGCACGGCAACGTCGGTCGAAGCCGTGATGACGATACTGTTATCGCCTGGAACCAGAGAAACGGCTTTCGAGTCGGTAGCATCGCCGTTGATTGAAACACTCATGCGGCTGCTGTTGGAATATACGGACACGGTTACGCTGTCGACTTCGCCCGTTACCCGGCTTGAATAGGTCGAGGCGCTCGCGTTAAATGCCGGTGTGTATGCGACGGCTCCGTCGTTGAGAGTCAGTTCGTCCAATGAGATTTGCTCCAGCGTTGTACGGTGAATCGGAAATGTCATGCCCTCCAGTATGGCCCACTGTCCTTGCGCGGAGAAGTCCCACGAGTTGAAACTGGCGGCAGATTTCATTTGTGGTGTCGTTAAAGAAGAGCCAATCGGGGAAGTGTCGCCGGCCAAGTCTTTATTGTAGTAGGATGAGCTTACGTTGAAGCTGTCGCCTTGCGCAAGACCGACAAGTCCTCCGACATATCCGCTTCCTGTTCCGTTTACCTGAGCTGAAGCGTAAGAAGTGCGAATTTCGCCTGGCGCTGACGGGACCCCAATGGCGTATCCAACCATTCCGCCGACATTATCGGCACCTTTCACGGTTCCGGTGACATAAGCGTTTTCAAGTGTCGAGCCATTAAGATATCCAACCAAACCGCCGACGTCGCTACTGGCTCCGGTTCCCAAAATATCGACATTGATCAAACCTATATCTCGAATAGTAGCTCTTGAAATCGCGCCGAATAATCCGACTGTGCCTGCACTTCTATTGATTTTCAAATTGGAGACCGTATGGCCGTTGCCGTTAAAAGTACCTCTGAAGGCAAATTGATCGCCGCCTCCGGCCCCAACCGGCTCCCAGCCGTCCCCGCCATTGTATCCGGCGCCTCCCGGGCTTAAATAAGCGAACAAATCGATATCCGTGCCGAGCGCATAATGACCCTCCAGATTAGACCGCATCGCGTTCAACCCGGGAGCGTCATAAATCATAGTGGGACAATCGGCAGTGGTTCCGGGCGTTACGCCATCGCATGCGGATGCGAACGCTTTGTTTTCTGTGCCGAAAGGTAACGCCGCAGTCGTAATTACGATGATGGCGAGCAGCAGGGTAAACCCCTGGCGGATAAGCAGCTTCCTCATTTCAGTCCCCCCAATAAACATAAAAAATCTAGTTTAATATAACCATAATATAGGCTGAAAGCCTATCCCCCTTTTGGGGTGAGATTAAAGGACACTGCACAGAGGATAATTACGATCCGTCGGGGATACTCACCGGGCCGGAACGTTATTAAGCCCGATGGACGACACGTTGAGCAACGTGTCGTCCATCGGGCTTTAGCTTCCAAGCTATCGGCTACTTCTGTCCGTAATTCTTTTGCAGCTCGTTCAGCAGCTCTTCTACCGTTTTTTTGCCGCCTTTGAAAATGATCTCTTCGACGCCCTTAACGAGATCCGCATTGAACATCTTCGTCTCTTGCGGATACGCGAACGGCATTCCGGCCTTCTCCATGTTGTCGAACACCGGCTTGAGCTCTGGATACTGCTCTAAATATTTCGGCAACAAGGCGGATACGGCAGGGGAATAACCGACGCCTTCGATCGCGTTCAACTGCGCTTCGTCGCGCAAAGCGTAATTGATTACCTTCATCGCTTCAAGCTTATTCTTACTGCCTTTCAGAATGGACAATCCGTGCGAGTATGCGCTTTGAGCATCCACGGTGCCTTTAGGCATCGGCAATGCAATCAATTGCAAGTTCGGATTAGCTTCCTTCAGGTATCCGACGTACCAAGGACCGCCTGTCGACATCGCTCCTTTTTCCTTGGCGAACACTTCGCCGTCCCATGGCGCGCCTACTTCAATCGGCGCGATAGCCACTTTCTCTTTCAGGAATAGATCCGTGAAAAATTGCACGCCTTTGATGTTTTCCGGCGAGTTGATGGTCTTGCCGAAGTTCCAATCCCCGCCAAACGCATGTACGTACTGCGTAATGTGGAACGGATCAATGCTGCCGACGATCCCTTTCATTCCATCCTTCGTCATCGCTTTAGCCAGCTCAACCAGCTCATCCATCGTCTCCGGGTACTTCGTAATGCCCGATTTATCGAACAACGCCTTGTTGATGGATAACATCGAAGTAGACGAGTCGTAAGGAATGCCGTACAGCTTGCCGTTGTCCGTCCATCCTTTGTAAAGGGAGGCAGCAATTCGGCTCTTATCGAAACCGGCTTGAGGGATCCATTCATCAAGAGGCTCAAGAACGCCTTTGGCGATATACTCGTAATTTCCTTCATCCGACATGGCAATAATGTCCGGACCTACGCCCGCTGCGATTGCAGCAGGAACGGCTTTCCAAAATTCATCGCTGGTCGGATATTGCTGCATAACGACTTTGATTTCGGGATATTGCCGCTCTAGACCATTCACCATAAATTCGAAGTTTTTCTGCTCGGAGGCGTTGGCCCAATAAGCCATAGTCACTTCGACAGGATCTTTCTTCTCCTCTTGAGACGGAGACGGCGCGGTGGAAGCCGATGGGGAGGATCCCTGATCCTTGGTTGAATTCGAGTTCGAGTTTGTTCCGCAAGCAGAGACAAGCGTCACAAGCAGGACGGCGCTAAGCAGACTAAACCATGACTTCTTCTTCATCTTTCGTACCCCTTATGTCAGATATATTCGCCTGCATTCGGCGTACTTCAATCATATGGAATAAGCGAGAACTGAAAAATCGTGGATCTTTACATTCTATCGACGATTTTTACTTACCCGTTCCTTCCAATATTGCTTTTCGATATTCGTTTGGAGGTTGGCCGTATACTTTTTTGAAAGCGATATAATAGTTATCCGCGCTATTAAATCCTACTTTCTCCGCAATCTCGTAGGTTTTGAGCTTGCCGTCGAGCAAGTCGTCGAGCGATTTCTTCACTCGATACTGGTTAATGTAGGGAATCAGCATTATCGAGGTCTGCTCTTTGAACAGCCGACTTAAATAGCTGCTATTCAGGCCGACATGATGGGCCAACTCCTCTAAGGTCAAATCGTGATCATAATATTTATGAATATATGCCAGCACCTTCTGGATTTTCAAATTCGTCGAAATTCCCGTTTCCTGCCGTTTGCTGCGAATGTACGCCAGTTCATTAGCCAAAAGCTGTCTGACTCGCGCCAGATTGTCCGCTCCCATAATATCCTCGATAGTGGGAAGGCCGCTGCCATTTGCATCTCTATCCGCCTCCGAGTACATTTCCATAAGCGAATAATGCAAGCTAACGCTTAGATCCAGCGTCTCTCTTTTGCTTATATCGCGGTTTTTCCCGATCGTCTCGTACAAGAGGCGAAGGCAGGCATCAGCCTCCTCCCAATTTGCCGCTTCCGTTTTCGTTCGAATCTGCTTAACGAGCTCCTCATAATTGCGTTCGTGGTTCGCAACCTTCCTCCGATGTACTGTCTCGTAGAACACAACGCTCGCTTCGGCTTCGAAAAACAAATCCTCCGACGCCCGAAACGCCTCTTCGTACGCTGCAGGCACTTTGAGCAATTGGTTATGCAGCGCGCTCACGCTGAAGCTGACGCCAATGTTCATAAATTGCTTAAGCGCCGTTCGAATCGTCCTGATCAAATGCCACTGCTTCTCGAACACGTCATTCAAACTGCGAAGCTTGTCATATGATTTTAGGATGGCGAATTGATTGCCGCTCACTTGGAAAAATTCCAATTGATCAAACTTTCGAAAAATTTCGCTCAAAATATTGGTGACCGAAAACCCGACCAAATGATCGAGCGGTTTGGCATACCGTTTCTGGACCATCTCGAAGTTATCGATAAATAAGAGCATGCAGCAGACATTAGGTTGCTTAAGATCGATTCCTAATTGCTTCGTTTTCCGCTCGATCTCCCATTCGTGCCTGACGGAGCCCTCGATCCACCCTTTACAAAACAACGCCTTCAATTCCGGTTTACTTCGCTCTTCGTTACGACGCAAATGCTCGATTTGATCCGATTGTTTACGTTCCTCAAGGGCAAGGCCGCGTACGCGATTCAACGTCTCGAAGACAAGCGCTGGATAAAGGCTGGGTTTGTGAATATAGTCGACGGCTCCGAGCAGCATCGCTTCGCGAACGTATTCAAATTCATTATAGCTGCTTAGAATAATGACCTTGCTCGGATCCGAATGGGTTTTCAAATGACGCAGCACTTCCAGTCCGTCCATAACCGGCATCCGAATGTCCAGGAATACGATATCCGGCTTCAATTCCGCCATCTTATCGATCGCTTCCTGTCCGTTACGGGCTTCGCCGACCAATTGATATCCATGTCCTTCCCAATCCATGAACGACTTGAAATTCATCCGTACGAAATTCTCGTCATCTACGACCATTATCTTCACTCGCCTCACCCCTATTCCATCTGCTTAAGTTCCGAAGCTATAACAGGAACCCTGATTAACACGGTAGTGCCCGATTTCCATTCACTGCGGATTTCGACCCCGTAATCCGTTCCGAAGTGCATCTGAATCCGCTTAAAAACGTTAGAGATTCCGATAGAGTTGATTTTTTCCGAGCCTTCCTCCACATGATGGAGCAGCTGCTGCATTCGCTCCTTCTGCATACCGACGCCATCGTCCCGAATGGTGAACAAGATCGCGTTATCTACCCGCTCCACGTCGATGGTTAGCTTGTAATGTCTCGTCTCCTCGATAAATCCGTGGAACACGGAGTTTTCAACGAATGGCTGCACGATAAACTTCAAAGTCCTGTAAGAAAGAACTTCATCGGATATGCGGCATTCGAATTCGAACGCATGGTAATAGCGCAATTGCAACAGCTGCATATAGTAGCGGATGAAAGTCATTTCCTCTTCGATTGTGACATACTCTTCCGTGTTCCTTGTAGAAAATGTCAGTATTCGAATTAAGGCATCCAATACCTCTGTGATGTTATCGGCCCTTTGCGCCTGGGACATCCACTTGATCATCGTTAAAGTGTTGTACATAAAATGAGGGTTTATTTGGTTCTGCAGCGCGTTAAGCTCCGCGTTGCGTTTCTTGTGCTCCTCGTCTTTAATCTGACCGATCAAGGTCTTGATTTCCCTTGTCATTTTGTTGAAGGCGCGTCCCAAACGACCGATCTCGTCCTGGCTGTCCGAAACAGCCGTCACGTCGAATTCTCCTAACTCTACTCGTTGCATCTTCCTGCTCAAGCTGAGGATAGGCGTTGAAATTCTCCGCGATAACATATAGGCCGCGATGAAAGCGGTTACCGTTAGCGGGATAAGCGTATACAAGGCTAGTCTTCGAATTTGATTCGCTTCGCTGAACAGACTTCGTTTATGAATAATGCTGTAGAACTTCCAACCGCTTATGGACGATGAATCGCTAACGATATAGTAGTCCCCGTTTCCGCCCTCCGTCCCTTGGGCAGTCGCGGAAAGCTTCGGATCGTAGCGCATTAACACCGAATCGAAGGAATTGCCGATTTCGCTCTTTTTCGTCGAGAATAACACCGTGTCGTTCTCGTCCACGATGACCTGCTCGACATCGGAACTGAATTTAAGTCCTTTATACAAGCTGCTTAGCGCATCGCTTTTCAAATTGATTACGAATACGCCAAGCTTACGATAGGAATTGGAATCTACGATGACTCTCCCTATGGATACGACGTTTTTTACGGGCGAACTGACCTGCTTCTCCATATGCAGCCCGATGACGACCGGAGCTCCCCCGCGATTAAGGATTCGCTTATACCACGCCTCATTCTCCGGAGAATAATCATAGTTGAAGATGACCTCGTAGCCTCTGCGGTATACGTAGTTGCCCGTCTGCGGATAAATAACCAGGGAGTCGATATCATTGTTGAACATGAATAGATCCTTGAAGAACGTATCGTTTACATACCGGTAATCCTGGCTGCGCTCGAACATCCCGTACTCCATGGTCGAATAATCCTTTGCCAGAATGTCGACAAGCTGTTGGTCGTAATAGGGCTTCTCCGATATTTTCAGCATGTTTTTGAGAAATGTGTCGCTGTTGGATATGATCTGCTGATTCAAATCCTTGAAAGAATTGACGATTCTATTTTCGAATGAGGACATGAAAAGCGTGTAAGAAACGAAATTAATAATGCCTATCGGCAAAACGATGAGGAGCACGTAGGTCGAAAACAGCTTCTGACGAATACTCCAGTCCTTAACTCTCTTCATCGCATCGTACTCCCCAGGGTGCTTAATCGAGCTTATGCTGCTCCTATTGTAGGATGGAAAGAGGCCGCGCTCAATCTTTTTGATTGTCTATTCTATCGAGGATGTCTTGTAGTTGAAGGAAAGAACTGTCCGGTACAATGTAATCGGCCTCGTGCAGCACCTCGCTGGAACCGATTCCGATTGCGAACATGCCGGCTCGCTTGATCGCTTGCACGCCCGCCTCGGCATCCTCTACGCCTACACACTCCTTAGGGGAAACCCTAAGCTCGGAGGCTGCCCGAAGATAAATATCCGGGTAGGGCTTTCCATGCGGAATATCGGCGGGGTCTACGATGACTTGAAAAAAATGCCCTATCCCCAATCTTTCAATGATGGTCGGCGCGTTACGACTCGCCGAAGCGAGCGCAATTCCGATACCCGCTCCAACGATATCCTTCAGCAGCGTTTCAATCCCCGCAAGCAGCGCTTGCGGACCGATCGTGCCGATTAGTTCCTTGTAGTAATCGTTCTTGCGGGCTGCCAACGCTTCTTTGTCCGAAGCGGTAAAACACGCATCCGGCTTTCGTTCCAATATCTTCTCCAGCGACTCCATCCGCGATATCCCTTTGAGCAGCTCGTTGTAATCTCTATCGAAAGGAATGCCCTGTTCGCTTGCAATCCTGCTCCAAGCTTGATAATGCAGCTCCGCGGAGTCCGTAATGACGCCGTCCAAGTCGAACACGAATGCTTTAATTCGCTTGTTCAACCGATGCACCCCCTTCGACAAGCTCCAAGTCCAATGTTTGCTTAAACGTATGGAGGCGACCTCTGACATGCAGGGACAGCGACTCGTTCCGATTCGTCCCGTTCGTAATTTGCAGACGCTTCTTGTCGATCCGAACCTTTAGCTTATCTCCCTGCCAATAAAGCGGGAACTCCAATGCCTCCCAAGCCGCAGGCAGACGAGGGTCGATTCGGAGCAGCCCGTCCAAAGAACGGACGCCGCCGAAACCGAATACGACGGATTTCCAAATGCCGCCGATCGAGGCCGAATGAATGCCCTGATCGGACGATTTCATATTCGGCCCCAAATCAATGCGGGCCGCCTGTTCGAACATGCGATACGCAAGCTCGTCTTCCTCCACATCGCAAGCGAGGATGCAATGCGTGGACAAGCTGAGCGACGAGTCATGTACGGTTAACGGCTCGTAATAGCTCCAGTTCGCTCGTTTGACCTTCTTCGTAAATTGATTCTCAAGCAGATAGAATAAGACGAGAAGATCCGCCTGCTTAGACACCTGAATCTGGCTGATCTGATCCATGTTGTAGTCCTCCAGAATCAGGCCGACATGAGCTTGATTCCGATATTTGCCAAGATCAATGCGCTCCTTGTGCAAGTACGTATCGTCTTGAGGGATGACGTCATCGATAGAACGCGGCTGAGGCAAATAAATCCGCTCCGCTTTTTCCGCCCACTCTTCGGAAGCTTCCTGGATTCTCATCCGCTCGTTTAACTTCGTCCAGGCCTCCTTGTCGGCATGCAGCAGCTCTTCGTGGCAACGAATCGCCGTCCTGAGGTTCCAATTCGCCATATAGTTCGTATATGCGTTATTGTTCACATGCTCCTTGTATTCATCGGGCCCGATGACATCTTGAATATAATAACGACCGCTGGGTTGATCCCATTCGACTCGGCTTGCCCAGAAATTCGCGGTCTCCATGATGATTTCGTATCCGCAGCGGACCATAAAGTCGCGGTCGCCCGTCGTCCGGTAATATTGCCATACGCCATAAGCCACGTCGCTCGTAATGTGCTGCTCGATCAAGCCCGTCCAAATCCGGGTAGGCGTTCCGCTAACGACGTCGACCGGTCCCCATTCGGGAGTCTCTTCTTCCCCCGTGCCGGCAGACTCCCACGGATACATGGCTCCGCGGAATCCGCGTCTCTTGGCGTTGAGCCTAGCGCCGTCAAGCGTACAGTACCGGTATTCCAACAGCTTACTTGCAGCCTCAGGGTCCGTGAATAAGAAATAAGGCATAATGAAAATCTCCGTATCCCAGAACACATGACCTTTATAGCCTTCTCCGGTTAGCCCTTTCGCCCCTACGGAGATTCGGCTATCGTGCGAAGGTGTCATAATCGTTAGATGATACTGAGCAAACCGAATGGCTAGCTGGTCGAAGCCGCGGTCCGTAGTCACCTTGATCGGAACGGCTGCCCATTTCTCTTCCCATACCCGTGCGCTCTCGGTCAAGAGAGCTTCGTAACCTAGCTCCGCGTAACGGATCAGCTCCGAAAGAGAAGCTTCCTTTAGTCGCCCCAAGTCCCCGCATGTATTGTCAATATCGCGGCTCGTATGGATGCTGCACGTTTTCTCGAACACGAGCTTCTCGCTTTCTTGCAGCGATACCTTCATCTCAGTCCCCAAATATCGGCGCTCTATGGAAGGCTTATTGATCGGAGAGACTAATCTTCCGTCCTTCCAGAAGCGGTGCGTGCAATTGAAGACAAAATCGATTTTCGATTCGGTCGTCGCTGCGGTCATTTGCAGATGAACTCCGTCCGCTATCCTTTTGTCTCCTTCGTGAAAATGCTGCGCCCCCGAGTTCGTCATCCTGCCGTCAATGCCGGATCGCATGGCGACATCCGTCTTTCCCGACAACGGCGTAATTTCCAGCCTCATGCCGATCAGATGCCTATCTTGCATGGAAACGAATCGGCGAAACACCAATTCATATTGCTCTTTCTTCGCGCTCTCCCAGACGACTTGGCGGATCATCTCCCCATTCTTCAGATTGAACCGACGGCTATACGCCAAGATTGTTCCTCTTTCCAAATGAAACGGTTCCCCGTTCAGTACGAGATTCAGCGCTATGAAATCCGGAGTATTCGGCAGCTCCGTCACTTCCCGGTCATCGAATCGGTTAAACGTCCCCGCGACGAAGCAGTTTCTCGTTTGCCCAGGATAAGACTCCTCCGTGCATGCGCGCACCCCCAAATAGCCGTTGCCTTGCGCGAAAATGGTCTCGAACTTGGCCAAATTTCGCTCATCGAATACGGTCTCCTCCAAAATCCAATGAGTCCATTCTCCTTGACCGGTCGAATAGTCGATCATGATGATTCCTCTCCTTATCTCGCTTTCTCTCGCGATTACCCTTTAAGCCCAGTCGTCGCAATGCCCTGTACCAGATGGCGTTGGAAGATCAGAAAAACGATAATGATCGGAATCGTTAGAAGAACGACCCCCGTCATCGTCAAGTTCGGCCACTCGAAATAACGGTTTTTCAAAGTATTCAAGCCTACGGTCAGCACATACATTCGGCTATCGTTAACAAGCGTCACCGGCCAAACGAACGAATTCCATGTCCCCGTATAACTGAAAATAATCTGCGTGCCGATCGCCCCTTTCGATAGCGGGAGAATGATCCGGAAAAACGTGCCGATCTTGGTCACGCCGTCGACTTCCGCCGCTTCCTCTAGCTCCTTGGGAATAGTGAGGAAAAACTGACGCATCAGGAAAACCAGAAAACCTTGGAACAGGAACGGTATGATCAGACCTTGGTAGGAATTAAGCCACCCCAGCTTAACGATCATGGAATACATAGGGATAATCGTCACCTGATAAGGGATCATCATCATCCCGATAATGAGGAAGAAGATAAGACTTTTGCCCGGATATCGAAGACGCGCAAGCGAGTAGGCGGCTGTTGTATTGATGAATAAATTGCCAATCAGAATCCCAAGCGTAACGATAATGGAGTTTTTGTACCATGTCAGAATATCGGAGTTAAGCAGAATGTCGGAGTAATTGGCAAACGTAAGACGGTAAATCGGAACGAGCTTATCGATATCCGTTTTAGATAATAAGGAGGTGTACAGCGCGTAGCCAAAAGGGACTGCGAAAACGAGCGAGCACAGCGCAAGCAACGTATATCGCACCCATTTGTTTTTTCCGTTTTCCATCTCTATATGTCCTCCCGCGTAAACCGCTTCTGTATCAAAGTAGCGATGACGATAAAAGCGAAAATAATAAATGCCGCGGCGCTTCCGTACCCTGCGCGATTATAGCTGAAGGCTTGGCTGTAGAAGTAGACGACGATCGTGCTCGTTGCTCCCGCCGGACTTCCGAGAGATCCGTTACGTGCCAACGCATAGGGCTGATCGAATATTTGCATGACGTAAATGATGCCGGACATTAACACAAGGAAGGTCGTCGGCTTCAGCATGGGCACTGTAATTTTCCAAAACTGCTGCCAAGCGTTGGCGCCGTCCACTTTACTGGACTCGTACACGTCCTCGGGAATTGTCTGCAGCCCGCCGAGATATACGACTACAAAAAAACCGACGTAAGTCCATACGGTTAAAATGATCAGAAAAGGCAGCGCGTAAGTGACACTGGCGTACCAGGATACGTCTTGCAGCCCGAACAAATGGAAAAACCGCGTCGCTATGCCGTCCTTCTGCATGAACAGATACATGAAGACGGTTGTGACGGCAATCGTTGAAGTGATATACGGCATGTAATAGAGAGTCCGGAACATCCCTTTCATTCGAATCCCTTTATTTAAACCAACGGCGATAACGAGCGCGAGCATCGTTTGAACCGGAACCGCGATCACCGTGAGCAAGGCCGAATTGCGGAAAGCGTTCCAAAAATCCGAGTCTTGCAGGATAGCCTTATAGTTGTCCAACCCTATGAACCGAGCTGCGGACGGATTCAGGAAATTAATATCCTGAAAGCTGTAAATAAAAGAGCGGAGCAGGGGATAGTAGAACCAGCAAGCCATCAAGAGGATGATTGGAGCTACGAACAGGTACCCTACGAATACAGGTGAACTGGCCAAGGAGATGTACCCCTGACTCGCCCTCGTTCCCTTTTCCTTTTCTTTTTTCCTTTGTATTGCATTCATCGACTTGTTTCCCTCCTACGGTGTCTTTTTCTGTCTCTATCATAAAAGGAAGGGCATCTCCCTAGAACGGAAGATATTTAACAATAACCGAGGATTTTTACTTGTAGAAATCGAAAAGCCGACGTCTGTAAGGAGAGACGCCGGCTTTTCCGATATTGCTATTTTGTTTGCAAATACTCCATCATCTTAAGCACCAGAATCACCGCTTCCGCTCTCGTCGCTTCATCGTTTGGAGCAAACCGATTATTCGATTTCCCTTTGATCAGACCGGCTTCATAGGCGGCCGCTACGTAAGATTGTCCCCACTGCGGGATTTGCTCCGCATCCGCGAAAGGCGCCTTTTCCTTCGTATCCGTCTTTAGATTAAGCGCCCGAACGATCATCGCGATTAACTCCAACCGGGTAATCTTTCGATCAGGATAAAAATTCTGGTCTCCATAGCCTGTAACAATTCCGGCTTGAACCGCCTTGGCAACGTACGGCTTCGCATAGGCCGGAATGCGATTCGAGTCCCCAAAGGAAGGGCTGGTTTGATCCGTCGAGAAATTCAGCGCCCGGCCCAGCATAACCGTAAACTCGCTGCGGTTAATGATTGCATTCGGACGGAATGTGCCGTCCGGATAACCATTGACGATTTTCCGTTCTACGGCAGTCTGGATAGACGCTTGCGCCCAATGATTCTGGATATCCTTCATCTGTGGCTGATTCGTTCCGCCGGAGCTGCCATTGTTGCTTCCGTTGTTTTCGTTGTTGCTCCCGTTGTTGCCATTACTGCTACCATTGTTTCCGTTGTTGCTTCCGTTGTTAGGATTGTTCCCGTCTGCCTTTTTCAGAACCTTCAACACGAAAGTCTTCTGCAGCTCTTTTCCATCCTTTCGAAGCGTTGCCGTTAAGGTGACCTCGGTCGTACCGGATGGGCGTACCACCTTCCCCGCATTCGTAATCGTCTCAGGCTTATTCGACAACCACGCGATCTCGCTACCCTTCTCTCCAGCAAGCGGCAGCGTGACGTCTTGGGTTACAGATAGAATGGAATCTCCGTTCGCATAACCGATCTCCAGCGCTTCGTGATCCAGCTCCAAGTCCGTATGCCCGGGCAGATCGCCTAAAGTAATGGTTACGGATTGCGTGCTTAACGGAACGGTAACTATACCTTTGGCGTTATCGACCACGCCCGCCGAGACACCGATAATATTGTTCACCATGCTCGGCAGCTGAATGCTGAAATTCGCGTTGCCGGCGTCAATCCTGGCTTGCTCCAGCTGAGCGTTCAAGGTCACTACAAGTTTGTTGGCGCTCCGAACGACCGTATATCCTACTCTACCTCCTTGAAGCGCAGGGTAGTTATTTACCTTAGCGACTACATTACGATTGTTCGCCGCCTCAAGAACCCATTCCTTCGGAATGCCGCGTCCAACGATGATTTCATACTTCTGGTTTTGATCATAAATTCTTTCGGCAATAAGCGCGTCGATCAGCATTTTCGAGTTAACGGCCTGCCCCCACATATGCTGGGCCGACCCGCCGCCGCCCGGCGTATTCTGAACGTTTAATTTGTCGTTGGTGCTTGCCCACGGACTGTTCGCAGCAGGATACGCTACGCCTTCCCACCAGCTGAATGGCCCGCTCATCGATTTTTCGATCATGAATTCGTACGCTTTGATCCCGCTGTCCCTGTAGGCCTCCCCGCGCAGCGCGGCGCTGCCGTAACCGGCATTGTACGCGCTCGAATAAAATCCATGCGGGTACCCGCCGAAGTTGTAGGTGGAATCCGTCGTACCTTCATCCCAACGTCTGTTGATGCCATACAAATACGTATCGTCCAGCATCGTCAGATTGATATTGTTTTCGGGCTGTTCGGCTCCATACAAGTAACCATCCCATAACCATCTTCCGAATAAGTACATGGATGCCCAGTTTGCATCTCTTGAATCTTGCATGCGGTTTTCATCGTTGCTTTGCGTAACGGATGCCGGGATATAATTCAAGCCTTTGTCCGCAATCGTCCGCTGCAGCCGCGTCGTAAATTTCTCCAGCAAATCGTCATATTGCGCTTTGGCCCATTGCGCTTCGTTTAAATAATGTTCATCCTGACTGATTCGGAATAACTCACGGGTGATATATTCATATGACGTCAGCCCCATCAATGCGGAATAGTTATCGATGGTCCAATAACCCTCGCTATCGATGGCCCACGTTTTTTTCATAATGCCTTCGTTCGTCCGATCGCTTTCGATGCTTCTCGCGCCGACCTTTATTCTCTTCTCGAATACAGTGCCAACCGACCCGTCATCTGCGATCATCGTTTCTTGGAAGACAGACGCATCTCCCGTCTTGCTCAGATAAACGGCGTAAGCCCATGGCAGCTTCCAGTTCGCATCCCAGTACTGGTCGGGGTCTACCAAACCCGTCTCGATATTGACTCCGCCCGTCAGCGGAATGCTTCTCAAATAATCCTTCGCATAATGGAAATCCCCGCTCTGGATCAATTGAACCATAATACCGATCGTGTCATGGGAGAATAATCTGGCGTATCCGTTCTCGCCAACATGCAAATAAGTATCGTCTTTAATCGTCATCGTATCGATATAACCCGCCTTAAAGGCATTTACTAGTTCTTGATTGGGTAATTCGATATCTACCAGCTCGGAGAGCCGCGACTGCCAGTACGCTCTCATTTCATTGTAGTTATCGGCGTAGGAGCCTTGCGCCGCAACCTGTTCCCTTGTCAACGAAGTATAGCTGGTCGCGTTGTTATCGAAGTATTCATACTTGTCCGCCTCGATTGCAAATTCCCTGACGACAGTTTCACCGGCATTGATCACATACGCATTCTGGGCCGCTTCATTCAAGGCGACCAAATTGTTGGAGACGATCGGCAGCAGTCTGGTTTCATTCGAATCATTAACCGCCGTTACCCGGGAATAATCGACGACATAATCTTTGTGGTCCACCGAATGCTTATTCGCGAACGTCTCGATTTTATACCGTACGTTGTCTTTGGCATATTCGCTGATGAATACCGGTAAATACCCTTCTCCGTTATACCACTTGATATCGCTCGTATCCGTTACGCCGAACGTAACCATCTGTTTGGGAGCGACCGGCCCATGCTGCATAGGACGGCCTCCGCCGATCTGATACGAACCGTCCGCAAACCCGAGCGAAGCGTTCTTATCCCCTTCGAAACCAAAGGCCGCTGTCATTCCCCCGTGCGTTTCGTATTGGTATTTTCCTGCCGCCTTAAGATTGGCGAGCGTGTTCATCACTTTTGAATAAGCTGTAATCTTATCGCTATCCGGAGCGTCAACGCTCAATGCTTTCACGGCATTCAACGCGTCGTTCAAAGCGCTGACCGAGCTTTCGGTGTACCCTTTAATAACCGCGCGGCCAATGACATCCACTTGCGCGGCTATATTCTCTAGGCTTGTATACAGCTCCAATTGACCGGCGGCGGATTCCAGCAGTTCCAGGGCTGCATCCATTCCCTCTTGGGAGGCATCGACATTGTTCACAACGACGATAGCCTGCTGCAATTCTCTCTCCAATACTGCCCAGGACTGCAGCGTATACAGCCTGCTGCTATATTGAAGAAGCTCATCGATTCGCGACTTCAAAGCACTGCGATTGACGAACGTATTTTTGACGATTCGCAGTATCCCGGTACCCAGCGAAGCTTCATGCTGGAAAGCGCCCGATACCGACTTGCCAAAATACTCGCCGCTCGTTTCAACGTTCCTGGCCATTACGAGCCAGCGGTATTGATCTCGACTCAGCGCGGTTTGCGACAGCACGATCGCATAGCGTTTATCTTTGACAAGACTATATTGAAGCTTGGCTGTCGTAAAATCGCCGTCGGCTACCCATTTCTCGCTGACCGTTGCTTCCGCGAGCGGCGAACCCGTAGGTAATCCTGCCCCTGTCGTGTTGTATAGCCGTACAACGAGATCGCTCGGAGTCGTCCCTATCTTCTTAAGTTTAAATTGAACTAGCTCCATATCGAAGTTTTCTTTTGCTGTGAAGGTTTGATAACGGTCTTGTTGATCGCCAGGGCTTCCCAGCTCGTATTCTCCCTTTGCAGCTCCCGTGTAATCGATCATGATATTCGTTACTCTTCTGACAAGGGCAGCCTGAGCGGCTGAGAGCGCGGATATGGCTCCGTCAACTTCCGCTTGCGTCGCGTCCGCTTTATCAAGAATATTTTTCGCTCCGTCTTTTGCGGCTACGAACGACTGCCACGAGTCATTCGTATATAATCCTTGAACGATATCTTTCACTGCCGTATAGGCATTCTTCAAATTGATTTTCTCTGCAATCTCCTTACTGCTGACTGCCAGTCCGGAGAAGCTCATGTTGCCATCCCGAACAAGCGCCTTGGTTTGTCGGACCTCCAATTTTAACGTTACGCCTGCAGGCACTTTGATTTGGTACTTATATACCTGAGCGGATGATGCCGCGCTTACTTTCTTGGTTCCGTAAAACGAGCCGTTCGCATAGATGTTAACGTCCACTTCTGCCTGCCACATGCCGATGCCGAATACGATCGTCGACGCTTGAGGCTGCGGAGCTACCGTAATATCGTAACCCGTACCTGTAACCTCTCCCGCGTTCCGAATATGCGGAAACAAGACCATGAAACCGGAATCGTTGATACCTGTCTCATAGCCTGCCATGCCGTCGTTCCAGGAGTATGCCAAGTAATTCGCATCTCCCCCTCTATCCCTCTTTCCTTCAAACTCCGTAGTTCCATACAAGCTAAAGGCAACGGAGCTCGAACCCGCTTTTTTAATGTGGGTGACGTTATTGACGCCGCTCCCCTTCATATGCAGCCAATCGATATCGCCGACTTGGGATAGATTAAGCGCATAGTCGCCGGACAATAGGTTTTGTTTCACATCGAGAGTAATTTCCTCCTCCACGCTGCCGACAGCGAGTCCGGAGAAGCTCATGTTTCCCCACTGGGAGAGCGTTTTGGTCTGCCGGACCTCCAATTTCAAGGTTACCCCAGCAGGCACTTTGATTTGGTACTTGTAAGCCTGCGCGGTTGATGTCGTGCTTACTTTCTTGGTCTCGTAAAGAGCGCCGTCCGCGTAGATGTTCACGTCCACATCCGCCTGCCATAGGCCGATGCCGAATACGACCGTCGTTGCTTGAGGCTGCGACGCTACCGTAATATCGTAGCCTGCATCCGTCACCTCTCCCGGGCCGCGATTCTGCGGGAACATGACCATGAAACCCGTATCGTTCGAGCCGGTTTCATAACCTGCCATACCGTCGTTCCAGGAGTATGCCAAGTAATTCGCATCTCCCCCTCTATCCATCTTGCCTTCGAAGCCCGTGGTGCCATATACGCTAAACGTAACGGAGCTCGGACCCGCTTTTCTAATAGGCGTGACGTTATTGACGCCGTTCCCCTTCATATGAAGCCAATCCACATTCCCTGCCTGAGAAAGATTGATCGACTCCCCTCCGGACAATTGGCTTTGCGCGACTTCAAGGGCAGACGGTGTAACAGCCCCGTGGGCCACCCCTGTTTGGCTTATACTCATTGATGAGATCGCCAAGAAAAATGACAGTACGATTGCAATTAACTTGTTGAATGACTTGTTCTTCATCGATTGAGCCTCCGTTAATAGACTGGATTGCAAAAACGCAGCTTCATTGTAAACCGTTTCAATAAGGTGAAATATAGAGGATCTTTACATGAAGCTGAAATTTTTTACTTCTTCTCGCCGGTAAGGCTAATCTGGGTCGTTATCCGCATCGCCCATACTGGGCGCACAATCGGACAGAACAAAAAAGAGGTCAACAGCGTCAAGTAATGCACCAACGCCATGACCTTTTTTTCTATTGAGTGAGTAAGAACTACCCCAAACCCAATATGGACAAAGTAAACCGGTAAAACATTCGCCTTACTTATGATAAGGTTTAGTGTACCCTCTCTAAGGCGAAATCGAAGGCGCCCGACTAGGTGCCTTCCATCTGCCTATTACGCAAGCGAATCCAATAACATCTTCAACTGTGGGCTAAGCTCCAGCACATTCAAGATGATCTGCAGCGCTTCTGCACGCGTGGCTTTGCTCTTGGGATCGAATCTTCCATCCCCTTTACCGCTAACGATACCTGCTTGCGCTGCTGCTTTGATCTCGCTAGCTGCATAAGTGCCATGTATATCATTGAAATGGCCTTTTGCTGTATCTTTCACCACGTTATTAAGGTCTACGATACGCGACAGCATAACGACCTTTTCTATCGACAACAGCAGATCATACACCAATCAAAGGAAAATGTGCGCAACATAGATGATGGTCTGCGCAGTGCATAATAAATAGGCCTCTCACAAAGTTCGAATTGAACTCGTGAGAGGCCTATTTTTTAATTCGATATGGTCAATCCGAGTTTCTCCGAAGAGAAACCCTTGCCCCATATGACTTCACAGCCCAGATTACCGCATGGAGCGCTTTGTGCTCCATCGGCGATGAATTCTACCGCTGAATCGCGGTCGCTCCTCCTCGATTTACATCGAAGAAGAATTCATCACATCATGCCGCCCATACCGCCCATGTCAGGCATGCCGCCTGCAGGAGCTTTTTCTTTCTCAGGCTTATCGGCGATAACCGCTTCGGTCGTCAGGAAGACGCTCGCTACGGAAGCCGCGTTTTGCAGTGCGGAACGCGTAACCTTCACCGGATCGATGATACCGGCTTCGAACATGTTCACCCACTCGCCAGTGGAGGCATTGTAGCCTGTGCCAACCGCTTCCTTCTTTAGACGCTCGACGATAACCGAGCCCTCTTGGCCCGCGTTAGCAGCGATCGTGCGGATCGGCTCTTCCAGAGCGCGCAGGATGATGTTTACGCCCGTTTTCTCGTCGCCTTCGGCTTTGACTGCGGAAACCGCTTCGAATACGTTAACCAGCGCCGTACCGCCGCCGGATACGATTCCTTCTTCAACGGCCGCGCGAGTCGCATTCAATGCGTCTTCGATGCGCAGCTTGCGCTCTTTCAGCTCGGTTTCGGTAGCCGCGCCGACTTTGATAACCGCTACGCCGCCTGCAAGCTTAGCAAGACGCTCTTGCAGCTTCTCGCGATCGAAGTCGGAAGTCGTTTCTTCGATTTGCGCTTTGATTTGGTTTACGCGAGCATCGATGTCCGCCTTGTCGCCGGCACCGTCCACGATAATCGTGTTTTCTTTGTTTACGCGCACTTGGCGTGCCGTACCCATTTGTTGAACCGTGGTGGATTTCAGCTCCAGGCCCAGCTCTTCCGTGATCACTTGACCGCCGGTCAGAGCCGCGATGTCTTGCAGCATCGCTTTGCGGCGATCGCCGAAGCCAGGCGCTTTGACGCCAACGCAAGTGAATGTGCCGCGCAGGCGGTTCACGATCAGCGTGGACAGCGCTTCAGCTTCGATATCTTCGGCAATGATCAGCAATTGCTTGCCGGATTGCACGACTTTCTCAAGAACAGGCAAGATTTCTTGAATGTTCGAGATTTTCTTATCGGTAATGAGGATCAGCGGGTTCTCCAGAACGGCTTCCATCTTGTCCGTATCGGTGATCATGTACGGAGTGATGTAACCGCGGTCGAACTGCATGCCTTCAACGACTTCAAGGTCCGTATTGAAGCCTTTGGATTCTTCAACCGTAATAACGCCGTCTTTGCCGACTTTCTCCATTGCGTCCGCAATCAGTTCGCCGACTTCTTCGTCAGCGGCGGAGATTGCAGCTACCTGAGAAATGTTACTGCGGCCTTCAACCGGCTTGGAGATCGCTTTAAGCTGCTCGACGGCTGCTCTAACCGCTTTGTCGATGCCTTTGCGGATCACCATCGGGTTAGCGCCTGCCGTTACGTTTTTCAAGCCTTCGCGAATCATCGCTTGAGCCAGAACCGTAGCCGTAGTCGTACCGTCGCCCGCGATGTCATTCGTCTTCGTCGCAACTTCTTTAACAAGCTGCGCGCCCATGTTCTCGAAGGAATCTTCCAGTTCGATTTCTTTGGCAATGGTCACGCCGTCGTTCGTGATCAGCGGAGAGCCGAATTTCTTCTCGAGAACAACGTTGCGGCCTTTCGGTCCGAGCGTTACCTTTACCACGTTTGCCAAAGCGTCAACGCCGCGAAGCATCGCGCGACGAGCGTCTTCGCTAAATCTGATTTCCTTTGCCATCGTGAATACCCTCCTCGAATTTATGGATTAGTCGACAATCGCGTGGATGTCGCTTTCTTTCATGATCAAATACTCTTTGCCTTCGTATTTGATTTCCGTGCCCGCATATTTAGAGAACAATACACGATCGCCCGCTTTTACTTCCAACGCGACCCGTTCGCCGTCTTTGGTCAGTGATCCGCTACCTACCGCAATAATCGTTCCTTCTTGCGGCTTTTCTTTAGCGTTGTCCGGCAATACGATGCCGCTAATCGTCTTCTCTTCCTTGGCGTTCGGTTCCACGAGAACGCGGTCCCCTAAAGGTTTAATCATGTAAATAGCCTCCTTCTTAAATTAGCTGGTTTAATTTTGAAGCCATTCCTGTTAGCACTCATTTGTGTTAAGTGCTAATAACCATTTTCTATGATACGGAATTTAACGAGGGTTTTCAAGTCCTTTTGCGTTAAATTTAGAAATCCGTTCGAGCAAGCAACAACATCTGCCGCCCTCCCAGGGAACGGCAAGCCAAGACGCAAACAGGTCGAGCTCCGGGGCAACCTTACCCCGGACTCGACCTGCTTCGAGACAGAGAGCCTGTCTCGCATGGATTATGTCTTGAAGTTGCCGACCAAGCCTTTCAAGCGAGAAGCCATAGAGCTCAGCTTGTCGGCCGTGCGGGCCATCTCCTCCGTCGAGGACAGCTGCTCCTCCGTCATGGCCGATACCTGCTCCGTGAAGGAGGCCGTTTCCTCTGTGATCCGGGCAATATCCTGGATCGACTGCACGACCGACGTGCTGCCTGCGGACATCTGCTCGACGGAAGCCGCCACTTCGACGATGTTCGAGCTCAGCAGTCCCACCTTGGCGACGATATCGCGGAAGGTTTCCTCGGCGTTCTGCATGCCTTCCACCGCGGAAAACACCTGACCGGCGCTTTGCTCGAACATCGTAGCCACTTGCCCGATATCTCCCGACATCGTCCCAATCGTATCGCCGATCTGTACGGCGGATTGCTGCGTCTGATCCGCCAGCTTGCGAATCTCGCCCGCAACTACCGCAAAGCCGCGCCCGTGCTCTCCGGCGCGCGCCGCTTCAATCGCGGCGTTCAAGGCAAGCAGGTTCGTCTGGTTGGCAACCTCGGAAATGTACCCGATGACCTCGCGCACCTGCTCGGATTTATGATTGAGACCTCTGACTACTTCCTGCAGCGAGCGGAAAGCCGTGCCGACTTGAGCAATTTCCTCATACGTCGATTGCAGCAATTCCGAGCCGGCAGCCGCGCGGCCGACAGTCGTCTGCGCCGCATCCGATACTCCGGTCGTCGTCTCCGCCACCTGATTCAGTCCATCCAGCGTTTCCTGCATCGTCGCCGAGATTTCCTGCGATTGCGCCACCTGCGTCTCGGAGCCTGCGGCGACTTTCTCCACCGCTTTGGACACTTCGCTGCTCACTCTGGCGTTCTCGTCCGCGCCTTGCTTGAGCACGATAGCCGAGGCGGCAAGCTCGGACGTGCTGTCCCGCAGCTCCTTCATCATTTTCTGAAGTCCGTCCAGCATCTGATTCGCGGCGTTCGCAAGGTCGCCCATCTCGTCGGTCGATCGTATATGTATGCGTCTGGTCAAATCTCCGCCGGAGGACGCGATGTTGCGCAGCGTGGCCGTAACTCCTCCGATCGAATCCGTCAGGTTGCGCGTCAGCCGCAGGAGACCGAAACCGCCCGCGCCTGCGATTACAAGAAAAATGACGATGATTTCTACGAATAACAGCGTCTTGTCCCCAAGATTCGAGCCCGTAAGCAGCAGTACGAAAGCAACGGCCAACAGAATCACAATTCCAACATAACCGGCCGCAATTTTACGACCTAAAGTCATTTCGCGCATGCCCTGTCCCTCCCGGATTTTCCCCGACAATGTAAGCCCTTACTGGAAACAAGTGTATCATAATTTCGTCGTTTAGAATATCGAAAAATGACAAAATTTGCTTCGCGGGCGAGCAGGAGATTTCAGATTGCGCCTAGAAGGAACGGAATCGCTTGACCGTTCGTTGCTATTCGTCCAGCTCAAGCTCTCTTTGCTGCTGAGCCTTCATTCTTTTTCCGTAGGCCATTCTGGACAGCAATACGCTTAACTCGTACAGCAGAATAAGCGGAATGGCGACGAGCATGTCGGATACGACATCGGGAGGCGTAACCGTCACTCCGATGAAGATCAGAATAAACCATGCGACTTTGCGCATCTTCTTAAGCAGCATCGGATTCAAGATTCCGATACGGGTCAGAAACAAAATCAATAACGGCAGCTCGAACAAAAGGGAGATCGGCAGCAGGATGTTGAACAGGAAGGAGAAATATTGCGTCACCCCGTAAGTCTGCTCCAGGCCGAGATTCCCCGTTACCTTCTCCGTAAACAGGAAGGCCATCGGAAATACGACGAAATACGAGAACGCCAGGCCGACAAGAAACATCAGAAGCGCTCCCGGAACGAACTGCAGCGTAGCCTTCTGCTCTCTTGGTCCCAATGCCGGGCGCACAAAAGCCCATAACTGATACATGGTAAAGGGAATCGCGAGAATGAACGAAATCAGAATCGCGAATTTCATATACAAGCCGATCGCATCCCAAGGGGAGAACGCATGGAGGTCCAGATTGTCGACCGGAGCCGCCGCAACCAAATAGTCGAATACGGGCTCCGCGCCGAACAAACCTCCGACAAGCCCGATAATGAAAATAATCAAGCAATAGATCAGTCTTTTGCGCAGCTCGCCCAAGTGCTCCGTCAACGGCATCCATTCCCGATCCCGCGCCGAGCCGGCTGTTTCTTTCATGTGGTTTCGCCTCCATACAACAAGAGGACTGCCCCTTCCGCAAATGTCGCATCTGCGCCGAGGGACAGCCCCTGTAGGTGTTCCTTGCCCGTCCCGGTTATTCCGGGAGACGCCGTTCCGCTTTCGGCTTGTCCGCCTCTTCAGGAGAAACGTCCACGCGTTGCTGTGAACCACGATCCTTGGAATCATCCATCAGATCGTTCGCGCCCTTCTTGAATTCGCGCAGCGTACGGCCGAATGCTCTGCCCAATTCCGGCAGCTTGTTCGGTCCGAAAAGCAGCAATGCGATCAGTACAAGCAAAATAATTCCCGAAGCACCTATGCCTGACATGTGAATACCTCCGTTCCTGTATGTGCAGCCCGCAGGCCCTTAGCAGCGATGAAGACCTCCGTAGCCTAAATCCGTAATATCTTCCCTGACGATTATATCCCCGGCCAGTACTCTTGGCAAAATCACATCGAAGGAAGTATACGGATCGTGCATGACGCAGCCCGGCAGCCCGAAGATCGGAATGCCGTCCAAGTAGCCGAACAGCAGCATCGAGCCCGGAAGCATCGGTGTGCCGTAGCTGATAATATTCGTGCCCGCCTCGGCAATCGCCCCCGGGGTACGGTCGTCGGGATCTACCGACATGCCGCCTGTCACGAGTATCATATCATACCCTTGTTGCCGTAAATAGTGAATTTCATTGACAATTGTATGGCGATCATCCGGGGCGAAGCGCTGCTCGGCGACCACAGAGCCGAATTCCGCCAGCTTGGCCCGGACCGCAGGGCCGAATTGATCCTGAATCCGTCCGGAGTACACCTCCGTTCCCGTCGTCAGCAGCCCGGCCTTTACGGTGCGAAAAGGACGTATGCTGACCGGCGCCGCTCCGTGCGAAGCGCGGTAATCGGCGGCAATCGTCTCCACGGCCTCCACCTTGACGGCCGGAATAATGAGCGGAATTGCCCGCGTCGCCGCCAAGACGTCTCCTTGCCGCACGACCCGGTGACGAACGACGGTCGCCAGCGCGATTTCCCCCAATCGATTGATCTCATCGACAACGTCGCGGGCGATGCAGGCCAACCCGGGAATCTCGGCTTTCAAGCTGACCTTCCCCTCGTAAGGCTCACCGCGGCTCACGTTGTCTCCGCATAGCGCTTGCGCCATTCGAAGCGCCGCATCGTCCTCGTGCAGATCCGTATCGGCCAGTTCAAGGATATACAAGTGCTCCTTGCCGATGTCCTTCAGCCTCGGAATATCCTCGGGCACGACGACATGCCCCTTGCGGTACAGCCGCCCCTTGAATTCGCCGGGCAGAATCTGCGTAAGATCGTGCGCCAGCCTCATGCCGACGGCGTCCTCCACCTTCACTTCCCTCAAGTGCGAGACGCCGCCCTCCGGGGCCTTCATTGCTCCCGCCCCTGCCGCATTCCCTTCACTTGATCAAGCGCTTCGGGAAGTACGTCCATGACGGCCATCAGATGCTCATGAACCCCTTTCGGGTCTCCGGGCAGATTCAGAATCAACGTCCGGCCGCGAATGGCGCATACGCCGCGGAACAGCAAGCCATGGCGGGAACGCCGGGACACGGACTCGCGCATCGCCTCCGGGATCCCCGGGACGAGACGCTCGGCCACCCGAAGCGTAGCTTCCGGCGTGACGTCGCGGTAGGCCAGTCCCGTGCCGCCCGTCGTCAGTATCAGATCCGCCTGAAAATAATCGGCCATCTCTATGAGCGCCGCGCGAATTTCGTCCTGATCGTCCGGCACGATCCGGTAATCGACGATGTCTCCCAGCAGTTCCTCCTCGATCAACTCGCGTATGACTTGCGCGCTCGTATCCTCGCGCTCTCCTCGCGCTCCCTTATCGCTGGCCGTCAACAAAGCTACCTTCCAACGCATGCCCTCATCCTCCCGCACCCATGAGTACGATTCCTCGTCCCGTTCTCTATCTCTCTTCCTTATTCGCCAGAGATGACATAATCCCCGCTCTTGCCGCCCGTCTTGCGAAGAAGCGAGACGGAGCCGATCACCATATCCTTCTGCAATGCTTTGCACATATCATAAACGGTTAACGCAGCGGCGGATACGGCGGTCAACGCCTCCATCTCCACGCCCGTTTTTCCGGTCGTCTTCACTTCTGCCGTAATCGTTAACGTATCCTTGCCATTGTCGTCAAAACGGATGTCCACTCCCGTTAGAGGAAGAGGATGGCACATCGGGATCCAGTCCGACGTTCGCTTGGCCGCCTGAATGCCCGCGATCTGGGCAACGGCGAGCACATCCCCTTTGGAAACCGAACGATCGCGAATTCTGCTCAGCGTCTCGGGCGCCATAGTGACTTTTCCCTGCGCAACGGCAACTCTGGCGGTCGCTTCCTTGTAGGAAACATCCACCATTCTCGCTCTGCCCTGATCATTGAAATGCGTCAGCGATTCCTCCATGCTGCTCAAGCCCAATCTCCCTCCCCGATCCGCATGATTCCTTGCTCCGTCGCTAAGGCATGAAGGAGAAGGTCGTGGGATTCTGCGGGCAGCGGCTCCGCCACCACCTGGATCGCGTAAGCAAAGCCGACCCATATTGTCCCTTCCGCGACCGCTGCCTCTCTCTGCGCATAGAGCCGATCGTAATAACCGCCGCCGTACCCTAACCGCGCAATCGTCCCGGCCTTCGCAAGGCTATAGGCCATTCCCGGTACCAGCACGATATCGAGCGGAATCGTCGTCGGCACCAGCCGCGAGCGGAGAGGATCGGGTTCCGGTACTCCCCAGCGGCCGGGCGCCCAGTCGGAGGCCTGTTGCACTTCCCGCAGCTCCAGCCCGCCTTCCGGCTTCATCCGCGGGGCGACAAGCAGATCCCCCTTGTCTCGGCATCCTCGGAGCAAGGGCAAGGGCGACGCTTCCGATCGGTAAGGCGCATATACGCACAGCCTCAGCGGCCGGCCAAGCTCGCTTCTGAGCGGACTGAGAAGTCCGTTCTCCAAGCGCGCGCACAATTGATCCGATAGCCGCTGTCTGTCGGCCGGAGCAAGCCCGTCCCGCACAGCGGCCATGCGTCGCCGCCAATTTGCTTTCTCCTCGCTGATTACTTTATTCTCCATGAATGCCATGCCTACCTTCGAAGCCCCTTGAAAACCTGCTTTCATTTTATCATTGAATGCCTATTTTCGCCAAAGGATAACGCTTGGACATTTCTTGCAACTTTACGGTACACTTGAACGGTAGGAAAGCCATAAACCAGAAATGAACTTGTCGGAGGGATTCCTCTTGCTTCTCCAAGCATCCAGCATTACCAAACACTACGGCGTAACGCCCGTATTGGAAGGCATATCGCTGCAAATCAACGAACGCGACCGCATCGGCCTGGTCGGCGTGAACGGGGCGGGCAAATCGACCTTCCTTCGCGTATTGGCCGGTGAAATTATCCCGGATACGGGCTCCGTCTCCAAGCCAAGGGAATTGAAAATCGGGTATTTGGCCCAAAACGGCGGGCTGCAGGGGCACCGCACGATTCAGGAGGAAATGAATTCGGCATTCGGCCCCCTGCTGGAACAAGAGAAAGCGCTGCAGCAGATGGAGGCGCGAATCGCAGATCCGCTGGAGCTGGACAACGCCGTCCGATACGAGGCGCTGCTGGCTCAATACGCCGATCTCAGCGAGAAGTTCCGCGAGAACGGCGGCTACGAGATGAATAACCGCGTGCGCAGCATTCTGCACGGCATGGGCTTCGGCGGCTTCTCTCCGGATACCGAGGTCGCCTCCTTGAGCGGAGGCCAGCGAACGCGACTGGCCCTGGCCAGACTGCTCCTCGTTCAGCCCGAGCTGCTGCTGCTTGACGAACCGACCAACCACCTGGACATTCAGACGCTGACCTGGCTGGAGCAGTATTTGAGATCGTACGCCGGCGCCATGGTCATCGTCTCTCACGATCGATACTTCCTGGACGCGACGGTCACCTCCATCGTCGAGATCGAACGGCACCAGGCCACGCGATATACGGGCAACTATAGCCGCTTCATGGATCTGAAGGCCGCCGCCTTCGAGCAACAGCTCAAGCTGTTCGAGCAGCAGCGGAAGGAAATCTCCCGAATGGAGGATTTCATTCAGCGCAATCTCGCGCGCGCCTCTACTACTCGCCGCGCCCAAAGCCGACGCAACGCGCTGGAAAGAATCGAGCGGCTGGAGAAGCCCGGGACCTTGCGCCAGGCCAGCTTCTCGTTCACGGCGGAGCGTCGCAGCGGCAAGGAGGTGCTGCGGGCCATTCGTTGCTCCGCCGCGCCCAAGGAGGACATGGCCCCGCTTTTCCGCAACGTCTCCTTCGAAGTGAAGCGCGGGGAAAGGATCGCCCTGCTGGGGCCGAACGGCGTCGGCAAAACGACCTTGCTGCGGGCTTTGATCGGCAAGCTTCCGCTAAGAAGCGGAGCGTTCGATTGGGGAGTCGGCATCAGCCTCGGCTACTACGATCAGGAGCAGCGCGAGCTGAATCCGGCGAACACCGTGCTGGACGAAGTATGGAATGCTTATCCCCATCAGCCGGAAGCGGAGATTCGCACCGTCCTCGGCAATTTCCTCTTCAGCGGCGAAGACGTTCGAAAAAAGATCAGTTCATTAAGCGGGGGAGAGAAAGCCCGCGTGGCGCTGTCGAAGCTGATGCTGCTCAAGGCCAACGTGCTGCTGCTGGACGAGCCGACCAACCACCTCGATCTAATGAGCCGGGAAGTGCTGGAGGCCGCTTTGGACGAATATGAGGGCACCTTGATATTCGTCTCTCACGATCGCTACTTCCTGAACCGGATTGCCGACCGGATCGTCGAGCTGTCCGCGGACGGCGCAGCGCATTTCCTGGGAAATTACGACGAGATGGTCGCCAAAAAGCAACAAATGGAGGAATGGTCGTCGACAAGCGACGACACCGCTGTCGGCTCCGGCGAGCCTGCGACCAGCAGCTACGAGGTCGAGAAGCAGGCCAAGCGGGAGGACCGGGCCCGCACTCGCAAGCGCGAGCAGGCTGAAGCCGATATCGCTCGTCTGGAGGAAGAGCTTGCCGCGGTGGAGGAAGCGATGGCCACGCCCGAAATGGCTACCGACTACGTTATACTGAGGGAAAAGCAAGCCGAAGCGGAGCGTCTGCGCGCCAGCTTGGATGAGGTGTATCAAGTGTGGGAAACGCTGATGGAAGAGTAACAAGTCGATTGGATCTATTCACATAGTTATGCACAGCTTGCGTGCCGTCCGTGACGGTTAATCCCGGTTTGAGCTCTGTTCAAACAGTTGGTACGCAAGCTTTTTTTGTCGCTATTTGAGCTTATCCCCCGATTTTTGCCGATTTATCCACATTATCCACACTTTCCACACTGTAACTGTGAAAAAGTCGTTCTATTTTCACATCTTTTCAACTGCCTGCGCCCCAAGGGTTTCACCCCCTTGTCCACATTGTACACATGGTCTGTGGATAACTTTGTCCACATGGAAAAAGATTAGAAAAACGGAGGCTTCGCATGGGAGAGAATATAAAAAGAACGCCAGCTATCAAGCTCTGGCGTTCACGCTCAGGACGTAGAGGAGCCCAGCCATTGCAGCAGCGGCTCGGTCACGATCAGATGGCCATGCTCCGGATGCACCGGCCTGAACAGAGGGATCAGCTCTCCTAGAGCGATCGGCTCTGCGCGCTCGATCCAGCCGGCCACCGCCGCCAGGAAACCGAGCAATCGCTCCGGGGCGATCTTGGCGGATCTAAGGAAAGAAAGCGAAAGCGACTGATCCCGCTTGGCCAATCGCTGGCCGTTCTCGTTGACCAGCAGCGGAATATGGGCAAAGGCTGGAGGCTGCAGCCCGAGCGCTTCATACAGCGCGAGCTGTCTCGGAGTCGAGTCGAGCAGATCAAGCCCGCGAAGGACGTCGGTGATCCTCATAGCCGCATCGTCGACGGTTACCGCAAGCTGGTAGCTGAATAGGCTGTCGGCTCGTTTAACGATGAAATCGCCGAGGACCGCTCCCTCAAACCGCTGCCGCCCTGTCCAGCCATCCTGGAATTCGATTGCGCCAGTCGGCATAACGAAGCGAAGCGCGGGCACCTTGCGCAGCGCCCTTTCCGCCCGCTCCCTTGCGGTCAGCCTCCGGCAGAAGCCGGGATAGGCCGCGCCTTCGGAAGCGAGTCCATGAGGGGCGCTTCCGATAGAGGCCAGATCGCTGCGGCTGCAGAAGCAAGGATATAGCCGATTCGCCTGTTCCAATCGCGCCAAAGCTTCTTCGTATAGCGGCTCTCGCAGGCTTTGCACATAGGGCATGTAAGGACCGCCCTTCTTGGGACCCTCATCCCAATCGAGCCCCATCCAGGCCAGGTCTTCCACGATTCGCTCCGCATACTCCGGACGCGCGCGGGCTTTGTCGATATCCTCGATCCGCAGCACGAACTCCCCGTCCGCCTGCCTCATCTGAAGCCAGGCCGCCAATGCCGCGAACGCATTGCCGACGTGAAGTTGTCCGGAAGGCGTCGGCGCGAAACGTCCGCGTCGGCTCATTGCACTCACGCTCCTCTGGAGATACAAAAAAGAGCAGATCAGCTCTGCTCGGTTTTCTCTGGATATGAGATCAATCATGGCGGAGCCGACGGGATTCGAACCCGCGGTCTCCTGCGTGACAGGCAGGCATGTTAGGCCTCTACACCACGGCTCCACACTCATATTGACCATGTCTTAGACACAAATAAGATCATATCACGGAGGGGTAAGATCTGGCAAGCCTTTTTATCTGCGCCGACACCTGTTCCGTGCAGAGGGCATAGAATTACCCCTCATCCAAGATCGCTTCGAAGTCCAGATTCGTCGGATGCTCAGGCAGCACGACGGGCTCCTCCATATTGGTGGACGGCACATCCGGCCCGACCTCTTCGAATCGGACGCTGTCGATCCAGACCTTTCCCGGACCGTTCAGAAGCACGCCAAACGCGACAGACTCGCTCTCCTCCGGCACGTCCAACACAATGCTGTATCGGCTCCATGCCTTCGTCCCGGCAATCGGCCGATTGTTCATATTGTCGAACTGGAGCACCTCCTCGCCTTTTCCGTCCACCCGCATCCATATCCCGCACCATTCCGCCACGCCCTCTGTCTTGATGAACGCGGAAAGCTCGTAGCGCCGTCCGCGATAATGGGTCGACCGAAAGCTCTGCATCAGGGTTGCGAAGCCTCCCGCGCTTGCCGAGCGCGATTGCAGCCGTCCCGAACCCTTCCCGCGATGAACCGTCGCATAGTCCACCGCCGTCTCGTAATCCCCGGGATGGGAGCCTGCGAGCATCCAGCCCGCTGGCCCATTGCCTTGTTTTCTATTCTCCATGGTCTCTTCCTCCTTCAAGTAATGAGTCGCTCCTTCCATGAAGGAAGCGAAGTATCGGCGATATTGTCCAGGGGACATCCGGTAGGCTCTCTTGAAAGCCCTCGTAAACGCCGCCTGCGATTCGAACGTGTATTCGAGTGCAATATCCAGAATGCGCCGCTCCGTCACAGCCAGCTCTCCCGCCGCGTTCGCCAGCCTTCGTTGCCGAATATAGCCGGCTAGCGGCATCCCGATATGGGCATGAAACATTCGGTGAAAATGATACTTGGAGACGGACACGAGCCGGGCTGCGTCTTCGAGTAAGATCTCCTCCTTCAGGCGGGACTCGATCCAATCGACGACCCTCAGCACGTCTGCCGCATCTTCCGTATAGGTCAACTTGCCTCCTCCCTTCTGCTTTCATTTTACAGCCTTGTCCCGAAGCATATTTGACCGAGCTTGCTTGATTGTCTCGTCCTCTAAAACAAAGAACCGTCATTTCCGCGTTCTTCCGCTCCCTTGATGGAGCAGCCACGGAAATAACGGCCTTGTGCTGCCAAGCCTATGTTGGATGTTCGGGCTGACTCGTCTACACGGACCAATCCTCCAGCGACAAAATCGGCTCCGCCTTCAAATCCAGAGAGGAGAACTGCCTGCGGCGCCATTTCAAATCCGCTGCTGCGGCAATCATCGCCGCATTGTCCGTGCACAGCTTGTTCGGGGGAATCAGAAGCGGCAGACCCGCGTCCTCGCATAACTCCTTCAAGCGCTCCCTCAGGCCGCGATTCGCTGCGACCCCGCCGCACAGCAGCATCTGGCGCGCTCCGGTCTCCTTCGCGGCGCGGATCGCTTTGCCTGTGACCACTTCGATAACAGACTGCTGAAAGCCTTTGGCAAGCCCGGAGAAATCCGGCGTCTCGCCCTTCATTCTGGAGCGGTTAATCTCGGCCAAGACGGCCGACTTCAAGCCGCTGAAGCTGAAATCGTAGCTATCCGGCTCCAGCCACGAGCGCGGCAGCACAACCTCCTCAGTCGCCTCCTGGGCCAGCTTGTCCACATGCGGACCGCCTGGGTAAGGAAATTGCAGCGCTCTGGCTACTTTATCGTAAGCTTCGCCTACGGCATCGTCTCTTGTTCTGCCCAGAATGTTGAATTTCCCTTCCTCCTCCAGCAGCACGATTTCCGTGTGTCCGCCGGACACGACGAGCGCGATTGCCGGATACACAATATCGCCAATCAAGTGATTGGCATAGATATGACCCGCGATATGATGCGTCCCGATCAGGGGAACGTCCAGCGCCAGCGCCAGGCTTTTGGCAGCGACGACGCCGACCAGCAAGGCCCCGATGAGACCGGGACCTTGCGTGACCGCGACTGCGTTAATGTCGGACAGCTCGACGCCCGCTTCGCGCACGGCCTCCTCCAGCATCAATGTCATCGTCTCGACATGCTTGCGGGATGCGATCTCGGGCACAACCCCTCCGAATTGCCGATGCGTATCGATCTGGCTGGATATTTTGTTGGACAGCACCTCGCGACCGTTGCGAACGATGGCAACAGATGTCTCGTCGCAGCTTGTCTCGATGGCCAGCAGCAAGTAATCGGATACCGCGCCGGGCCCGGCTCCTTGAGCTGCTTGATCGTTCAGACGGCCGATTTCACTCATTTGTTTCTCCCTCCGCGGTCCCCGCCGTCTCCTCATCCCCGATATTCCGGGGATCGAGCTCAGCCCACATGATCAGCGCATCCTCCAGATTGTCCGAATAGTAGTTCGGACGCACGCCGGACGAATAGAAACCCATCTTGCGATACAAGGACTGGGCTCTGTCGTTGGACACGCGCACCTCCAGCGTCATTCGCCTCGCGCCGAGGAATTGCGCCGTTCTCATCAGCTCGCGAAGCAGCGCTTTCCCGAGGCCCTGCCCCTGGTATTTCTCCCGAACCGCGATATTCGTCACGTGCGCCTCATCCAGAATCAGCCACATTCCGCCATATCCGATAACGGTATCGTCAAGCTCCATGACCATATATTTGGCAAACAAATTATGCGTTAGCTCATTGCGGAAAGCTTCCTCCGACCAAGGCGCCGTGAAGGCTTCATGCTCGATCTCGACGACCGCAGCCACATCGCCCAGATTCATCAAGCGATAGTTCATTCCGTCACTCTCCCCGGTTTGACGCCAGCAGCTTCGCTTCCGCTTCCGCCAATTGCGTGTAGTTGGGGACGAAGGTATGGACATCGTGCGCTTCGCCTTGGCGGAACCTGAACTCGGCCAACAAGCCGACGGCTGTCGCATCCATGTCCCATGCGAATGTGCGCAGCCTTGTCCCCGATTGCTCGGCTTCCTCGATAGCCGCCTGATGGAGGGCGATGTCTCCGACGAACCAGATGGCCGACACCTGAGCATCCTCTGTTCCCTCGTCCTCGATCCTGGCGGCCCAATCCGCAATCAGACGGATGCCGTCGGCATCGATCGTCTGCCAGCCTCCGGCGTGATTCGCCGCATACCGGGACGTATAGACCTGTCCCCTTCTCGCATCCATGATCGGGACAAGCCAGACGTCCCTGTCATCCGCCAGATCTTCGTTCTCTTGACGCAGGCGGCGCCACGCCCCCAGACCGAGCGCCTCAAGACTGGATACGCCGACGAGCGGCTTATTCCATGCCCAAGCGAGCGTCTTCGCTGCGGTAACCGCGATGCGCACGCCCGTATACGAGCCCGGACCTTGTCCGACGGCAATGACGTCCAGCTCTTGTCCCGCAATCCCGTTCCGGCTCAATAGCTCCTTGATCTCCGACAGAATGCGCACCGAATGGTTGCGCTCCGCGAAGGAAACGACCGAGTCGATTAGCGCTCCGTCCTTCACAATCGCCGCCGAGAAAGCCGCCGTAGACGTATCGAAAGCGAGCACCGTCACGGAGCCGCTCTCTCCGATTAGACTTCCATCTGTTCTGATCATCCGGACTGTTCCTCCCCCTTAACCGGCTTAAGTCCGAGCGCGATACACCATGCCTCGTATTGGCTCCCGATCGGAGAACAAACCATTCGGCGGGACTCCGCACCCGTCGTCTCTAGCCGCAAATGCAAACGCTCCGAAGGAAGGATAGGCTCGATTAGGGAAGCCCACTCGACCAGCGTAACGCCATTTCCATGAAAATACTCGTCCAATCCGAGCTCGTCCGCTTCTTCCAGCGACAGCCGGTAAACATCCATATGATAAAAGGGAAGCTCCGCTCCCTCGTATTCTTTAATCAGGGTGTACGTAGGGCTGTTCACGATATCCTGCACGCCGAGCGCGGCCGCGAACGCCTTCGCAAAATGGGTTTTGCCCGCTCCCAGGTCCCCATCGACCGCAAGCACGGATCCTGGAAACGCAAGCTTGGCCATCGCTTCCGCGAAGGCGGCCGTCTCCTGCTCCGACAAGGCTTCCAGCTCGTATTGGGCCGGCGAGCCTCCGGTTTGATTCGACTTCATCTAGATTCACATGGTCCCTTCGGCAAAATGATTATATCCCTTCTTCTCGACCGGCCGACGCTTGCGCGTATCCGCCAGCTCCAGCTCTACGGCGGGCTTTCCTTGCTCTACATCGCCGATTATGAACAACGGCAAGCCTTCCTTGCGGAACGTCTCCCGCATGGCCGCTTCATGCTCCTTATCTACGGTGCCGATCAGCACGTAGTCTTCGCCGCCGAATAAAGCCAGCTCCAGCGGGCGAAGGCCTTCGCTTCGCGCATAGGAGGCCAATTCGCCGGACATCGGCAGCAGCTTTTCTTTAAGCAGCAGCTTCACTCCCGATGCCTCGGCCAGCTCCCAGGCCTCGCTGGCCAGGCCGTCGCTGATATCGTTCAGGGAAGTCGCCCAGCCCTTTTCCAGCAACAGTCTGCCGGCTCTGACCGACGGCGCGGGACGCCGATGGGCCTGTACCAATCTGGCGGGAATTGAGGCGATTCGCGATTTTTCGCCCGCTGCTTCCGTCAACGGAGAGCGCCGCATCAATCCATGCAGCCCCGCGGCCGAAAGCCCCGTCGGTCCCGTCACGAACACCGACTGCCCCGGCTTCGCTCCACTTCGGAGAATGGCCCGTCCCTGCTCGACGGTTCCGATGAGCGTCACAGACACGACCAGATCCTGCGGGGCAGAGGTCGTATCTCCTCCGACAACGGCGACGTTATATAGCCCCGCGCACTCGTACAAGCCGTCGTAAAGCCGTTTCATTCTGTCCGCGTTCCAGGACGGAGGTACGCTTGCCGATACGAGCGCAAACTTCGGCACGCCGCCCATCGCCGCAATATCGCTGACATTGGCGGCAAGCGCCTTGTAGCCGACATCGGACTCGCGCATCGTCTCGTTCAGGAAATGAACCTGCTCTACCATCGTGTCCACGGCAACCAGCCATTCCTGGCCGGAGCGGACGGACAGGACGGCCGCATCGTCTCCGATCCCTTCGACAACTCCTGCCTGTTGAAGGAAACCCGCGTTCTGGCGGCCTTCCGTCCAAGCGCGAATACGCCCGAATTCGTCCAGTGGCGGCACGGTCATTTCCCCATTTCTTCATTATTGCTCTAATTATATCGGGGTGCGCCCGAACATGCAAAGAATCCTGCAACGGCAACGGCTCAGGCGCACCGGATATCGTATGCTGCGCACCAGCCGCTCCGTCAGAGCTCAATTCCCCCTGCTGCCCCGTGGCATGCTGTTTCCTCGCTCTTCCTCCCCGACGTCCTCCTCCGCGCTTTAGTTCACTTTTGCACAACTAACGCCGCCCTCGCCTCCCCTCCACCACGCTTTAGCTCGCTTTCGCATAACTAACGCCGCCCTCGCCTCCCCTCCCCCGCACTTTAGTTCGCTTTCGCATAACTAACTCCGCTATCGCCGCCAATTCTCCGCGCTTTAGTTCGCTTTCGCATAACTAACTCCGCACTCGCCTCCCCTCCTCCGCGCTTTAGTTCGCTTTCGCATAACTAACTCCGCTATCCTCGCCCCTCCTTCGCGCTTTAGCTCACTTTCGCATAACTAACGCCGCTATCCTCGCCCCCTCCTTCGCGCTTTAGCTCACTTTCGCATAACTAACGCCGCTATCCTCGCCCCTCCTTCGCGCTTTAGCTCACTTTCGCATAACTAACGCCCCGCGTTCGCGACGGGCGGCAGCTAATGCGAAGGACCGCTTCTGAGCGGCGGAAGAGCATTTTATGAGAATAATATTATTCTAGGTTCGTATCCCTTGGCGCAGTAGCAAAAAGCATGCGATCGGCCGAAGGATGGGAGATTTTGTGGCATGTAATCGCCCTAGCATGCTGATAGACTTTGGGTTATTCCAAGCCAAAGGGAGGAATTAAGATTCATGAAGAAGTTTAATTTGAAGAAAGCTCTGATGCTAGGAACGTTGGCGCTTGCCATAGCTATTCCTGCTGGAGCTGGCGCGGCCTCTGCCGCAAGCTCCGCCGGAAATTCGATAACGCAAGATCAAGTGACGCAATTCGCCGGCCGGTACGGCATAGATCTCAACGCCTTGATTCAACAGCTGCTGCAAGGCAAATATCCCGGCAGCGGTCAAACGACTCAACCGACACAACCTACTAAACCTACTCAACCTGCACAGCCTGCTCAGCCGTCCAAGCCAAGCACGGGCAGCGGCAACACGGGCAGCAACGCCGGCTCGGGCACGAACGCCGGAACGAGTACGGAAACGGCAACATCGGCTTTCGCCTCTCAAGTGGTGACACTGGTCAATCAGGAGCGCGCAAAAGCGGGACTGAAGGCGCTGAACACATCCAACGCGACTTTGACGAAAATGGCTTTGGACAAAGCGAAGGATATGTACAACAAAGGTTACTTTGATCATAACTCGCCGACCTACGGCTCTCCGTTCGATATGATGAAGCAATACGGCATTAACTATCGCTATGCCGGAGAAAACATCGCCAAGGGTCAGCGCACCCCGCAAGAGGTAATGACGGCTTGGATGAACAGCCCCGGCCATCGCGCCAACATTCTGAGCGCCAACTTCACGACGATCGGTGTGGCTTATTACAACGGAGTGTGGGTTCAGGAATTCATCTCGTAAATTTAATGAAAACAGGCTGACACGGGTGTGTACCCCCGCTGTGCAGCCTGTTTTCTTGATTTAGGCAACCTCAAGCCGACTCCCTTCCCCGCGCCTCCAGCGTCTCCAGACGCCGACAAAAAAGGCTCCGCGGGACAGGGCGCAGAGCCGCGCCTCTCCTCGCAAAGCCTTTAATGCTTCTATGCCTTCAATACGTCGTGGTCGACGTAACGCTCTCCGTTAAGCTCGCTGATGACGTTGATGGCTACCTGGGCCCCATCGCCCGCCGTAATAATCGTATGCATGCTAACCCCGGCAATCGTGCCTGCCGCCCATACGTTCGCCAGATTCGTTCTGCCGTCAGGGCCGCAATCGATGATCGTCTTGATCCTCGGCTCCGTTCCCGGCTTCGTGCGAACGCCGCTGTGCTCCGCCACATCGGCGAACATCCCCGTGGCGATAATGACATGGCGCGCTTCGTAGGTTCCCTCTTCCGTCTCGATCGTGACAGCCCCGCCGCCCGCCGTAAGCTTCGTTGCTTTCGCCGTTACGAATTCCGTTCCGAACCCGGCCGCCTGCTTTTTGCCCAGCGCGACAAGATCGGGACCGGTAATGCCTTCGGTGCCGTAATGATTTTCAACCCAGGCCCGCTTCGTTACGCTTTGGTCGCTGTCGATGACAATCGTTTTTTTGCCGGCCTTTGCGGTAAAGATTGCAGCGCTGGACCCGGCCGGTCCCCCGCCTATAATCGCGACATCATACATGATCATCACTCCTTCGGGATAATAGGGAAACTTTACTTATTGTACCACGCCGTTAATGCGCTTTCAAAAAGTAACCCCATCCCGGAACGAAGTTGTCTACGAGGAGGGTGCTTCGGTCAGGCGCTCCACTCCGACCGTCTGCACGTCCGTCGGGCTTTGGCCCACCTGCACGGTCGCCATCCCGTTCTCGACGTCCACCTTCTCGATCCATACCGATTGTCCATTGTCCAGCTTCACCGCAATGTTATCGGACGAATCGTAGATTTCCTTGGCTCTTTGCGCGTTCAAGGGGTATCCTCCTCCATCGTTCCCGTTGTCGTTTCCGAGATTAAGCCGTTATGCAGCGTAACCTGGCCGCCTCCGAGGCCCTCGTTGATCATCCGATCGATATCCATATCGTACTGGTCCCTTCCTTCATGGATCGAATCGGTTTCCGCCATCAGGTTTTCTTCTTTATCCACTTTTCATCAGCTTCCTTTCGGTTAGAGCCTCCAGCCTTTTTCCAATATGCCCCGCGCGGTTGTTTTCCATGCGGAATGGGCACCGTAACAAACATCATTCACGCAAAGGAGCGCTGCCTCGTGCATACCGTCTGGAAAGGCGCCATCAGCTTCGGCCTCGTCCACGTCCCCGTCAAGATGTTTACCGCTACCGAGGACAAGGACATCCATCTGCGAATGATCCACAAGGAATGCGGAACCCCCATCTCCAACGTGCGAACCTGTCCACATTGCGAGAAAGAAGTGACGTGGGAGCAGATCGCGCGCGGCTATGAGCAAGAGAAAGGACGCTTTGTGCTGTTCGAACAGGAAGAGCTCGATGCCATCAAGCCGGAAAACACGCGAACGATTCAGATTCTCGACTTCGTCGATCTGACCGAGATCGACCCGCTGTATTACCAGAAGGCGTATTATTTGTCCCCGGATCAAGCCGGATCGGGAGCCTATAACCTGCTGCTCGAAGCGATGCGCCAGTCGGGCAAGATCGGAATTGCCAAGATCGCCATTCGCAGCAAAAGCAGCCTGGCCGCCATTCGCGCGGTAGACAACTGCATTTGCATGGAAACGATGCATTACCCAGACGAAATTCGCCCGCTCCAGCTTGTCCCCAATCTTCCCGAGCAAGCGAACGTCAACGACAAAGAGCTAACCATGGCAAAGATGCTGATCGAGCAGCTCTCGGCGTCTTTCAATCCAGCCAAGTATACGGACGATTACCGAATTGCTCTCCAGGAAGCGATTCAGCGCAAAATTTCCGGAGAAGGTCCGGATATCGTGACCGCGCCGGAAGCGGCACGGACGAACGTCATCGATCTTATGGCTGCGCTGCAGGCCAGCCTTGAAGCGGTTGTAAAGCCGGAAGGGACGGACGACCCAGTTGACGAAGGAGACCGGGGAAAAGCCAAGGCGCGGGGAACCAGAAGCCGCAAGAAGGAAGGCGCAGTGCCATGACCGGCGCCAATCGGATCGACCGGGCGGATATCGAATGATTTTTCCCGCAAAGCCAATCGTCCCGTTCGAGCCGGTGTCTGTCATCGAGAGCCCGCAAGGAGAGGATTGGGTTGGGCAGATCAAATGGGATGGCGTACGGATGCTCGCTTACGTGAGTGGCGGCAGCGCGCGCTTGTTTAACCGCAGACTGCACGAGCGGACACTGCAGTATCCCGAGTTCGCCGATGCTGCCGCCTACGGGTCCGCAGAATCCCTTATTCTTGACGGCGAGATGATCGCCTTCGACAAGGACATTCCTTCCTTCCGCCAAATTATGCGCCGGGACAGCCTGCGTCAGGAGGCCTCCATTGCCGCAGCCGTTTCGCGGATTCCCGCAATCTATGTGGTGTTCGACTTGCTGCTGGCGGAAGGGAATTGGGTCACCGAACGACCTTTGGCGGAAAGGCAGAGTCTGCTGAGCCGCTTCGTGCGGGAATCGGAGCGCGTGCAGCTTTGCCGCAATTTTACGGACTCGTCGGCCTTGTTCGAGCGAATGAAGCAATTGGGGATGGAAGGCATCGTCTGCAAATCTTTAAGCAGCGCCTATGGCATCGGACTGAAGGACAATCGCTGGCGCAAGCTCAAGATTACGCAAGATCTGATCGCGGCGGTCGGAGGAGTAACCTATAACGGGAATAGGGTGAACGCCTTGCTGTTGGGGGTATTCGATGAAAGCGGGGCTCTGCATTATATCGGGCATGTCGGCACAGGCAAGCTTACCCGGCAAGATTGGCTGACGCTTACGGAGCAGGCGCCTTCCCTCGTCTCCGCTCATATGACCTTCGCCGAACGTCCCGATCGTTACAAGGATGCCACATGGGTAAAGCCCCATTGGGTCGCTAAGGTGCAATTTCTCGAATGGACGCCGGGAGGCGTCATGAGACAGCCGAGCATCCAAGCGCTGCTGCCTGCCGCCGCTTTGTCGGAATGCTCCGCTAAGCAGATTGCGCGATAGTAGGCACGAGGCCGGCGAACAATCGTTCAGAGGCGCTGACGAATAACATAGGGGAGAGCATTGACACGCGTAATCGAGCCCGAGCGGCTCATTGGGGCTCAATCCATTGGCTGGACCAATTATGGATGCTATCGAACAGAGGGGCCAGTGCCCTCCCCTTATCCGTAAGCTGATATTCGATCCGAACGGGCGTCTCCGGGTATACGTCCCGGCGAACGATGCCCTCGGCCTCCAGCTCCTTCAGCCTTTCCGACAATACTTTGCCGCTCAGGTTCGACAGGGAGCTCTCGATCCGGGCGAACCGCTGCGGGCCCTGCATGAGCTGATACACAATCAGAGCCGTCCAGCGCTTGCTCAGAAACTCCATCGCCTTCTCAAAGCGGGGACACATCTGCGTTTCGTCCATGTTCTTTCTCCCTCCTGTTGTACGTCCTTCTATTATACGCCAAAATCGCGGAAACGGGGGCTGAATATGACCAAGCAACGAACGATCGTCAAGCTGGGCGAGTTTGAACTGGCGCTGTCTCATCCGGACAAGCCGATCTGGCCGGAGGCCGGAATCACGAAGCTGGCATACCTGCAGATACTGGCCGAATTGGCTCCTTATCTGCTTCCCTACACGTCCGGGCGTTATCTCACCACGATTCGTTATCCCGAGGGCATACACGGCGTGTCCTTCTATCAGAAAAACAGTCCCGAGCCGACGCCCGAATATGTCCGCACCGCTCAGGACGGCAGCATCCGGTATGTGGTGCTCGACTCTCCGCAGACGCTTCTGTGGATGGGCAGCCTGTACAGCCTGGAATTCCATGTATCGTCCAACGAGATTGCAACGCCGCTGCCGAATACGTGGATGCTGGATATCGATCCCTCCCTTGAGGAGGAGCCTCGCTTGATGGAGGCGACTGCGTATGTCGGGGAGCTGCTTCGCTCCCTCGGCTTGCACGCCGTGCCCAAAACCTCCGGCGCGACAGGCGTGCAGGTCGTCATGCCGATCGAACGCGGTCCCAGCTTCGAGGACTTGCGCGCGTTCGGGAAGTTTATCTCCGAATATCTGGCTGCGCGCCACCCCGGCCTGTTCACGGTAGAGCGCTTGAAGAAAAACCGAGGCGATCTGATCTACCTCGATTACTTGCAGCATTATACCGGCAAAACGCTTCCGGCTCCGTATTCCCCGCGCGCGCGTCCCTTTGCCCCCGTCTCGACGCCGCTGACCTGGGACGAGGTGCGCCGAGACGTCAAACCGGCGGATTATCATCTGCTCAACATCCGCCAACGCCTTAGCGAGCAGGGCGACGTGCTTGCCGCCGCGCCCCGCCAATTGTTGGCTCCTGTATTGGCCAGCCTGCCCTCCAGCCTGTAACGGGCTACAGCAGCGGCGACAAAATCCGCGCCATCGCTTCCTTGACCTTCTGTATTCGGGGCCTCTGCAAAAACTTCTGCAGGTTGATTTCCTCGCTGTCCTCCAGATCCTTGAGAAAATCCTTCTCTACCTGAGCGATGGCCGCCGGGTCGAACAAGTGAGCGTTGATCTCGAAATTGCTGAAAAAGCTGCGCAGGTCCATATTGGCCGAGCCTACAATCGCGGCCATTCGATCGAGAACGAGCGTCTTGGCATGAACGAAGCCTTTCTTGTATTGCCAGATCCGGACGCCGGAGCGCATCATCTCCTCGGCGTAGGAAAGCGTCGCCAGATGCACGAGCCACGTATCCGGCACATGTGGCAAAATAATCCGAACGTCCACTCCGCTCACCGCGGCATCATGAAGAGCCATGGCGATGCTGGCGCTCGGAATGAAATAGGGGGTCGTAATCCAGATTCGCCGCTGGGCGGCGTTCACCATCGCGAATACGGAGTCGTGTATCGCGTCCCCCCTGCGGTTCGGTCCGGCCGGAACAATCTGAACGACTTCCCCGCTCGGCACGTCGTGCTCGGGAAAGTAGGCCTTGGCGTCCGGCTTTTCGCGCGTCGCGATCTCCCAATCCTTCAGAAACACCTCCTGCAGCCAATAGACGGAATCCCCCTCCAGCATCAAGTGCGTATCCCGCCAGTAGCCGAGACGCGGATGCTTGCCGATGTATTCGTCGCCGACGTTGATTCCTCCGATAAATCCGACCTTGCCGTCCACGATAGTGATTTTGCGGTGGTTGCGGTAATTCATCCGCTTCTTCAGGAAGGAAGGCCTTAGCGGAAAAAAACAAGCGCACTCCACGCCGTGCTGCTTCAGGTTCTGAATATAGGCATTCGTCAGCTTGATGCTTCCGATCCCGTCATACAGCAGCTTAACCTGGACGCCTTCGCGCGCCTTCTCGATCAGCGCCCGTTGAAACGTTTTGCCCACGCCGTCGTCCCTTAGAATGTAGGAGGACATATGGATGTGGTGGTTCGCGCCGCGGATCGCCTTGAGCATCGCTTCGTACGTATCGATCCCGTTGTTGAAGACGACGCTGCGGTTTCTTCCCGAGAAGGGCAGCTCTCCGCGCTTAAGCAGCGTGCGAAACAGCCGAGGCCGGACAGCGAGCTCTGTCGACGGCAGCTCCGCAGCGTCCGTGACGGTGGCGCTCATCGCAAGCAGACGGGCGCGGCGGCGCTGATCGAGGCTTCCCCGGCGGCGCGCCTTCCGGCTCCGTCGATACTCCGTCGCAAGGAAGTAATACAGAATGAAGCCCACAAGGGGGAACAGAAACAAAATAAAGAGCCACGCCGTCGCATGCGCGGGCCTTCTGAATTCGAGCAGCAGAATCGTCGCCGCCTGAAAAATAAAGATAAACAGCAAAATGCACAGACCAAACGCAATCATTCGTCTTATTCCTCGCCGTCTCTTAATGATTTGCCGGAATGAAAGAAAGGTTTCAAGAATAGATTGTGCCAGATAGACTTCGAACAACCGCGAAGCCGAAAGGAGAACCGATGGCGCGAATAAGGCGGAAGACAAAGTGGTCATTCATCCTGATCCGTGACGCGGATCGCCGGGTGAAGCAGTATCGGTTGTCGGGCAGAACGGTCGCTCTCCTGCCCGTTGCCGCGGCATTGACGGTCGCCGGGGCGTTCGCGGCTACGGAGCTGCAGGCGCTGCAACGAATTCACGAGCTGGAGGGCCTGCTGGCCGGAGAAACAGCGAACAGCAAGAGCTCGCTGGCCGATCGCAACGCGGTCATTGAATCGCTGCGGCTTGAGGTTCGCCAGTTGAATGAGCAAACCGGGCATCTGCAGGACCGAATGAGCGAATTGGCCGAGCTGGAGGCCAAGCTTCGCCAGTTCATCGGCGAGTACGGCGATCCGTCTGCCTCGCCTCAAGGAGCAGCCGGCGCGGCCCGCTTCGCGGACCCGGCCTTCGATTCCTTCGAAGCTCCGCCAGTCGACAGGCTATCGGCCGCCGCCGTGGAGACGACCATCGCGGATTTCTCCGAATTGTCGCAAATGCTGGGCGAGCTGGCCGTCTCCATGGAGGCCAATCTGCGCAAGGCCGAGCTGCGCCGCGCCGAGCTGAACGCCATGCCTTCCGGCTGGCCGACTGTATCCAGGCGACTGACTTCGGGCTTCGGCTACCGCAGCGATCCGTTCACCCGCAAATCCACGTTCCATGCGGGGGTTGATATCACCGGCGATGTCGGCGATCCGATATTCGCTGCCGGAGACGGCCGGGTGAAGGAAGCCGGATTCAACCTTACACGTGGTAATTATATCATCATTACCCATCGAAACGGTTTGGAATCATGGTACATGCATTTAAGCAAGATTGAGGTGGAGCAAGCGCAGGCAATCAACCGGGGAGCGCGGATCGGGGAGATGGGCAACAGCGGACGCAGCACCGGTCCGCATTTGCATTTTCAGATTGTTGCCAGCGAGAAGCCGATTAATCCGCTTCCTTATCTGCAGCAAATCAAGGAGGATTGAATGCGATGTTGACAAGGAAAAGTGCGCGAAGCTCCGACGTTACGGACACGTTAATCGGCGCCGGGTCGGAATTCAGCGGAACGTTGAGGTCGGAGACGGATATTCGAATCGAAGGGTCTTATCAGGGAGACATCGAGAGCAAGGGGATGGTCGTCATCGGGGAACGCGGCTTGGCGAAGTCGAACGTGAATGCCCGGGAGGTCACGATCGCAGGAAAGGTGTACGGGGATGTACATACGTCCGGCAAGCTGACGATCACCGCAACGGGGCAATTGCACGGCCACGCCCATACGGCCATGCTGCTCGTGCAGGAGGGCGGGATGCTGAACGGCAGCTGCGCGATGGAAAGAGGTGAAGCGAAGACGGCAAGCGCAGCCGTTGCCGGGAGCGGCTCCGGCGCAGGCGGCCACGCGGGCCAGACCGACAAGAAGGCGAAGCAGGCGGGGTAAGGCCGCCTGCTTCGCTTCGGCTACAGGTCGATAATCGCCCCGTACATCTCTACGTTTTTGATAATTTTGTGCCACTTGACCAGTTCCTTGTACCAGCCCAGCGTAATGGACTGCTCCATCCGGCTGATCTTCCCGTTTTCCAGGGCATTGTAGATTTCCCTCGCCCCGTCGGCGGCCGTCCATCTCGCTTCCCAATTGAGCAGGCGGCCGATCTTATCGAAGCTCACCCGATAGGAGCGATGATCGGAGTCTCCGTACCATTCGATGGCCACGTCCCCGGGCAGCGCCGAAGCGATCTCTTCGGCCAGCTGTCCGACCTGATAATTGTTGCGATTCGAGCCCACGTTCAGAATCTGGCCGTTTACCATCGCGCTGTCCGCCTCCAGCAGCAGGCACATGACGTCCGTCGTATCCTGAACGTGCACCATCGGCCGCCACTGCTTGCCGTCCCGCATCAACGGAATGACGCCATCCCGATAAGCGCCCAGCGTCATCCCGTTGATGGCTAGATCGAACCTCATTCGCGGCGAGAAGCCGTACACCGTCGCCTGCCTCATGACGACGACGGTGAACCGGCCGTCCGCGAGCGGCAGCACGCCCTGCTCCGCCTTCTCGTTCGCCTTCGCATACGTCGTCAGCGGGTTGGCGGCCGAGTCCTCGTCGACGATCTCGTCCGGTCCGATGAATCCGTAAATGCTGCATGACGAAGGCAGGATGTATCTGGATACGCCGAGTCTCTTGGCGATTGCCGCCGTATTCACGCGGGAGACGTGGTTGATCTGATACGTCGCTTCCGAGAACGATTCGCCGCCTGGATCGTTGGAGATCGCCACCAGGTCGATCACGGCGTCCACTCCGGCGAAATACTCTTCCTTTATTCTTCTTGTATCGTCTTTGATGAGGGTCAGGCGGGAATGCTCCCCGAGATGCTCTTCGCCGAAAAAGTAGCGATCCAACGCTTTCACGCGGTAGCCCTTGGCCAGCAGCTTGGGCACGAGGACGCTGCCGATATAGCCGCCGGCGCCCGTCACCAATACCGTTCTCATGTTCCTACGCTCCTCTTGTATATTTTCACGTTGCTCCGGTCCGGCCTGACCGCAGCGGGGGCTTGCTGTCTTGCGATCTCGTCCGCCACGTATTCGGCGAACGGCAGCGAGCAGGTAAAGGCCGGCGAGACCGCGTTCAGCACGTGCATGGAACGGCTGTCGCCCTCCAATACGAAGTCCTGAACAAGCTCCAGCGTTTCCTTGTTCAGCAGCTGCGCGCGAATGCCGGGACGAAGGAAGCTCCCGAAGCCTCCGGCGTCCAGCTCTTTCACCATGCGCAGAGACAACCCGATAAAGTTTTTCTTGCTGATCTTCCTGAGCTCCGCGAACGCCAAGCTTCTAAAGTGAAAAGCGTTTTTCCACAGCAGCTTGGCCTCGTAGTAGACGATCTGAACGAATTCGCCCAGCTTGAAGCGCTGCAGTCCGGCGTAATTTTCCCGCCACAGCGCGGGGATCGCCGTCGGTCCGATCTTGACGCTGTCATCGACCGTCTTCGTAAAATGCACGCCGAGGAAGGGATTGCCCAGATTCGGCACGGGATACACGTTCGTTCGCACGTCGGTTTTGTTCTTCGCGTATTTCAAGTAGATGCCCTTGAACGGAATAATCGTATATTTCTTTCCGAAGCCGTAGCGATGGGCGATCTTATCCGCGTACAAGCCTGCGGCGTTCACCAGATACCCGTATTCGATGATGCCCCGATTCGTCGTCGCGCGGTTGTCCTGATGCTTCAGATAGACGGTATTAAAGCGGAATTCCACGTTGTTATGGGAATTTTCCCATTTCAGCTGCTGGCACACCTCGACGGGATCGACGGACGAAGTGCTCGGCGAATAGAGCGCCTTGCGGAACGTGCTCACATTGGGGTCGACGCTTCTGACCTGCTCCTCGTCCATCCAGACAAGCTCGACTCCGTTCGCGTCGCCCCTGCGCTTCAGCTCCTCAAGTCCCTCCAGCTCCGCCTCGTTCGCGGCGACGATCAGCTTGCCGCATCTGTTGATTTTCAAGCCGTTCTCTTCGCAGTAGCGGGTCATCGCCCGGTTCCCGTCCCGGGTGAATCTCGCCTTGAGACTGTCGGCCGAATAATAGAAGCCCGCATGAAGCACGCCGCTGTTCCTTCCGCTGGCATGCATCGCGATTTGCGTCTCCTTCTCAATGACGCAGATCGAGGCGCTCGGCTCTCTGCGTCTAAGCTCTCTGGCTATCGTAAGTCCCATGATTCCTGCCCCGATAATCAAATAATCGACCTTTTTGTACCTCGAACCTTTCTCTCCTCCGGATTTCATGTCGCCGCTCTCCTCCTCGTCTTCTTGGCATAGCGGAAAGACAATCCGTTCATGGCGCTTCCCGAGACGGCTGCTGCATACGACAGCAGGAATACCGCAGGCGCAAGCAGCAGGCTCCAGAGCAGCGTGTCCGCCGCCTCCTCCATCCGCAGCGACTCCAGAGTCAGACGGGCGGCGTTCAGGAACAGCAGATGAACCAGATAGATGCCGACCGACCGCCTGCCCATCCGGGACAACACCGAATGCCGGCCCCAATCCGGGAAGCGCATAAGCATCAGGAACAGGCCGCCGCAGCCGATCGCCGTCGCGAACGAATAATCCCCCGATACGGTCAGCCAGGTCCTCTCCGCATATTGAGTCAGCGCGCTTCCCGCGATCAACCAGAGGAAACGGCTTCGCGGCCAAGCGAACGCAGTCGCTACGATCTCCCGATAGCGGAACAAGGCAAAGCCCGAGGTCGTATAGAAGAGTCCGAAGAAGAGGGCGTCTCTTGCCATAAAATCTCGCGGGAACCCTCCCAGGTACGACTCCCCGATGATCCCGACGACATGCAGGACAGCGCTGACCGCGAGCAAGCGCTTGATCCAGCCTCTTCGATGACAATGATAGATGACCGCGATGCAGGCGACCAGCGAGGTCAGAAACCACAAGTGATAGCCGCTGGAATACAAGCCGTAATACAGCAGCCCGACAGGAATTTTAACCAGATCCGAAAGTCCCATCGCCTGAAAATCCGCCAGCGCCTGCCTGTAGGTATGATAGCCGCTGATCTGCAGCGTCGCCGCGTCGTAGAGCAGGTAGAGCGCCTGCCAGATGAAATAGAGCTTGAGCAGCTTGCTTGCGTATTTTCGATAATAGGCCTTCGGACTATCCGAGAGGAGGATTTTGCCCGCGAAGAGATAGCCCGAGGTCAGGAAAAAAAACGGAACCGCAAAGCGCGAGATCGCGTCCAGGAAAAGACCGAGCGTATGCCAGCCTCCCTCCAGCCTCATGAACGGCTCCGCATGAATGACAACGATGCCGAAAATGGCCACGACGCGCCACAGGTCAATGGCCGCGTTCCGCTCAGGCATAAGCGCTTCCCACCTCTGCGCCGCGATTCGCGAGCCGGAGCAAGTGCTGTCCGTAGTCGTTCTTCCGCATCGGCTCGGCCAGCTTCAGCAGCTGCTCGCGCGTAATGTACCCGCAGCCGAAGGCGATCTCCTCCGGACAAGCGACCTTCATTCCGCGGCGCTTCTCGATCGTCTCGACGAAACGCGAAGCCTCGTGCAACGCTTCGTGCGTCCCCGAGTCGAGCCAGGTAAAGCCCCGACCGAGCATTTCAGCCCGCAGGCCGCCGCGATTCAGATAGGCCAGATTAACGTCGGTGATCTCATACTCTCCCCGTGCCGAGGGCTGAAGCCCTTTGGCGATATCGACAACCTGATTGTCATAGATATAGAGCCCTGTAACCGCATAGCTCGATTTCGGGGCGATCGGCTTCTCCTCGATCGATCGGGCCTGTCCCGCCGCGTCGAATTCGACGACGCCGAACCGTTCAGGGTCCGCCACGCGATAGCCGAAAACCGTCGCGCCTCCGTTGCGCTTAATGGCTCGCTGCAGCGTAGGCGCCAGCCTTTGCCCATAGAAAATGTTATCGCCGAGAATAAGCGCGACCCCTTCCCGGCCAATGAATTCCTCCGCAAGAAGGAAGGCCTGGGCGATGCCTTCCGGCTTGGGCTGCACCGCATAGCTGAACGATACGCCCCAGTCCGAGCCGTCTCCGAGCAGTTGCTCGAATCGGCCGTAGTCCTCGGGCGCGACGATGATCATCATCTCGCGGATGCCCGCCGCCATCAGAACGGATATCGGGTAATAGATCATTGGCTTATTGTAGACCGGCAGCAGCTGCTTGGACACCGTTCTCGTTAACGGATACAGACGCGTCCCGCTTCCGCCTGCCATCACGATTCCTTTCATGCCTATCTCCCCCGTCGTAACATGATAAAACTCTGTTATCCGTTCGCCATCAGGCTTTTCATCTTGCTCAGGAAGGCGATCGCGGGCCGGGGCAATAGTTTGCGGGTGACGGCTTTCATCCCGGCTGCAAGGCTCCGCTCCGGACGGTATGCGCTCCATGCCGTCATCGCCAGGTAGGCAAAATAGACCCTCTTGTATGGATGATCGTTCCCGTAATGCCACGGCTTGGACGAGCCCGTATAGTGAAGAATGCAGGGCGGCGCGGGAAGCCCGCGTTCCTCCGGCTTCACCATATTGGTCTGCATGTTCCAGCGAGCGGGCAGCTCCAGCCAATCCCGGTACAGAACGGCGTTCAGCCCGTCCTGATCGTGGAATTGCATTTTGTCGGGAGCGCGGACGACCGCCTCGATAACCTGACGGGACAAGGAGCGGCTTTGCCATTTGCGCAAGTTGAACAGAAGCACGCCGGCATTGAAATAGCCCGCTTCCGCGGATATGCCCAGATCGGCGAGCCGTTCCCGACCTCCCGGATCTGAGACGGCCGCAAGCGCGTAATCGCCGAGCTCCATGTCCCACAACGGCCGAATATCGCAATTGACAACCACGTCGCAATCCAGATAAATGACCTTCTCGAGCGCCAAGGAGGCGACAATCTCCGGAACTGCCAGCTTGAAGTAGGTTGCCTCGTTCAAATGACGGCTGATCGGCAGCCCTTCGAACAGGCTCCGGTCGAGCGGCACGAGGCGCAGCTCCGTTCTCGTTCCGTCCAGCGTGCGGCGAAGCTGCGCCTGCTGATGCTCGGGCAAGCCGTCATGGGCAACGTGAAAGACCGCGTTCGTACGGGCGGACAGGTGAATCGCCAGCGATTTAAGAGCGACGCCGAGATGCTGTACATAATGCGTATCGGAGGTTGCGACGATATGAATCGTTTCTTGCTTAGTCATGAATTGCGCTCCTCTTCGTTCCAATTATTCGCCTGCAGCCGCATAAGCCCCGGACATCACCCCGCCGCGGAGCCTTGCAGCAGCATCTTGACCCGGGCTTTCACGCGCAGCGCGAAAACCTTCAAATCTACCGTCTCGACCTTGGCGTCGATCAACGTTCGGCTGCCTGCGGATGACAGCGTATGCAGGCCCTCCCCGTAGGGGCTCTCTGGCAACGGAGCAAGCCGATGAACGGTTTCCTCCGCGAATTCGGTCGTCGACAGCGCCAGAATGCGGTTGATCATGACGGCTCCGCCGTAGGTCGCCGAGCAGTCCTGCGCAGGCCGGAACAATTGCCCGTCCCGCTGGAAGGGGGTTCCGGCCGGGCGGGCCGAGCGGATATCCATCTTGACGGGGTTAAGCGGATGCGGGAGCCACGGCCCCGTCAGCTCCTCCGCATACCAGATATGCAAATGGGAGTTCGGCCCCTCGCTCTCGTCCGTGCAGAACAGCCACCATCTGCCGTCATGCCGGAACACCGTTGCGTCGACCGCGCGAAAGTCGCGAATGAGCACGCCGATCTTCTCCCACCTTCCCGGAAACTCGACCGCCTTGTACAGCGACACCTCCGAGGCTTGGTGGGTTTCCGGGATGCAGAATATTTCGTCCCGCTCGCGAAGGAGATAGGGATAGGACATATGCACGGGCAGCTCTATTGCCGGCCTTGCCTCCCCTCCCTCCTCCTCCTCGGACAGCAGCGCTTTAATCACGCCCTTGTTCGTCCCGTAATCGTATTCCTCCACCAGCACGTGCAGCTTGCCGTCGATCTGCATGCCGAACGGATCGGCAATATAACGGCGCCGGCGGGGAAACCAGCGGATCTCGGACGGATCGGCTGGCTCCGCGTCCAGGAAACGATCGATCGGACGATCCACGACGCCGACGTTCCAATGCTCCGCCACGAACCAGCGCGCGAAAAAATTGCGGGCCTTCCGAGCGGCCGTCTTCCAGATCAGCTGCGCGGTTCCCTTGGCCGTAGGCCCGGAGATCAACGCCGCCAGGTCCGCGCCGACCATTCTCGGCGGCTTCGGCCGCTTCAAGCTGCCGGGAAGGCGGCCGGCGGCAATGTCGCGGCACACCAGCGCGGGCCAGCTCGCGCTGAAGCGATGGATCGCATCGATATTCCTGGCGTAGGAATGAGCGGCGGCAGGCAAAGCTCCTTCCCGCAGCGCGAATTCCGTTCCCGGCTCTTCTCCCCGGCGAACGAGCGCGACCGCGCTCGTCGTTGCGCCGTCCAGCAGATTGCGGTAGGAATAGCCTGCCGCGTCCCGGAATAGATCGTCGCCGTAACGAAATTCCCATACGCCGTACTTCGCGGCGCGCAGCAGGCCCGGGTTCAGCTCTCCCTTATGGAACGACAGGATCGCATCCAGCCCGTAGCGCTTCAGCTTGCCCAGCTCCTGCGCGCCGTCCTCATGGAGCATCAGGATCGGCGCAGGCGGCAAAGCCTCCTCCGCCGCGGCCAGCGAACTGGAGGCGCGGGTCAGCCAGCGCCGCAGCGCGCGCCAGGCGAACGAGCCCCCGTGCCGATCAGGGGCGCTCTTCTTCATCATTAGAAGCGGAACGACCGCCCGATTGGAGTCGAGCAGAAGGCGAACGCACTCAGCCTCCCACCGCTTCCATGCCGGGCCGTCGAGCAGTATCGCCACTCTGAGCATGAAGCTCCCCCCTCTTCTTATCCTTCGTTCCCAGCTTTCGCGCACGCTCGGCCAAGCGTTGCCGCAGGTGCGTCGCCCCGCTCAGCCGGACAAGCGTTCTCGCGATATAATAAAGCGCCAGCAGCGCCTTCTTGGGGCTGCGGTTAAGCACGTCGATGTCATAGTTTCTGCGCACGGTATCGGTCCAGTAGAACTTGTACGGCTGCGTGCCGTCCTCGAAGTCGAATTCCTCCATGCCGCATTGCGCGTAATGCTCGATCATGCTTCGGGCGAGCATCACGCCGATGCCGCGCTTGGCATACTCCGCCGAATAATTGATGAACTTGCCGTACACCTTCTTGCCCATATGGAAGCAGAGACCGATCGCCTCGATCCTGCCGTCGATTTCTAGATAAGAGAAGCCGAGCCGACCCTCCCGATTCATCCGCAGCATAACCGCTTCATAGAATCGGGTAAATTCCGGACTGCGGAACTTGCTGTCGGCCCACTTGAGCTTATTCAGCTCCACGGCCCTTCTCCATAGCGCGTTTTCGAAGGGCTGGTCCAGTTGCAGGTTCACCTCGTGTTCCTTCCGCAGCTTTCTTTCCTTGCGCTGAATTTCCCTATGCTCCTTCTTGTTGATCTTCTCTGGATAATGCAGCGAATAATTCAGATAGGGGGTCAGATCCCCCTCCTCCTCGAACAGCTTGAAGCGATCTCCGACCAGCCGCCGCAGCAAATACGTCGCATTGTTCTTGGAGCTCAAGTTCCGCAGAGCGAGCCTGTCCCAACGAGAGCCGAAGCGCTCGAGAGCATCGACAAAACCGTTCAACAGAGTTCTTTCGTTGTAGGCGCGATGGAGGCAGAAGCCGCAATACGTGGCAAGCCCCTGCGTAATCGGGCGAAGCGTTCTAATGCGAAGCCAGCCTATCTTCTTCGTCGTGATCCGCAGCGGGAAAATGGCGACGCAGACATCCGACTCGTACAGAACGACGATAAACAGACGAATCGCGGAGCCGTCCATCGCATTCAGACAGTCGTTCGCCCACTCCCAGGTATCGTAAGGATCGGGGCTTTCCATCTCCTGGACCAGTCCGGTCCAGAGCGGACGCAAAGAGTCAAACGCCTCTCTGTCCGTCACGATCTCGCAGCGCATCATCCCGCTCGCTCCTTTGTCTTTTTCCTTCTGGCATTTCGCACGTACAGCTTCATCAGCCAACGAGCCGCGCCCGGCCGATACGCGTAAATATGATGATTGGTGCCGGCCTTGTCCGCCCAGTAGAATTTGTAGGACTCGTCGCCGCGCAGGAAATCGAATTCCTCCGCCCCGAGCTCGTCATAGTGCTTCATCAGGTGCATAAGCAAAATAAGACCCGGTCCTCTGTCCGCGAATTCAGGATTGAGGGCGGGCGTATAATAGTAGATTTTGCGGGCGTTGCGAAAGCCCATATGCGCCGCGGCGAGGCGGCCTTCGATCTCAAGGAACGAAAACTCCAGGCGATCGCTCGCGTCAAGCGCGGTAAGCAGCTCCCGCCAGAACGCCAGCAGCGGGGCATCCCGGAATACGCTCGTCTCCCCCCATCTTCCGAGATGAAGCTCGACCATCTTCAGCCATGTGGCCTCATCGAACGGCTGGCTCACCCGAATGCGGCAGTCGCATTCCCGGACAAGCTTTCTCTCCTTGCGCTCGATCGCGCCGATACGGGACTTGTTCGTCTTGCCGCTGGACAGTTGCCGATAGTCGACGTAGGGCGTCATATCGCCCAGCTCTACGTCGATATCGAGCTTGCGGGCAAGCTTATCGCGGACAAGCATCGTGACCGGGTCTCTGGAATTAAAGTTGCGCAGCTCGATGTAGTCCCAATCCCGGCTGCCCGCAATCATCTCGTCCACCAGCAGATCGATCAATTGTCCGTAATGATAGCCGCGATGAAGATAGAACCTGCAATAGTCGCGGTATACGGAATCGATCGGCTCCAGCACTCGGGCTTTAACGAAGGGGAGCTTTCTGAATTTGCGCTCCTGCAGCCGCATCGGGGCAATTCCGACGCACAGATCCCCGTCGTAGACGACCACGACGAAGAGGCGATCGGACTCGTCGCAGAGATGCTTCAAATAAAGACTGCTCCACTCCCAGCAATCGAAAATTTCGGGCTGCTCCATCTGCTCGATCAGCAGCCGCCAGTCCTGCTCCAATCGCTGAAATTCGGATGCGCTTGTGATTACCTTCGACCTCAGCATGATTTCCCTCCGATTCTTATGACGCGTCTCCGGCTCTCAAGCTCCTGATTTGCCTGACATACCCTCGCAAGCGAATCCGCGGCTCCGCCCAGACGACTAAGACGAGAAGCGGAGCCAGCAGCAAGAAAGCCCACGGGATCGGTACGGTCGGAAAGAATAGCGCAGGCGCGCATACGGAGGCGTAGATCAAGGCTGTCCGGTAGCGAAGACGATACTGCTTGCGGAGCGGAAGGTGAATCGCGTAGTACGTAGCCAACGTGACGATCTCCGCGATTGCGTAGCCGTACAGTCCGACAATCGGCAGAAGCGCGCACGCGACCGCGACGAAGAGAACGACGTGCAGCGCATTGAATTTAACGACGCTCCAGTTGTCCCCGCGAACGTACAGCACGTTCACATGCATGCTGAACAGGCAGCTGATCAAGAACGAGACGGCGATGTAAGGATACAGATGAAGCACGGTGGTCCAATCGTCCCCGAAGAGCAGCGGCACAAGCCACTGGGAAACGACCGAAAACCCGATCAGAAACGGCACGACCGAAAAAATCTGCAGCGGCATCAGCTCGTTCAGCGTGTTCTGAACCGCTTCCTTACTCTGGGAAATTTTAGAGAACGCCGCAAACGAAATGCGCTGAATTGCGCCGTTCACAAGACTGAGCGCTTCGATGACCCGAACGGCGAGAGCAATGCACGCCACGCCTTCGGGCCCGACGAAGCGGCCGACCAGGAGCGGATTCACCAGTGCCCGCAACGAGATGATCCGCTTGGACAACGAATGGCTTATTCCGTACGCGAGCATCTTCTTGAACGTAAGCCGACACCAGGACAACGATGGCCGATAGCCGGTAAATCGATATCCGAGCGCAAGCGCGGTCAACGCCTGAACGAGATTGCCGATAATCGGAGCCCAGAGGCCGAATTGCCAGTAGGCCAGCGCGATGGCCGCGCCGTAATAGGCGACCTGGGTATACATCTCCACGAACGCAATGCCCCGAAAGTCCAGCTTTCTCTCCAGTATAGCCAGGGCGGGCACGAGAAAGGCCGTCGCGGGCAAGCCCAGCAGCGCCAGCAGAAACGGCCATCGAAAGCTCTCGTCATGGAGCCATTCCGCCAGCAGCGAGGACGCGCACGCGCCGAGGGCAACCGCGATTGCGGCCGACACCAGAATGGCGGTAAAAACCAGATCGTACAGCCGTTTGTCCGCCCGTTCTTCCCTGACAAGATAGGCGTTCATCCCGTTCGCGCACAGCTCGGTCAGGAAGAGAATAAGCCCGTTAAGCGTAGCGTACATACCATAATTACGGATGCCGATCAGATGCATGAGCAGCAGCATGCCTCCGAAAGAAATCGCAAATCCCGCCATCCGGCGTGCGACCAGGTACGCGCCGCCCTTCATCACTTGCCCGCGCAGGCTAGCTGCCATTGTCGGTCACCACGCTTCCCCGCATTCTAATGCTTCCGGCACAGAGCCAGGTAATCGTTCGCAACCCGATCGAACGACACCCTCTCCTGCAATCTCTCCATCACGCCGCCACCCGCATTCTCCGCCGCAGCTTTCTCAAGCACCTCCTGAATACGGTCCGCCCAGCGGTCGGAGGAGAATTCCAGCACATGGTGGTTCTGACTGTAAGGAGCCAGCTTCCGCGCCGCAGGAATGTCGGAGCAGATCGTCGTCAGCTTGGCATGCATCGCTTCCAGCAAAGCGAGCGGCGACGCCTCGTAGAGCGAAGGGAACAAAAACACGTCCGCGATCTGCAGCAGGCGGCCCACGTCGTCCCGGCTTCCGAGCAGCGTCACTTCCTCCTCCAGACGCGCTTCGCGCAGTCTGGAACGGATCAGCTCCGTATAGAGACTGTCCTGCCAATTGCCGACGAGCAGCATTCTGAAACGAAATCTTCTGCGCTTAAGACGATCGGCCACCTCCACAAGAAAGTGCTGGTTCTTGATCGGGTCGAACCGAGCTACATGAATCAGCACCGGCAACTCGGGCTTGAGGTTCAACGCCTTGCGCAGCGCTTTCTTCTCGTCCTCGCCCAGCTTGGCATAGCCGCTCGTATCAATGCCGTTCTCTATGACGACAAGCTTGTCCTTTGCCCTGGCGAATTTGCTCTTATAGGTCGACGCGACATGCTCGGCTACGCTGACAACGCGGTCAACACCGTATAGGCTGAGCCTCTCCAGCAGCTGATCCTTCCTGCTTGGCCAATCGTCCCCGCCGCTGTGAAGCGTTGTGATCGTATACGTTCTGCGGTAGCACAGATTGCGCAAGCCGGCATAGACGTTCGGGGTGCAGCCATGCGCATGGACGATATCGGGACGGAAACGGGCGATCTCCCGATTCAGCAGCCGCAGCGTTCTCCAGGCGTCTCCGAAGCCGCTTCGCTTGTTAAGCTCGACGATCCGCACCCCCAAAGCGCGAAGCTCTTCCAGCATCCGCATGCGCCCGTGCTCGTCGGATGAACGGAACAGGGTGACCAGGGAGCAATCGATCTGTTTCTTGCGATAATGCTTGATCAGCTCGAAGGCTACCTTCTCGGAGCCCGCGAATTGCAGAGACTGAATCAGAAACGTTATTCTCACGAGGCTTCGAACTCCTTCTCCTGTTCCAGTCCGTATCCGTTCGGATTATTCGTCTGCCATCTCCAGGCGTCGGAGCACATTTCCTCCACGCCTCTTGTCGCCGTCCAGCCAAGCTCCCGCTCCGCCTTGGAGGGGTCTGCGTAGCAGACGGCCACATCCCCGGGCCGTCGTCCGACGATCCGATAGCTGATCGTGCGGCCCGACGCCCGCTCGAAGCAACGCACCATCTCCAGCACGCTGACTCCTTTGCCTGTGCCGAGGTTGTAGGCCTCGACTCCCCGCGACGAGGAGATTTTTTCCAGGGCCTTCACATGTCCCGCCGCCAGGTCCATGACGTGAATAAAGTCGCGGACGCCCGTTCCGTCCCGAGTCGGATAATTGTCTCCGAAAATCTGCAATTCTCTTAATCTGCCGTGAGCGACTTGAGAGATGTAGGGTAACAGATTACCGGGAATACCACTAGGGTCTTCGCCGATCAAGCCGCTCGAATGGGCGCCGACAGGGTTGAAGTACCTCAGCAGAGCGATGCTCCATTCCCCGTCCGAGCTGTGAAGATCTCTAAGAAGCTCCTCCGCGATCAGCTTTGTCCGCCCATAAGGATTGGTCGCCTGCAAGGGAAAACCCTCCGCTGCCGGAGGGTTGGACAGAATGCCGTATACGGTTGCGGAAGAGCTGAACACCAGTCTCTTCACCTGGTAATGCTGCATCGTCTCCAGCAGCGCAAGCGTGCCGGATACGTTATTGCTATAATACGGAAGCGGCATCGACACCGATTCGCCAACCGCCTTCAACCCCGCCAGATGGATGACCGCTTCGATCTCGTGCTCTGCAAAGATCGCGCTCAGCTTTCTCCGATCCAGAATGTCGCCTTCGTAGCTGGCCAAGTCCTTTCCGGCAATCCGCCGAACCCGGCGAAGTGCCTCCTTGCTGCCGTTGCTGAAGTTATCGATGACGACGACCTCGTACCCCGAGTTCAGCAGCGCTACGCAAGTATGGGAGCCGATAAAGCCCGCCCCGCCGGTAACCAGTACCGCCATATGGATTCTCCTTCCCGGCCGTTCTAGGGCCGAAGCCTTCGTATCGCCGCTGCCTCCGGCTGCGGAAGCCACCTGCGCAATCTGTCGCGCCAGGGCCGGGCCAGCCGTTTAAACACCCGGCCGGCGCTGATGACCGGCTTGTACGCTTTCCATTCGGTCAGCCGCAGGTAGTTGTAATACTCCTTCCTCAGCGGATGCGTGCAGTCATAGTGCCACGGCTTCACGCCGCCTGTATAATGCACGATCCCGTGAGGATGATGCTTGTCCCATCTGCCCTGGCTGACGCGATTGGTCTGCACGTTCCACTTCTCGGGCAATTCCAGCCAATCGCCGTCGAGCACCGCGTTCAGCGCATCCTGATCCAGATAGATCAGCCTCTCCGTGTTGCGGGAAATATACTCCATTGTCCTCGCGCCGATCGCTTGCTCTCTCCATTTGGCCAAATTTATCATATAAACGCCGGCGTTGAAGTACCTGTTCACGGACATGCCCAGATCTCCGCACCGATAGAGACCGCCCACATCTGTCACGGCGGCCACTGCCTTCCCCTGGAAATCGATCGCCCACATCTCGGCGATATCCCCGAGCACGACGGTATCGCTGTCCAGACATATCGCCTTATCGACCGATTCGGGCAACACATCGGCGGTAGCGAGGCGAACGAATGTCTCCCGGTTTACGTAGTTAAACAGGCAGAAATTCTCGTAGGCGGCCCCATCGATGAGAATAAAGCGAATATGCGCCCCATAAGGGGAGACGGAGGCCGACAGCTTGTCTTGGTTGGCTTCGGTAAGCCCCGTGCTCAGCACATAAATCCGGATCTCAGACCCGGATTTATGGTTGGCAAGCATGGATACCAGCGTCACGGCCAGATGCTGCGCGTAATGGTTATCGGCGAGAGAAACCACATGGATACAACCGTCGTCGAGCGCCCTGTTCATAGCGAGCCCCTCCTTAGGAAAGCACGCGGCTATATTGAACCCGCACTTCCTGCTCAATCCACGCATACGTCCGCTTTAATCCTTCTTCGAGCGTAATCCGCGGCTGCCAGCGCAGAATCTCGTACAGCCGCGTATTATCGGAGTTTCTTCCCCGCACGCCTTGAGGACCGTCGATATGCTCGATCTCAATCTCATATTCCGCCAGACGCGAGACGACCGAGACCAGCTCGTTGATCGAGATCAGCCGGTCCTGCCCGATATTCAGCGGGTGCGGGTAGTCGGACTGCATCAAAGCGTAAATCGCCTCCACGCAATCGTCCACATAGCAGAACGAACGCGTCTGTTCGCCGTCCCCCCATACCTGAATCGACCTTTCGCCATGAAGCTTGGCTAGCGCGACCTTGCGGCAGATCGCGGCGGGCGCCTTCTCCCGTCCCCCGTCCCAGGTGCCCAATGGACCGAAAATATTATGGAATCGGGCAATGCGCGTCTCGATCCCGTAATCCTCGCGATAATGCTCGCACAGCCGTTCCGACACCAGCTTCTCCCAGCCGTAGGCGTCCTGCGGCATGGCCGGGTAGGCATCCTCCTCCTTTAATGGCTTTACGTTCGCATCGGTCTGGAGGTATTCGGGATAGATGCAAGCGGACGACGTATAGAGATAACGGGCGGCGCCGTTCTGCCTGGCTGCTTCCAGCGTATGAAAATTGATCAGCGCATTGTTGTACAAAATCTCGGCATGGTGCGTCGTGATGTATCCCATGCCGCCCATATCGGCCGCCAGCGCATACACCTGCTCCATGCCGGAGGTCGCCAGCAGACAATTGTCCCATACGCGCAGATCCATCACGAGAAACTCGTCCGCGCGGGATTCGGAATAGTCGGGCTTCTTGATATCCGCCCCTCTGACGTAATAGCCTTTGTCCTTCAGCAAACTCACCAGATGATTGCCGATGAAGCCGCCCGCTCCAGTTACCAGTACCGTTTTTTTCAATTCCATTCGCCTCCGTGAATATCGTTTTAGGACTTGCCGCCTTGGCTTGCGCCAATCAGCTTCGTCTTCATAATTCTTTGAATGTAGGACATCCCCTCGATGCTGCGGAATACCCCGAACATAATGACCAGCACGGGAACCAGCAGCAGCAGCGCCCACGGGAACGGGAGCACCGGCAGGAATACAATTGGGATGCAGGTCGCCATGCAGATTAACGGCATCCGGTAACGCAAGGTATAGCTGCTGCGGATCGAAGCGTGAATGACGATGTAGGCCGCCAACGCCAGCACCTCTGCAGCCGCATATCCATAGATGCCGAAGATAGGCAAAGCCGTGTAAGACGTCAGAATGAAGATACCGACGTACGCGAGATTGAACTTGGTGACAGCCCAATTCGCTCCACGCACGTAGAGCATGTTGATGGGCAGGCTGAAGATCGCGAACATGCTGTATTCAATCGCAATGAAAGGATAAATATGCAGCGCCGTCTCCAGATCGCCGCCGAAGAAGTAGGGCACGACCCAGTGGGCAAGCACGCCGAACCCCGTAAGAAGCGGAACGAGAGAGATGATCTGCAGCAGCATCGCTTCGTTCAAGGCGTTCTCCACTCGCTGCTTGTCGCTCTGGATTTTCGACAGCAGGGAGAAGGAGATGGTCTGTATCGCCCCGTTGACGAAGTTCAGCGCCTCGACGACCCGGATCGAGATGGATACGGCCGCCACAGCCTCCAGTCCGATGAATTTGCCGACCAGGAGCGGATTGACAAGCGTCCGCAGCTCCCAAATGCGCTTGGAGAGCGTGTTCCCGAAGCCGTACTTCAGCATCTTCCCGAGCATCTCGCGCGACCAGTACAGCCTCGGCCGATAACGGGAGAAGTAGAAGCTGATCGCTACGGCCATCAGACCTTGAAGCAGGTTGCCGATGACAAGCGCCCATATGCCGAACCCGAAGTATACGAGCGCCAATGAAACCGCATAGTAGATAATCTGGTTGTACAGCTCGTAGATGGCCACCTTGCGATATTCCAGCCCCCGCTCCAGCTTGGCGAGAGCCGGGAGCAAATAGGCTCCGTTCAACATGCCGAGCAGCGTGACCAGGAAAGGCAGTTGAATATGCTCGTTGTGCAGCCAGGATTTAAGCAGGAATGAAACTCCGACCCCCACCGCCATGGCGACGATAGAGGAGAGCAGCACGAACGTAAACGCCATATCGTATTGCTTCCGTTCTTCTTCCGCGTCCGTCTCCGCCTCGCTTCGGATCAAGTATGGATTGATCCCAAGCTTGCACAGCTCTCCCATGAAGGTAATAATTCCGGTAATCGATACGAACAAGCCGTAATTCTCGATCCCGATCGCGCGCATCAGCAGCAGCATCCCGCCGAAGCTGATTCCGAAGCCCAGCCCTCGTCTTAGAATGTAATACGTTCCCTCATGAATGACTTTGTTACGGAAGCTCATCTGCGCCACCTCACACCACCGCGCTTCCCCAAGTAAAAACAAGATTGATCGTGTCGGCGTTCAGAGATACGCCGCTCTGGATTTCAAGCACATACAATTCCGTGAACGCCTTGACCCCGTGCTTGGACTTGGGCGGAATCTGGCAGGTGAAGCCCTTCTGGATCTGCATCGTTTTGCCGTCCAAATACATTTCCCCCGTGCCGCTGACAACACTCCAGATTTCCGTTCGTTCAAAGTGGATTTCGATGTCCGTCTGCTTCCCTGCCTTGACGACCATCTGCCGGGTAAGAATCTCGAAGCCATCGGCATGCTTGGAGTAATCCAGCACCTTGCTTGTGCCCCAGGAATGCTCTTCGAACATCGGCCTTAGATCGTAGCTCAGCGTTTCCTTTAATCTGGGGCTGGCCGACTTGTCGGCTACCAGGATGCCGTCGGGGCTGACGACGACAACCGAATCGGGCACTCCCAGGATCGTAACGGGAATATTAAGCTCATTGATCAGATGAGTGTTGGTCGAATCCTCGCTGATCGTCCCCATGCCGATCTGGGACTCCGCCATCTCCTCCGTCAACGCGTTCCACGTCCCCAGATCCTTCCATGCCCCCGCATAAGGAAGCATAGCTATGCGCGGTTCCTTCTCCACGATCTCGTAATCGAAGCTGATTTTCCTTAACGAGTCGTATTGCCGCGACAGCTGGGCATAGTGAAGCGGAACATGCCTGTCCTGCATTCTCGCCAGCATGTAATGCAGTCTGAATGCAAATACACCGCAGTTCCAATAGGCGTGGCTCCGCGCGATTAACTGTTCGGCGATCGCGGTCGAAGGCTTCTCGTGGAACCCCTTCACTTTCATGTATTTTCCCGAACGGACAGCGGACTCGATCAGAATATAACCGTATTTCTCGGAAGGGCCTGTCGGCGATACGCCCATGAGCACCAGATTGGCCGGCATTTCGCTCAAGCCATCCTCCAGTTCCAGGAGCGCATGGAAGAAGTCGGCTTCCACGTATGCGTCCACGGGCAAGACGACGATCGTCTCATCGGGACTTGCGTCTTGAACAGAATGCAGATAGGCCGACGCCAGCGCAATCGCCGCGAAGGTGTCGCGCCGCTCCGGCTCAACGATGATCGGAACGTGCGCGCCGATCTGGTTCACAATCATGCCCGACTGATTGGCGCTTGTCGCGACGATGCAGCGATCGGCGAGTCCCACGCTTTGCAGTTGTCTCCACATTCGCTGCAGCATCGACTCGGGATGCCCCTCCGGATCCTGCAGCATTCTGAGAAATTGCTTCGATCGGGCCTCGTTGGACAGCGGCCACAGACGTTTGCCCGAACCTCCGGATAGGAGAATTAATCTCAAGCTCTTCACCTACTTTTCTATTTGGAAACCACAGCTCGTTCTAAGCCGACCTCGCCGATATGCGGCCTCATCCATGCCCGCTCCGGCAATCGCTGCTCGGGCAGCGGGAACAGCCTCTTATTAAAGAGCAGCCCCATGAAATAAAATGCGTACCACGACGATTGCGTAAAGATGAGATTGGACTGGGAGATGCCGGAAAGCAAATAAAAAGACAGCAGCAGCGCGATCGTCATCAATACGAAGTAATCGTTGCGCCGATCCCGGTATTGCCGGAGCAGGAGCCGAAGCTTATGAACGACCAGGCCGAGCATCAGCATGTACAGGAACAAACCGGCCAAGCCGCAAGAGATCATCACCTTGAGCCAGGCATTATGCGAATCGGCATGAAGCACGACGTCGAATTCGTGATCCTTCATCATCGAGTAGCCAAACAGAATATTCAGCAGCTCCCCCTCGAAGAAGCGATCGGTAATCGAGCCCCAGATTTCGCTTCTCCCTTGCGTATTGCTCGCGGAGAAAATCTGTTCGGAGTTCATATCGATGACGAGCGCATCCTCGGAAATGTACCGATTGACGTAGAACAGGTAGCCTCCAATAAATACAACCAGAGAGTAGAAGATGATTAAGTTTCTCTTGAAGCTGCTGAACTTCACGTCATGATAGCGAAAATACTCCACCACCAGCCCGATCAGAATGACGGCATAGACGATCAGCGTCATGCGGGAGTTGGCCATCAGAATAAGCTTCGGCGCGATAAGCAGGATGTAGACGGCGGCGATGCGCTTGATGAAGACGGAGGAGCCGAAGAAGAGAAAGCGTCTGAAGAAAATAATCGACAGAATCACCATGATCGCCAGATCCGTCTTGTAGTAATAAGGCCCGACGAAGGTGTGAACCGCCCCCCAATACTGATAGCCTTGTCCGATCGCCGCGAGGAAGATGACATAGAGCGTTGGAACGATGTAGGAAAGCGCGATGAGGCTGATGGTTTGGCTTACCCGTGCTGCAAATTGCGCCATAAAAAACAGCAGTATCGCCGAGATCACCTTTAGAAATATCGCGAATGTCAGCTCGTCCATCTGCGCCAGCAAAGAACGAAACATCAGGAAGGAGAGCAGCAGCAGCGCGAGGTTAACCTTAATGAGCTTGATCTGGAACAGACAAGCTAAGGAGAGGGCGAACACGCAGGCGATCAGCAGCGAATTCAAGGCCTTCATGCTCCATAGCAAGTCCGCCAACGGCTTTAACAGAAAAATCAGGTTGACCATCCGACGATCCCTTCCCGTATTAGGCTGATCAGGCTTCCAGCTTCCGGGTTTTCAGCTTGTTGCGACGGAAGGACAAGAAGTACCGATAGATGAATTTGCTGTTGTGGTACGCGTATCGCTTCCACAGCCGCCGGGGCTCCATCAGCAATCGGAACAGCCACTCCAGACCGAGGCGCTGCAGGAAAACGGGCGGCCGGGTAATGTTGCCGGCCAGATAATCGAATGCTGCGCCGACGCCCAGCATGACGCCCTGAATACGATGGCGATGCCGATTCATCCAGACCTCCTGCTTGGGACATCCCAGCGCAACGAACACAAGATCCGGGTCGGAGGCGTTAATGCCGTCGACGTAAGCCTGCTCCTCCTCTTCCGTAAGCGTTCGGAACGGAGGGGAGGCAGTCCCGACAATGCTTATTCCCGGGTATTCCCGCTCCAGCTTGCTCCGCAGCACGGACAACGTCTTGTCCGTGCAGCCATAGAGATAGATCCGATATCCCCGCTTGCTCGCACGGCGGCATAGCTCCTTTGTCAACGTCGTTCCATCCACGCGCTCTTGCCCCCGATAGCCGAGCGCTCTTAAAGCCCAGACCAGCGGCATGCCGTCCGGCGTGCATATGCCCGCTTGAGCCAACGCCCGCTTGAAGTCGTCTCTCTCGGTTGCGGTGACAAGGGAATGCGTCGTGCAGACGCAGACGTAATTGGGCGTTCCCTCGCCAATCCAGCGTTCAATCTCCGCCGCCGTGTCCCCGAGGCTTAACGCCGTAATCTCCGATTCCAGGACGTACCCTCCGGCCAACTGCACGCCCGCACGCTCCTCCGCTTCCTCAGGATTCGCCGCGGGCGGAAGAAGCTGCTCATAAATCTGGACAAGCCTGGAGGCATTTAACGTCTTGTCGAACCGGGTGCGATAGACGAATCTGACGTTGCGCTGCAGCAGCTCGTACACGCCTTCCTCTTCGGCTTTGCGAATAACGGCGGGCAACTGCGTCCGATCTCCGACCTCGTAGTGGAATCCGGTAACGCCATCCTCGACGATCTCCGCCAAGGAGCCGATGCAGTTGCACAGCACCGGCGTTCCGACCGAATACGCTTCGATGACCGTCATCGGAAATCCCTCGTAGCAGATGGAAGGAACGATCAGAAAGCGTGCTTCCCTCATATGCTGCATCACGACGGAGGAATCCTGATTGCCGAGAAATACGATGTTGGGCATATGTCGGGCTTGCCGCCTGAGGCGCAATTCGTCCGGCCCTTCGCCGATGACAATCAGCTGCTTGGAAGGGTCCATATCCCGCCAATTGTCGATAAGCGTATCCGCGCCCTTCTCCCGGGAGAGTCTGCCGACGTACAAGAAAAAAGCCTTCTTGGGCGCTTCCTCGCCCGAGGACTGCGTGAAATTCGCCTTAACCGCGATCTTGTCGGCAGGCAGGCCGTTTTGTACAAATTTATCTCTCGCAAATTCCGTCAGCACGATATATCGATCAACCTTTCTCTCCCAAGTGCGAATCCGGCGATTGACCGCCAGCATCGCCGCTACGACGGCGCTTTGCAGCCGGGATTCCCGATAACAGCCTTTCGTTACTGCGTGAAGCAAGGTTTGCTCGGCGCATTTCTCACACACCGCCCCATTCTGGAAGAAGGCTCCCGCCGGGCAGAGCAGGCGGTAATTGTGCAGCGTCTGCACGACCGGAATCCCGAGCTTCTTGGCCGCGTAATAAGCCGAAGGGGAAATCAACGGAAAGGTGTTGTGAAAATGGACGATATCCGGCTTATGCAGAGACAGAAATCGCTTCATCTCCCGATAGCTTCGCAGCGACCAGATCGTCCTCCAAGGAGCGAGCAGCTTGCCTCCTAACGACATGCGCTTGATTTCGTCATTATGCTTGCGATAAGGAATGACTTGATGGCCCATCGTCTTCAGCAGCTCGATCTCCTGGCCAACGACCTTGTCTTCTCCGCCTGCATGCTGATAATAGTTGTGAACGTGGGCGATTTTAATTGGCTGCATCTCTTCCCATCCTCATTTAACGGCTGCTAGATACGAGTCCACTTCCCGCTCGATCGTAATCTGTCTTGCATACTCCCGGCATTGCTCCCGAATCTCCCTCAGGCGGCTGGGATTGTCGATCAAGGCTTCCATGGCCGCGGCGATCTCGCACACAAGCGAAGGCTCATCCAAGCGATCGTCCACCACGACGCCCCCGGCTCCGGAAACCATCTCCGAAGCGCCGACCGCCCTCGTGACGATAGGGGCGAGGCCGTTCAGCATCGCCTCGTGAACGACTACTCCCCAGGGCTCCTTATGGCTGGTCAGCACGAAGATATCGGCCTTGCGGTATGCTTGCTGAATGTCTTCTCCAACAAGCCTCCCCAGGAAAACGACATGCGACTCCAGTCCGAGGCTGTCCGCAAGCCGTTGAAGAGTAGCCTTTTCCGGCCCGTCTCCGACAATCGTCAGCCGCCATTCACGGGAAGTTCCTTTGTCCTTCAGCATACTGGCGGCGCGAATTACTCGATCCACCCGCTTCAAATCTACAAGCCGACATACGGTAAGCAGCTCGATGACGCCTCCAGACGTCGTAGGAGGTGTCGACTCCTCGTAATAGCTGGCCTCCGGGGTCAGGTAGGAAACATAGGTCCGGCCTTTCATTCTCCCGGAGATCCCTTCGATGTGTCTTTTGGAGCTTTCGCTGCAGCAGATGCAAGCCGTCGACCGGGACAGGACAAATTTGCGGAAGAGCAGCCGAATCCACCGATAGTTCAATTTGTTGAAGAAATCGCGATTCTCATCCGTCATCGACACGAGCCTTACGGTTTTGCTTGAGAGCATCAGGTACAGGAACGTCTGAACGATAAATAACGGCGAGAAGTCCGATAGCACGACAACGTCCGGAGACCTCTTGAACAGCTGTCTGAGCAAATTCAGATGAATCGGCATCCTGCCCGTCTCCGTGCTCACGGATTGCCCGCCAAGCACGCTGTAGCGAACGCCGTCGCCCAGTTGGCTGGACCAGGTCTCTCCGTAAGACAGGGAATCGAACAGAATTCTCCCGTCGAAATCCCCGCTATTGCAGAAGGAATGATAGAGCTGATAACGGTAGGGGACGGGAACGTTCGTAATGAGCAAAATTTGCGGCTTAGGGTTCATGGATTCACCTTTTGAACGATTAGAATGCATGCTTGGAGCCCAGGAAGACCTTGAATGTTCTTGCGATAATAAGGACATCGTTTAATAGGCTTCTCTCGGCTATATATTGAAGATCGATTCGAACCATGTCCTCGAAGCTCGTGCTGCTTCTGCCGCTTACCTGCCATAGGCCGGTGCACCCCGGCGTCACAAGCAGCCGCTGCAGATCGTAGGGCGTATACAGCTTTACCTCTCTCGGAAGCGGCGGACGGGGACCGACCAGACTCATCTCCCCCTTGAGCACGTTCCAAAGCTGCGGCAGCTCGTCGATGCTCAGCCTGCGCAGCACCTTGCCGACGCGGGTCACCCGCGGATCGGCCTTCATTTTGAACATCGCGCCGCTGACTTCGTTTTGATCGAGAAGCGCGGGCAGCATGTCCTCCGCCCCCGTCTGCATGGATCTGAATTTGACCATGCGAAACGGCTTTCCGAGTTTGCCCACCCGGGTTTGAAAGAAGAATACGGGCCCCTTCGGGTTTTCTAATTTTATGAATATTGCGATAATTATAAACAAAAACAGCAAAGGAACGACCGCAAGCCCGATGCACGCAAGATCGATCATTCTTTTTCCGACGCGATACGCCAGACTTATCCGATCATGCTGGGCGACATATGCGGCCATTGGGCTCGAACGGCTTTCCAGAGGCAAATTCAGATCTTGCATGCTCATGCTCCTATCTGGCCGGAGTCCGGTATTCCGTCATCAGGCTCTCCATGGCTTTCATCAGCGGCAGCTGCAGTTGCTCGTTCCTAAGCGCGAATTCAAGCGTGGTGAGAATAAAGCCCAGCTTCTCTCCCACATCGTAGCGCGTTCCTTCGAATTGATAACCGAATACGCTCTCGATCTCCGCTAATCGCTGTATCGCATCCGTTAATTGAATTTCTCCTCCGGCGCCGGCCTGCGCGTGCTCCAGGAAGCGGAATACCTCAGGCGTGAGCACGTATCTGCCCATAATCGCCAGATTGGAAGGCGCGTTCTCCCGCTCCGGCTTCTCGACAAAGCCGGACGTTTCGTACAGATTGCCGCAACGGGCCCCGGGCACAATAATGCCGTAGCGGCTGACTTCCTCCGGAGGCACCGGCTGAATGCCGATGACGGAGCTTTGCTCCCGCTCGAATTGTTGAATCAGCTGCAGCAGACACGGGGTGTCGGATTTGACGATATCGTCTCCCAGAAGGACGGCGAAGGGTTCGTTCCCGATGAATTTGCGGGCGCACCATACCGCGTGACCCAGACCTCTGGGCTCCTTCTGCCGAATGTAATGAATGTCGACGATGTTCGTAGAGCGCTGCACCTCCTCCAGCAGCTGCAGCTTCTGCTTCTCCAGCAGCGCCTTCTCCAGCTCGAAGGCATTGTCGAAGTGATCCTCGATCGCCCGCTTGTTTTTCCCCGTGACGATGATAATGTCCTCGATCCCGGACGCTACGGCCTCCTCCACAATATATTGGATGGTAGGCTTGTCCACGATCGGCAGCATCTCCTTCGGCATGGCTTTGGTAGCGGGCAGAAACCGAGTGCCCAAGCCGGCTGCGGGAATAATCGCTTTTCTGACTTTGCTCATTACAAGACCTCCTCTTTCAATTGCATGCCCGTTAAGAGATAAAAAGGTAAGCTATCGCTTCCTAGCGACTCGCGATCTACGAAGCGATAGCTTGGCTTTTTATAGACGGGGCATTCAACCCCCCCTCACCTCACACCCTTGACGATCAACGTCTAAGGTGGCGCGCCACCCACGGCATGAGCGAGTGCCTACTTTGATAAAGGTAGAGTAGACATTACCTTAGCGCCGGAAAGCTCGCCATTTAATAGGAATAGACCTTGTCCTGCTTGGATTTCTTCTTGTTGTTCACGACTACGCCCAGCAGGTTGGCGCCCGAATGGCGCAGCTGGGCTACGGCTCTCTGCGCAAGCGCCCGCTTCACTTTGCCGTAATGAACGATATACAGCACGCCGTCGCACCGCTTCGAGAGCAATTGGGCATCTGATACAGCAAGAATCGGAGAAGAATCGATTAGAATGATGTCGTAGCGTGCCTTCAGCTCTTCCAGCAGCTCTTCGAACCTCGGGGAGCTGATTCCCCCGTAGGGATTCGGCAGCGGTGGACCGGCGGTGATAAGCGCGAGGTTGGGCACGAAGGTTTCGATAATCGCCTCTTCGATCTTGCACTGTCCCGTCAGCAAATAAGAGAGCCCTAATCTTGTAGAGGCCGAGAAGACCTGGTGCAGCGTCGGCCTGCGCAGATCGGCGTCGATCAGCAGCACCTTTTTGTCCGACTCGGCGTAGGCAATCGCCAGATTGCTGATCGTCGTCGACTTGCCTTCATTCGGAAGCGTGGACGTGACCAGCAAGGTGCGGATTTCCTGATTGCCCGAAGCGAAATAGAGGTTTGTTCGCAGCGTCCTATAGGCTTCGGCGACCTGCGGATTCGAGCTGTTGCCTTGCGTGACGAGCCTGTATTTATCGATGGATGCCGACATGAATGCTCTCCCCTACTCTTTTCTTTTTGGAACCCTCGGTATTTTTCTGTACCCGCGCCTTTCGGATCCGGGTCACGTTGGCGAGCGTCGGCAAGCCCAGATAAAGCTCGACGTCCTCCTCCGTCTTGATCGAGTCGTCCAGAAATTCCAGCAGGAATACGAGACCAAGCGCCAGAAACAGCGACAATCCGAACGCGATGAGCGACTTCATCAGCATGCCGTAGGAAACGGGATGGCTGTGGTCGGACTTCTTGGCTTCGCTGAGAATCGTAATGTTGTTCACGCTCATGATCTGGGGGACTTCCTGCTTGAACACCTCCGCAACGGCGTTGACGATCATCACCGCTTGATCCAGAGAAGGGTCCTGTATCGAGATGCTCATTACCTGAGAGCCCTTGGAGGATTCTACCCTCACGCTTTCGCTCAGCTTGGCGGCGTCCATGCGAATATCGGGATATTGCTGTACGACCTTCTCCATAATTGCCGGAGTAGCGATAATTTCCTTGTACGTCTCGATGAGCATAATATTCGAATTGATTTCGTTCATATCCGGTCTGGCGGTCATGGAGTTCTGGCCGGAATTGGTCACGATCAGCTTGGAGTTCGCCTCGTAAATCGCATTGGGAAAATAATAGTCGTAGGTCGCGGTAGCCCCGCAGGCAAGCGCGACAATCGCTGCAATCAGCCACCACCGTCTCCGAACAACCTTGAAATAATCCTTCATATTAAGCTCCATATGCAACCCCCAAGTCTGCGAGATACCGCTTTACTGTTACAATTTGTATCTTCATATACGCAATATATGATACAATTAGTATCATGTCAAGCTTATTTTTTACATTCGCATCCAGATCGAAAGAGTAAAAGCAGGCGCCTGTTTTCGCGAGCCGGAAGTCCATTTTTGACAACCGTGTCACCGAATCGGCCAAGCCAGCATTTAATACAACACATAAATAGCAAGTAAAAACGGCTTCGCCATCCTTAGGTACGGCGGCAGACGTTTTGTATCGAGCTATCAGATGGGATAAGAAGTCCAAATGGTATACTTTCTGATATGGGAACAAAGGGAGGATAGTGCTGATGCCCATCAACGTAATGAACTTCGGTGCCAAAGGCGACGGCAAGGCGGATGATACAGCGGCCATTCAAGCGGCCATAGACAGCGTCGGCGGAGAGACGATCTTCTTTCCAGTAGGTCTGTACAAAATCTCCAAGCCGATCCGCATCAAGCGTGGAATTACCCTTAAGGGCGCGACCACCTTCGACGATACCGTCAAAAACGCTTCCAAAATTATTTTGGCCGATCGCGCCAACTGCTCCATGGTTCAAACTCCGGCAGCCTACGGCAAAGAATCGACGCATTACATGGCCATCGAGAACCTCATCTTCGACGGCAACAAGCTGAATCAGACCGTTGAGAACCCGGCCATCATGTTCTGGGGAGCCTGGGTGGGCTCATGGATTCGGGATACGGCGATCTTCAACAGCTTTGGACCGGCTCTCTCGTTCAACAAGGGCGCGGACCTTGTCGTATCGAACGTCTGGATCAACGGAACGGATACCAAGGATTATGCCGTAGAATTCAACCGGGGCATAAGCTCCAGCGCGCGCGAAGGCCTTGTCAACATCCACGACCTGTACATTGAGCGGACATCCAATGGGACCAAGCCCAAGGACAGCACTACCCCCTCCTCCTATGGCAAAGGCATATGGGCCAACTCGCTGGTGACCTTGAACATCACCTCGGTCCATTTCGAGCATAGTCTGATCGGAATCGACGTCCAGAGCTGCATGACCGTGGAGCTCGGTCTCGTATCCACCTCATATTGCGGAGACTCCGCCAGAGAATCGGCTTTGCTGCGCTTTCTGAATGTCGACACCCGCGTATTGAAGTGCTCGACCGCCGTGGCGATATCCCCTTCCTCGAACTTCAATATGGTCATGCCGACAAAGGGCGTCTCCTCCAACGAGCTGCCCACGATCCCCTGCGGCAACGGCTTCATGGCCAACTACGCTTACTGTCAATACGGTTGGTCAGACTACTATCTCCCGCAGAACAGCAAGGTGCTCAATCAGCTCAGGCTCGTGAAGAACGGCGGTTGGGATCGGCAAATTCTGGCCATTCAGACGGAGGCGGCGAACGCTTCGCAATATCATTTCGTCAAGGGCATCCAGGACAGTCTGCAGATCGGCTCCAACTTCGGGAAGACGGCCGAGAAAAGCTTCCTGACGATGTTCAGCGGCGGAACGAACGAAGCTGCAGACTGCGTTCGGGTGGACGCCCCCTTGTATTTGCAGGACAGGGGCGATGCCAGCGTCGTTACGAACGGCTCGGTTTTCCTGCTTAAAGGCAACCCGGTGTTCTCCAGGGGCAACAACGTTTACAACGGAATGGTGACGGTGCGGACCGGCTCCGGCGCGCCGACGGCCAACGCCGACTATATCGGACAGGATTATATCGATATCAAGAACAGAGTCGCCTATAAAGCCGTTAATGCGGGCACCGGCTCGAAAGACTGGAAGCAAACGACGTAAGCCGCTTAAAGCGCAAACAGGCCCCCTTGGGACGGAGGCCTGTTGCTGCGTTTGCAGAGAGGATGAGTACGGCAGCCTTACTTGCATCTCATAAAATAGAACCATACGAACTTCAGACCGACCAGCCTTCGGATCGACCTAAGGAGCACGCCGTTTCCCGGTAGCCGTCTTGGCCTTGCCCTCATGGACAAATCCGCACGGCGGCTGAGCCCCTCTCGGACGGTCACGATCGGAACGCCGATGGCTTGAACGTACCGGATCGTCTCGCGCAAATGGCGCTGCTGCTCCCCGTCATGAGACCGCTCCGCGGGGTGCAGCATAAAGATGAGCCAGGCTCGCGCTCGAACCGCTTCATCCACCCTGGCCTTGTAGTAAGCGATTCGGTTTGTCGCGAGCGGCAGCCGGGAATCGAAATAGGAGCCGAGAGCGACTCGCTGCAGGCGATAACGATCCGCCCTGCCGGTATTCCCTCCGCCGCCGACCTCGATTCCCGCATCGTAATACCTGCCGGCTATGCTTCGCACTCTCGCGTTGTTGCGTCCATAGGGGTATACGATGGCTTGAGCTCCGAACCCCAGTGCCCGCAGCTCCTCTTGCGAGCCGCGACACTCTTCCTCCATCCGCGCTTCGGACAGCTCGGTCAGATTGACATGCTCCCGAGCGTGGGAGGCTACCTCCCAGCCAAGCTCGTCCTGGAGATAGGCGATCTGCTCCTTGCCCATATACCCCGCTTGTCCCACCTGCCTGCTCGTAATCGCCACTACGCAGGGCACGCCGGCCTGTCTGAACAACGGCATAAGCTTGGTCCAATCCTCCTGCGCTCCATCATCGCTGACAAACGTAACCATGGCCTCCATGCTTCCTTCCCCTCTCTATAGGACGGCTGACAAATACGAGGCGACCTCTTGCGCAATCGTAATATTGCCGGCATATTTCAGACACTCGCGCTGCATTCGCTTCATCTTCTCCGGATTGGATAGCAGGCTCTGCAGCGTTGACGCTATGGCTCCCACGATTGCGGATTCTTCCCCGCTGTCGTCAATAACGATTCCTCCGCCTTTAAGGACAAGCTCCGAGGAGCCGACCGCCTTCGTAACGACCGGAACAAGGCCGTTGAGCATCGCCTCATGGACGACGACTCCCCATACCTCCTGATCGCTGGTCAGCAGGAAAATATTCGCGTCCCGATAAGCCTGATGAACCTTCTCGCCGACCAGGCGGCCTTGGAAGAGAACCTTCTCCTCCAATCCAAATCTTCGAACCATTTCCTTCAAACGCGGCTCTTCCGGCCCGTCTCCTACAATCGTCAACCGCCAATTCGGCACGTCCTTGCTCTCATCGAGAATTTTCGCGGCCTGGATAAGCCGATCCACTCTCTTCAACTCGACAAGGCGGCATACCGTCAGCAGATTTATCTGGACCGGCTGGAGCTCCTTCGCTGCCGGCTTCTCGTAATAGCAGGATTCCGGCGTTAAATAAGAGACGATCGTCCTTCCTTTCATGCGTTGAGTCAGCGCCTCGATATGCTCCCGGGAGCTTTCGCTGCAGCAGATGCATTTGTCGACAAAACGGAGCGTCAGCTTGCGAAACAGCAGCCGAGCCCGCTTCCAGGACAGCCGATCGAAGAATGCCCTGTTCTCATCCGTCATGGAAATCAGATTGACTCTGTGCCGTGTCACAAGCATATAGAGCAGCGTCTGCAGCACCAGCAGCGGAGAAAACTCCGACAGAATAATGACCGTTGGAGACTTCCTCCAGAGCTGTCGGAAGAGCTTGAGCGACAAGGGAGTTTTCCCTGTCTCTCCGCTGAGCGATTGTCCTCCGTATATTTCGTAATTCACCTTATCGTCCATGGAAGTCGCCCAAGTCTCGCCATAGGACAGAGAATCGAACAAAATCCAGCCTTCGAAATCATTGCTGCTGCAGAACGATTGGTACAACTGGTAGCGATAAGGCACGGGGATGTTGGTAATGTATACGATAACCGGCTTCTTCATGGAGCCCCCTCTTTCTCCGGCAATGTCTAACGATTTCTTCGCAGAAACCCGATCGGCCCTCTTCTTGTTTCCGCCGGGACGACTGTCTCGCTGCAATGAAGCATCTCTCCCTGCAGCAGCCTCCGGGCATTGTCCTGCAGCATGCCGACCAGAGGCTGGCCAAGCATGGAATCCAGCGTCTCATAAGCCTTCTGCAGCCTGAGCGGTCTTGCATCCGTATCGTGAGCGTCGGAGGCCAGCAGATGAATCCAGCCGTTATGCGCCATTCGGAACGCCGCCTTCCTCGCCTCCCGTCCATACAGGCCGTTGATCGAAGGTGCCGTGAGCTGAAAGTAAGCGCCGGCAACGATCCATTCGTACATGTTGCCGGGCTCCTGTACAAACGGAAGGTGTCTCTCCGGATGGGCGATTACGGGTTGGTACCCTGAATTCCGAAGAGCTTGAACAAAATCGCGCCAATGTCTGGGAGTCGACTTCGAAGGCAGCTCGATCAGCACGTAGCCGCTCGAATTCAACGGCTGAAGCGCCTGAAAATCGGGGCCTTTCCGAGCATTCGCGCTATAGTGGTATTCTTGCCCCGCCCATACGGCCAAGGGCACCTTCTCCGCGCTGAGCAGCGTGTTCATGCGACCGACCATCGAAGCGATCTTATCCGTTCTGTTATAGTAACGGCCCTTGCCGTGATGCGGAGTGGCAATGACATCCGTGATGCCCTCGCTAACGGCTTCCTTGGCCATCTCCAGCGCTTGATTCCAGTCGGTCGGGCCGTCATCGCACATCGGAAGAATGTGACAATGCGTATCGATCATAGAAAAACTCCCCTGAAAATGCACAGATTGTATCGCTCACACTCTAATTTAGATACATATTGTATCATTGTCAAGCCCAAAAATACGCTTATTTGCTCATTAAAATGGCAAAAGCCACCCGAGAGGGTGGCTTGCTTGACATCGGCAAATCAGGCTGTAATATCACGCTTCCGGAACACCAGCCAAGAAACGGCGACGAAGAGCACGAAGTACGCGAGCAGTATCGACAAGGAGAAGCCCAGCGTCGTCGGATGGTTCGGAATCGATCCCGCTTTGCCTTCAATGTACGGGGTCAGATCGAGGTGCATGAACAGCACGTATTTCACCCATGCCTTGTTCGCCATAGCGAACAGACTCGTGATCAGATTCCCCGCGAACAGCAGGGAGATCGACAAACCGATCGCCAGCCCTCCGCTGCGAAACGCCGAGGACATCATGAACCCGAATGTCACGATCAGAATCAGGCTGATGAACTGGAACAGGTAATACTGGAACACATACTCCCAGTTCGACATCCCGGCTATAATGGCGGTGTCCGAATTATAGCCGAATACCAGCAGATTGGCGAGCAGCGTAACCAGAAAGGCGACCACCGTGAAGAACAAGGCGAACAGAAGCGTGGACAGAAACTTGGACAGCAGGATCATGGATCGGCTCCAGGGTCGAATAAGCAGCAGCTTGATTGTCCCCCAAGTGAACTCTCCGGCTACAATGTCCGCCGCCACGACCACCGTGAAGATTGTAATCAAGGAGAACAGCACCATTGATTCGATCATCATCATGCTCCAATTGGACATGTTGTCTCCGCCTCCGAGGTAGAAGCCGATGGAAATCAAGGGAGGCAGCAGCACGATAAATCCGAGCATGATCCATGTGCGCAAGCGACGGTATATTTTCATGTTTTCATTCAGAATCAGGTTCATAAAGTTAACCAATGGTCTCACTCCTCGTCATCTCGAGGAATTGGTCTTCCAACGACTTCGTCTTCGTACGAATTCCGTAGACCTGAATTCCAGCTTCCACGAGCCTTCGGTTAATGGCGGCTACCGCATTGCGATCGGCGGACAGCAGAAGCAAGCCGTCGACAATCCGTCCCTCGCCTTGTCCTTCAAGAATGCCAAGCGCCGCATCCGGATGATCGACCTCGAACTGAACCTCCGTCAGCTGCGGATTTCCGACCTCGCCTTCGGCGCGATCGCCTCTTATGGAGCGAACATCGATGATCTGACCCTTCTGGAGAATGGCGACCCTGTCGCACATCAGCTCCATCTCGGATAACAAGTGCGAAGATACGAGGACAGCCGTTCCTTCGTCCTGAGCCAATCTTCGCAAATAATCTCTTAACTCGCGAATGCCTGCCGGGTCCAGGCCGTTCGTCGGCTCGTCCAATACGAGCAGCTTCGGCTTGTGCATAATCGCCTGCGCCACGCCGAGCCGCTGCCTCATCCCAAGAGAATACCTCTTCACCTTGTCATGGATGCGACCCTGCAGTCCGACCAGCTCGACCACTTCCTGAATTCTTTCCTTGGTGACGGAAGGGTTCATCCGGGCATAATGCAGAAGATTCTGATATCCGGTCAGAAACTTGTACATCTCCGGGTTTTCCACAATCGCGCCTACTTGGACGATCGCTTCGGGAAATGCCGTTTTGATGCTATGGTTCGCGATGTGAATGTCCCCTGAGGTCAAACCCATCAAGCCGACGATCATACGAATCGTCGTCGTTTTGCCGGAGCCGTTCGGACCCAAGAAGCCGAATACTTCGCCCGGGTGTACTTCGAAAGACACACGGTCGATAATCGTCCGCTTGCCGATGACCTTCGTCACGTTGTGCAAACGGGCGACTGGGGCCTGTGACATAACCATACCTCCGCCTGTTGAATTTGTTCAGGTTAATTATACCAACAATCGCTTCGAATGCCGAATCCCTGAACAAATTTAAGGAATCCTTAACCCGAGCGTTCCAAATGCTTGCAGTTCACACAGCAGCCCAGCCGATACTGGGCGCGGTAATACCCTGTGCGAAACAGAAGGCAAGCCTGCTCGATCGTCTTGAGGCGTTCGCATTTCAAACAATAAAACAATGGGTAATGTTCCATCCTTCTCCCCCCGCATACATGATGGCGCTTATCGGATTTTATTCCGCATCCAGACATTTCAGGATAGCCGATTGAATTCTGCGCCGCTCCTCCGCCGTAACCATGTAGTAATAGATGCCGTCAATCATCTTGCCCTGCCCTTGAAGGTAGAGGGTGTCTACGTGCTGGATGGCAGGACGGTAATCCATGACCAGATTGGCCATATTACCCGCCGTCAGATTCGTACGAACGAATTCGGACAGGTGCGACAGCAGCTTGGGCAGCTTCGAGAGCGTACCCACGTCAGCTACCCGATCGATCGCATCCGTCACAATTTGCCGCTGGCGCTGCGTTCGGCCGAAGTCCCCTTGCGGGTCCGTTTTGCGCATGCGGCTGTAAGCCAGCGCCGCTTCGCCATCCAAATGCTGCACCCCTTGGGGAAAGGAACGGCCTTCATAATCGAAGGCGCGAGGGTTGTCCACCTCTACTCCCCCGACCGTATCGACGATATTCACAAGCCCTTCCATGTTCGTCTTCATATAATAGGCGACCGGCACGCCGAATAGGCGTTCGACGGCTTCAACGGACAACGGAGTCCCTCCGAAGGCATAGGCGTGATTAATCTTGTCGTACTTCCCGGAGTTCGGCATCCTTACCCGGGTGTCCCGGGGAATCGATAGCGCAACGGCTTTACCGCTTCTGGGCTGCACCGTCAGCAAAATCATCGTATCGCTTCTCCCCCGATCCCACGGCCGCTCATCCACTCCCAGCAGCAGCAGAGTAAACGGCTCCTTGTCCGACAGCTTCGGATTTCTTAATCGCTCTACGTCGGCAACGCTGATGACGACAGGCTCGGACGGGCGCTCATCCGTTACAGATACGGGAACGACGGGCGAAAGCGGCTTCTCCTCCTTCTCTTCGCGCCGTTCGTTTTCGCTTGAAGACTCCTTCTGCGACAACGACGTGGGGGAGAGACTCTCCTCTTCCCCCTCGAAATTCGGATTCTCCCATTTTACCGAAGGCAGAGGCTCATACATCTCATGCATCGTTCTTTGTACGGAGAACCAGAAGTATCCCCCTGCCGCAAGAGTAAGGAGGAGCAACGTTCCTAAAGAATAAAGCAACACTCTAATGGCGCTTGCCCGCTTCAATCTCGAATTCCCCTTTCTCGACTACGGTTCAACTTGATTTCAGGACGTCACATCCAGGCGCTCGAAGCCCCGGTCATCACGTCGGTCCATCACTTTCTTGTAAAGCCTGTGAATCGAAGGGCTGGCGACCAGCGCCAGCCGCATGTATTCATGGAATCGGTATTGGAAAGCTTGACGCTCCAGCCCGGTCATCACCCACCGTCCTCCATAGATGAGCAGTCCATCCTCATGACCGCAATGCAGCACGATAAATCCCGGCTTTGCCGTATAGTGCCCGAGCTGCAGCACGACTTGCCACTCGACGTCATTCCGTATCGGCAATCTGAGATGAGTAGCGAAGCTGCAGCCTCCCAAGCTGATGTCTCTTAGGAGCACGCGCTGTGAATGGCTTCTCAGCTCCTTGCCCTGGACCTGATACAATGAAAGCTCCACGAAGAACGGCGTCTGGAGCTTAAAGCGAATATGGGCACGCCTGTTCAACGCAATCTCCTCGTCCATCGCTTCACCAAGCCTCAATATAGATACACTTCGTAGCATTGTTCACCTTTAATTTACGATACATATCGTATCTAGTCAAGATAAAAATATAATATCAGGATTATAAATCGTTATAAATACTGGGAAATTGGTTAATTACTGAGGTAGAATAGGGGAGGGAATGCGACATTTCGTCGCATTTAGTGCAATTGTCCTTCTTCCATATTATGATGAAATTATCGAACATCCTGGGAGGGATCTGATGAATATCGGAAGTCGTCTCGCCTTTCTAAGAGACCAACGCGGCTTAACCCAAGAAGAACTCGCAACATCCCTAGGCATCTCGCGGGCGGCTTTATCCCACTATGAGAAGGGCCGACGGGAGCCGGACACCGAAACGTTAGGCAAGTTCGCGGACTTGTTTAAGGTATCTATGGATTTTTTGGTAGGGAGAACGCATCAATCGAATGCTGTATTGGACCCTGACATACGCCAGTTCGCGGATGAGCTGGAGCTCTCCGACGAGCAGCTCCTGGAGCGCTTCAAGCTTACGATTGACGGCCAGACTCTGACACCGGAGGAAGCCCGACGCTTTATCGCCTTCGTGCGCGCCGAACGGAATATGAATCAAGATTAATATTAAAACGGCTTCGCCGTGCTGCGGTACGTTTTAAAAATAATAAAAACCTCGCAGACTGCGAGGTTTTTTATTCGTTTCGTAGAGTGCCGCGACTATGCTTTGCCAATCGGCTTTTTGTATTCTTCAGGCCATTTATCCTTGCTGATGCCCAATTGTTCCAATATGTTGCGGATGTCAATTTCCAAAGGCTGCTTATGTGTAGCGTGATCTATCGGCATATCCTTCTCCATCTCCGCTCTCATACCCTCTCTACGATTCCGGTTATGAAACACTAAGATTAGTATAGGAGATCAAGGATGCAGAGGGTGTCGAGAGATGGGGCGGAACCCGATTATTTTAAGCGGAACTTTTGTCGAAGTCCCGGCTTTCCTCACGAAATATACAATATTTGTTATTTTCCTTTATTTTACCTTATCGTAATCAAGATTCCCCTTTGTCCGTTTTGTTTGCGTTCCTCTCGATCCAAGCCATAATGACCGATTTTAGCTTGGATAGATTCATAAAAGCGACGATAGCGCTCTGGCTGTTCGCATCCTCCTCCTTCTCAAAAAATACGAGTCCTCTTTTCTCGTCGAATCTTCTTATTAAATTCATATTCACAAGATTGGTGCGATCCAATTTCTGAAAGCCGATCTGCTCAGTGTGCTTGGCATACATGCTTAGAGACGGAACGAGAGGATAGAACCTGCCCTCGGACGTTAGAAAGACGACCGCTCCGTCCTCTGTCTGGATATAAAGTACCTGAGCCATATCCATCATGATAACTTCACCATCGTTGTTTCGATCCTTTGTGACAGGTTGAATCACTATGCTCCACTCCACTTAAGAATCCTTGCGGACAGCGGCTGCCGAGGCAATTCCGGCAACCGCCCCCCGATTATCTCTTCATTAATTCTGCGGGCACTTCTGGACGGTGACCTACTGCTCCCATACATGCAGTTGTAACAAATAGAGTCGCAGCCATGCCGAGTACCGTTGCCAATACGGTGAAGATTCTTCTATTCATCTTATTTCACCTCCTTTATAGGGTAATAGCGTAAGCGCGACAATCATCCAGGAGACCGCCAATATATCGGATTGAATCAGGAAATTGGATAGTACTAATACCAATGCAATCAACTTCATTACCTTGAGCCTCCGGTCGGATAAGAGGGTATGATTCTTGAAATCGACAGGAGCATATCTCCACACCAGCAATGCGCTTACGAGAGTAAACGCAAGCAGGACGGGAGTGTTCAAGGTGATATAAGGGACGACCGCAACCGCTGCCGACGAGGCAAGAATACAAAGCACAGGCGATTTCAAGTGATGCCCTCCAGCTAGGTACCGCAATACGCCTATCACGAGCAGAGCAAGACAGGTCTCCTGAAACTTCCCGTTCATTAACCCGATCAACAAGCTTAGGATGACCGTCGCAACATTCGTCAGAATGGAAATAAGCGCATACCTCATTACTTCCTTGCTGACGTGCTTTCTATCGTTGTGGCGATACACATAATCGCTGATTCGTTCGGACACTGCTTCTATCATTTCTACAGCTCCTTTCTAAAGGCCAAAAAGACCAGCAGCATTACAGATAGAAGAAACAACGTGCTTAAGGTGCTGTATAAGAAGGTATAATTAATAAAAATGTAGGCAACGCCGGAGATGAAGAAGCAGGCGATAAGAGAGATTAGCAGCAGGACCAGGTTTACGCCGGTTACCGCAACCTTCTCGACAGAACGATCGGGAACGAATGAAAATCCGATTCTCTTCCTCAGCATCCCGTACGCAATGCTGATGGTGATCGCCGACCCGGCAACCTGGATCAACTTAACATTGAGGAAACTGCCCGTAATCTGCTCCATATCGAGTCCCGTGCGCAGCAACAGCAGAATCATCGACTGGATGGTGAGATAGATCAGATAGCTGGTCACAACCATCAATAACGCGTAAAACGGATGAATCCGAAAGATCAGCCATGCGAAAATGAAAAACCAGCCCAGCATGACCAGCGGAGTAATGCTGTCTAATTCAAAAACAAAACGCATCAGATAGGACGATTGAGCCATGACTGCTGCAGCAATAAAGACATGAGGGATGTAACCTTTAAGCGAGAAGCGAAAGGTGGCTAGCATCAAAGTCATGATGGCCATCACTTCGAACACGTTAACCCCAACATCCAACAGAAATTGAGACATTTTGTGCCTCCTGCATTCTAATCTATACTCTTCCATTTTACACCTTAATTTGCCAATATGAAAGATTTTTATAGTTTTGCATCGGCCAATAGGCTCATTTTTTTAGCTTTTCTGCCTGAATTCTCCAGTCCTCACTCGAAACCTGTCTTTATCTTTCTGAAGATCGGCTAAGCGCTCGGTCCCCCGTCCTATTCAAACCTTACCAACGTCTCCAATTCTATCGGGTTAGAATAAGGTCTCTGATGTCCGCAAACCTGGAGGGTCCAGGCGATTTAGAGAGTCATTCAATCATCCAAAGTGATTCAGCAACTTATAGCGGTCCTGCAACTTAGGGTGATTCAGCTACATTGGCGCTTGGAGTAGCTTCGTGCTTGGAGTAGCTTGGTGCTTGGAGTAGCTTGGTGCTTGGAGTAGCTTGGTGCTTGGGAGCAGCTTGGTGCTTGAGAGCAGCTTGGTGCTTAGATAGCGGTTGATTAAGCATCTTGTGCTAGTGGGGGGCGGTTCCTCATTGGCGTCGATGGTGTGGCGGACATAGGAGCCTTTATTCGTGCGATTTCCCCAGTATTTAAGCTCGTCGCGGACATGAGCGCCGTTATTCACTCTATATTTCGTAAATTTGAGGGATTCTCGACCATTTAACGGCTCTCAGGTCCACATCATCCTAAAAATCGCTCTGATTTCAAAAAATTAAGGTCTCTGATGTCCGCAAACCTGGGGGGCCAGAGGATTAAGTAATTCAATCATCCAAGTGACTTAGCTACTTATGGCGCTCCAGTAACTTAGGGTGACTCAGCTACTTATGGCGGTCCTGCAACTTAGGGTGAATCACAGCAACTTAGCGCCAGCCATAGCAACTTACAGCAATTTACTTAAAGTAAACCCGGCTTCGCCGTCCTTCGGCACAGCGCAAAAAAACACCGACGGGCCGCCTGCTTTCAGGCTAACCCATCGGTGCTTCTTATTCGCGTCATTCTACGCTGCTCAGCTTCCGCCTGCGCGGGACAAGTCCCGCATATTGGCTTCGAACGCGGCCAGCAGCGCCTGTTCTCCGCTTAATCCCTGAGCCTCCACCTTGGCAATCTGCTCCATCATCCGCTTGTAGTCCTTAGGAATGACTTTTACAATTTTGCCTACGATGTCGCTCCAGCCTTCGAGCACCCTGCGACCCAGGTCGCTCTTCGTATATTGCACGTGATTGGCGATCATGGCACGAACCTCGGCAATCTCGTTCGCATCCTCCAGGCCTTCCAATCCGACCATCTCGAAGTTGCAGCGCTTGACGAATTGTCCATCCCAATCGACAACATAGGCGATTCCGCCGGACATCCCCGCCGCGAAGTTGCGTCCCGTCTGTCCGAGAACCACGACGCGGCCTCCGGTCATGTATTCGCAGCCGTGATCCCCGACACCTTCCACGACGACCTTCACGCCGCTGTTGCGGACTGCGAATCGCTCTCCCGCAACGCCTCGGACGTATGCTTCGCCGCTTGTGGCGCCATAGAACGCGGTGTTGCCGATGATCACATTATCCTCCGCCTTGAAGGGCGCTGCCGGAGACGGATAGATGGCGATCTTGCCGCCGGACAATCCCTTGCCTACATAGTCGTTAGAGTCGCCTTCCAGCGTCAGCGTCATCCCTTGCGGAAGGAATGCCCCGAAGCTTTGGCCGGCGGTTCCGACGAAGTGGAAGCGGATTGTGTCCTCCGGCAAGCCGTTCTTGCCGTAGCGGTGCGTCACCTCGGAGCCGACGATCGTTCCGACGACGCGGTTCGTATTCTTGATCGGGAACGTTCCCGCAACGCGCTCTTTGCTCTCCAACGCCGATTCGGCTGCCGCCAGCAGCGACTGCATATCCAGCGATTCGTGAAGCAGGTGATCCTGCCCCTTCGCATTGTGACGATAAGAGCCTTCCGGAAGCTCTGGCATATGAAGGAGCGGCGTCAGGTCGATGCCTTCCGTCTTGTAATGTTTAATAGCGAGCTTCGTATCGAGCCGGTCTACGCGTCCGACCATCTCTTCAACCGTGCGGAAGCCAAGCTCCGCCATAATTTCACGGAATTCCTCCGCCACGAACTTCATGAAATTAACGGCATACTCGGGATCGCCCATAAATTTCTTGCGCAGCTCCGGATTCTGCGTCGCGACGCCTACCGGACAGGTGTCCAGCTGGCAGACACGCATCATAACGCAGCCAAGAACGACAAGCGGTGCCGTAGAGAAGCCGAACTCTTCCGCGCCAAGCAAGGTGGCGATCGCGATATCGCGTCCCGTCATCATCTTGCCGTCGGTTTCGACGACAACCCGATCCCGCAGATTGTTAAGAATTAACGTTTGGTGCGTCTCGGCAAGCCCTAACTCCCAGGGCAAGCCCGCATGCCGGATAGATCCGATCGGAGAAGCTCCCGTACCTCCGTCATAGCCGGAAACCAAAATCACGTCGGCGCGCCCCTTGGCTACGCCCGCCGCGATCGTGCCTACGCCGACCTCGGATACAAGCTTGACGTTAATCCGTGCGCGAGGGTTCGCGTTCTTGAGATCGTGAATCAGCTCGGCAAGGTCTTCAATCGAGTAAATATCGTGATGCGGCGGCGGCGAGATCAAGCCAACGCCAGGGGTTGTGCCGCGCACCTCGGCAACCCAAGGATACACTTTACGGCCCATCAGTTGACCGCCTTCGCCCGGCTTGGCGCCTTGCGCCATCTTGATCTGAATCTCCTCCGCGTTCGACAGATAATAGCTCGTCACGCCGAAGCGTCCCGAGGCCACCTGCTTGATCGCGCTGCGGCGAGAATCGCCGTTGGCATCCGGCGTATATCTCGCCGGGTCTTCTCCGCCTTCGCCGGAATTCGACTTCCCGCCGATGCGGTTCATAGCGATGGCCAGCGCCTCGTGGGCCTCCTTGCTGATCGAGCCGAAGGACATGGCGCCGGTCTTGAAGCGCTTGAAGATCGACTCGACCGGCTCGACCTCTTCGAGCGGCACGGAAGGCTGGTCGTGCTTGAATTGCAGCAGCGAACGCAGCGTACGAACTTGCTCATACTCGCCCTGAACAAGAGCGGAATATTTCTTGTACGTAGCGTAATTGCCGGTTCGGGTCGCCATCTGCAGCGTGTGGATCGTCTGCGGATTAAAGAGATGGTCTTCTCCGCCTTTGCGCCACTGATAATCTCCGCCGGAATCCAGCTCCCGCTCGGCTCCTTGCTGCTCGGAATAAGCGCGGTTGTGCGCTCCCAGCGTCTCGCGCGTAATCACGTCAAGCCCGATGCCCTCAATGCGGGAAGCCGTTCCCGTAAAGAACTGCTCCACCACTTCCGTATTGAGACCGACCGCTTCGAAAATCTGCGCGCCGCGATAGGACTGAATCGTCGAGATGCCCATCTTGGACAATACCTTCACGACGCCTTTGGTTGCGGCTTTGATGAAATTCTTGACGGCTTTCTCATGCGAAACATTACGTATCATGCCTTGACGGATCAGGTCGTCCAGCGTCTCGAACGCCAGGTAAGGGTTCACCGCGCTGACGCCGTAGCCGACGAGCAGTGCGAAGTGATGCACCTCGCGCGGTTCGCCCGATTCGAGAAGAATGCTCACCTTGGTCCGCGTGCCTTGACGAATCAAGTGATGATGCAGGGCGGATACGGCCAACAGGGACGGAATCGCCGCATTGTCGGCATCGATGCCTTTGTCGGACAGAATGAGTATGTTATGTCCTCTGGCAATCAGGCGGTCCGCCGCTTCGCACAGCAGCTTCAGAGCGTCGCGCAGTCCCTGCTCGCCTTCCTTCGCCGAGAAGAAAATCGGCAGCGTGCTCGACTTGAAGCCCGGACGGTGTACATGCCGGAGCTTGGCGAATTCCTCGTTGGACAATATCGGCGTGTATAGACGGATGTGCCGACAGCTTTCCGGCTCGGGATTCAGCAGGTTCCGCTCAGGTCCGACCGTCGTATAGGTTGAAGTGACGATTTCCTCGCGAATCGCATCGATCGGCGGATTTGTAACTTGGGCAAACAGCTGCTTGAAGTAGTTGAACAGACGCTGCGGCTTCTCGGAAAGCACGGCCAGCGGAGAATCGTATCCCATCGAAGCCAGCGGCTCGATGCCCGTCAGAGCCATCGGCTCCATGATCTTACGAACATCCTCGAACGAATAGCCGAACGCTTGCTGACGCGACTGAACCGTCTCATGATCGGGCTCCGGCAGCTCCGGCGCTTCCGGGAGATCCTCTAGGTCGACGAGATGATCGTTCAGCCATTCCCGGTAAGGATGCTCCGTCACAATCGAACGCTTCACCTCTTCGTCGGAGATGATGCGGCCTTCCTTCGTGTCCACAAGCAATATCCGACCAGGGCGCAGGCGATCCTTCACAACGATGTCCTCTTGCGGAATTTCGATAACGCCCGCTTCCGAAGCAAGCACAATCAGATCGTCCTTCGTGACATAGTACCGTGCGGGCCGCAGTCCGTTGCGATCGAGAACAGCGCCGATTTGAACGCCGTCCGTGAAGCCTACTGCTGCAGGACCATCCCATGGCTCCATCAGACACGCATGATATTCATAGAAAGCTTTTTTCTCTTCGTCCATATGCTCGTCGTTCTGCCATGGCTCCGGAACCATCATCATCGCCGCATGCGCCATGGAGCGACCTGCCAAGTACATGAATTCGAACGTATTATCGAACATCGCCGTATCGGACCCGTCCGGTGCGATAATCGGCTTGATCTTCTCCAGATCGTCGCCGAACAGCTCGGATTGGAACAGCGTCTGGCGGGCGTGCATCCAGTTGATGTTGCCGCGCAGCGTGTTGATCTCCCCGTTATGGATTAAATAGTTAAAGGGATGCGCCCGCTCCCAGCTCGGGAACGTGTTCGTGCTGAAGCGCGAGTGAACGAGCGCCATCGCCGTCTCCAGCCGCGGATCGTGCAGCTCGGGATAGAATAGACCGACCTGCTCAGTCGTCAGCATCCCTTTGTATACGATCTTCTTGCTGGAGAAGCTCGGGAAGTAGAACATGTCGGCGCCTTCGATGTCCGAGTAGCGGATTGCCTGCTCCGCGCGCTTGCGGATGACGTACAGCTTGCGCTCGAACGCCAGATCGCTTGCCAACGCCGCCGAGCGTGCGATGAACGCTTGACGAACGAAAGGCTTGACCTTCTTCGAGGATTGGCCCAGCGGCTCGTCATTGGTCGGCACTGTGCGCCAGCCGATCAGGGTTTGCCCTTCTTCGGCGATAATGCCTTCGAAGATTTCCTCATGCTTGCGGCGAATGTCATCCTCTGTCGGAAGGAAGGTCATCGCCACCGCATATTGTCCCGCTTCCGGCAGCGTGAAACCGAGCTTTGCCGTTTCCGCTTCGAAGAAGCCATGCGGAATTTGCAGCAGAATTCCCGCGCCGTCTCCGGTGCTCGGCTCGCTGCCCTGGCCGCCGCGATGCTCCATGTTGAATAGCAGCGTTAAAGCCTGCTCGACGATATCGTGCGATTTCTTGCCCTTGATATGAGCGACAAAGCCCATGCCGCATGCGTCTTTCTCGAACTGCGGGTCGTACATCCCTTGCTTGACGGGAAGACCTTTACGCATTTCTACCATGTATATCAACCTTTCTGTGCGCAGTGTAGGAAAATATGCAAAAACGCTTCAAATCCCATCCTTATTCACCTAGAATAAAGCTATTGGAGGGGCAGCGGCACTAACGGGGGATTTGAACGTCGTGGACTGTCGGCAGTAAATTTTCTAAATATTCGCGAAATGATAAGTTATTTTACCACCCTCGCGAAACGAATGGCAATTCAATGTTTTTATAAAGCCGATAACCTTAAGCTTCGCGCTTCACCGGCAATGGCTACATAAAAGGAGGAATCAAGTCCATGCAACTTGCACTACGTCGTTCCTTGCTCGCTCTTGCCGCATCGGCCATCGCGCTGACGGCAACCGCGGCTTCCGCATCCGCTGCCGGTACGCAGCTTGAGCCCAAAGCGCAGCGGATCGTTGCGCTGGGAGACTCGGTAAGCGTCGGCTTTGAGCCTAAGGATGCAATCATCAGCGGAGCAGAGGCTCCATACGGCTACGTCGATCGGATTCTGGAGCAATCCCTGTTCCGGGAACGATCCCAACTTTCCAATTACGCCATCATGGGACTGACGACCCCCGGACTTGTCCGTCTTCTGGAGGGTGCCGCAGAGGGCAAGCCGCTCGCTTCTTCGGAGCTTCAGGATTTCTCCGCTTACGATCCCCGAGTGGTCGAGCAAGCCGACACAATCGCCGGAAAGACGAAAGAACTGGCCCATGATCTCGCCCAAGCCGATCTTGTCGTGCTCACGATCGGAGGCAACGACTTCAGTTCGGTCGTCAAAGCTATCAACGGCCAGTCTACGACATCCGCACGACAAATTATACAGGATGCCTTTCAGAAAACAATGAAGGATTACACCGAAGATTTGGATAAAATGATGACTCGCTTGCATGAGTTGGCGCCGTCCGCCAAACTCGTGCTGGCCGATCAGTACTTGCCGTTATTCAAAGGACACGAGCTATATCCGCTGCTGAACGGTAAGGTGAAAGAACTCTCCGAGCATTTGGACTTATACGCCGAGGCTTCCAACCGCAACGGCATCCCCTTGAAGATCGCGCACGTCTCCAAGAAGTTTGAAGGCCGCGAGAATGCCTATACGTATTTCAATCAATGGGAAGGGTTCGATATTCATCCCAAGCAAGCCGGATACGAGGCCATGGCTCAAGCCTTCGCCGAAGCGATCTGGAAGGACGGCTACCGCAAGCCCGCCCCCAGAGCTTCCGATGTCCCTCTAACCGTCGTCATTAACGGCAAGGAGCCTCCCAGCACGCCCGTTACCGTGAACAACACCACGTTTCTGGCGCTTAGGGACGTTGCGGATGCCGTAGGGGCCCAGTTGAAGTGGAGCCAGAAGACGAAAACAGCCGTGTTCAAGAAAGAGGACAAGGAGGTTGTCGTCACCATCGGCTCAAAGTCCATTCTCGTGAACGGAGTCCCGAAGGCGATCAGCACGCCCGCCTACTTCCAGCAAGTCGGAAAGCTGCAGAAAACCTACGTTCCTCTTGCCGTTATCAGCGAAGGCTTGAACTATCAGGTCGTCTTCCGCAAGCCCATCATGACCGCATTCATCAACTTCTGATTTCATTCCGATTAGTATGCCCGCGAATCTCCAAAAAAAAGGTTGAACCGAGCTATCCAAGCTCAGGTTCAACCTTTTTGATGTTGCCGGCTTACACTTTAACGTCCAGTTGCTGTCCCACATTCGAAGGAATGCTCGTCTGCAGCGCTTGAACCATCTGCTGACCCTGCTGCTGCACGATGTCCAACGAGTTGGACAACACGGCTATGCTAATCTGCTGCCTAAGGCTTGCAGCACTTATCGCGCCGATTCCGCTGATGCTGCTCAAGCTCATTCCTCCCCTTATTTCGCCGAAACGCGAATTGTAACCGATTTTCCGCCGAAGGTTCCTTTAATTGTCGCGGAGCCTTTGGCTTTGACCGAGATTTGGCCGTTCGTCACCGTGGCGACGGAAGGCTTGGATGTTGTCCAGGTCGCTTGAGAGGTAACGTTAGCGGTTTTGCCGTTCTCGTAAAGCGCCGTCACCGACACGCTGAACTGGTTGCCCGCGACCGCCTTAAAGGAGGTTTCGGACGCGGTCAGCTTCGTCAGCTTCGCCGTGACCACGTAAGGGATCTCAAGCGGTTTGCCTTGAACGCTTGCAGTCAGTGTGCCTGAGCCTTCGGTCAGTCCCCTTACGGTGGAGCCTTTGATCGTCACATGCTCCTCGTTGGAAGCTTTCCAATCCACACGCGAGCTCAGCGTAACCTTTTTCCCGCTTTTCGTCGTTCCAACAACCTTAACCGTTTGCGTGCGGTTAAGCGTCACGCTTACCTTGGCCGGCGTAATCGCGAACGAGGTAAACTCCTCTTCGACCGTCACCTTGACTTTAACCGTTTTATTCAGATAAGTGCCCGTTAACGTCGCGTTGGCCGCCAGCAGCCCTTTCATCGATGTTGGCTTGACAAGCAAATTAGCCGTAGAGGACTTCCACGTCACCTTGTCCGTAATCACTTCTTCCTCGCCGTTCTCGTAGATGAGGCGCACGGTCGGCAGATCGACCTCCCTGCCGATGACGACGCTGATCGTATCCTGGGCAGGAATCAACGTTAAAATCTTGTTGTGCACGTTGACGGTTACCGTCTTCGTCAGCGTCGTTCCCATGACGCCGCCTACTTGCGCAGTGAGCGTTGCCGTGCCGTTGCCTACGGCCTTCCACTTCCCGCTCTCCTCCAGAACAACGACATTTTCATTGTCGGAAGTCCATTGAACGTAGCTGCCGACATCCTTGGTTTCCCCGGTCAGCAGCGTGCCCGTTACTGTCGGCAGCGTAACTGTTTCTTCGGCGAATACGTCAAGCGTATCCTTGGCTACCGTAATCGACTCAATCGTGGGTGACACGTTAACCGTAAGGGACTTGGACAGTCCCAGATAAGATACTTTGATCTCCGCCGTACCCGCTCCCTTAGGTACGACATAGGTCTTGCCGTTAGCGGCCTTCTCAATGACCGCCACGGCTTGATCCTCGTCGGAAATTTTCCATTCTACCAGGTCGGTTGCGTCCTTCGCACCGGTCGAGCCGCTGTTGGCCGTTGCGGTCAGCTCTACCTTGGCGCCGTATAGCGTCGTATAGATCGGCTTCTCCGGCGTGATCTTCAATGCTTCGTAAGGCGTCTTAACGATAACCGTCAGCGTTCCCGCGCCGCCCAGCCTTTTCGCCGTGACGATCGCCGTTCCCTTGCCGACGACGGTCAGCTTGCCCTTCTCCTCGACCTTCACAACGGCCGTATTGCTGCTCGTCCAGGTCGCATCGTCGCTAATCGCTTCATAGGAGCCCGACTTCGATTTGGCGTATGCCGTAAGCGTCAATGCATTGTCCGTTCCTACCGTCAGCTCTAGCGGGCCTGAATAAACATTGCCTGCCGCATTGCGGATCTGAATTTCCTCATAAGGGGATTTGATCTTAAGCTCGACGGAATCCGTCTTCCCCTTGCTCTTGACCGTAATCTTCACTTCGCCCTCGGCGAGCGGCTTAACGACGCCTTTGTCGACCGTGGCGACAGTCGAATTGGAAGATGTCCAGGTCGCCGTTGAAGTCACGTCCTCGCTGGTCGAGCCTTTGATTCCGACGGCGGACAGATTCAGGTTCGTGCCCAGATAGGCATCAAGCTCATCCGCCGCATCAGCGGAATTCAGCTTAAGCTTTACCTCGTCGAAATACTGTTCTGCGGTTACGATAAACGTATCCGTCTTTTCCTTGTATCTCGCCGTAATCGTGGCAGAGGCTACCGGCCCTGTCGCGGTTACGACGCCCTTGGACACCTTCACGTTCGAAGACGTCGAGGTCCAGGTCGCATCCTCGGTTACATTTTTGTCCCCGGACAACGACATGCTGACGTAAGCGTTCAGAATAATCGAATTATCGTCGACGTAGAGCTTACCCGGCTCTTGCGACGTCGAAGTAATGTACACGGATACGGCGACATCGTCGGCGGCTGCGGCGACTCCTCCGAAGGAGCCTCCTGCCAGTGCAATCGCAAGAAACAAAACGAGAATACGATTATAAATGATTCCTTGACGTGACGACTGGGACGGATGTTTCGCTTTTGCGCTCCACGTTTTCATTGTTAAGCATATCCTCCATAAGCAGAAATTCGAATTTGGGTCTTCACTATAATAACGGCTTCTCTGACGGATTCCTGAAGATGGAAACGGAAATTCAGAATATTTTCAGTAAAAAAAGCTGCAATTTAGGCCGATAAGCCTATGTTGCAGCTTCATGGAGTCCGGTTAGTTAGAGCCCGTAGTCCTTATGCAGCGTTTCCAGATTGGCGAGGCATTTCTCCGCCCATCGACGCAGACGGTCGACCCGCTCCCTCTCCAGTCCAAGCGCCGTACGCAGAGATTCGCGATATTCCGGAATTGCCCCCGTGTAGGGCTGAACCGTCTGCCTCGGCACCCAAACCTTCTCGGTATAGGACAATGCCCGTCGTTCATGGAACATAGCCGCGTCCGGATCATAGGCGCTGTGCAAATCCCCTTGCGTCGGATGCTGCAGCACCGCGAGCACCTTAACCAAAGCGCGCCGCTCGTCGCGATCGGCGATCTCTCCTATGTAGTCGCCCGTTTTATAGCTGATTTTCACGATTTCATTGCCGACATCGGCCTTACTCATTGTCGTCATCCCCTTATTCGACCGGATTCTTCTTATTGTACCACTTGTTCGCCGACCTTCTTAAGCGTAATATGGAAGTAGGAAAAGTGGAGGATTATTTCAGATGCGTAAAAAACGAGTTCTGCTGCTTTCCGAAGGTTTCGGTACCGGACATACCCAAGCGGCATACGCGCTCGCAGTCGGGCTGCGCCAGCTATCCCCGAAGATTCAGACCCGGGTGATCGAGCTCGGTACTTTCTTGAATCCCGTCATCGGTCCGCTTATTCTGTCCGCCTACCGTAAAACCGTGAGCAAACAGCCCAAGCTAGTCGGTAAGATGTACCGAAGCGCCTATCATAAATCCCTTAACCGCATGACGCAATTCGCGCTTCATCGCATTTTTTACAATCAGGTCTCGGACGTCGTCCGCCAATTGAAGCCGGATTCTATCGTCTGTACCCATCCCATCCCCAATGCCGTCGTGAGTCGCCTGAAACGGCTGGGCCTGGACATTCCTTTGTATACGCTGATTACGGATTACGATGCCCATGCGACCTGGACGAATCCCGAAGTCAATACCTATCTGGTCAGCACGCCTGCCGTACGGAACAAGCTGATCGCGCGCGGAGTGCCGCCCTCCTCCATCGAGGTTACGGGCATCCCCGTACATCCGAACTTCTGGCATCCTCACGACCGGGCGGAGATCCTGTCCCAGTTCAATCTGAAGGACATGCCTACCGTACTCATCATGGGCGGAGGCTGGGGGCTTCTGTACGGGGAGGAACTGGTCGAATATATGACCTCGCATGCCGATCGCGTACAGATTATCCTCTGCACGGGCAATAACGACAAAGCCAGAGAGAAATTGCTCGCCGATCCGAAATTCCAGCATCCCAACATTCACGTAATCGGCTTTACGAAGGAGATCAGCAAGCTGATGGACGTCTCCGATCTGCTGGTCACGAAGCCGGGAGGCATGACGTGCACAGAGGGCATGGCCAAAGGAATCCCTATGCTTTTTTACGAGCCGATTCCCGGGCAGGAGGAAGAGAACGCGGAGTATTTCGTCACTCACGGCTTTGGAGAACTGATGACGAACAACGAGATGATCGACCGCTGGTTCCGACTGATCCAGGAGCCTTATGCGGCCGACCAGCACCGCGATACTTTGCTGGCGCTGCGCAATGCCGAATATCATCCCGCCAAATGCTCCGAAGCGGTGCTCGCTCTTATGAAATAGAATGCTGGAGAGCGCTTGCAGCAGCCCTTAACGGAAGCACACGCAGAAGCACCTTCGTCCACGATACAGTGGAGAAGGTGCTTCTTTCGCATAGGCGCGATGGAATGGAGAGGATGCCCCCGCTCCGTCTATTGAATTTTTTTGCGGAATTGCATCGGGGTGACCCCCGTCAGTTTCTTGAACGTACGCGTAAAATGGGATAAATTGTCGTAGCCCAAGCGGCTCATGATGTGGCTGATTCGTAGTTCCGATTGCGTCAACATCTCCTTAGCATGTTCGATCCTCTGGCGAACGATATATTCGGATAACGACCATCCGGTTTTCTTGCGAAAATAACGGGAAAGGTAGGCCGGATGAAAGTGGACGTGATGCGCGATCTCCTCGCGGGTAAGCGGTTCGGGCAGATGCTCCTCGATGTATTGGAGTATCCGGCGAAGCAGCGCGTCGTCGGCTTGGACGTTGAGCGGTCTGGGCGGCCTTCCGACCCTGCCGTCGGCCGGCGGTTCGTCCATCTTCTCTTGGGGGAGCTCCCGCATGGCGACGGTATCTCCGATCTCGATATCGACGTCGGCGTACAAATAGGTTTTTGCCGCCTTCCTCAGCGATCTGCAGCGATGCTCCAGACCGGACAGGATCTGCTCCGGCGTCGGCAAGCCGAACAGGAACACGGCCGCTCCCAAGCGCATTCGTACGGTCGCTCCGGGGAGCGGATGCCTGATCAATTCGTCGGATGCGTTGCACAAGGCATATTCCAATAAATTGCGGTCGCGATCGGGCAAGGGAATGTGCCATTTTCTTACCGTTATCCGAATGGGCAATACCCAGCTGTTCTCGTAACCAGCAGTACTCATCAGTTCCCTCCTTCATGATGTCCATTCGTTCTATCAGGAACGAAATCGGACCGAATCGGTGCTTTCCATCTGCGAGAAACTCCCTCTGCTATCCGGTTTTCCCCTCCTTCGGCCGCATTTACTTCAAGAGCGCAAGGCTGGCCTTTCGCCATTATACAGGAAGCCGACAGCTTCTATCTATCTACTGAAATGACCAACATAGCACTTTGATGACATCGCTTACATTTTATTCGGTATTTTTGGCTCCTTAAGAGAAAAAAGAGGCCCGGCGCGGATTCTACCAGCGCCGAACCTCTTGCATCAATCGTTGTCGATCAAGGCTCAATTCCCCACACAAGCGTACCGTTCTGATACAACGTCACCTTGTTCCAGTCCGCGTAGGCCGTCTTCGTCGGGTCGAACGAATAATCGTTCGCTTCGTTGAAGTTGGTCCAGTCCGTCTTGGACATCCGCAGTTGAATGTCCCCCGTCTGTCCCCCCGCCGCGATCGAGCCGGCTCCCGATGTGAACGACAGCTCCGCGTACGTATCCGCACCGGTGCCCGAAGCGCTGCCGAACGTCACTTGAATGTTCGATCCGCCGATTTGCGCCCAGTCGATCCAAGCGTTCATCGCCGCGCTGCCATCCTTCGTAAAGTAGTAGCGCACCTTGAGCGTGCTCAAATTCACAGCCGCAGTTCCGGTGTTCTTAATGTTCAGGAAAGGCTTGATCTGATTGTCCGTAGCGTTCGTATCCGCAGCCTTGTACTGGACGACGAGGCTGCCCGTAGTCGGCGCAGTCGGAGTCGCGCTCGCCTGTGCCGAGTTCGCGCTCTCGCCTGCTGCGTTAACTGCGCTGACAACGTAATAATAGGTCGTTCCGTTCGTCAACCCCGTATTCACATAGCTCGTTCCCGTCACGCCCGTCGCAACGGTCGTGTATGGGCCGCCGTTTGTCGTTGCGCGCTTCACGTTATAGCTCGTCGCGCCGGCGGATGCCGTCCAGCCCAAGGTCACTTGCGCGTTGCCCGCTGTCGCCGTCAAGCCCGTTGGTGCTGCGGGAACCGTCACTCCGGAGCTTGGCGTTACGCTGACCTGAGCGGAATTCGGGCTCTCGCCAGCCGAATTGACTGCGCTGACCACATAGTAATACGTCGTGCCGTTCGTCAAGCCCGTATTCACATAGCTCGTTCCCGTTACGCCCGTCGCTACGGTCGTGTACGGTCCGCCGCTCGTCGTCGCGCGCTTCACGTTGTAGCTCGTCGCGCCGGCGGATGCCGTCCAGCCCAGTGTCGCTTGCGCGTTGCCCGCTGTCGCGGTCAAGCCCGTCGGAGCTGCGGGAACCGTCACTCCGGAGCTTGGCGTTACGCTGGCTTGAACGGAATTCGTGCTTTCTCCTGCCGAATTGACTGCGCTAACCACATAGTAATACGTCGTGCCGTTCGTCAAGCCGGTGTTGACATAGCTCGTTCCCGTCACACCCGTCGCTACGGTCGTGTACGGACCGCCGCTCGTCGTCGCGCGCTTCACGTTGTAGCTCGTCGCGCCGCTGGATGCCGACCAGTTCAGCGTCGCTTGCGCGTTGCCCGCTGTCGCCGTCAACGTAGCTGGAGCGGCCGGAACGGTAGGGGTTGTGCCCGCGCCGATCAGACGATCATACTCGGCGTAAGCCGTCGCGATGTCGACCTGCGACCAGAAGCGGTGATACTTGAATGTCGGTACGCCGTTATCCCAGGTTTGCGTCGTCTGGTTAAAGGAAGTATTGTACAGGTTCGACAGGTAGGACCATTTCGGATCAAGCATGATTTTCGGACGCAATTGCGCATAGCTGATATAAGTTCCGTTGCCGCCCTTGGACGGGTCGGAAGCGATGCCGCCGGTTCCGGGAATCGTATTGCCTTGGCCGAAGGTACCGCTCCAGCCTGCCGGGAAGTAAATCTCCTTCGTGAAGAAACGGCTGTAGTCCTTGCGCTCTTCGTCCACGACAACGCCCACGCCGTCGTTGTAGCCCCAAGCGACGTCCAGCAAGGAATCGGCTGCCGTTTTGGCCTGATTGCCGAGCGTTGTGAAGTTGCCCGTCTCCGCCTTCGTTCCGGCCGCGAAGAAGGTAAGCGCCTTAACATAGCTTCCCATTACGCCGACATCCTGCGTCGGATTCTTCGTAATGACATGGAAGTTCGGGTTGCCGGTAAAGGAGGAGAAGCCGTTCCAGTTGTCCGGTTGGCCGACCCAATCCTGTCCGCCCGGAATCCAGAATTGTCCGGGAGCGGATACGGTGGCCACAACCGGGTTGTTGCCGCCCAGAATGCGGTTGCCCGAACCGTTCAGATAATAGCCGTCGCTGTCGGACACCGGACGCTGGTTGACAAACGTATAATCGAGCGCCCAATCCGTCCATTTCGTAATGACGTTTTTGGCCATCTGGAAATTCTGCGAGGTTGTGTCTCCGCTCGCTGCCAGGATGTAATAGATTTCCGCCACGCGCTCCAGCGGCCAAGCCTGAAAGCCGAACCAGGTGTTCGAGCCCGGGTCGTGATAGACCGGATTTTCCTGATAGGCGAGCCCGTGGAACGTGCTGACGCTGGACGGATATGCGCTGTAATCGCCATTCCAGCTATTCGTAGCTCCGCCGCCGATCGCGCCCTCCGAGGACAGCAGCCAGTTGTAGAATTCAAGCTGTCTCGTAAGAGATGCGTTCCAGTCCGCTTGACCCGTCGCCGATGCGGGAGCCATGCCGCCCGCAGTCGTTCCGAGCGCATAAGCCGCGACTGGGTTCTGATAGGCTTGATGCGCGTGGCTTGCGCCGATGCGCCAAGCCCAGTTGCCGCTGCTGCCGAGGCCTCCGCCCCAAGCCGTGTACCAGGACATGAGATACATCGAAGAATTCTTGCCGCTTCCCGCAGCCGGCGAGCCGTCGCTTGCGCTGCCGATTTGTTGGAAATACTTATCGAACATGCCATAACGAAGGTAATCGCCCATCTTCTTCGCTTTATTGATAATCGCCGTGTTATTGAAGCCGAGCTGCTTAGCCCAGAAGATGACCTGAACGGCGCGCGCGTCGGCATCGGTGGCGTTGGTATAGCGCCATTGAGGCGCTGGGACTTGATTTTCCTTGGTGAATAGGCTCATAAAGCCTTCGTTCGGCTTGCCGAACGTTTTGTTGTCCTGGGAGGGATGCGTGATTGCTTCCCAAACCGATTCCTGCTCTCCGCGCTGGAACGTATTGACGTAGGTCGCCGTGTGCGACGGATTGAGCAGATTGCCGTAGCCGTACCAGTTGTCAACGTCCACCAGCCAGTGCATTAGGTACGTCTGGTTATTGCCGTATGCGGCCTTCATCTCCGCGTCCAGCGGATCCGATCCTGCTGCATACTGCCCTGAGAGCTGAGATGGATACTGATCCGGATAAGGCTTCTCGGCCGCGTAGGTAGCCGGGCTGCTCGGATTGTAATAGCTCATCGTCGGCTGTTCTTCCTTGCCGTCTCCTTCGTTGATCGGAATTATATATTTCTCCATACTGGCCCAAGCGGCCTCCAAATTGGCCCAGTTTCCGGTATAGTAGCCATACAATGTCTCCAACCACAGCCAGTAGCTGTAAGCCTCAGAGGTTGTCATATGCCCGTAGTCCGGCGCTTCGCTAAGCAGCGTTTCAATCGAATGATAGGGGATTCCTTCCGGCGAGAAGTAGCCGTTAGCCGGATTTTTGATCTGGTTGTACATCTGCATGAACCGGGCCTCGTACACCGTAGCCGCGGATGCCTCTTTAGGAGACACCCACAAGCCGGCGAATGCGGACACGATCAGCGCGAGCGCGATCCACCAGACCAATCCTTTACGATACAAGCCTTGTGCCATTTTTCGTCATTCCTCCTTAAGGATAATAGAGAAGACTAAGCGTCTCTCAAGGCTCCGCTCCCCAGACGAGCGTGCCGTTCTGATACAACGTTACCTTGCTCCAGTCGGCATAAGCGGTCTTCGTGGCGTCGTACGAATAGTCGTCCGCTTCGTTGAAATTGCTCCAGTCCGTCTTCGCCATCCGCAGCTGGATGTCGCCGGTCTGGCCTCCCGCCGCAATCGATCCTGCGCCGGATGTAAACGCCAGCTCGACGTAGGTGTCGGCTCCGGTGCCGGAAGCGGTGCCGAATGTGACTTGAATATTCGTGCCTCCCACTTGCGCCCAGTCGATCCAGGCGTTCATGGCCGCCGACGAATCTTTCGTGAAATAGTAGCGTACCTTCAGACCGCTTAAGCTCACGGCGGATGTGCCGTTATTCTTAATGTTCAAGTGCGGCTTGATTTGATTGTCCGTAGCGCTGGAATCGGCAACCCTATACTGCACAACGAGATTGCCGGTCTGCGGAACCTGCGGAGTGACGCTGGCTTGCGCGGAATTCGCGCTTTCGCCTGCCGCATTCACGGCGCTGACGACGTAGTAATAGGTCGTTCCGTTCGTCAGGCCCGTGTCAGCATAGGTTGTGGCGGTTACTGCGGTCGCGATGGTTGTGTAAGGCCCGCCGCTTGTCGTTGCGCGCTTGACATTATAGCTCGTCGCACCGCTCGATGCGGTCCAGCTCAACGCCGCTTGCGCATTGCCCGCCGTTCCCGACAAGGCCGTAGGCACTGCCGGCAAACTCAACTGAGGCGTTGCTGAGGCTTGCGCCGAATTCGCGCTTTCGCCGACGGCATTCACGGCGCTGACGACGTAGTAGTAGGTCGTGCCGTTCGTCAGCCCCGTATTCGCATAGCTCGTACCGATCACGCCGGTAGCCACAGTCGTATACGGTCCGCCGCTGGTCGTCGCGCGCTTCACGTTATAGCTGGTCGCGCCGCTCGATGCGGCCCAGTTCAACGTAACCTGCGCATTGCCGGCCGCAGCCGTCACCGCCGTTGGAGCGGCCGGTACGGTCGGAGCCGTAGGCGTCGCGGAAGCTTGCGCGGAATTCGCGCTCTCGCCTGCCGCATTCGATGCGCTGACGACATAGTAATAAGTCGTCCCGTTCGTCAGCCCCGTATTCACGTAGCTTGTGCCGGCAATGCCGGTCGCTACCGTCGTATACGGTCCGCCGCTCGTCGTTGCGCGCTTCACCGTGTAGCTCGTCGCGCCGCTCGATGCGGCCCAGCTCAACGCCGCTTGCGCGTTGCCCGCCGTTGCGGTGAGCGCCGTTGGAGCTCCCGGAGGCGTCGGAACGACCGGACCCGGCTCATTGCCGAATACCCGAACACCGTTGTCGTAGACCGGGATATACGTTGTCTTGACAGCGGTGCCGCTTGTCAGGCCCTGTGCGGAATAGTCGTTAGCAGGATTCCAGAAGGAAGTGCCTTGCGGTCCCGCCAGACGGAACTGGATTTCCTTCTTGAAATGCGGCTGGCCGCCCGGATAGATTTTAGTGCCGGTAAAGTCGACCTTGACGTAGTAGATGTGATTGGCTGCATCGTGCGCCGTCAACGGCGACACTGTAGCCCCTTGATTGTAGTTGGTGCTGATCGTAATGTTGCTGGCGTTATAACCGGCCGCATAGACCTCGGACAGATCCACGTAGTAACGGAAGGAGAGCTTATCTCCCATGCGCGCAGGCCAGCCGGAGCGATTGTTCAACAAGGCCTTAATCTCCGTATAGTTAGGCCCCGTGCTATTGAAGGAAGCCTCTACGAACATCTCGTCTTCCTTCGTTTCCGCAGGCGGGAAGTTCGCAAGCGGCAACTGGCCTGCGCCGTAGAGCAGCTTCATCTTGGCCAGAACGCCTGTAAATGCCGCATTGTAATCGGTTGCCACTTCGTTGCTGACATAATCGCCTATCGAGTCGGTATACGCATCGGTGCTGTTCGGACCGCCAACTAGCGCTCCGTACAGGACGTGACGATGATTGACTGGCGTCGTTTGGCTGTCCATCCAGGAGCCGTGCGAGGTACGATGGTGCGGATGCTGCGGCGAATTCGCGCCGAAGCCGATGACGTAGCTGCTATTGCGCGGGTTGTCTCCGAGCACATACAGCGTCTGATTGGTCGCGAAGTTTTTATATTTGTTTTTCTTGGCGGTATCCGTCACCCAGTCGGAGTATACGAATGCCAGGAAGGAGGCGTTCATTGCATATCGGAGCGACCCCCAGGTATCGAGCCAAGCCAGACCTCCGGGCGAATACGTGATTTTCTCGCCGGTTCCGGCAACGCCGGACGTCCAGTAATCCAGATTGCGCTCCGTGGACGTAATGAATGCGGGATCGTTGGTAATGCGAGCGAGCAGCAATTGCGCTCCATAGTGCTTGTCATCCCAGGCATGCGTCCATTTGTAGCCCCAATTCGTGGATTGGCCTTCCTTGCCCCAGTTGTTGGAGGCAGAGATCGCCTTGGTCAAGTAGGTATTATTGTTCGTCGCCAAGTAGAGCCAGACCGCTCCCCATGACAGCTCATCCCAATAGCCGGACCAGGAGTTGTAGAACGACTGGGCATCGGTCACGCAATCGCTGTACTTCCCTCGGTACGTATCGGCGAACGAATACAACTGCTCGGCATGAGTCAGCAAGGTTGCCGCATACGTCGGATTCGTATCGCGGAAGACGATCGAAGAGGCTGCAAGCGCCGCCGCCGTTTCGCCCGCTACATCGGAACCGGGGCAGCTGGCGGAAATTTTGTAGGAAGGTCTGTTCATCTGCATAACTTCAGCAGGTCCCCACCAGGCATGGTCTACTCCGCCCTGTCCAACCTGAACATAAAGCTCGTTCGGCGCTGTGTGGGCCTTGATGAAATAGTCCGTCGCCCATTTCAGATTGTCGAGGATCGCTTCGTACTGGCCGGCTTGCTTGTACCCGTCCTCATACTCATAGACGGACCACGCCAGCATTGTCGCAGAGGCGGCCATCGGCAAGCCGAACTTGACATGATCCCCGGCATCGTACCAACCGCCGGTCAGGTCCTTGCCCACGTCCGCCCCGTCCGTCATGCCCGAATCGCCGCGCCACTGCACGCGATTGTTCGCCGGAAGGTCGCCGGATCGCTGCGCTTCATAGAAGTAGATCGATTTTTGCAACGCCTCGGCGTAGTTATAAGAGGTGACTGCCGCGCTGGCCTGGGGAGAACCCAGCGGACCTGCGCCTGCCAAGACGGACAATCCGATCGCTGCGGTCGCCGTCACGCACAGCGCCTTTCTCCAAAGCTTTCTCATCCTAAAATTCCCTCCCGCATAGAATTAACTTCTGCTTTTTCTAACAGCCGGTTTCCGTCGTTTGCTCCGGGACATCCCCCCTTTCAATAACGCCCGCACCGCCATTAGGGCTCGTTGCCCCACGCGCGCTGGCCGTTCAGATAGAGCGTGACTTTACTCCAATCCGCGAAAGCCGCCTTGGTGCCGTCATACGAATAATCGTCGCTCTCGTTGAAGTTCGTCCAGTCGCTTTTGGCGAAGCGCGCATGAATCTCTCCGCTCTGCCCATTGGCCGGAATTGACCCCGCTCCTGCGCCGAACGAAATTTCCAAATACGTATCGGCCCCTGGCTTGGGCGCTGCCATAGTCACGAAAGTGCCGCTGACGTTGCTTCCGCCGATCTGGGCGTAATCAGACCAGAAGTTCAAAGCCGCGCCGGCTCCCTCTTTCGTAAAATAGTAGCGAAGCTTCAGCCCGGTCATCGCCACCGGCGCGCTGCCCCGATTCTTGATGTTGAACTGGGCCGTAATCTGGTTATCGTTAGGGTTCGGATTGTTGGCCTTGTACTGGACAACGAGGTCGCTCGCGACCGGCACGTTCGGCGTTGCGCTCGCGGCGGCCGAATTGGCGCTCTCCCCCACTGCATTGATAGCGCTGACCGTATAATAATACGTCGTGCCGTTCGTCACGCCTGTATCCGTATAGCTCGTGCCGACAGTACCGGCCGCCACCGTTACGTAGGGACCTCCGCTAGCCGTCGACCGTTTCACGTTGTAGCCGGTTGCTCCGGTCGAGGCGTTCCAGCTCAGCGCGACTTGAGCGTTCCCCGCTGCGGCGACAAGCCCGCCAGGGGCAGCCGGAGCCTCGGGGCCAACGGGGCCGCCGGCGTCGACAGTCACCGTCACCTGCTGAACAGACGCCCCGGGAGCAAGCTCCAATGTCTGAACGACCGGAGAAGCTCCGGGAACGGTAACGGTCAGCTTATAGCTTCCTTGAAAGCCCCGGAACGCGAACTTGCCCGTCGCTCCAGTCGTCCCGGTCACATCGGTTTTCCATTCGTCCATCAAGGCCAGATAGCGTTGGCCCGCTGCGTTGAGCGTCCAATTCTGATTCACAATCGCCGCATCGGCCCCTCTCCAGTGAGAGCCGGCCCAGAAGCCCCACATCATCACGCCTTCGACTGCCGGATGGCTATATGCCAGCCGATACAGCGCCTCCAGATTATCTGCCCGAATATTCTCATTGGGTTGTACGGAATCGTATTCGGTGATCCAGATCGGCAAGTTAAACGTAGCCAGATTGTCCAGCCGCTGCTTGACCGCATAAGGGTCTACCGTAGCACCGAAATGCCCCTGAGCCCCGATTCCGTCAATGGGTGCGCCTTGGGCCAGCAATTGTTGAATTTGCAGCTTGTAATTGTTGTCCTCCGCATACTCGATGACGTTGTAATCGTTGACGAACAGCTTCGCATCCGGGTCCAACTGCTTGGTCCGCTCATACATGTAGGGCCAGATCGATGCCCCGAGACGGTCCTTGAAGAAGCTGCCGTGCAGCATCTCGTTATTCACGTCCCAATGCTTGAACTTGCCTTTGAAGTGATTGACGACGCTTGTTATGCGGTTGTCTAAAGCCGTGCGCAAGGCTGTTCCGGTCAGGCTTTTCACCCAGGAGGGCTGAGCATCCTCAACCTCCCAGTGCACGGTATGCCCGCGTACCGGAATACCGTTCGCCTGCGCCCAGGCCAGCATTTGATCTGCGACAGAGTAGTTGACATTGCCTTGACTTGATTCGTTGGAATACCATTTCGATTCATTCTCGAAGACCGCCCATTCGAAATGATCCTTGAAGAAGTTGGCGTAGGTCGGATTGGAAAGCACCGTATTGTTGATGGCCGAGCCGAAGCCGAAGAGGCTTCTTGTCTGCTCCGCATGTACGGTCGCTCCCGCTACGGGGCTGCCGTTCTTATCCACGACATTAACTGCCGCATCCCGCTTCCTCAGCTGCTCGATTCGCGCGTTCGCCTCCGCCTTCCAATCAGTCGCCGTGCGTTCGGCCACCTCCAGGTCGTCCACATAGAAATTCACCGAAGGCTGCGGCCCTTCCACATAGAGGAGCAGATCGGTTGCGGCGCCGGATGGCTGATAGACGAAGGTGCCGCGCAATTCGATCCACCCTCCGTTCGTTACCGTAGACTGGGCAATCGTCGTATAGCTTGTTCCACTGCTATCGATCATTCGCATCGTCAGCTTGACCGTGTCGCTCGCCGAGTTCTGCAGCCGAACCCGCGCTGCGACATCATAGGTTAAACCTGGCACAGTGTTTGCCAGCAGGCTTTGGGATATTCCATTCCAGTCCGCTTGACGCCCTGACACGAGCCCGCTGTAAGCGCCTCCATTCGCCTCCGCAGAGGATGCCGCAAGCGTCGCCGTGCCCATGCTGGTCCACCCGGCCGTCGTTCCCGTCTCGAATCCCGGATTCGTGAGCAAATTCGTTCCCGCCGCATGTACCGGACTTCCTCCCCAGCCGGAGCCTCCTGCAGGGACTAGCAGGACAGCCGCCAGCATCAGCATAAGCCAGAGCTTAACCCTCTTGTTTGCCCTCATCGTGCTTCCCTCCTATCGAATTGGACCGCAGCCCGCGCCGCCTCGGTCCCGGCGCGGGCTTTCGTCGACTCTTAAGGCTCGGTGCCCCATGCCAGCGTGCCGTTCTCGTAAAGCGTGACCTTGCTCCAGTCGGCATAGGCCGTCTTCGTCGGATCGAACGAATAGTCGTCCGCTTCATTGAAGTTCGTCCAATCCGTCTTCGTCATGCGAAGCTGAATATCGCCTGTCTGGCCGCCGGGAGCCAGCGACCCGGCTCCCGCTCCGAACGACAGCTCGGCGTAAGTGTCAGCGCCCGTTCCCGCAGCGCTTCCGAAGGTCAATTGAATGTTCGTTCCGCCGATCTGCGCCCAGTCGATCCAGGCGTTCATCCCCGCGCTGCCATCCTTCGTAAAGTAATAGCGAACCTTCACATCGCTTAAGCTGACCGCCGTCGCTCCCGTGTTCTTAATGTTCAAATGCGGCTTGATCTGACCGTCGACGGCATTCGTGTCGCCCGCCCGGTACTGCACGACAAGCCCCCCGCCGCTCTGCGCTGCCTGCGGCGTTGCGGCAACCTGAGCGGATGCCGCGCTTTCGCCTGCCGCATTCACCGCCGTTACAACGTAGTAGTATGTCGTTCCGTTCGTTAGACCCGTATTCGTATAGCTCGTCCCTGCAACGCCCGTTGCTACCGCCGTGTACGGACCTCCGTTCGTTGTTGCGCGTTTGACCGTATAGCTTGCCGCTCCGCTGGCCGCATTCCAAGTCAGCGTCGCTTTGGCATTGCCCGTTATCGCCGTAACTCCCCCCGGAGCCGCCGGCAAGGACGGGCCGCCTCCGCCGTACAGATCGGCTAGGCTGATGCCGCTCGTTGTCCCTGCGCCCCCGAGCGGAACCTGGTGATCCAGGCTGACGAACTTGCCGCCGCTCTGCCACAATGCCGGCTTCAGCATCGTATATTTCGCCTCGTCCCAAGTCGCCCAGTCGTCAAGCAGCAGTCCGCCCGTATCCCCCGAATTCGGATTTATGCACCAGAACGTATGATGGATTCCCTCTTCAATCATCAAATCGCGAAGAGCCGTCATCCACTTGTCCTGCCGCGCATCCTGCCCTAATCTTCCGCCCCACTCCCCGACGAGCAGAGGCGCAATGTTTTCTTCGTGGATGAACAGCCAGTTCGGCCTCCACACATCGTTGGTCAAGGTTGTTTTATTGAAATTCGTCTGAAACCAGGGCTGGTCGAATACCAGCGGGCCGTAATCATGCGGCGAGTAGACCAACTGATCCTGATTGGCGCCCAGATTGACCGGATAGTCTCTGACCCCTCTCAGATTGCCGCCCCACCAGGTGGAATGGAAATCCGTCAAGCCGGTCGAAGACCATGTTTTGCCTGCCTTCGGATAAACCTCGATTCCTTCGCACAGAATGAGCACCTTCGGGTTGATCGCCAATATTCGGTTGCCCGCGGTTTCGCACGCATTCTTGAAATTATCGACGTCCGTCGAGCCGTCCCATTTGGCCCGGGAGGCTTGAGACTGTGTCCCGTGAGGCTCGTTCTTGATATCCATAGCCACGATCGTATCGTTGTTCTTGTAGCGCTCCGCAACCCACTCCCATGCCTGATAGAAGAGCTCTGGCGTAATCGTTCCTTTGTACCACATCGGATAGAAGTGGCCCGCGTTGTCCGCTTCCGCGCTGTGAACGTCCAGCATGACCTTCAGTCCATACTGCTCGCACAGCTCCAGCCAGTAGTCCCAGATTTGCAAGGAGTTTTTGCCTGTCAGCTCCGGATTGACGTAGGTGTTGACGTTCGGCTGCCCCCCCATCTGCCCATTCTTCCATTCCAGAAGCAGCTCCGTCGAGATCGGAACGCGTACGATGTTAATTCCCCGATCCGCCATCCCCTTCGTAATCTGCCGGATGTTCGCCGACCACAGTCCGTGGAATACGCGCTCGGATGCGTTGAAGCCAAACCAGTTCGCTCCCGTCAGCCACACCCGGTTGCCTGCCTCGTCCACGATTTTGTTGCCTTCGACGTGCAGCCAATCCTTGGCGGGCACGGCTGCCGCTGCCGATCCGGCACCGGACGCCAATCCGCCCAACAAACCAAATGCCAGCAGCAAAGCCTGAATTGACTTCCATCCCTTGGATCGTTTCATCTTCTTTCCTTCCTTCTCTTAAGGTTCGGCGCCCCACACGAGCGTTCCGTTCATGTACAGCGTCGTCTTGCTCCAATCGGCGTAGGCCGTCTTCGTCGGGTCGAACGAATAGTCGTTGGCTTCGTTGAAGTTCGTCCAATCCGTCTTCGCCATCCGCAGTTGAATGTCTCCCGTCTGAGCGCCCGGCGCCAGCGTACCCGCTCCCGCCGTGAAGGTCAGCTCCGCGTAGGTGTCCGCTCCCGTTCCTGCGGCGCTCCCGAACGTCACTTGAATGTTCGTTCCTCCGATCTGCGCCCAGTCGATCCAGGCATTCATCCCCGCGCTCCCTTCCTTCGTAAAGTAATAGCGGACCTTCACATTGCTCAGGCTCACCGCCGTCGTCCCTGTATTCTTGAGGTTCAAATGCGGCTTGATCTGATTATCGGTCGCATTCGTATCCCCCGCCTTGTACTGCACGACCAGTCCGCCGCCCGTCGCCGGCGCCTGCGGGGTGACGCTCGCTTGCGCCGATGCGGCGCTCTCGCCCGCCGCGTTCACAGCCGTTACGACGTAGTAGTATGTCGTTCCGTTCGTCAATCCCGTATTCGTATAGCTCGTTCCCGCAACGCTCGTCGCTACAGCCGTGTACGGACCTCCGCTAGTCGTGGACCGCTTCACGTGATACCCCGTCGCTCCGCTGGACGCGCTCCAGTTAATCGTCGCTTGACCGTCTCCCGCCGTCGCCGCGACGCCCGTCGGCGCTCCCGGCACCGTCGGATTGCCGATGTCGGGCTCGCTGCCGAATACTCTAACGCCGTTCTCATAAACCGGAATATGCGCCGTCTTCTGATGACTTGCGCTTCCAAGCCCTTGATGGGAGGGATCGTTCGCCGTATTCCACGGCGCTCCGTTAGGGACGTTTAACGTAAAAGTCGTTTGCTTGCGGTATTTGTTGATGTCGCCGGGGTAAATATTCGTTCCCGTGAAATCTACATTCACATAGTAGAGCGTGCCGCTCCAATGCAGCAGATTGCTGATGGCCGCTCCGCCCGCATTGTCCTTGCGAACCGTGACGTCGGCAGCCGTATACCCGCCCTGCAGCAGTTCGCTCAAGTCCACGAAATAGCGGAACGACAGCTTGCTGCTCGCCCGCGGCGGAAGCACGGAGGCATTGTTCAAATAGGCGTCGATTGAAGTCGAGCCCGGCGAGTACGTGTTGGCCTTGGCCTCCACGAACATCTCATCCGGCTGGGAAACCGGCTGCGGGAAGTTCGCCAGCGGCGTTCCGCCGAACATCAGATACATTTTGGCGATCGCGCCCGTAAAGCCGGCGTTATAATCGGTCGCCACTTCGTTGTTGAAGTAGTTGCTCCTGTCGTCGGTGTAGTTATCGCTGCTGCCCGGACCGCCGACAAGCGCCCCATATAGAATGTTACGGTTGTTCGTCGGGTTCTGAATGCTGCCGACGATCGAGCCGTGTGCGCTTCGGTGATGCGGATTTATCGGAGGATTATTGCCGAAGCCGACGACGTAGCTGCGATTGCTTGGGTTGTCTCCCAGCGCATAATTAATCTGAGTAATGCCGAAGTTGCGCAGCGTCTGCGCCTTGCCCGGATTCGTCGTCTCCAGCCAGTCGGAATAGACGAAGGCCAGGAAGGACATATTCGACGCATAGCGCAGGGAGCCCCATTGATCGAGCCAAGCGAGCCCTCCAGGCGTATAGGCGATTCGCTCGTTGTCCGAGGTGCCCGTCGTCCAGTAGTCGAAGCTTCGCTCCACATTGGTCTTGTACACGGCTTTGTTGGTTAGCTTGGCGAGCAGCAATTGAACCGCATAGTGCTTGTCGTCCCACGCCAATCCCCACTTGTATTCCCAATAGGGGCTATTACCGTAATTCTCTTTCTTGAAATTTTGCGTCATATTCTCGGCATACGTCAGATAGCTGGAGTCGTTCGTAGCCAGGTACAGCCACACCCCCGCCCATGCCAGCTCATCGTAATACCCGCTGAAAGAATTGTAGAAGCCTTGAGCGTCTTGGATACAATCGCTGTACTTGCCTCTGTACGTATCGGCAAACTGGAACAATTGCTCCGCGTGCGTAAGCAAGGTAGCCGCATAAGAAGGCTGGCTGGACGCAAACACAATTGAAGAGGCCGCCAGTGCCGCCGCTGTCTCCCCGGCCAGATCGGAGCCCGGGCAGGCAGCGTCAATCTTGTAGGAAGGACGCGCCATCGTCATCGTTTCGGGCGGACCCCAATAAGCATGATCCGCTCCGCCGTTGCCTACTTGTCCGTAGAGCACGTTCGGCGAAGGATGCGCCTTAATCAGATAGTCCGTCACCCACTTGATGTTGGCCAGCAGCTCGTCCATCTGTCCCGTTTGCGTGTAAGCGTCTCCATATTCCTGCGCAGACCAGGCCAGCATCGTCGTCGTATACGCCATCGGCAATCCGAACTTCACATGATCTCCCGCATCGTACCAGCCCCCGGTCAGATCCAGGCCGACATCCGAACCGTCGGATAATGCGGAATCTCCCCGCCACTGAACCCTATTGTTCGAGGGAAGGTCTCCGGCCCTCTGCGCTTCGTAGAAATACATCGACTTTTGCAGCACTTCCGCGTAATTGTAAGTCGAATCGGCGCTTGCCCGATCCGCGAAGCCTATAATTCCTGCGATTCCCGTCCATCCCATCGACACGGCAAGAGCGAATGATCCCCATCTGCGGAACCGACCAGCTGACTTCATGCGCGATTGGCCTCCTTAATTTAGAAAAGGTTTTCTATCTCCTCTTCCATTATAAAACCGCGAACTCTCCCGAAATGTGCGGATTGTGACCACTTTATCGCGTTTTCGTAACCGAAAATGGTTTGATTAAAAAGATCAAAAGAAAATCATGACCGACAACGTCGCAAAGCATCGAATGCGAAGGGCTGAGCGGCCATAAAAAATCCCCAACGGAGACAGGCTTCCCGTTGGGGACTCGATTACAGGTTTTCTATTCGGCTTACGATGTCAGGGTGCTTTCTTTCCCAGTTATCCCGCTCGTTTCTGATACGGATCAATTGCTCCTCCAGGTTGTCCCGGGTCAACAGGACGCCGAAGTTTTCTTGAACGCTCGCTTTATCGGAATTCCATATTCTGTCCATCACGTAATTGCCTATTTTTTTCCCGTAATGGGATTGGTCCATATACATGTCGAATCGATCCGGAGAACTCGTTGTAATCGAATTGAACCCGGAAAAATCCCATACGTCTGTAATCTCCACGACTTCTCTTTTCCAGGCTTCGAATTCATCCCATAATCCCGCTACGCGGATACCTTCCCATTGCAAAGCATGGGAGGGATGAATCATCACGGTTAACTCCACCTGATTGTCGGAGCAAAGCGCAACGAATCTGCGCAGATCATCCAGGCTTTGCTCCGACAACTGATAGCGGGCATAAACCTCTCTATTATGAAGATGATTTTTGAGATGCTCGTAAAACATATTCGTTCCCTGCTCCATAAGCCTTTGATTGCGCAAGATGACCTCTTCCTCGCTGTAGCTGCCGTCTGCCAACAAAATATCGCTGGCGTAGGGATTGCCCGACAGATTTATCCGCAGCACCTTGATACTGTCCTTCAGCGCTTGCTCCGTAAGAAGATTCCCCAGCAGATCTTGCCGGACCCACGCTGCCGACTTCAGCCGTTCCTCGCTGAACACCGGTTTGATTTCCGAGAATTGGCTGAACCCTTCGAAATCTATGCCGAGAACGACTTTCCTTAACGAAGAGTCATGACTCAAAGCATACTCCAGATATCGCCTGGCCACATAGATGTTCGCGCCGGAAAGACCGCTGTTGTAGGCACTCTCCCCTGTGATCAGGCGATAATGTCGAGGATCCAGGCCTCTGCTGGTTCTGGATGAGCCGAGAAAGATGACCTCCGGTTTGCCGGTTGCCAGATATCTCGCTTTGCTCAAATATTCTTGAGTCGGCAGCTTCAAGCCGGCAATAGCTGATTTTCCAAATAGGGAATACGGATCGACAAGATAGTTAGTAACGGCAACCCCTGTACAGCATAGAACAAGCAATATAATGGCCGAGAAGTACCATCTTCTATATTTTTTCATGTTCATTATCCTCAAAAATTAAAATAGACAAACTCGTTTACCTTCGTCAGATTAAGCAAGGCGTATAAGAAAAGAATACAAGTAAACACGAACGTATACCATGCGGGCTTGAACTTGTCCAGCAGCTGATTCGAGTTCTTGAAGCAGAGAACCAGAATAAAGCCGATCAGAATATATTGGACTGCGCCTGTGGCATCGTTAAGCGCGCCTTCGGCAAAGGTGAACGCCTGAATACGGGTCAATTCCGGAAGCAGCTCCGCCAGCTTGGCAGGCAGCACAATTCCGCTTAACCCGAGCATCCCTTTTAATACCTTGACGACGTCCTCCATGCTGGAAGCCCTGAACAGAACAAATGAAAAATTGATCAAATTAAAATTGATGAACCACGCCAAAAATTTGTTCATTCTAATCCTCGTCAATTTCCAGCACCGGTATATGATCATCGACACGCCGTGCAGCAAGCCGAAGAGAACAAAATTCCAGCCCGCTCCGTGCCACAGCCCGCTCAACAGAAACAATACAAGCAAGCCTATGCTGATTCTCAGAGTGACTTTGCTCTTCAGCCCGAGAGGCGAGAACACCCTGTCGAGCAGAAACCTGTTCAAGGGAGCAAAAACATAGCGATTCAAAAACTGGCTTAACGTGACATGCCAGCTATGCCAGGTTTGCTGAATGTTCAATGACTTGTACGGGGAGTTGAAATTGATCGGCAACTTAATATTGAACAGCAAAGCTGCTCCCATGGCCATATCCATATATCCGCTAAAATCGAAATAGATCTGGAAGGTATAGGAGAGCGAAGTAATCCAAGCTTCGATGAAGCTAAGAGACTCCAGCTTATCGAACCCTTCCGTTGCCCATGTCGCGAAGGTATCCGCCAACACGACTTTCTTAAATAAGCCAATCGAAAATACAAACATGCCCATCGCCTGATTTTTATAGCTGACAAGCTTGCTTCTGAGCGCCATGAATTGAGACATCATATCTTTGTGATAAACGATCGGACCTACAATAAGCTGGGGGAAAAAAGTAATAAACAGAAAATAGTTGAGAAGATCCCGTTCCCGGGTCTCTTTCCTGTAACAATCTACGATAAAGGCAATCTGCTGGAAGGTATAGAAGCTGATCGCGAGCGGCAATCCAAGGTTTAAGAGGGCAATGTCCGTGCGCAATAGAGCATTCGCGTTTGAAATCAAAAAGTCAGTATATTTATAGTACCCTAACATGCCGAGGTTAAAGAGGATTCCTACAGTGACAATAGCCTTGCGCTTTGTTGCGGGGTAATTCCGGCCTAACGCCAAGCCGATGCCGTAATTGACGAGAATAGACAACAAGATCAGGGGAAGATAGCTGATATTCCACCAGGAGTAAAAAAACAAAGAACTTAATACTAGCCATGCTTTCGAAGCGATCGTGAGCTTCTTTCTGTTAAGCAGATAATAAACAAGAGTAACGATCGGCAAAAATAGCAAAATAAATTCAAATGAATTAAACAGCATCTATGCTTCTCCGTTTAGCAAGTTAGTCATTCAGGCACAGAAGTATTAATTATATCTCGTTAATAGGCTTGAGGATAGTGAACATTGTCAGTCCTTTGTCATATGACAAATTTAATAAAAAAAATCCAATGTCTATAAAAGACATTGGATAGACAATCTGGAAAACCCGCCCTGACGAGCATTTCCTCCGCTTACAATGCGCTGCCTCCGTACAGGAAGCGATATTCCCAATGCTTGCCGGCGATGCTGTCCGTGCGTACGCCCCCGGAAGCTACCGAATACGTATGCAGCACCTTGCCGTCGCCCAGATAGATCGCCGCGTGGCTGATTTTCTCGGAGAACGCTTTTTTCCCCGTATACTTGGAGGCGCTTGTCCCTTTGTAATCCATGAAAAACATCAGATCGCCGCGTTTGAGCTGACGCCAATCCGTCGTTACGGAGCCCTTGCTCCGCACATAGTCGCCCTGGCCGCGGGAATCGGCCGGCAAGGTAAGATTGATGGCGTCCTTGAACATCTGGCGGATCAGATCCGAGCAATCGAATGTGCGGGTGTTGTCGCGGCTGGACCCGTACTCGTACGGGGTACCCAAATATTTCATGCCGGCTGCAATGATCGCTTCCACCCGGTTTCCGGTTGGCGTCGTCGGCTGCGCCGGCGCGGGCTGCGAGACAGAGCCCGAGACCTGTATGTATTTGCTATCGGAGCTGACATAGCCGGACTGGCCGTTGGCGTCCGTAATCGCGTACCAATAGGAATTGGGTTGGCCGGTTACTTTCACCTGCTCGCCCTTGCTCATGTAGCGGATCCGAGAGGCGTCCGTAGAAGGCCCTGTGCGGAACGATACGCTGCCCGAGATCGTCGCGTTCGTGCCGTTAGCCGCAGCGCTTCCTCCCGTCGAGCCGGAGGGGGCGTTGTTGATGTGAATATACTTGCTGTCCGAAGAGATATACCCGATACTGCCGAACACGTCCTGAACCTGCAGCCAGGCGCTGTTATGACGGCCGAGCACGACGACTTCCTCGCCCTTGCCGATCATGCGGATAACGGATGCGGAGGTGCTTGGCGTTGTGCGGAAGTTGACGCCCGATTGAATCGCTCCCGTCGTAACCGCAGCCTCGGCGCGAGGCAGCGGGATCATCTCCCCTCCCAACAAGGCCGCCGTCAGTAAACAGATTAACGTTCGTTTCACTTTTACGTAATCCTCCTTTGGAATTCGGCATTCGGGAGCGGATAGGCCCCCTGCTTCATTATAAAGACCTGCCCAATCCCTTCCATCGGACATACAACCCAGCAATTGGGTCCCTGAAGTGAATAAAGTTCCATTTGCCGCTGGGTCTCTGGCACGTCAACCCGCGCGAGCGGAGCGTTTGCAACGTTCCGTTTTCCCCAATTTACCAGCGTTTCGTCAGGCAAAAAGCAAAAAAGCCGGAGCCAATCGGCTCCGGCTTCCCTTTCGGTTCTACTCCCCGAGGAAAATAACCCCAACTCGTATTACGTTAGACCCACTGCGAAGACGGGACATTGTCCCGCTTCACCGGATTTTCCGGTCCAAGGCATGAATGCTAAGCTTTATGCTCCGGCTGGCTGCCGGCAGCAGATAAGCTTCCAGCGTAGGCGCGTAGCCGCAGCTATGATTGCCTATCCCGCTTTGCCCCTCGTCGAGCTTCACATGTGTTTCGCGGAGACGCGGCAAGAGATGGGCATGGGAGGTTCTCGTCATCGCTTCCGACGAATAATGGTGCACGCTTGTCTCCAGAAGAGAATCGCCCCGGAAGAACAGTCCGGTCCCCTGTCCGTCCGTCACGGAGGACCACCTTACCTCGGACTTGTTGCCGTTGTCCTGCGGTTTGGGATAAGGGACGAATTGCTCGGCCACTGATCCGTCGTATACTCCCAGCCTGCCGCTTTCCTTGCGGTCGGGATAACACTCGTGAGGGCCTTTGCCGAACCAGGCGAACCTGTCATATTCGTCCGGCATGCTCAGCTCCAGCCCGAATCTCGGCAGCGGAGGCAGTTCTCTTCTGGCTTCAATCGAGGCCTCGATTTCGATCTCCCCGCCCCGATCGATGCGGTAACGCATCCTGGAGAGAAAAGCCATCGCTTCTCCCCTCGCTCCGATCGCGTGTTCGACGGCAATTCGGCAGCAGTCCGGCGAATTCTCCTCTACCTCAAACGAACGCAGCCCGAATTGAAGTCGATCGTATCCGGCCTTCGTCCATTCCTTCGCCAGATGGACATCGTTGTCCAAGGGAGCCCGCCATAGGTTCAACTTGGGGCCAGCAAGCAGCAGCTTCTTCCTTTCCCGCTGCCAGTCGGATATCCAGCCCGTCACCTTATCGAAGGCGATGCTGAAGCTTTCGCCGGTAATGCACAGCTCTTCGCGGCTTTCTGACACGGACAACGCCAAGCTCGGCACGGTCCCCTTGTCCCGCTGGCTTGCGGCCGCCTCCGTCGAGTCGTCCTTGTCCAGAAGCAGATCCGCCCAGGCGATTTCATGGCCGGCCTCCGCCCAGGACGTATCGTCCTTCAGGAAGAACCGGACGTGAATCCAGCACTCTCCGTCAGCCGTCGCCGCAGCGCCGGACGGAAGAGGCAGGCTGATCGTCTCTTCCTGTCCCGGCCCAAGCCGGGAGGGCTCCAGCGTGCCTCCGGCCAGCCTCCCTCCCTCGCTGAGCAGCGCCCATTCGCCGGACAAGTGTTCAAGCGTCAGGAAATGGTAGCGGTTGTGAATGCGAATGAGGCCTTTGCCGATATCGACCGCCTCGATCTTAACCGGTTCGATCGCCTTCTTGTACTCCAGCAAAGCCGGCTTCGGCCTGCGGTCGGGAAACAGCAGGCCGTCCAGGCAGAACGGCCCGCTGTGCGGCTCGTCTCCAAAATCTCCGCCGTAGGCATACCACGGGCGCCCCTCCTCGGTATGCTGAAGAATGCCCATGTCCGCCCATTCCCAGATCAGCCCGCCCAGCAGCCTCGGGTAGGTGTATACCGCCTCCCAGTACTCCTTTTGATTGCCGACGGAATTGCCCATCGCATGACCGAATTCGACCATCAGATAGGGCCGCTTGTCATCCTTGAGCCCTTCGGCGACCAGCATGTCCACCGAGGGATACATCGTGCTGACGATATCCGAGACCGGAGCTTCATAAGCGCGCTCGTAGTGGATCGGGCGCTCAGGATCGGCCTTCCGGATCCACTCGGCCATCGCGTCATGGTTCGCTCCGTACCCCGACTCGTTGCCCAACGACCAGACAATGACCGAAGGATGGTTCTTGTCCCTTTCGACCATTTTCCGCGCCCGCTGAACGTAGGCCTCCTTCCAGTCCGGGTGCTTGCTCAGGTAGCTCTCGTCCTCAATAAAGTGAAAGCCGTGCGTCTCCAGATCAGCCTCGTCAATGACATACAGCCCGTAACGATCGCACAGGTCGAGCCATCTGGCATCGTTGGGGTAATGGGACAGCCGAACGGTGTTGATGTTGTGGCGCTTCATCATCGTAATATCTTCAATCATGTTGTCCATTGTGGTGACATAGCCGCTGTCCGGGTAAAACTCGTTCCGGTTTACCCCTTTGATGATCACGGGCGTTCCGTTAACAAGCAGCTGTCCGTCGGAAATGACGATATCGCGAAACCCGACGGCGATTTCCTTGACTTCCTGCACGGCTCCCTTGTCATCATATAGCGTAAGCAGCAGCGTGTAGAGGTACGGGGTTTCCGCCGTCCATCTCCGGGGAGCCTGAACCGTGGACAGGAAGGTCAGCAGCGAGGCTTCTCCAGCATGGCTCGGTGGCTGCGCGTGGCCGCTGCGATCCAGCACGGGATTCCGCTCGCCGTCCAGCAATACCGCCCGGATCCTCCAGCGCGAGTAATCTCCTTCGGACGCCTGCGTAAGCTTCAGGCTGACCTCCAGCTCGTCCCCTTCGCCGTCTTCTCCCCGTTTTGTCCGCACTCGCGCATCTTCAATGGTCAAGGAGGGCAGCGACATCAAATACACATCGCGAAAAATACCGCTTAGCCGCCATTTGTCTTGAGACTCCAGATAGCTTCCGTCGCACCACTGGTATACCCGAACCGCCAATACGTTCGTCCCTTCTCTGACATAAGAAGAAACGTCGAACTCCGAGAAATTGTGACTGCCCTGGCTGTACCCGACGAATTGACCGTTCACCCATACATGGAAGGAGGAATCGACCCCCTCGAAAGCAAGGCGAACCTGACGAGCCTCCCAGCCCTCTCTTAAGGCAAAGGTCGTGCGGTAGCAGCCGGTAGCATTCTTAAGAGGCACGTTCGGAGGATCGATCGGGAACGGATAGGGACAGCTGCTGTAATGAGGCTTCCCGTAGCCGTGGATCTGCCAGTTGCCGGGAACGGGAATGCGATCCCAGCCCTCGTCCGCATAGTCCGCTCTATAAAAATCCGCCGGAGTCAGCTCCGGCGCATCGGCGTAATAGAAGCTCCAGCTTCCGTTCAATAGATGATAATAGGGGGACGCTAGCCGATCGGGGCGGCCGTTCGCAGATGGACTCGCATAGGGAATCAGATCCGCCCGAGGCGGTATCGTATTGCGCTCCAGGCACTCCAGGTTCGTCCAATCCGGCTTCATGCCATCTCTCGTCATCAATGGTGCTCCTCCTTCTTCTTGAGACGCAAATTGGATTCTTGACCGCGAAGCAGGCTCCGCCTAACGGCCGTTTTTCGCTTGCTCGAAGAAGTCCGGAGCGCCCACCTGTCCGCCCTTCAGCACGAGCTCCAAGCCGTCCAGCCCGGCTTCTTCAGAGGTAGCGCGGCATAGCGGAGCGCCCGGAGTCAGCGCCGCTATGCATTCCAGGGCCTCGATCCCGAGCTCCCGGGTCACATAGCCGGACGTGTCTCCGCCCGCGATTACCAGTCTTCGCAGCCCTTTGCTCAAGACGAGCTCACGAGCAAGCGAGCCCAGCACGGAGCCGAGCAAGCGGCTGCTGTCTTCCGGGCGATAACCCTGAGCCGTCAACGCCTCTCTGAATTGTCCGATGCTGGCGTCCTCCGGTCCCTCAGCCGAATAGAGCAGCACGCTCCTTCCCTCGTCCAAGCGATCGGCCGCTTCCTGCAGCAGCCGCTGCCGAGCTTCCGCCGCTTGCTCGGGATCGATGAGCCGATCCACAGGAACGCGGATACCGGCAAAGCCGGCATGAACGGCCCTGCCGATCTGTCCCTCGGTTACGGGCGAGCAGCTCCCGGATACGACGAGCAAGGCGTCTACGGCCGACACATCCGATGATGCCGCAGCCGGCGGTCGGGTGATGCCCTTGGTCTCCCAGTACGCGCCAAGGGCATATTCCACCCCCGAGGAGCCGATGACGAACATCCCCTCATCGCTCGCGGAGGCTTCTTGCCAGATCAGCTCGCCAACCGTTCGCAGTCTTTCATCGTCCAGCACGTCGAACAGAACCAGATCGGGGTTCTCCGCGGCGATGAGCATCTCCAGACGCTCACTCGCTTCCTCCGGCGTACCGGTCAGCGCCAGAATGTCCATCAAGCCGACGCTCAGATCGGTCTGCGCCGCAAGATGCTTGCGCAAATCCGCTTCCTTCATCGGCGTGATCGGATGACGGGACATCGTCGGATGGCGATCCAGCCGATGAACCTGCGCCCCCGCCGCCGCAAAGTGGTTGCCGAACAGCGTGTAGCGGCCGAGATAAGGCACGCCCGCCACCAAAGGCGCGTAACGGCCGGGAAACGCCTTAAGCCCGATTTCCGCCGCCGTGCCGATATTGCCGATCTCCGGAGAGGAATCGAATGTGGAGCATATCTTGTAATGGATAACGGCCGCATCCGCCCGCTTCAGCGTCTCGAACAGCGGAGTCAGCTCCCGGGTCGCCTCCTCCGGCGTGAGCGAGCGGCCAACGCCCGCGACACCGAAGGCTTCCCTGTCGGAGAAGCGTCCCTGCAGCTGCTCCTCGGTTGGCGGCTTCAGGAAAAGCACGGTCCTCACTCCGGCATGAAACAACGACTCAAGCACGTCCGTAGACCCCGTAAAGTCATCCCCGTAGTAGCACAGAAGCCTGGCATGCCGCCGATCGTTGCCCGACTGTGTCGTCATTGCCGATCAGCCCCTTCCGTATTTCTCGATCGCCCGCTGCAAGGCCGGATGAGATTTGGCGTATTCGGCCATAGGAATGCCTTGAACCGCCGCTTCCCAGCCCTGCTTCATGCTGTCGAAGCCCGCCGCCGCACCGTCCGGGTGAGCGAGAATGCCCCCGCCGGCCAGATGCATCACATCGACCGTCTTCGTCGCCTCGTAGGTGGCCTGAGCCGTGCCGGCCCATTGCGCGGAGGAGACGACCGGCATCGCGGCGTAGCCTCCGTACATCGGTGTCGTGCACGCCGTAATCGAGCGAACGACGGATTCGTTGCTCTCGTAGAACTTGCTGTTCAAGCCGTTCACGTGCAGCTGGTCGGCTCCCGCCAGCCGGCATAGCTTCTGGTAGGCCGAGAATTCAAAGCCCAGCTCCGGACAGCGCGTCAGCATGCCCCACTGGTTGCGGTGACCGTGAATCGGCACTTCGCTGTACGAGTTCAGATGAGCCAGTCCCGCCAATCCGACGCTCATGATGCTGACCATCACGCAATTGCCCCCAGCCTGGACGACAAGATCGTGGTTGCGCTTCATTTCCTCGATATCGCCCGTAATGTTGAAGGCATACATGATTTTTTTGCCGGTTGCGTCCGCCGCCCGTTCAACCGCCTCCATGACGGCTTTCACCTTCAGCTCCAGAGGGGCGTAAGGCGGGTTGGCGTTCAACTCGTCATCCTTGATGAAATCAAGCCCGGCCTCGGACACGTCCATAATCATCTGCTGCAATTGCTCCATCGGAAGGCCGATGCTCGGCTTGACGATCGTGCCCAGAATCGGGCGGTCGTACACGTTCGTCAGCCTGCGCGTGCCTTCGATTCCGAACTTGGGCCCGGGATAACGGGCCGCGAAGGCGTCTGGCAGCTCCAGATCGACCAAGCGCAAGCCGGACAGCTCCTGCAGCTCATACAGATTGCCTGCGATGGCGGACATCAGGTTCGGGATCGAGGGTCCGAAATTATGCAGTGGAAAAGAGATCGTCACCAGTCCCTGGCGATACAGCCCATCGTGCTGCGGCGGCGTCTTGGAGCCCGGCAGCGACGGCCTGTCGCGCGTCTCCAGCGCAACGATCTTCTCCACGCGCGCGCCATGCTTCTCCTTCAAGCTGTCCGTTTCCCCCGGCACGGCCGTGAACGTACCCGTGGATTGCTCTCCGGCAATCACTTCTGCGGCACGCTCTAGGGAATACGGCGTCTCGACTAAATAAACGGCTTGTACTCTATTCGAATCCACACGCGTTCCTCCGTTCTGTCGTCCGTCCCTTAGGACGGATTGCTCTCTAGCTGCTTGAGCACCGATTTGACCTGCTCGACGCCAAGGCGCGGACTCGACAGCACCGGCTTGCCCGTCGCTTCTCTCAGGCTTTGCTCCATGCGCGCCATCGAGCCTTGCGCCAGCACGAGCACATCCGCCTCCTCGCATACCCGCTTAGCCGTCTCCAGCAATATCCGGTCGTGCTCCTCCGGCCGGCCGCCGACCAGCGCGTCGAAGGCGCCTTCCGCAAGCCCGTTGACCAGAACAACCTCCTTGCCCAGCAAGTCCGCTTCCTTGCGAATCAATCGCAAGGTCGGCTCCAGCGTGGAGGGCAGCGTCGCCAGCACGCCGATTCTGCCGTACTCGGCTGCCGCCTTGGCCGCCATGGACTGATCGATCTTGACAATCGGAACGCCGATCAATCCGCGCGCCTGATCCGCCACCTCGCCGACGGAGGAGCAGGTATTAAGGATGACGTCCGCCCCCAGCTCTTCGGCATGGTGGTAATACTGAACAAGCCGCCTGGCGACCCCCTCGGGGATGCGCCCGGCCTTGACGACATCGCCGATCAGGCTGTCGTCGATAATATTGACAAGCCGGATGTCCGGCAAAACCTCTTTGAATACCGCCTTAAGCGGATCGGCCAGCCCTTGGCCGGTGTATATGGCAACAACCGTTTTCATTTGCACGCGCCTCCCTCGTCTCTCTTCCGTTTACCAGACCAGCTCGTTCTCGATACGGCGCAAGGCGCCTTCGCGCATCGGAGCTTTATCGAACACCTTGCGTCCATTGTAGAACGGATGCTCCGTTCCGGCAGGAGAGATGCCAATAACGTCGTCTCCGCGCCATTCCGTCTCGAAGATTTGACCGATCGCGTTCTCGATCGTCTTGCGGCGCGACAGCGGGAATTCTATCGTGATCACCTCTCCCGCGACGGCGCGGCCAAGCAGCAGGAAATGCTCGCCTACCCAGCGGCTCGGCTCGTTGCCCTTGCCTTCCTCGATCTTGCCGTCAAGCTCGCGCGTGAAGCGAACCTTCGCAAAGCCGGCCCACTCCGGAATTCTCACCTGCAGTCTGGCGATATCCTGATGAACGCGCAGGACCAGCTTGCCTTCGTGCGGCAGATAGCTTTCTACATCGAGCCAGACGGAGCCCCGGTTCAGCAGGAAGTTCACGCTCACCGTCCCCCGCTTCTCCGTGATCGTATTGCTCCAGCCCATATACAGTCCTCTCGTGCCCGATCCCAGACAGCAGATTTGCAGATCGTTCGTATGTCCCCGGCCATGGTTCACGTTGCAGCAGAAGTCATTCGGGGCGGAATAGCCCGCAAAGGCGCCGCGCGTTCTCTGGGCGATGTTGCGGTACGTAATGTATCCGGGAACTTCCTTGGAGAGATCGTCGGTTTCCTTGACCCAGCCCATCTCCAGCAGCTGCGATTCCGCCAAGTGATTGCGGATAAACTTCTCCACGACGCTCCAATATTTCGTATAGCCGCTTTGCGCCAGCGTAATACCCGTAGCGATGAGGTCGACCAGCGAGCAGGTTTCGTGCTCGTAAGCCTGTTCCTTCATATCTCCCGGCGTCCAGCCGAAAGTCGTGCACTGGGTCAGCGCCCAGGCGTAGCTTTTCTCCACGAAGCTGATCAGCGCCGCGTCTCCCTTGAAAGCGCCGAAGCGGGCAAGCGCGTCAAGCGTGCCGAGACGGGTATGGAAATGTCCGCTGCGATAAGCCAGCGAATCGTTGAAGCTGCCGTCGGCGTTAAACACGCCGCTGCGCTGCACGATCATGGCCGAGAAGAATTCGCAAAGCTCCAGCGCGTCCTCGTTGCCCGTCAGCTGATGGTATTTCAGCAGCGGCATAACCAGTCTTCCGCAGAACGCGGCAGGGTCAGGAGCCAAACGAAGCAGAATCGCGTTAGAGGACGGCCAGCCGCCTTCCTTATACTCGGAAGCCGGGTAGTACCATACGTCCTTCTCCTTGATCGCCACTCGCTTCAACGCCGCGACATGCTTGTCGGCGGTTTCCTTCACCTTCGGATCTCCCGTCGACATGTACCAGGTCGTCAGAGACAGAATGACCGCCCGCTGATCGATAAAGTTGGCGTTCGGCTCCCAGTTGAAATTCGGATTTGTCTGTCGATAGCTTAAGCCATCCTCCTTGAAGAACGTCAGCAGGTTCGCCCGGTATTTCTCCTCGATCTCCGTTCCGAACGTTTCTCCCGACATATGGCGCGCCAGAATCATCGCGTCGATCATCCGCCCGTGAGAGGAGCCGTAATCCCAGTCTCCGTGCGTCAGATTCGCCGGATTGCTCATGAGATTGGCTGCGAAAAAGGGAATGTCCTGATAGTCTCCGTCCGACATGCCCACAATCGCGTTCATCGCATGGGCCGCTCTTTGTTCCAAGGTTAACGTATCGGGTATTTGTCGTTTTTGCATCTGTGATCTCTCCCTAATTGTTATTCGTCGGTTGCTGCGAGTCCCGGAATTCCCCGATGGTCTTGCCTGTCTTCTTCTTGAAAATCTGACTGAAATACCGGTAATCCTCGTAGCCGACTCTTCTGGCAATCTCGTAATTTTTATCGTTGGAGTGCTTCATGTATTCGATAGATTTGGCAATGCGGTAATCGGTCAAATAGTCGACGAAGTTGTGCCCGGTCGTTTTTTTGAACAGCCGGCTCAAATAATCCGCGTTCAGAAACCGGCTTTCCGCAATCTGATGAAGCGACAGCGGCTGGGCATAGTGAACCTCGATCAGCTTCTGAATTTCCCTTACGATCTTCTCGCCCTGATTGGCCCCGGCCCGGTTGCCGTAAAAGGCGCGGATGGCGGGAAGGATGCGGCTGTCGAACAGGTAGCGGATCGATGCCGAATCGTTGCGCAGCTGCACCATCTCTACGTAGCTCAGCGGACCGCTTCCGACAAGCTCCTCCAGACTGCTCTGGGAAGCCTGCAATTGTCTTTCCAGCGCATGAATGAGCAGCGATGCGCTCTGCTGCAAATATTCAATCGACATTCCGTTCTCGGAGATCGCCCCGTAGAACCGGTCGAATTCCGCAATCGCCGCTTCCTCATTGCCCATTTGCAGCGCCAGCAGCAGCACTTCTTCTTTATCCTGCGGATATTTGTTGAGCGGAGCTCCCGCAGTCGCTTGGACCGGATATAGGATGGCCCCTTCGACGCCAAGCTTCCTGGCGGACAGACTCTGCCTCGCTTGCCTGTAACCGCCTGGGATGGCCGAAGCCTCCTTCAGAATCGCGCTCAAGCCGATGCTGTAGCTGACATTCGCTTGCTGTTTCAACAGATTTCTGACGATGGCGGCGAGCGTGTCCAGCTCCTTCTCCTTAAGCTTCTCGCCGGCGATGCATACGACGATTTCGCCCGTCTCCCCCGGTTTGGCCGTCAGCTCGTGCTCCCACGAGCCGTTCATATAGAAGCTCTTTTCCTGCCGAAGCTTGTCGTCCAGCAATCGGGCCAGCCGCTGCGTTTCGTAGCTCTCCCCGTAGCGGTCGGGCAGCGCGACAAATACGATGGCCTCTTGAAGGAGCCATCGCTCTGGCGGCTTGCCGCTTGCATCGGCCTCGGAGCCCGCTGCCCGGCTCTGCCGAAACAAAATGTGTCCCAGCCAGCTCTCGCCGTTGTCCTGCAGCTTCCTGCGGCGCTCCGCGTCCCGCTCGTCCAGATGGGCGAGCGCTTTGCGCAAGATCGACACAAGCTCCTCCTTCTTGACCGGCTTAAGCAAATAATCGAAGGCGTTATTGCGGATCGCTTCCTTCGTGTATTCGAAATCGGAATAGCCGCTGACGACGATGGTCAGCAGCTCGGGCAGATCCCGTCTCAGAAGGCCGAGCAGTTGCTTGCCGTCAAGGCCCGGCATGCGCATATCCAGAAATAACAGGTCGGGCTTGCGCTCGACGGCCATCTCGTAGGCGTCTCCGCCGTCCTCCGCCTCGCCGGCAAGCTCGATTCCCAGCTCCTCCCACGGGATCGACTGAATCAGTCCTCTGCGAACCCAGCGCTCGTCGTCCACAATCATGACTTGTCTCATCGCTTCAGCCTCCCCGTGTTGCGAGCGAAATCGTTCCGGACCTAGCCCTTCATCGATCCTGCCGTCAGTCCGTCGATAATGTAGCGTTGCAGGAACAAGTAAATCAACAATACCGGTGAAATGACGATAATCATAAACGCGAATACGACGCCCCAGTTCGTGCTGTACAGAGTAACGAAGTTAAACACCTGGAGCACAATGGTCCACTTGGTGCTGTCCGTGACCAGGTAGAACGGTCCGAAGAAGTCGTTCCACACCGAGACGATCACGACGATCGACACGGTCACCGACACCGTGCTGATCAGCGGCATAATGATCCGGAAGAACAAGCGGAAGTAGCCGCAGCCTTCAAGCAAGGCCGCCTCGTCCAGCTCCCGGGGAATGGACTTCATGAAACCGACGAGCAGGAACACGGCGAACGGAAGCAGCACGGCCGTATAATACATGATGATGCTGAAATAGGAGCCCTTGATGCCTAGGACGTCCATCAGCTTGATCGTCGGCACGATGGAGACCGGCACGATCAGACCTAGAATAAAGGCAAGGTAGGCGCCCTGCAGGAACTTGCCGCCGCGGCGCTGAATGATAAAGGCCGCCATCGAGGCGCAGACGTTAACCGACAGCACGACCAGACCGGAGATTAGAAAGCTGTTTTTGAAGCCCCGGAGAATGTTGTCTTGCTTGAATACCGCCTTGTAATTGTCGAACTCCCACACGGAGGGCAGCGACAGGCCGAACAAGGCCGATTCCCGTATGCCCTTGAACGAATTGATCAGGATCATGAAGAAGGGAATGAGAATCAACAGAGACAGCGCAATGACTACGATTTCAAGCGCAAGCCGCGAGCCGCTTCTTGTCATTACATCTCAACCTCCCTTTTCTTCATGAGCATCAGTACCGGCACTCCCACAATCGTCACGAAGAAGAACAGCAGCATATTGACCGCCGTGGCATATCCCATCTCCCCGGAGCTGAACGTGGTGCGAATGAGCGTATAGAATACTTCCGTCGTATAGCCCGGACCGCCTTCGGTCAAGACCATGACAATCTCGAACACCTTCATGGAATTGATCATGGCCAGCAATACGTTAACCGTGAAGGCAGGCGCCAGCAGCGGGAATACGATGTGCTTGAAGCGGCTCCAGTAGCTTGCCCCGTCGATGGAGGAGCTCTCTATCAAATCCTTGGGAATGAACTGCAAGCCCGCCAGATATACGACCATCGAGAAGCCGGCTACGCGCCAGATGTCCGTCACGATAATCGTGAACAAGGCATATTTCGGATCGTTCAGCCAGTCCTGCATCATGAAGTCCAGGCCGACCAGATCAAGGAACTTATTGACTACCCCGTGCTCGGGATGGTAGATTGCGCGGAAAATATAACCGATAACGAGAGGCGCGATCACATAAGGCATGAAAAAAATCATCCGTAGAACGTTCCGTGATTTCAGCTTCTCGTTCAGCATCAACGCCAGCGCGAGCCCCGTTACATTCTGGAGCACCGTTACCGCAACGGCGAATATGATCGTATTGATAAGGGCTTGTTTCAGCCTAGGCTCCTGGAATAGCTCTCTATAATTGTCCAGACCTATAAACTTGATGCTGTCCGCATTGATGTTCCAATCCGTAAAGCTGTAATAAATCCCGATAATCGTTGGCGTAATGAAAAACAGCAGGAAAATCGCAATTGCCGGAAATGAAAAATAAAGCGGGTATTTCAGCCGTTTCACGTCCACCCCTCCTTTCTTGACCAGAGCAAGGGACTGAATCGCTCGGTTAAAGTCCGAGCGAAGCCGTCCCTTGACTCTGGTGCACAGTACGTTTACTCGAAGCCTTGCAGACGCTTGGAATTGCCGTCTTTAACGTAATTGGTATCCATTTCTTTCAGAGCCGCATCGACATCGCCTTTGATGTGAAAGTTTTGCAGGATTTTGCCGAGGTCCAGGAACGAAGCCGTCAGACGGTTTTGCACGTTAACCATGGACTTGCCGTTGTTGATGTACTCTTGCACGGTTTGCTGCAACGGATACAGCTCGCTCGTCGCGCCCTTGTAGATCGGAATACCCGGCTGGCTGGCATAGAAAGTGTTGACGCTTTCGGAAGAGATCATGAATTTCACGAGCTCTTTCGCTTGCTCCAGATGCTTGGCCTTCGACGGAACCATCAATTGGTTCGGAGGCGTGATCATGGCAACTCCCGTATCGGTAGCCGAAGGGAATGGGAAGAATCCAACCTTGTCCGTGACGAACTCTTTGCCGAACTTCTTCTCCAGCTGCGGCAGAATGCCGTCCAGCATAAAGGTCATGGCAATCTTGCCTTCGCCGAATTCGTTTTGCAGCTCATCGAAGGTGCCCGACAGCGCGTTTTTCTGGAAGAAGCCCAGATCCTTCAATTCTTTGGACTTCACGAACAAATCCTTAAGCTCCGGAATATCGGACAGCTTCAGCTGATTCACGTTCAGCTTCTGTACGCCTTCCTCGCCAATTGCCGGATCGACTTGCGTTACCCAGCCTGTGAGGTAGAAGACTTGAGTCGGCCAGCCTTCTTTGACTGCTTCATAGAAAGGCGTGATGCCGGCCGCTTTGATCTTATTCGCGATCTCGATCAGATCGGCATAGTTTTTCGGAGGCTCTACGCCGGCTTTGGCGAATACGTCTTTGTTGTAGAACACGCCCATTTGGCCGGTTTTGCCGAAGGGTACGCCATACGCTTTGCCGTTCGGGTCCTTCTGGAATTGGTTGATGGAATCGATGATGTTGTCCCATACGCCAGCTTCGCCCGACCATTCATACAGCGTTTCTTCCGCTCTCAGCTTGACATACTGCTTCGTGCCCGGCTGCATAAGGAACACGTCCGGGAAGTCGCCGGTGGAGAAGCGGGTTTTCAGCATATTGTCGTAGTCTCCGCCCGGAAGAGCCTGCACTTCGACCTTGTTGCCCGTTTGCTTCTCGAATGCGGAGAAGATCGTGTTGTATGGCGTTACGTCCTCCGTGTTCGGAATAAGGAACGTCAAAGTAACCGGGTCTTTCGACTTCGACGGCTCAGCCGAAGGGCTTGCCGCAGAGCTGGCGGGAGCGCTTTCAGAAGAGCTCGCCGACGGGGAAGCCTTCTCGTTGTTTCCGCCGCACGCCGACAGCACGAAAGCGACCAGAAGTACAGATAATACGGAATACATCCATTTTGTTTTTTTCAATTGACGCCACCCTCTCAGTAGTAATCGCTTACAAACCGATTATATTGCAAACGCTTTCCTGTCCCCATTCACGTTTTTGACCTGTTATGTTGAAAATTCTTACCTCTCCGCTCGATTCGACAATTATTCTTCAAATGGCGGAAACAGCAGCATGATCGATGTGCCGACGCCTTTCTTGCTGTCCATGTGAAATTCGAATCTGTCGCCGAATCGAATAGCATAACGGGAATAGACGTTGGCAATGCCGATTCCGTTCTCTTGCGCCGGTCGGGGCTCGTTCATCTGCTGAATAGGCGGCCTCAGGCTTTCCCGGATTTCGTTCAGCCGCCTGTCCGAAATCCCCACGCCGTCATCCGCAACCGTCAGCCGGATGCGCGAATCCTCCTTCGAGACGGATATCGTAATCGTGCCTTTGCCCCTCTTGCGTTCGATTCCGTGAAAGACGGCATTCTCAACGAGCGGCTGCAGCGTCATTTTCAACAGGGAGGCGCTGTACAGCTCCTCGTCGATCTCCTGGCGGTACACAATCTTGCCCTCGAACCGGATGCTCTGGATGCGAAGGTACGAATCGATCTGCACAAGCTCCTCCTGCAGCGTCACGATTTCGTCCTTATTGTTGGTGTTGTAGCGGAACATATCCGCCAGAGACTGCGCCATTATGCTGATTTCCTCGACCTTGTAGTAGTCGGACATCGCGCGAATGCTGTCCAGCGTGTTGTACAGGAAATGCGGGTTAATCTGCGAATAGAGCATGGCCAGTTCAACCTCTTGAAGCTTGATCTGGTTCAAATACTTGGTCTCGATCAGCATCTGAAGCTCATCCTGCATCGCATTGAAGTTCATGCCTATTCTGCCGATCTCGTCGTTGCGGTCGACCTTCACCCGCAGGGAGAAATCTCCGCGCTTGATACGGTTGACGGTTTTGTACAAATTCAGAATCGGCTGTGTGATCCGTTGGCCGAACAGAACGGAAATGAAGAAGGTGATCACGAAGGCGAGAAGCGCCGTCAAAATAACCGTTGTTTTGATTTTGTCCAACGAGCCGAAGATTTCCTCTCTCGGTGTGACGAGAACGGCTTTCCAGGCGGAATAACCCGACTTCGTATAGGAGGCGAGCATTTTGTCGCCGTCCACATTCATCCAGAACTTGCCTTCGCGGCCGGTCACCCGATCCGTCAGCTCCGCCGCCAGTCCGGTATCGGTCGAATCCCCGGATTCGTAGATCATCCGGCTGTTCTCGTCCAGGATCACGATTTTGCTGCTGAGCGACAGATCGTCGTTCTGACCGATGCTGCGGAATAGACTGGTTCTGTATTCGGCGCGAACGACGATGAACCGGTCCGGATTGGAGTAATCCCGAATCAGGATTGACGACGCATAAGCGGCGACCTCCGCGTTTTTCTCATCCGCCTGCTGGGGGATGGAGCCGCTGAAGAACACCTCGCCATCCTTGGCCACCGTCTCCCGAAACCAGTCCGAATTGCGCACCTGGCTGGGCGTCCACGGCTTTCGGGCATCCGAGGAACTGAGCAGCTCTCCGTTGTTATAGTAGATTTGGAATCGAATGAAGTCCCGGATCGGAGTCACATTAAAGCTCTTGAGATAGAGATCGCCCAGCCGCTGGCGGAATTGAAACTTCTCCTGGTCGTTCATCTCGATGTAACGGTTAATGCCGTCGATATAGGTCTGATCGTTATAAGGAGCCAACAGCAAGTTCCGCTTGCTGTGAAAATCGTTGTCCATGTTGTTCTCGATCTGCCGGACGAGCTGGAGACCGGCGGATTCCACCCGTTCCGACATGGTCGTATAGGAAATATAGAATGAAACGAAGCCGACCAGCGTTATACTCAGAAGAATCACAATAAAATAGCTCAACAAAAGCACGGTGCGGATACGCACAGCCGACCCACTCCTCCCATAGATTGCGCTTACTCGATTATATACGACAATGCCGAGCAATCAAGTTAGCGCCTTCAAGCGGTAGCGAAGGGAAGGTCGGTTAAGAGAAGGATTCGATTCGGTGAAAGCTGAGGAGCTGCGAAGCCTCGAAGCGAGGATAATACGGGTAAGTTAATCGGCTAACTCCGACGCATATATGCGGGTGAAGTTAGCCGATTTTTCGAACGTCTCGGTGGAATTCCGCCTTTCTGGCCTTCTGGCAACCGAGGCTTGCCGGATGCTTGCTTTATTTCAGGAACAACTCAATGACAGGTACGCTCACGTTCGGCTTCTTCACCGGAAGCTTCAGCGTCAGCGTGTTCGCAGGACGGCCTTCGTCGAACGCTCCCGCTTCCATGCTCATCCGCTGCTCGCCTTCCACCATGCGAATTTCGGAAGCATCATGCAGCAGTTGCGCATACGCGACCCGACCCGAGAACTCCGGCAGATGCACCTGCTTGAATGGCCATGCGAATAAGTGCAGGTATAACCGATTGCTCTCCGGGTTATACGTGTACCGGCAATCCGGCGGGCACGCATACTCCTCCGGCGCCGCCGTGCAGCCGTAGATGGAGCGGCTGTGCCGTCTCATCCACTGCCCCATCCCTTTCAGCCGATCTACCGCACGCTCGTCAATTTCTCCGCGTCCCGTCGGTCCAACGTTGAGCAGCAGGTTGCCTCCCTTGGCGACGGTATCGATGAGCATCTGCAGCAGCATGTCCACGCTTTTCCAGGATTCCTCATCGCGATAGTATCCCCATGAGCCGCTAAATGTATGACACGCCTCCCAGACGGTGCGCTGGCCGTTCAGCTTGATCCACTCCCGCGGCTGATACTGCTCCGGCGTCGTAATGTCGCCCGGAATGCCCAGACGGTCGTTCACCAGAATGTTCGGCTGCAACTCCCTAACCATCTGCATGAATCTCTCGCTCTGCCACTCTTCCTTGCCCTTGGCCGCGAAGCCTTCCTCCGGCGGTATGGAAAAGTCCAGAAACAGCACGCCGATGTCCCCGTATTCCGTAAGCAGCTCCCGCGTCTGGCCGAACATGTAGTCTACATATTTGGAAAAATCCCGCTGCTTGCTCTGTTCCACGAATGCAGGATCGTAACGCTGCGGATGCTTGACGTCCACGGTGTAGTGATCATGATGCCAATCCAGGAGCGAATAGTATAATCCCGGAGTAATGCCTTTTCCCCGAAACGCCTCCAGCATCGGGCGCAGCAGGTCGGAGCCCGCCGGCGTGTTCGTCGCTTTATAGTCCGTCAGCTTGGAGTCCCACAGGCAGAACCCTTCGTGATGCTTGGCCGTTACGACCATATATTTCATTCCGGCATCTGCAGCGAGATCGGCCCACAGCTCGGGGTCGTACAGATCCGGATCGAATCTGCGAAAATACTTGTCATACTGCGCGTTGTTCAGGAATTCGCGCCCTTTCATCCATTCGTGCCGCGCCCCAAGCGCATAGAGTCCCCAATGAATGTACATGCCGAATCGGGCTTCCGTAAACCACTTTGTTCGTTCCTCCGCCATGGCCGAGTTCCTCCTGTCCTCAACTTCTGTTCTGCCGCGCCTATTCTGCTGCTCCTTAACTTTCCCTGCCTGTCCCGGTCGCCTTATTGCCGATAAGCTTGCCGAATGAATGCGAGGCATTCCTCAACCTCGTCAGGCTGCAGGTGCTCCAAGTAAAGCACCGCGTCGGGCATCGTCCTCGTCAATCGGTCGGCAACGAGCTCCCATTGCATTAGGCCGGTGCCGGCGCGCGGCGTGTGAATTCCTTTTGCCGTATAGAGGGTATCCTTGGCATGAGCAATGACGCAGTGAGGCGCAATCGCATCAAAAATAACGTCCAGCGCCTCTTCCTGTCGCTTCAAATCGGCCTCCTTTATGTAATTAAAGGGGTCCATGACGAGCCCTAGCCCGGCGGACGGCAGCTCGCGAATCAGTCTGGCTGCCCGCTCCGCAGTAGATAGTACGTTATTCACATAACCTTCAAGCAATAGCGTGACCCCATTGCTGGCCGCTCTAAGCCGCAGCCGCTCTGTGACGTGAAGCAAGGCGTCCCAGGCCGCCTCAGTGTCGTTGTCCGGATGGTGGCCCCATGGGTTCGTCGGATGGAGGCTGCCGGTTTCCGTGGCAATGCAGCCTGCTCCGAAGGATGGACACAGTTCAATCATCTCCTCCATCTCCTGCAAATTTGCCTCCCGCCGTCCCGGATCGGGATCCAGCAAATTCATATACCCCGACAGGACAGGGATTGAAATTCCTTGCTGCTGAAACACCTTCCGAATATGCTCCGCCTGCCTGATGCCCATCCTGCCGTCCCCGTCCAGCAATCCCTTCTGCCGGGGATCGACCTGGGCAAAGGCAATGCCGTGCCCGTTAATGGCAGCCGCCATTTCCTCCGCCGACGAATTTCCGTATACGTAGCTCATCATGCCTATAATAGGACCTGCATCTCGCTCATTCATCGTCCTCGCCGCCCCTCATTAGTTCTTCACGGTGGACTACGCGATTCTCCCGACTGGAAATGACCATCGCCGATGTAAGAGCAATCGTATTGTAGTTGTCTTCCGGGGTTACGGGACAAGCTTCTCCGCGATCCAGCGCGGTAATGAACGCCGCCATCGATCCGGCGAATCCGTCCGGGAACCAGGAGCCCTTGATCCGGATTTCATGAACGGTGGAGCCTTCTCCGGCCAACGAGACGTAGAGCTTGTCATGACCGCCCCAAATGCTGCCTGCCGTACCGTCCACCCACCATGTGTAGCTATGGGATGTTGTCGCCCTGACAATGTTGTTGAATTGCAGCGACGCCATAAAAGAATGCCGACCGCCGTCGGGACCGAAAGCGATGTTGGCCGAGTAAATAAGCGGATCGACCGCATTTTGCCCCGGCAATACGGCGGTCAGGCAGTTCACGCTGCTCCATTCCTCCTGCCCCGCATAAGCCGACTTGCTAATGTTGCGGCACAGGTCGATATAATGAATGCCGTGGTCGGCTATATTGAAATCGTTCATTGTGGTCCACCACATGCCGGGCTGGTCTTGATAGGCGCGCATGACGTGCTGGACGCTATAAATCTGGCCCGCCAGTCCTTGATCCACCAGAAGCTGGAGCGCTTTGTGCGCAGGCGCCCATCTGGCCTGATGGTTAACACCGAGAACAATTCCGTTATCCCGGGCAAAGTCGCCCAGTTCACGGGCCTGCTGCAAATTCAGCGCAAGCGGCTTCTGGCAGAGCACAGGTCTCGGCGCCTTCGCCACCTCTCTCAGCAAGGGTAGCCGAGCGGGATAATGCACGGCCATATCGATTACCTTGACATCATCGCGGGCCAGCAGCTCTCTGATATCCGTCGTCCAGAACGGAATACCGAATTTCTCGGCCGTAGTCCGCGCCGCATCCGCATTGACGTCACAGCACGCGACAACGGGAAGGTTCAGCTTCCGGTACGCGGGCAGATGAGCCTGATTGGCGATCGTGCCGCAGCCGACAAGTCCGATGCCGTATTTGCCGGCGTCAACAGAAGGATCAAGCTTCGGCAAATAGTGTTCCGGTTTTAACCATTCCATGTGCTCCACTCCCTAAGTCTCGCTGCTCTCGAACAGCCAATCCAGCGATTGCAAGCTGCTGACGCCGTCAAGATTGCGCGGTTTCATTGGTTGATTTCCCTTGACGATCCCCGCGATCAAATAAGAGCCCCGACCGAAGAGAAGAGTATGCCGCCCCGGCTCATAACGAAATGCATGCACATGGACCGATGGATAGAAGAAGACGCCAATTCCGTTCTTCAGAACCGGAGACAGCCCGCCCCGATCGTCGGCGTGCGTATTCTCCTCCAGGCTAGGCACCTGCAAATACTCGGAATCGGCGGAATTGAAATAGCCTACCAGAATCAGCGCATGCTCCTTCAACTCAATGTCGATGGCGACACCTTCCTTCGCCGCCTGCTCGCGGCTGAAGCGGATGCCCGTCAAACCGTCCAGCTCTTCGGCTACCGCGGATGCCGTAACGTTCCCGTCTATAAACAGCCTGGACTGTTTACACAATGTGTAGGTTTCTGCATACGGAGACAGCAGCGAGAAATCGGCCTCTTCATAACGTTCGACAGCTTCGTCGACTGCCTGCGCCGGCAAGACGCCCGACTTCAGCGCCTGCACGTTATCGGTGAAAGAGCGGAATTCCTGTTCGTAGGCCGGCAGACATTCCCGCCAATGCGCGAATTTCTCGCCGTTGGGAAAGGGCACCTTGCGTTGCGGCGTCTGCATGCTGTTCGCATAGAGATAAGTTTCGCTTGTCAGCTTTGCAAGCGCCCGGTAGTTTGCCAGACTCTCCCGGAACAGCGGCACGGCTTTCTCCAGCAGTTCCGGATATTTGAGAAATTGACCATCCGCGCGCTGCTTGTAGCGAAGAATCTCGATAGCCGCCCGCACTTTGAACGTATAGGCACGCGTCATCAACCCGATCGCCTCGACATCGGTTGCGATACGCCCGAATTCTTCGACATTCTTGGTCACATGAGCTCGTGCCCTTCTGACCGCCTCCTCCGCTCTGACGGCATGGGCGTCGACGTTATCGGCAATATCCACGGGCGTCTCCCCGATATGCGCCTCTCCGCGTCCCTCCCGCTCCATGAACAATTGAAGGCGTTCGCCCTGCGGCGCTTGCGACTCCCACAGTTCCCTCCATGGGCCGTAACGGTCTGGATTCGTTAATTGGCTCATCGTCATGCCAAGGCTCATCGTCTGACGATTGCCTTCCGTAATGCCGAACCTGCGCAGCAGCTTAGGCGCGCATTCTCCGGCATGTTCATAGGCATCCAGAATGGCTTCTCCCGCCTCAGGACTGCCGTAGCGCTGAGCGAACTGCTGAATCCAGTATTGGCGCTCCAGCTCTGGATTCAGATCGGGCTGCCAGGCGTAACGGAACCAGGCGGCGAACCAGATCCAGTCGCGATCAAGCTGCTTCAGCCGCGGCACAGCGGCATCGGGAGAATAAGGCCAATCCCAATAAAAGAGCGGATATAGATGAATGCCGTTGCACCCGAGCCGATATTTGGCCGCCTGGACGCACTTCTGAATAAATGAAGGCGAACCGAATCGGAACGGCTCCAGATTGGCCAATATATGCACATTGAACAAGTGAACCGAACCCAGAGAACCCAAATGCCGGTGCGTATCTTGCCAATTGCCGCGCGGCGTAAACGTCGTAAGCGATTCTCCGTTGTACTTCGCTTCGGTGAATAGATTGGCATAATTCGGAAGCGCGGCCTCCATCACCTTCTCCGAAGGAATCGCATGCGCTCGCACGATGATCGGCGGCAGCTCCTTCAGCTCTAAATCCTTGAGCCCCTCGTTCACGCCGGCCAGGATCGTCTCATTGAACCATTCCACACCGTACAGCGCTCCCTGCAGCGCCTCCCCCAAACATACCATCAGACCAACATTCGGAAAGCTGCGGATGAAGGCGGATATCGAGGCGATGTAATAATCGCTCGTGAGCGGCAGCGGCTTCGGCTGATGCAGATCAAGACCGTGCTTTTCCGCGAACGGAAGCGGAATATGAATGTTGTAAAATTTCAGAACGAGCCATATGCCGCGTCGGTCGCATTCCTCTGCCAGCCAGCGGAATGTCTCGACGTTAAGCGCGAACTCCTCTTCCGTAACCTCCATCGCTTCCGGATAAGGAGCCAATTTAACAAGCGAGGAGAACGGATGACCGGACCAAATATAAATGACATTGCAGCGGTATTCCAGCAGACGGTCCAAATATTCCAGCCACAGCTCCTTGTCGTAAAACCAGGGGAAACGGCCGCTCGTAATCGGATACTCGTAAGTCCGCCGAGGCGGCTCCACTTTCGTCAGCTGCAACGGCACGACAGGACCGCGCAATTTCATCGATGGGGCATCCCCGTAGGCAAGCTCCGCAGGGAGGCCGCCGTTGCGGACGATTCGGTTGGCCAACTCCTGGCAGCCGTACAGAACCCCCGTGTCGCTGCCCCCCGACACTACAATCAGATCGCCCGGGAGGGAGGCGAGGTAGAACCCTTCTCCTTCAGGTTCAGCGGTATGATAGAGCAGCACCTCATTCTGCTCCAGCTCTCTAATGAACTCGCTCTCGTATCTGTTGCCGATTGCGATTTTGGGGCCGTCAACCTTACGGTAATTGAATATGCTCCACTCTTCGGCGCTGCATACTGAAACCCCGGTCTCTCGAAGGGCAGTATCCAGCAATTGCGCAGCCAAAGTAATCCGGCTGCTTGCCGCCTTCGGTACGGCCATATGAGTCGTTGTCATGTGAAACGCTCCTTCTCCATCCAGTCCGGGAAATCCACCCCGTCAGCGGCAGGCATCCCATTTTCTCCTTGACCGTACGAGGTGTTTTCCCGGATCGCTTGGTTTATTTCAAATACTTGGCATAGATCGACAGCGCCTCTTTCAAGCCGACCTTCTCCAAATCTTTCAAATAATTGTTCCAAACCTTGTCGTCGCTAACGTCGACGATCCCCATCGCAGCCTTCGTAGCGAATTGAAGCGCAACATCCTCCAGCGCGCTGACGCGCGTATTGATCATCTCCGTCTCCTCATCCGTAAGAGGCGCGCTTTTCGGCATCAGGTTAAACATGTCCGCGTTCTGCTCCATCGCTTCCTTCTTCTTCAGATACCCTGCATCGGACTTCATGAAGTCCGCGCTCTGATTCAGCCACCAGTCGAATCCGAACTGCTCCGCTACTTTCTGGCGGTCAAGCCCTTCCTTATATTTGATTCCGTCGCCTTCCTTCACATAAGTGACGTTCTCCAGTCCCGCCTGATGGAACAGTTGGCCTTCCGGAGTCGCGCCCCATTCGATATACTCCAGCAGCTTCTGCAGCTTCTCCGGCTCATTGGCCAGCTTGCTGCTGAACACGGGACCGAACAAGGAGAAGTTGACGGGCTTGAATTCCAGCGCCGGCTTGTCCGTCGCGCTCGGCAATGAACGCGCATAGTCCCATTGTCCCCCAGCTATGTCAGTCAGCGCATAAGTGGGATCTACCGTATGGCTCGCATATTGGAAATCGATCAGCACTTGGCCGTTCAACCGCTTCGCCTTCCACTGATCCTGCGTGAGCGTTGCAAATTCCTTTTCCAGCAGGCCTTCCTTATACAGCTTGACGATGAACGTCAACATGTCGCGATGCTTGGATGAAGCCATGTTCCATACGACCGCGTCCCCTTCGTCCGGATCGTTCCAGAAGCCCCGTGTATATACGTTAAGCGGATTGCGGAAGGCCTGACGGAAGCCGTTCATCATATTTTTAACGCCATTGTTGTCCGTCCCCCCTCGAACGCCGATGCCTACGGATTCCGGGTATGCCGTCTTCAACGCTTTCAGCGCTGCGTACAATTCATCGGTCGTCTTGGGAAACGTCGTAATTCCAGCCTTATCGAAAGCGTCCTTCCGGTAAACCCATGTCATCGGATCGTTGCTGGCCGTATTCGGCAGCATGTACAGCTTTCCGTTCGTACTTGCAAAATCGAGCAGTAATTGCCAATCCTCGTCGGAGAACAGCGCGCGGTAGTTCGGCAGCTTGTCGATGTAGTCGCCGATCGGCAGCAAATAGCCCGAGGTCGCCCATTTCGCCACGCTAGAAGGGCTGTTCATGTTCGGGATGAAATCCGGATAGTCTCCGGAGGCAAACATAACATTATATTTTTCAATCCCAGCGGTAAGCGGAATGGACTGAAAATCCCATTTCATACCGAAACGCTTTTCCACTTCCTGAATGTAGGCGTTCGGAATTTCATTGGGCGGATACTTGGGCATGCTTGCGACAGACAGCTCAATCGGCTTGTCCTCCGCAGCGCCGCTGCTTGCCGTCGACTGCCCCGTGCTCGTTGCCGCAGAACCGGCCTTGTCGTTACTCGAACTGTTGCAACCCGCCAATACTCCCATTGCCAAACCTATCGTTGCCGCAATCAGAAAAAATCGCTGCTTCTTCATTTGCGAAATCCCCCTCGAATAATGATCTCGTGTGCATTAAGTCCATTCCCCAAGCTTGGCAAGCAGGTTAGGCATCACCGCCTTTAAGAATGATGAGAGTGTCCGGCTCCGAACGTTATGGCGATGCTCAGCCTTTTAATGAACCGATCATGATGCCTTTGACAAAATATTTCTGGATAAACGGGTACACAATCAGCATCGGCGCGATCGAAATGACCAGCGTAGCGTACTGTACGCTCTCCGGCGTCAGCTTGGAGCTCATATCTTCCGCAAGCGCGGCGTTACCCTGGGAGGCCAACTGCTCGGCCAGCGTACTCTGCAGCACAATTTCTCTAAGCAGCAACTGCAACGGGTAATTGTCGTAGCTGCGCAAATACAGCATGGCGGAGAAGTAGGAGTTCCAATGGCTGACGCCATAGAACAGAGAAATGGTGACGACAGCGGCCATCGACAGCGGCAGCACAATCCGTACAAGGGTCTGAAGCTCGCCGCAGCCGTCGAGCTTGGCCGCTTCCTCCAGTTCCACAGGAAAGCTTTTGAAGAACGAGATCATAATAATGAGCCACCATGAGCTGATGAGCACCGGAATGGTAACGGCCCAGATCGTATCCATCATTCCGAGCGACTTGACGAGAAGAAACTGCGGTACGATCCCCCCGGTGAAAAACATCGGCATAATGCAGAAGATGAGGAAAAAGGGACGAAACAGCAAATCCTTTTTCGATAACACGTAAGCCGCCAACGTCGTAAAAAAGATATTGAGCAGCGTGCCGGAAACCGTAATGAGCACCGAATTCAGAAACGATTTGGGAATGTGGACGTTTTCGAGCAGAATCGTACGGTAGGCGGACAGATTGAAGTTGGACGGCAGCAAGCCGACCTTGCCCCGCACAATATCCACCGGATCGCTGAACGAAATGGAGACGACGTGCAGAAGCGGCAGCAGCGTCGCAAGCAGCACGAACGCCATGACCAATTGAACGACGGCATCCAGCAGCCTGGAGCTGACCGACTTGTCTTTTACCATAAGCTCTCGTTAGCCACCTTTCTTGCCACATAATTGGCTGTGACGAGGAACAGCAGGTTCACCAGCGCATTGAAAAGATCAACCGCCGCCCCGAAGCTGAAGTCCAATTCGACGAGTCCGCGCCGATACACGAAGGTGGAGAAAACGTCCGCCGTTTCGTAAGTAAGCGAGTTATACATCAGAATTATTTTTTCAGACCCGACGCTGAGCACACCCGACATATTGAGAATGAGCGTGATGACGACTACCGGCTTAATGGCCGGGAGCGTAATGTGCCACATTTGCCGCAGTCGCGATGCTCCGTCGATGACGGCCGATTCGTATTGCTCCGCATCGACCTTCGATAACGCCGCTAAATAAATAACGGCGCCCATGCCCATCGATGTCCATATGCCGGAGCTGACGAACAGGAAGCGGAACCAATCGGCATTAGCCATGAAGTAGATCGGTTCAAGTCCGATTTTCGTCAACATTACATTAACGATACCGTTACTAGGAGAAAGCACCATCTTCATCATGCCGATCACGGCGACGATGGACAGAAAATAAGGCAGGTAGCTGACCGTCTGAACAAAGCTTTTGTAAAATTTCCTTCTTAATTCATTCAGCAGCAGCGCGAACATAATCGGAATCGGAAAACCGAACAGCAATGCATAGAAGCCCAGCAGAAACGTATTTCTGAGCAATTTCCAGAAGAAAGGCCCGTTCACGAACGCCTTGAAATGATCCAGACCGTACGCCCCCGCCCAAGGCGCGTTAAGCACAGTCTCTAGAAACCCTTGTCCTTCCTGCATGCGGAAGTTTTTGAAAGCAATGAGCACACCGTAAATCGGGATATAGTTGAATACTAAAAAGTAAACCAGAGCAGGAAGTAGCAGCAACAGCAGCACTCTTTGCTTTAGGAACCTCCTGCGCAGGTCGATCCCGATTCCTCCTCGCCCCGCAGTGCTATCTTTCATATTGAACTCCCCCCTGGATGCTTGCGCTGCGACTGTTTTGGTAGCGCTATCACGATTCACCTTATCGTCCAGGACTTCTTTCGTAAAGGAACAGTTCATTCCCGTCACACCATTCATTTGAAAGCGATTTCATTCGATTGCGGCATTCTCTTTATTCCGGCACCCATTTGATTTCGGACACCCATTTGTTCTGAAATCGGCAGATTTGTCCCCCTGTACGCCAATAAATACGGCCGACCTTTCTGCACGATTGCGCGCAATAGGGTCGGCCTTGGGCTTTGACTAAACTACGCCGCAGACGGCTTAATACGTTAACGCTCGTTCAACTACCGGCCGCAACTTCCAGGTTATTGCGGTATGACGTCGGCTGCACGCCGAACGACCTCTTGAACGCTCTGCGAAACGACTTGTCGCTGCTGTATCCGACGCGAATGGCAATCTCCTGTATCGGCAGCTGGGAGCCCTTGAGCAGCACACGCGCTTCATCGAGGCGAAGCTGCTCCAAATATTCGGAGAACGCAACGCCCATATACTCCTTGAAAAACGTGGATACGGTGCTTTCTGCCTGTTTGAATTCATTGGCTAACGCGCACAGGCTGAGATTGTTGTCCGTATAGTTCGCCAAGATATAGGCTTTCATATTTTGCAGCGTGGATTGATGCTTCGCGCTTCTCTGCTGCCTGATGCCGTCGCAGATCGCCAATAGCTTCTCCTTGATAGGACGGAAATCAAGCTCGGTATCGTCTGAGAGGTTATCCGGGAATTTGTGGCTTGCTCCCGGCGTTTCAGGAGAAAATTGCACCTGCTCCGACAGCTTCTGCATCGTGCCCTCGATTTCGGAATAGAGCTGTCGCGCGCGCCATACGCTAAGCTGCCGGCGCTGAAAATTTTCCAGCTCCAGATGCTCAAGCAGACGCTCAAGCCCTTCGGTATCCCCTGTCTTAATATTGTGGATCAGCTTGTGCTCGATATCCAGCGGATAATAATAATGACCGGATTGGCGGCTGATGCTGCCAAAGCAGATCGGCTTCATCGAGACGTCAGGGTCCTGAACGTCCAACGCTTGACAGGCTTCATTATAGGAGCGCCAGAGATCCATCCCGCTGCTGTACATTTGGCCGACACCAATCGATGCGGCCAGTCCGTATTCCCCCAGCAGCTTCCGCTGCAGTTCTTCCAGTCGAATAAGGAACGAATTCATGCGCTCCTCCGAGGCTGTGCCCGGGAATGAAAACAGCGCGGCGAGCCTTCCGGCTTTGAGATCGTGAACATGGCACACTTCGGACAATTGCTGCGACAATACCCGAAGCAAGCGTATCTGTTCCGCTCCCTCTTCGCCAACTGCAAAGTCCGACTGATGCAGCTTGATTACCGCTGCGCCGACAGTCCCTTCCGCCAGCGTAATTTGCGCCTGATCCAGATAGCTGGACATCTCCCGCTCGCTGTTGAAGCCGCTTTTGAGCAGCCGCTCAAAGCAAGCCGATTGCAGCATTGGCAATTGCTGCCCCATTCTCACATTCATAAGCTTGTTGTCGCTCATCATCTTGTAGAAAGTCGACTTGAGCAAGTCCATCTCGCTTCCTCTGCGGTCGGCGCTATGATCTCCGCCCGCAAACTCCTTGATGGCCCCAACCAGGTCGGCAATCGGCTTGCTGTTCCGATAAGCCAGCAGCAGCGCGAATAGACAGCCCACTACGAGCACGATGGCGGCGAACATCCAGTTGATCCGCTTAATATATTCGGCCTTGGAGAACACGGCGTCAGCGGGAAGACCGACTTGATACGTCCAGCCGCTTGCCGGAGAACGCTTTGTCGTGAGGAACATTTCTGTGCCGTCTATAACGGGCCTTGAGCCGTTCTGCGTAATTTCGGCAATGGCTTCGGCCGACGCTCCCTTGGCGGTCGATACGATCACTTCCTGACGATCGTTCAAAATATGCGCAAAAGCGCCTTCATCGACGACGAGACGCTTGAACAGACTGACGATCGTTTGCTCGTCTATGAGGATGATAATCGCGCCGTCGACATGCTTCTTGTTGCCCTCTGGAAGCGCGCTGACATAAGCCAGATAGTTCCCGGGAGAACGTCCGCTCCGCACATCTTCCAGCCTCAGAAACTGATTCGTCCGACCGTCGGAGATCACGCCGTCCAGCCATTGCCGAAACGGCGCGCCGCCCACGGACAACGTCGACGTCGCCATTCTTTCAATTTCATTCCTGGAAATAACGGCATCGCTTTGACGAAAATAGACGAACAGCCCGGAGAAAAACTGGTTCGTCGACAGCAGGCTAAGCTCATTGCGCTGCAGCTGCGCAAACCGGTACAAGGATTCGGCCGACCACGAAGGCTCCGCCGTAATCATCAGATTAAGCACCTCCGAATCCAACGACAGCAGCGCTACCGTATCCCGTATTTCCGACAGCAGCCGGTTCAGCGCTTCCTCGCTCTGCTCCAATACGGTCAGGTTGAGCTGCGCGGCATCCTCCCGCACGACTTGTACAGTCTGGTTGTAGGCGTAAAATCCGACGGTCAGCGGAATCAACAGGACGAAAAAATAAGACAGCAGAAATTTGCCGAACAGCTTATTCTCTCTAGGCTTGCGAGTCGGCCATATAGTCATCGTCGTTCCCCCTCACGCGGCAATAACACGCACCCTCATGATGCTTCGCCGAATATGATGTATCCGCTTACATAATCAAGCATTGCGACGAAATAAGTTCCGCAAGGGAAACGAATTTCGTCGCAAGTCCTCAACCCAGCAGGTCTTCCCGAATCGGCGTGAAGCAGTCCAGCAGGCTCGACGGGATTAGCGCTCTAACACCATGCTTCGCCATGCTTGGAATATATATGCTGTCTCCCGCCTTGACGACTGTCGTCACGCCGTCAATCGTAAACGCCAGCTCCCCATAGAGAACATAAGTCAATTGCTCGTGAGGATGGGAGTGCAGATAGCCTTCCGCACCGGCTTCAAACTCGACAATCATGTTCATTACGCCTTGGCCGACCGCGCCGATCTTGCGTCTGACCCCCGGCTCCGCCGATTCCCACTGTCCGATAACTCCCATTTCAATCCCCTCCCTTGTTTGCCGCATCTGTCGCATCGACGATATACAGATGGCCCTTCAGCTTCTCGTTATGGGCATCCGACGTAAACAGCACGTAACGGTCATCGTTGCTGAATATCGGGTGCGGATGAACGTCCTGGACCCCGAAGCTGCTGCCGTGTGCGCATAATTTGGTCCAGGATGCCGTCCCGTTGCGCCAATCCGGCGTAACGAGATGAATGCTGCGGTCGTCAATGACCCCATCCGTAACCAGCACTTCGTCGGTCGAATTGGACGTGAAATGACCATAAGCCTGCATCCCTGACGGAAACAATATTTCCCGAAATTCGTCGGTCTCCAATTCATAATGGCCGACAAAGCTGGCAATTTCGCTCTGAGGCCTGCTTAACTCGGCCATCGCAGGATCGTTGGGAATCCCGTACGTCCCATGATAGATGATGCCTTTGCCGGATTGCGTCCACATCTCGTGGCAAATCCATAAGGCATTCTCGCCTGCCGACTGCTCTCTCACTTTGCGGATGGCACCTTCCGCATAAAGCCATATGCGCTGTTCGACAAGCCCTCCCTCATGATTATACAATAGTGCGCCATCATTCTCGGGATGAAATTGAACGTGTGTAATCCAGCCGGGCTGCGTAAACAATTCCTTGGTGCTTGCATCCTCCACGTTAATGAGGAGCATGCGAGATGACAAGTATTCTCTCGCGACCTTCTCCCGGATCTGGCCGAACGGATTGCCCGAGCCCACCTGAAAAGCATCTTCGGCGATGATCGGTACGGCCGCGATTGTGCCGTCTGCGGACAAATGCGTAAAGCCGGTCATAACCTTGCCGGGAAGCTTTCCCAAGCTAGTTTCCTCCAGCGTATCCACATGCAGAAGCCGAATCTCGTCGTCCTGAATATATAGCAGCCGATTGGTCGCAGCGTTATAGGACGGGCTCGCTTTGGCCAAGCCGACGTTATCCTTGCCATCGTAATACACATAGCTTCTCATGATTCCGTTGCGGTTGTCCGTCAATTGGACGGCGCTGCCGTCAGCCAGGGAAAGCTTGAACAGGTTAGGCCCGCTCCCGTGATCGCCGATGTACAGCACATGCGTGTCCCCGGCCGTAAAGCTGCTGCTCGTAAAATATAAATGATGAAAATTGCCCGGGAGCGAAGTCAACTGCTTCACCCTCCTGCCCGTCTCGGGGTCTACGCGTTCCTTCATTTGATGTTTGATTACTGTGCCCTTCATTTTTGCCGCCTCCCAATGCCTGTCTTAGGTTTGATTGTAACCAGGCTGGATTCGGCGATCTTCCATTATCTTGCGAAACCGCTTACAATTAATCTATCTTGTCATTTATTTTTGAGGGAGGCATCCGTTATGCAAAGCTCATCGCTATTTGCTGGAAGAGCCGCCTTCCATTTCGAGTTCACGGACAGTCCTATGACGAGCAGAGAGCCGTTGGAACATTTTCACGATGCGTTCGAGCTGGCCTTGTTTCTGAAGGCCGACATTTCTATTTTCATCAAGGATCGCAAGTACGACATCCGCGACGGAGACCTGCTCTTCATCGACAGTTACGAAATTCACCGCATGGTGTACAAGCCTGACCAGCACTACAAACGATATGTCCTTAATTTTCAACATCGGTTTGTGCAAGATCTGTTACGAACGCTTGGGCAAGAGTCGCTGTTCCAGGCCATTCGCAGCAATCCTAACGCCAAAATCAGACTGAATCTGAAGCAACGTCTGTCCATGGAGGAGCATTTTTCCCGGCTGATGACGCTGAACGCCTCCCTTGCAGAAAACCGGGACGACGGTACGATGCAAGCAGAGTTGACGATGAGACTGATTCTGCTTCTCCAAGAGGTGTATCGGATCGGGCAAGCCCAGCGTCAGGCCAGAAGCGACAGTCGGCTGCATTTGCTCGTTGTCGATATGCTCCTCTATATTGATAGCCGGTACAGCGAGGATATTCAACTGGAACAATTGGCCGCCGCCGTCGGGAAAAGCAAATATTATATTTGCCGTCTGTTCAAGGAATCGACCACCTTTACGATCGTTGAGTACATTCAGTACCGCAGAGTCATCGAGGCGCAAAAAAAGCTGTTGGAATCGGACATGCACATTATTGACATCGGACTGGCTTGCGGCTTTCAAAGCTTACAGCACTTCTACCGAGTGTTCAAGCGAATATCCCGGCTAACGCCGGCGCAATACCGCGCAGGTCGCCACGATTAAGGCGGCCGACAGCGAGTTTCGTGCGCAGGTTGCCGTTACTTGCGCAGTTGACTGGGCGACAGGCCTCGGAATCGCTTAAACTGCCGACTGAAAAAAGGTAGGTCGTGATAACCGAGCAGATCGGCCACCTCTGCAACCGTCATGTTGTGACAGCGAAGCAAATGCTCAGCCCTTGTGATTCGGGCTTCTACGATGAACGCTGCGACCGTCATTCGCATGCTTTCCCTGAATTTCAGCGAAAAATACCTCGGCGACAAACCCGCCCGCTCCGCCAATCCGATAACCGTATGCCGGACGCCTGGATATTGCCGGATATAGTTGGCCGTCTCCCGAATCCGGTCCAGCCTCTCCCCCCGTACAAAACCGTTGCGCTCCTCCCACTGCTGCCGCTCAAGCTGCTGCAGCATAAGCGACAGCAGCAGCTCCGCTTCACGCTCGTAACGGAAGGCACGGTCTCTTGCATTCTGAACGTAACGGCTCAGAAGCGTCTCCAGAAAAACCGTATCCCGCACCGAGCGATACGAAGACAGATTGTCCAGCTCGGCCCGTCGTCCAGCACCGACGCCAAAGTGAATATAGGTGACGGTCAAGGGATTGTCCGGAGCCTGTGAAGCCGAGGCACGATCACCCGGACGGAACAGAAAACAGCTTCCCTTGGTTAGCGTGTACGCAATTCCGTTCAATACCATCTCCCCCACACCGTCCCACACATACCACAGATCGTAATCCTCAAAAGAACGATCCTCCGTGCTCCATTGCCAGCCAGGCTCGCAGGTTACCTGGCCCAGGTCGTCCTTACAGATGAGCTCTGCATCCTCTTGAATATCCACTTGCATATTCTCTTGCATGTCCTCGTTCCTCCCTTCTATCCCGGACAGATTCAGACATCGGGTGCAACTATTTGTTTACGGGATGCATTTATCCCAGCCCTGTATTGACCCTACAATAAAAATTGTATCACACGCAAATAAATCCATTATTCGGGAGATGAGAGCATGCATCCCTTCATGGGCATTACGGATTGGGATCGAATCGGCATGTCCGTCGAGCAATCCGCCAAACGGCTGCAGCGTATCGCTTATGTGGATCGGCAGAGCATGAGAATTGAAGCTGGCCATATGACGGCCAGACCGGAATATGAAGTGAAAGGCGGCCTGGCCCGTTTAATCTGGCAGGATGCCGTCCATTACGACGGCTTGCGGAGCCGCTGCAAGCAGCTGCGCATGAGTACAGTCGCCTTCGAACGCTGTCCCGATCCGGCGCTGGAAGCGCTGATGGCCCGTACGCTGAATTCGCCTTCGACGCTGACGCTGCTGACAGCGCAGTTCGAAGTGGTGAAGCCCGCTCAGATTGCTGCCATCCGTCAGTATATTTCACTAGCCCAGCCGATTGTCGACGAGCCGACGATCAGCATGCTCCGCCATCAATTAATCGACCGCGAGGACCAATGCCGCTGGGGAGTGGAAGCGCTTACGGAATACCGGTCATCCGCGGATGAGGCTGAGCTTCTATATGCCGATCGGTGGGCGGAAGAGCTTAGGAGTCTGCTGGCGGCAGCCGGCGGAATAGAGGGCCAAGGCGAGCGTATCCCTGTTTCCGAAGCTTCCTTCCTGACTGTCGAGCCCTTCTCTTTGCCCGATTCCAGCACTCGCGACGCCAGGTTTTCAACCGCCGTGGCGAAGCACGAGGGGCTCCAATTTCCAGATAGCAATGAAGGACGATTCCAGATGATGATGTACAACCGCTTTTTCGAGATGACTGCTGCCGAAGCGATTGCTTATGTGCACTTCTCCCAAGATAACAGGCCATGGGCATTTTATTATGATACGGCCAGACATATTTGGGATGAGGTGCGTCACGCCTGGTTCGGCGAAGCCGCTCTGCGGCTAAACGGAGTCGACGTCTACGCGGCTCCCAACTGGATCGGCTGGTACGACATGACGGCCAAGCTGTTCAACACGGACGAAGCCTACACCCATCTTACGATTGCGATTGAAAAAGCGGCAATGAAATATCCGCCGGGCAAACGGGAGGAATGGGAGTTTTGCCGGGACGCCGTGCGTCACCCGCTCATGACGACGTTCCAGGATTTCGACTGGGCGGACGAAGTCGTGCATGCGGGCTTCGGACAGCGCTGGATCGTCGAGCATATGTACGACGGCAACGTCGGGGAAGCCATTGCGGCCGGCGAGCGCACCATGGACATGAGAGCGGCGTTCATGGCCCGTTATGAGAACGGCTCCGAGACGAAGCACTCTTCATTCGCCGGAGAGTATTGATTGGGGCTGCCAAGTTATCGTTGGTCAAGCCATGCTTCTGCCAGTTGGGCGGGCTTACGCTTTGCTATTTAAATCTATCTCAGCAACTCTGCCTTTTCAAATGGAAAAAAGTGTAACGGCACATTTGATTCACAGTCTTTATGCGATTACCTTTAACCGGCTTAAAGCAGTTTATCTTCTGCTCACTAGAAGCCGGAATATATCGTGCAGCCAGGTGACATTAAAAGATGAAAACGATAAACAATACCGAAATTCCGCAGCCGCGTCTAGGCATCCAGGGCTCCGTCGTCGCTTGGCAAGACCCTTGGGCCGGCGAAGCTTCCGACACAATTATGCGTACGGGCACCGGACGGATTGTCCCGTCCCAAGACCCGGCTCCGGGCGGCGGAGAGTTTCTGGAAGCGCTCAAAGCTCTGGGCGCGGAATTCTATGTGCACCATGTCATGCCCGGGCTAGAGGGCCAAAGCCAACTGCTCGCAGATGTTGAGCGTCACGACATGGACCTGTGTCTCGGCAACGAGTACGGCAACATCAACGGACCCTGGGTGCCGGGAAGCAATCGATACGACATCCCGGACGATGCGCTGGTGCAGGCGGCTGCGACGGGACGGCTCATCGGATTGCTCTATGACGAGCCGGAGCATCTGCAGATCAACGCCAGACAATATCGCAAGGACGACTGGTTCCCCCACTGGCCAGTCGCGGACGTTCCCGGCAGCCTTGATGAAGCCCGCGACAGCTTTACCCGAACCGCGGCAGCTCGTGTCGGCCACGTTCGCGAAATCTTACAAGCAGACGGGCAGGATGGGGCAGTTAGTGCTGATGGCGTTGAGGTTTCCTCGGGAACCGATAAGGCTGGCGCTGCTCACGCCAATGTCCCTGTGTTGTCGGAGCAAGTATTTCCCGTGCTCTTTCACGCTCAGGCACGCGCCGGTCTGGCACCATGCCCGAAAATCATGAAGGAGTCCTTTCAGTCCCTTCAGTTGTCTACCGCGCTTGGCGCAGCCAAGCAATATCGGCTGCCGTTATGGATATGCGCAGACTTATGGGGACCCGACGCAGGAGCCTGGTTCACGCGCGCGCCGGGCTTCCCCGGCCACTCTCCGGCAGAGTTCGCCTCTGCCCTGCGGATGGGCTATCTCATGGGGCCGGATCGGATGTTCGTCGAGAACACGGACGTTCTGCTTCGTTACAATGCCCCGAACGGCTTCCGCAGAACGGAATTCGGCGATGTGTGGCAGCAGTTTGCCCGCGAATTCGTGCCCGCCCATCGACTGAACTGGACTCACCGGGACGCGGATGCCGACATCGTGCTCATTCATTCCGACGACAGCAACTATGGACAGAACGAGCGCCCGTTCGGCTTGCGGGAGCTGCGCATGCCGGCGGAAACACAAAGCGTGTTTCACGCCTGGCATTTGATCAGCCACGGCACCCTGCCCTGCCACGGGAACAACATGCATATTAGCGGATATCGCTTTCCTCGGCACGAGCTAAAGCGTCTGGTCGAAGATGCGCAGTTTCCGCTGGAGAATGGGAAGCTGCTGCCAGACACGCAGCCTGCGCATCCCCTGTTCTTCCCGACGAACAACGTGCTCGTGTACGACGGCCATGTATCCGAAGATCAGCTAGGCAACCCCAGGCTCATCATCATTGCGGGGACGCATCTCTCGCCTGAATCGCTGCAGGCGGTGATCAACTGCGCTGAGCGAGGGGCAACGGTCATTGCCTGCGAATGGCTGCTTCCTCAAGCGTGGCGGCGCAGCACCCGGCTTCAAGACGGTCTGTGGCTGTCGACGACGAGCCTGCTGTCGGATAACGTCAAAGAAGCCGCCGCACCATTCCTCGGCAAGCCCGATTGCTGGTCCCTACGCTTCGGCGACCGCGAGGTTCGATTTTACCCGAAAGACGATGCGGGCTTTGAACTGAATTTCGAAATCACATCCTGATTGCAAGCAAACCGCATGCATTCCGAACGTTCGTCGGTTGCATGCGGCTTGCTGCCGCTCTCTTATGTCCAACAGTCAAGTAACGTCCTCATCGGGCTCGACATGAACATGAACGTTCAGGATGTCCTGCTTGCGCCTTAACCGCTGCTCCACCGCATCGCTGATCCGGTGGCTGTCGATCAGGGACAGGGAGGGATTCACAAGCACGATCACATCGACAAGCACGGTGCTGCCATGAATGCGCGCCCTAATATCCTTGATCGCGCGAACCCCTTCCGTACGCTCGACTACACCTCTTAGCGTGGTCAGCTGATTGACGTCGAAGCCGTCCGTCAAGTCGTGCGTCGCCGACCAGAAAATATCCCATGCCGTCTTCAGGATGAGAATCGCCACCGCCAGGGCCGCAACCGCGTCGAGCCAGGCCAGACCCAGCGCAGCTCCGAAGATGCCGACAGCCGCCCCGATGCTGACCAGAGCATCCGATAGATTGTCCTTCGCCGCAGCCATCAGAGCTTGACTGCGGATGCGCCGGGCGAGCCGAACATTGAAGCCGTATACGGCGAACATGGCAGCGGCGGCTCCGAGAGCCACCCAGCCTGCACTCACCCCCGGCACCTCGAACTCGCCGCTCCAGAGCTTGCGGACGGCCGCCATTCCAACCTGCAGCCCTACCGTGGCCATGACGAACGAGGCGATCAGCGCTGCAATCGTCTCGGCACGCAGATGTCCGTAAGGGTGATTGGCATCCGGCGGCCTACGGGAAATGCGCAGGCCGATCAAGACCGCCAGGGAAGCGACGATGTCGGTCGCATTGTTGAAGCCGTCCGCGACAAGCGCTTCGGAAGCGAAATACCAGCCGGCGGCCAGCTTTAGCGCCGACAGCGCCAAATAAGCCGCTATGCTGACCCAAGCGCCTCTTTCTGCCTTTTTAATGTCTCCGTAGATATCCGCAGTCATTTCGCTCGCTCCCCCGGGTTCGTTATTTCTTCATGGTATGCGTTGTTCGGCTATCGAACTAGTGTAACCTTGCGGGCTAATCTGGAACCCCTCTATCCGTTGAGGGAAAGAAAAGACGGCTTCGCGCTGAATCTTACATCCTTTCTGGTCGCAAGCAAAAACGCCTTCGGCATCCTCCGACAGCCGGAGAAGCTTTGCGGAGACGATTCAGAGAAGGATAAGCGTGAAACTTATAAAACCTGTATCGTTTAAAAAAACGCCCCCCGGTTTCCCGGAGGACGCTGCCTGCATTTATTTTCTGAATTCCTCCGGGATTAGCTTCGCACGAAGCTCCTGCACTTCGGGATGCTCCAGGTATTCGTCGAACGTCATCAAACGATCGATAATGCCGTTCGGCGTAATCTCGATGATCCGGTTGGCGATCGTCTGCATGAACTGATGGTCGTGCGAGGTAAAAATGATCGGGCCGTCGAAGTCGATCAAGCCGTTGTTCAGCGCCGTAATCGACTCCAAATCCAGATGGTTCGTCGGCTCGTCGAGCAGCAATACGTTACCGTTGGTAAGCATCATGCGGGACAGCATGCAGCGAACCTTCTCTCCTCCGGACAAGACGGATGCCTTCTTCAGCGCTTCGTCCCCGGAGAACAGCATCCGGCCCAGGAAGCCCCGGATAAACGATTCGTCGGGGTCCTTCGTATATTGGCGCAGCCAATCCACCAGGTTCATATCCACGCCGTCGAAGTAATCGGAGTTCTCCTTGGGGAAATACGCCTTCGTCGCCGTCACGCCCCAGGTTACCGCGCCTTCTTCCGGTTCCTTCTCGCCTACGAGAATTTGGAACAGCAGCGTTTTCGCGTGGCCGTAAGGCCCTACGAGCGCGATCTTGTCGCCTTTGTTCACGACAATATTAACCCCGTTCAATACCTTCTCGCCGTCAAGGGATGCCGAAACATTCTCCACGGTGACGACTTGTTTGCCGACCTCGCGCTCCGGCTTGAAGTTAATGAACGGATATTTGCGGTTGGAAGGGCGAATGTCATCAAGAGAAATTTTGTCCAACAGCTTCCGGCGGCTGGTCGCTTGCTTCGCCTTCGACTTGTTCGCGGAGAAGCGTTGAATAAACTCCTGAAGCTCCTTGATCTTGTCTTCCTTCTTCTTGTTCTGATCTCGCACGAGCTTGAGCGCCAGCTGGCTGGACTCGTACCAGAAGTCGTAGTTGCCGACATACATCTGGATCTTGCCGAAATCGATGTCCGCGATGTGCGTACATACCTGGTTGAGGAAGTGCCGGTCATGGGATACGACGATAACGGTGCCCTCATAGCGGGACAGGAATTCTTCCAGCCAGTTGATCGAATCCAGGTCCAAGTGGTTGGTAGGTTCGTCAAGCAGCAGAATGTTCGGGGTGCCGAACAGCGCCTGGGCAAGCAGCACGCGAACCTTCTCGTTGCCGCTCAGCTCGGCCATCTTCTTATCGTGCAGGTCGGTCGTAATGCCCAAGCCGTTCAGCATGCCCGCCGCTTCGCTCTCCGCTTCCCAACCATTCATCTCCGCAAACTCGGCTTCAAGCTCTCCCGCACGCATGCCGTCCTCGTCGGAGAAATCCTCCTTCATGTAGATGGCGTCTTTCTCTTTCATGACTTTATACAGACGCTCGTGTCCCATGATAACCGTCTCAAGCACGTTGAAATCATCGTACTCAAAATGGTTTTGCTTCAGCACCGCAAGCCGTTCGCCAGGCGTAATGTGCACCTCGCCCGAGGAGGACTCCACCTCGCCGGACAAAATTTTCAGAAACGTGGACTTCCCCGCTCCGTTCGCGCCGATCAAGCCGTAGCAGTTGCCGGGGGTAAATTTGATGTTAACATCTTCGAATAAGGGGCGTTTGCCAAATCGCAGGCTAACGCCGGATACGGTAATCATGAGTCTAATCCATCCTTTGTTTGGTTTTCTGAATTAAAGCTGTCGAACCGCAGCGTCTCGCCGTGCTGCAGAAGCAGAAGCTTCTCTTCCGGGATTCCGAGCCTGGCCCGTTCCGCCTCCAGTCGCTGCAGCGCTTCCGCAGGCGTGTCGTCCGACAGCTTGAACGCACCGTAATGCATCGGTACGAAATACTTCGCCTTCACGTCCAGAAAAGCCTGCAAAGCCTCCTCCGGACTTACGTGCTGGGATGACATGAACCATTCCGGATCATATGCTCCAATCGGCAGCAACGCAATATCAATGTCAAACCTTCGCCCGATTTCCTTGAACCCGCGAAAATAACCGCTGTCTCCCGCAAAATAGATCGTCGGCCCGTGATCGGTCTGCATGACCCAGCCTCCCCAATGGGACGTATTCATGTCCCAGGGATTGCGGCGGGTCCAGTGCTGCGCCGGAACGAACGAGAACTTCACGCCGTGAAACGCGAGGTCCTCCCACCAGTGCAGCTCCTGCGCCTGCGTGAAGCCGCGAATGACCAGCTTCTTGCGCAAGCCCGCAGGAACGATCAGCTTTTTCGGCCCGCGAAGCCTGCGGAGAGACGAGACGTGCAAATGATCGTAATGCGCGTGCGAGACGAGTACGACATCCACCGACGGCATGTCCGACAAGGGGATACCCGGCGGAACGAGCCGTTTCTGGAACGCCATTCTGCGCGCCCACACGGGATCGGTCACGATGTTCAAGCCCGCAAGCTGGATCAGGAAGGTGGAATGGCCGATCCAGGTAATGGAGGGCTCGCTATGATTATGCTGTAGAAAATGCAGGTCGGGCGTCACGCTCGGGACGCACTCCAGATAGCCTTTGTTGCGCAGCTTGCGCAACCGGTTTGCACGCCAACGGTCGAATTGATCCTTGGATGCTTTGCCCGCGCCAACGGAATCCAAGTTGCCGAAGCGTCTCCTAAGCATGTAATCCCTCCGATGATGTGCTCATGTATACTATAGCAGGAAACTCCCGAATGTACCAAGGTTGGGATGAAAAAAGCCCCGCCCCTCCGGGCAAGGCATTGGATGGAGCTTCTCTTCCCTTAGTTAACCTGAGCGGAGCCTCTTTAATCGTGAAAAAATGACGTTCTGTTGAGCGGGCGCATAGGCCGTTGCCGAGGGCTCTGGCGCAGCACCTCGCGGGTGATTAGTTCGACTAAGCATCACTACTGCGCTGTGACGGAACCCTTCGCGGGTGGTTAGTTCGACTAATCATCACTACTGCGCTGTGACGGAACCCTTCGCGGGTGGTTAGTTCGACTAAGCATCACTACTGCGCTCTGGCCGAACACTTCTCGGGTGGTTAGTTCGACTAATCATCACTACAGCGCTGTGACGGAACACTCTGCGGGCGCTTAGTTCGACTAAGCATCACTACTGCGCTGTGACGGAACACTCTGCGGGCGCTTAGTTCGACTAAGCATCACTACTGCGCTGTGACGGAACCCTTCGCGAGTGGTTAGTTCGACTAATCATCACTACTGCGCTGTGACGGAACCCTTCGCGGGTGGTTAGTTCGACTAAGCATCACTACTGCGCTCTGGCCGAACACTTCTCGGGTGGTTAGTTCGACTAATCATCACTAATGCGCTGTGACGGAACACTTTGCGAGTAGTTAGTTCGACTAATCATCACTATTTCGCTCTGGCGGAACAGTTCGCAAGTGGTTAGTTCGCTTACCGTGTAAAATGGCGTTTCTCTCCAGCGATTTTGGCATTTGGTCAAAGTTAGGGTATTGTGGAGGTAGTTCAAAAAAGTAAGGGGTGTTCGTTCCATGAAATTATTGTCCATCGAGCCGACCCCGAGTCCGAATACGATGAAGCTTAACGTGGATGTTCGGCTCGATTCCGGCGTTCAATTGAACTATAGCAAGGATTCTTCGACGACCGCTCCTCCGCTTCTGATCGTCAAGCTGTTGGAGATTCCCGGCGTGAAAAGCATTTTCCAGACGGCGGACTTTCTTGCCATAGACCGCAAAGGACCTAACGCCGATTGGGCCGCCATTCTCGAAGGGGTGAAGAACGTCTTCGGCATCGCCGGCGACGGAGCGTTCTCTTCCTCGGCCGCGGATGCCGCCGGGTTCGGCGAAGCGCACGTCCGCGTGCAGTTGTATCGCGGAATCCCAATCCAGCTTCGCGTACGCAGCGGGGGGCAGGAGCATCGTGCAGCAATGCCGGATCGTTTCTCGCAAGCGGTCACCGAAGCGGCGGGCGCGACGATGATCCGCGAGCGCATGCTTGAGGATCTCGGGGTGCGCTATGGGGAACCGCAAGAAGTGTTGGAGGAAGTGAAGAGAGAGCTGGATGCCGCTTATTCCGAAACGCGGCTCCGCGATCTGGTCGAGCAGGCCAAAGCCGCCGGCCCCGAAGCCCCGCCCCCGGCGCCTCCCGCTCCGCTGGACGGCGATACCGTCATGAAGGCGCTGGAGTCGCAAGATTGGCGTGAGCGCTATGCCGCTTTGGAGCGCCTAAAGCCTACGCCGGAGGATTTGCCGGTTGTCGCCCGGGCGCTCGGGGACAGCCAGATGTCGGTGCGGCGGCTGGCTGTCGTATACCTCGGCGATCTGCGCACGGCGGAAGCGTTCCCGCTTCTGTTCGAAGCGCTGAAGGATTCGTCCGGCTCCGTTCGGCGGACAGCCGGCGACACGCTGTCGGACATCGGCGACCCAATCGCGATCGCTCCAATGATCGAAGCGCTGGAGGATTCCAACAAGCTCGTTCGTTGGCGCGCGGCTCGTTTTCTGTACGAAGCGGGCGATGAAACGGCGCTCGAGGCGCTTCTGCGCACGACGGGCAGCGAGACGGAATTCGAGGTACGCCTGCAAGCCGAGATGGCGGTCGCCCGCATTGAACGCGGCGAAGAAGCCGCCGGCTCTGTCTGGCAGCAAATGACGCGCATGCGAGAGCAGCAAGATAGTTGATTAGTAATAAAGGAGAGGGGGCTTCCCCCTCTCCTTTATTTGCGACTATACCTACGAAGCTAACCCACGCTATTCTCCGTCTCTCCCGCCAGGTAGCGCTCGACGTTGCGCACAACGCCGCTCATCAAGGCAGATCGCGCCGCATGGGTAGCCCATGCGATATGAGGCGTTATATAACAGTTCGGCACGCCGATTAACGGATGATCGGGCGCCGGGGGCTCCTTGGACAATACATCCAGTCCGGCCCCTGCAATCGTTCCGCTCCGCAGCGCCTCGGCTAAATCCTCTTCGACGACAAGCGCTCCGCGCCCCGTATTGATGAGGAACGCCGACCGCTTCATTGCGCTCAGGCTCCCTCGGTGGATCATGCCCTTGGTCGCTTCGGTCAGCGGACAGTGCAGGCTTACTACGTCCGACTGCGCGTACAGGTCTTCCAGCTCGACGAGTTCGACATCCGGGAGTTCGACGGGCAACTCCTTCTTCGTGCGGGATACCGCCACCACTCGCATGCCGAACGCGAGCGCAAGCTTCGCGACCCGCCGGCCGATATCGCCCAGTCCCACGATTCCCATCGTGCGGCCTTCGAGCTCGATGAGCGGCGTCCGCCAGAAGCTGAAGTCGGGGGAACGCGACCAGTCGCCCTCGTGCACCGATTCGTTATGCAAGCCGACGCGATGACACAGCTCAAGCAGCAAGGCGAAGACGAGTTGGGCGACCGAAGCGGAGCTGTATGCGGGAACGTTCGTTACCGTAATGCCTCGTTCCCTCGCGGCCCTGACATCGACATTGTCGAACCCGGTTGCAATGACTCCGATATATCGCAGCTCCGGCAAGCGATCAATCGTCTCCGCCCGAAGAGGCGTTTTGTTCGTCAGCACGATCTGCGCTCCTTCAGCTCTCTCCGCGATCAAATCGGCCGGGGTGCGGTCATAAACGAACACCTCGCCCAGCTTCTCCAGCTCCAACCAGCTTAAGTCCCCCGGGTTAAGCAAATATCCGTCCAGAACGACTATCTTCATTCGCTTCCGCCTCCGTTTGTTTTGGGAGCTTGCTCCCAGCTCTTCTGCTCTTTGCTCTCTTACACTCTCTTACACTCTCTTGCTCTCCTGCTCCGCTGTTTCCGGCTTTCTAATTCCCCGTTTACAGCAATCTCTGCAGCTTAATGATCGCTTGAACCCGATCGATGACCTCCAGCTTGCTATACAGGCTGCTGATATAGTTCCTGACCGTCCCCTCGGCAATATGCAAGGCATCGGCGATCTCGCGATTGTTCAGTCCCTTGAGAATATGATGCGCAAGCTCCGCCTCTCGTTCGGTCAGCTTGATGCGGGACGCGGAGGAACGCTGCCATTGCTCGAAATCCCCCGCCATTTCGTTCATTCGCGTCGCCAGCTTGGCAGCGACGGCAGAAGGCAGCACGAACTGGCCGCTCACGGCATCGCGAATGGAGGCGATCATTTTATCCCCGTCCATATCCTTCAGCATATAGCCGCTGGCCCCGTTGGCCATTCCCTCGACGATATAATCCGTATCGATGAAGGTCGTCAAGATTAATACCTGCGTGGTTGGACAATTACTTCGAATCCGCTTAAGCGCGGAAAGGCCATTCATGACGGGCATTTGAATGTCCAACAGCACGAGCGTCGGTTGGAGCGCTTCCGCCAATTCGCAAGCTTGTTCGCCGTTCTTGGCCAGGCCGACGACCTCCATGTCCTCTTCCAGCTCCAGAATCGTGCGCAGGCCTTCCCGCGTCAGCATCTGATCGTCGGCGATAACCAGCCTGATCTTCGTCATTTCCTGTCCTCCTTCCGCCGTTTCGGATACGGCAAATCTATGCTTAGCAGGAACCCTTCGCCCTGCCGGAATTCGATCTCCAGATCGCCGCCCAACTGCTCGGCACGATCCTTCATCGCCTTCAGTCCGAAGCCCATCGCGATCTTCGAGGCGCCCTTGCCGTAATCCTGCAGCCGGAATTGCGCAGCTCCGTCCGCATCGTTCAGATGAAAGCGGAACTTCAGGCTTCCGCCGTGCCGGATGCCATTGGTCAACCCTTCCTGCAGAGCGTAATAGAACATTTTTTTATGGCTCGCCGGCAGATCGGGAAAGTCTTCGATCTCCGCTTGAATGACAACTCCCATATTGCGTTCCGTGTCGCGAATCAATTGGCCGAGCGTGTCGCCCAGATTGGCGTACTTGTCCTCTTTCAGCATATGAACCGACCCGCGGATCTCGTTCAAGCCGTGACGGACCAGATCCTGCGCTTCTCTCAGACGCGCCGCGGCTTCCTCCGCGTCCTTGCGTATCAGTCGCTTTCCCGCCTCGATCTGGATAACCGTCGAAGTCAGCGTATGTCCGACGATATCGTGTATCTCCTGTGCGATCCGGCTTCTCTCTTCGTATACCGACACCTCGGCCAGAGCCGCCGAAGTCTCCAGCATGGAGCGCTCAAGGCTTCGCGTTCTTTCCTCGACCTGCCTCTCCAGATTGTTTTTCAGCTCCTGCACGTCCGAATACAGCTTCGCGTTGGCAATCGAGATCGCACATTGGGAGCCGAAGAGCTTGAGCACGTCCAATCTCTCGGGCGTAAAAGCATTGGGCGTAAGCTTATTCTCCATATATAACAGCCCGACTGGCTTGCTTTGATGAAAGATCGGCAGACATAGCACCGACTTTAGCCTCTTCTCCCTGACCGCGGGATTGCGCGCGAACATTCCCGCTTCCGACGCATCCTCCAGGACGACGACCTCCCGAGTCCTTGCCGCGTATCCGATGATCGCTGCAGGAACCAGATTTGCCGCTTCCTCCAGCGGAATCGATTCGATTCGAAGCTCTGCCGGCGTTCCATGGATTTCGACCTTCCATTTTCCCCCATGCTCCAGCAGAAGCGCTCCGTATTCCGCCCCCGAGTTTTGCAGCATAAGACGCATCAGCGTATCGAGCAGCCGGTTCATCTCCATCTCTCCGGATAACGCCTGAGCGGACCGTGCGACGGATAGGTAATCGACACGCTCCATTCCTGACTCCGGCTTGGCGTTCAGCAGATGCCCGTATTGACGCTCCATGTCGGCCGCTTTGACCCACGCTCCCCATTGCTGGTAAGCGTTATGCGCTTCCGTCAGATAGATTTTCGCAAGATGCGGCTTGCCTTGCCGAAGCCCGTGCTTCCCGCAGCTTTCGGCGGCCATCGCTAGATCGTGTATGTGGCCGTGCGTCCGGGCGGCTTCGATCGATAATGCGAACCATTCCTCCGCTTGCCGGCTTTTCCCTTTGATTTGGGCCATCTCGGCCTTAACAAACAAGTATTTGTGCAGATAATCCTCCGGGCATTGCCTGGCGTATTTCCGCAGCATCCTTCGCCGTTCGCGCAATCCCGTCCATGCGGCGCTTCTCTCCTTGGCCGGCATGTCCTCATACAGCTGTGCCCAGACGAGCGCCTCGTAGGTATATTGCATAACATTCTCGCGATTGTCTTGCCGGCTTGCGGCAAGCTCGGACGTCCTCTTCAAGGCTTCGTTCGCTTCTCGGTATTCCCCGAAAATATAACCCGGCAAATAAACCGCGACGAACATCAGTTCCTCAATGATCCGCGTCTCGTCCCCGCGTACTGAACGATAGAAAGCTTCCGAGCCAACCTCCTCGATCGGAAAAGGATCGTCGGCGGCGCGATGTCCGGATAACCGAACCAGCATGGATACCAACAAGATCGCTTGCTTCCACAGAAGCTCGTTGTTCTGACGCCGGATTTCTCCCGAATGGGCAATCATCCGCTCATAGATTATCGAAATAGGTTTCCCGAATTGAAATTGGGATACGCCGTTGATGATGACGCTTTGGTTGCCTTGCAGCAGATCGCCGGATTCCAATCCGACCTTGCCGGCGTGCTCGCTGAACCGTTCCAGCATCTCGGGCTTGTATTTTCTCCAACTATCGTAGCACAGCGAGAATGCGGCAATCGTCTTGGCGTGAAGCGCAGGATACGGCTTCGACCATTCGTAGGCCAGCATGCCCCATTGGAAGGCGACTTCCAAACGGCGAAAAGAATAATGGTACAACGCGTAACCGACGAATCCGATAGAGGCTTCGGGGGTCTGCCCGCGATCGAGCGTCAGCTCGATCATCGCGAACGTCGCGGCAAGCCATCCTTTCTTGTCTATAAAAAACAGAGCGCTGCTTACGTTAACCAAGGCTGTTATTGCAGCCCGTCCGATCTCGTCCTCCATTACAGGCAATTCGATAAGGGAGTCAATCGGATACTTGCGCAGCTTCCATTTTAATCGCAGCTCCAGGCGGAGCAGACGAAGCGCGCTTGGCGCTGCATTCATCTTAAAGCCGAGCAACGCCAGCGATCGACGTCCCAGCTCGATCACTTCTACGTGATTATTCTGAGTGGATTCCAGCTGCATCATAAGATTATAGACGAGGGCTTGATCTACATTCGTAGCGGCCTTGGCAATCAGCAGTTGAAACAACTCGTTCGCTTCCGCGAAATAAGAGCATAGAAACTCCAACTCGGCTCTCTCGCGATACATGGGGAAGACGAAATTATAATCCCGCTCCCAATCCGCTTCGCCAATCAAGTCGGTCGCGCGGCGCAAGTAGTCCAGCGCGGTCTCGTAAGCCGTAGACTGCTTCGCCTTCAAACCGGCCAACAGATTCAATTCGGCCAGCTCGCGCCTCAGGTCCGAACTGGCGAATCGCTCGACGGCGCGGTTCAAGTGCTGAACCGCCTCGAACTGGCCCGCCTCCCCGCCCGAACGCATGCGGTCTGCCAGCGCCGTGCCGATCCGCAGATGCAGTGCGATTCGTTCTTCCTCGGACACGAGCGCGTATGCGGCTTGCTGAATGCGGTCATGCTCGAATTTGTACTGCTTTAATTTCTTGCTCGACGCCTGCAGCAAACCTTCGCGAACGGCATGATCCAGCTCCTCGCACAGCTCGTCCTCGGAAAGCCCCGTGAACGGAAGCAAGCTCTCCACCGCGAACGGGCTTCCCAGAAAAGCCGCCCTGCTGAGCGCGTGCGCCATAGGCTCGGGCAAATGCTTCAGCTTCTCCGAGATATAAGCCGCCGCGTTATCGGCTATACGTGTCTCGGCAATACCGCTCATATCCCATACCCATTTTTCGGCGATTTCGTCGAACGCGATCCGGCCGCCATCGAACAAATCCTGAAGAAATTGCTTGAGAAATAGTGGATTTCCGTCTGTCTTCTGCAGCAGCATTGCCACCAGCTCATCCCTGTCTTCCCCGATGCTTCGCAGCGCATCCCCCAGCAGACGATGAACATCTGCAGCGTCAAGCACGTTCAATCGAATACGGCTGACCGTCAAACCGCGTTCCTCCGGCTGCCTATCCGCTCGCCGAAGCGCATGGGTCATCGGGGTCTCCTCATCCCGATACGCCGTGACGATGAGCGTATGTCTCGTCTCCCGATCTTCCAGCAGGTAATTCAAATATTGGAGCGAAGCTTCGTCGGCCCATTGAAGGTCGTCCAGAAACAAGATCAAAGGTCGATCTTGACGGCCGAACAGCTGGAAAAATCGGTTCAAGAGCAGGTGGAAGCGACGCTGCGCCTCGATTGGCGGCAAGCTCGGAACGACCGGCTGGGGACCGATCACCAACTCCAGCATGGGGACTCTTTCAATCAACAGTTGGCCGTAGCTCTCCAGCGCCTTCATTATCCGCAGCTTCCAAACTTCGACCTCCAGTTCGCTCTCCGTCAGCCGTTGCCCAACCAATTCTCCAATCGCTTGAACCCATACGTCATAGGGAGCAGCCTTTCGGTTCGGATCGAACTTGCCCTTGGCAAACGTCCCTTCCCTAGACGCGGCATCCTGCAACGTCTTCAGGACGAAGGAGGTTTTGCCTATCCCTCCACCTCCGATAATCTCGAAGTGCTCCGCTCCTCCCTCGGCCGCCCGCCGCAGCGCGTCGATCAGCAATGCTTGCTCGCGGCTTCTCCCGTATAGCCGCGTCGGAATCGTCAGCCGATTCGGGACGTCCCGTTCAGCCAGCGCGAATTTCCCAATCGTTCCAGAGCCTTCAAGAGCCTTCAAGCTTTTCTCCAAATCGAACTTAAGCCCGTAGGCGCTCTCGTACCGTGCATCGGGAGACTTCTCCAAGCATTTGGCAATAATCTCGGACACCATCTGGGGAATCCCTTCCCGAATCAGTTCCAGCGGCTGCGGCTTGATCGCAAGATGATGATAGACGATATCCAGCGTATCCTTCAGCTCGAACGGGACTTTTCCCGACAGCCATTCATAGAGCGTAGCGCCCAGCGCGTAGAAGTCTGACCGATAGTCCGCAGACGCGCCCGACCTCCCCGTCTGCTCCGGAGAGATATACGGCAAGAGCGAATCCGGACGATCCGTGATCGACGATAACGGGCTCCTGGCGGAACGGGAAGCTCCCAGCCTCAAATCCGCGAACTTTGCTTCGCGGGTCCCAAGATTGACCATCAAATGACCGGGGGAAATTTCGTTCAGCGTGATTTTCTCCCGATGAATTCGCACCAAGCTGTCCGCGGCGGCCACGGCGATGCCGAGCAACTCCTGCAGGTCCGTTGCTTGGCCTCGTTCGCGAATAAGCTGATCGAGCGTACTCCCTCCGATATCCTGAAGCAGAAGCACCGGACGTTCCCCTTCGTACTCCAGCCCGTAAGCCTTCAGCGCCCCTCGGCCATCGAGCGTCCGGAGCAAGTCGTACTCATGACGAAAAGCCGCAACCTGTTTCTCATCCGGATAGGCGTCGCGTGTCGTCTTGGCGATCGCTAACAAACCGTCTTCGTAACGTTGCAGCCGGTAAAAACAAATATCGTCATGGCAGCCGAGCTTCTCCCTCGTTTCGTAACCCTGCAATTCAAGCCTCATGATCTGCTCCCCGGATGCCTCGATTGTCGGATCTCTCATGACCTCTTCCCTTTCGCCTATTATATCATCGGGTCGACATAAATCGATATTTCGCTCGCGTCTTATGAAATTACACTCTAATCCTTATTTTCAAGGCCGTGTAGTGATCGGTGTCATCAATCTGTCATGTGACAATAGAATTTTTCCGGGGAAGGCGCATCGCCCATAACAGCAAACAGACCGCCCAGTAGACGGTCTGTTTGCTTAGGTTTTCTTACATTCGTCCCCTGCGGGAGCTCGTTATTCTCGCGAGCGGCTGGATTCTCCCCTTCCCCCCAGCTTGCGGGCCAGCGTCATCAGCGCAGGAATGAACACCGGCAGCATGAGGAAGCTGAGGAACAGCAGGCCGAGGATAACCACGGCGGCTACCTCGATCAGCGTCAGTACGCCGGAGGGCATGAGGGCGGCGAAGGTGCCGCCTAGAATAACCGCTGCGGAGATGACGATTCCTCCGACGTGGCGAGAGGCTTCGACGATCGCACGATCGGAATCGCCGTCCAGCTCCCGGTACCTCATCATCAGGAAGATGCTGTAATCGACGCCCAGCGCGACAATCATGATCAGACTGAAAAACGGGACGTTCCACCCCAGCTCGTCGACGCCCAGCACGCCCGACCCGATCCATTCTCCGATCCCCATCGCCGCTCCATAGGCCAGAAGCAGCGATGCGATAATAAATACCGGCTGCCAGAAGGAGCGCGTGATCACCATCAGCACGATGCCGATTCCGGCGAGCATGATCACTACCGTACGGTTCAGGTCGCCGCTCGCGATGTTCCGAAGATCAACGTTCTGAGCCGATTTGCCTCCGAGCGCCATCTCGGCTCCGGCCAAGCCGCTACCTTCCAGCGCGGCTTCCGCCGTACGATCCAGCTCCTTCGCGATAGTCATGGCCTCCTCGCTGTACGGATTGACATCGAGCACAATCATCAGCCGCACGGTTCTGCGATCCTCGGACATATACTCGGAGATCGACGTCTGAAATTCTTCGCCTTCCAGCACTTCCTTCGGAATATAGAATTTCTGCGCCGCGTTGGACTCGCTCAATTCGCTAAGGTAGCTCTGCGCTTCGTTCAAGCCCGCATTGATCTTCTCGAATCCGGCCGAGCTCTCTGCAAGTCCGGTCTTTAAACCGGTCATCTTCTCTTCCAGCTCGCCCAGACTTGCGCCGAGCTGTCGCTGCCCGTCCTGGATGCTCGCGATCCCTTGCGACAATTGCTTGCTCTTGTCGGCGATCTGGCCTGCTCCGTCGCTTCCGTCCTTCAATCCGACCGCCAATTGGCCTGCGCCGGATTGCAAGCGGCCTACTCCGTCCTGCATCTGCTTCAGCCCATCGCCCGCTTGCTTCAAGGCGCTGTTCGCTTCTTTGAACGCCGATATGGAGGCCTCGTATTGCGATCCCAAATCCTGCAGCTGCCGGGCAAGCGCGGCGAGCTCTTGTTTGCCGGAGGCAGCCTCCTCCAGCGTCGCGACGATCCGGGAGTCCTCCGCCAGCTCGGGGCGATCCTGCGTTAGCTCCTTCATCGCCGTCTCGATACGGCTGTAGCCGCGTTCCGCCGATCCGAGCGACTGGCCTAAGGCATCGAACGAGGAGCCGAAGCCTCCCAGCCCCCCTTCCAGCTTGGCGTATCCCGTATGCAGCGCAGCGACAGCCTCGGACAATTTCTTCATCTGCTCTTCCGCGGAGCCGAGCTGCCGTTCCAGCTCCTGAGCGCCCGTCCGTCCGCCGGCCAGACCCGAAGCCAGGCGATCCAACGCCCCGCCCAGGTCCGCAGCGCCTTGCCGGGCTGCTCCCGTGCCGTCGATCAGCTTCTGCACGTCCGCCAGCCCGCCGCCTTCGTCGTTCGCCTCGAATTGGACTTCGGCGTCGGTTAAACCGGCATTGATTTTATCAATCCCCTTCGCCGCGTCGTCCAGTCCTTCGTACAGGCCCTTCGTCTGATCGTTGATATAGAGTGCATTAATCTTCTCTCCCCCGGGACGCGTTGCCGTGAATACCCCGGACACCCCCTCCACTTTGGAGAGCTTCTCCGCCAGCTCATCCAGCGTCTGCAAGTCATCGGAATTATCCAGCGGCCGCTCCGCCCGGATCGCCAGATTGGCCGGAGACGAGAAGCCTGCCGGATAGTGAGCTTCAATCGCGTTAATCCCCTGCTTGGACTCGTAGGCATCATTCACCTCAAGCAGATCGTTGTAGCTCGACGTTCCGCTGTAGGTCAGCAGCGTCGGCAAGCTGATCAGCAGAACGAGCAGAAGCGCTATAATCGGACGAGCTACGGCAAACCCGGATAGCTTCGCCCAGATTCGGCTGTCCCCATGCCCGTCGAAGCGTTTGATCGGCCAGAACATCTTCCTGCCCAACAGCGCCATGAAAAACGGATTTAAGGTAATCAGAACAAGGATCAGAACAGCGACTCCGATTGCCACCGCAGAGCTGGATCGATAAATCTTGAACTCCGCCAGAATCAGCGCCATAAAGCCGATGAATACGGCGAGACCGCTGTAGAGCACCGTTTTGCCCGCCGACCTGTAGGTAGAGCGGACCGCATCCAGCACCCGATCCGTCCGGCTTAGCTCCTCCTTGAATCGCGTGAACAGAAGAATGTTGTAATCCGTTCCGATCCCGAACAGCACGACAACGAGAAATACTTGCGTGAAATTCGAGAACGGATAGTCAAAACGATCGACCAGATGAGCCACGATCCCCATAGACACCAGGTAGGACACCCCAACCGTGAGCAGGGAGATCAGCGGGACAATCGGGGATCGGAAGACCAGCACCAGCACAATCAGGATGAACACGACGGCGATTACCTCCGTCTTCTTGATGCCCTCCTGTGTCGATTGGACGAAGTCCTCCATGACAAGGCCGTTCCCGGTCAGATACGTCCGAACGCTCCCGCTGTCGAGCGCAGCCCGTATACGATCGCCCGCTTCCGTCAAGGTCCCGGAGGCGGCATCCACCGAGATTTGCGCCAGAATCGTCGTGCCGTCGGAGGAGACAAGCTGCTTTTCCAGCACTTCATTGTCCTTGTAGGTCACGATGTCAACGATGCCAAGCTCCGTCTTGCGAGCTTCCAATCCTTTCGTCGCCGCATCGATCTCGCCCTTCTGCGCTTCGGTCAAAGGATTGTCGCTTGTGAATACGGCGATCATCTCATAGCGATTCTCTTCGCCGCTCTTCATGCTTTTCAACAGCTCGTCCGCCACTCCGCTTCGCGCGGATTCGGGCAAGGAAACCTGCCCCTTGTCCCTTACGAGCCGATCCATGTCGGGCATACTAAGCAGAATAACGACAGTCACGGCTATCCAAGCAATCAGGGCAAGTGTTCTCGGATTCATAAGCTTCTTCATGTTAAACCTCCATAGATGTGAATGAACGTTCATTCCGCATGCGGTAAATCGCACTCCCGGATCGACTCGCTGCGTCCGGGGCGGATTTCGTTAATGTCGTTTAATCGCGTTCCAGCAGCTTTCTTCTACACCGGCCAGCAGCTCTGCGCTCTGCTCCAGCACGCCTACGCGGATCGTTTTGAACACGTGGACGAACGCACCCCAGACGATCGCGATCATCGCATCCGACTGGAGCGCTCCGATCGTTCCGTCGTTCTTGCCGTTCTCCAGCAGCTGGCGGAACAGCTCAAGCATCTCCGAAAAAACCCGATGGCTCTGCTCGTTCAAATAATAGGCATTGTGATGGGAGTCCAGAAATAGAAGCGCATCGATTCGTTCGTCGGCGAACTGCGTCAGTCGACGGAAAATTAAATGAAATTGATGGCGAAGATCGTACTCGGGATTCAACAGATTGGACGACAGCCGATCCGACAAGCTTTTCACGCACTCCTGGAAGAGCTCGTTCACAAGCACTTCCTTGCTCTCGAAGTAACGATAGATCGTGCCGGCCCCCACCTGAGCTCTTTCCGCAATCATCGGTACGGTCGTTCCGTCGTATTTGCGCTCCGCGAACAGCGTCAAAGCCGCCTTCAGAATGTCTTCCCGTTTATTGTTAGCCAATTCCGGTTCCTCCATTCCTGAACGGAATGAATATTCATTCCTAACATGGGCTTTATTATGCCCCAGATCGCAACGAATTGCAAGCCCCGATGTTATCAACCCCCTGCCGCAACACTCTCCCCTGCCAATCGTGCTCGCCTTTAGCTTCGCCGTTCTGGCATTCCCACTCTTCAAATCTCTGAGATTCGTATGAAGCACGTATCCGCAGCTCTGCCCAAACCCGTTAAGATTAGACCGCGAATGTTAAATTATTGTCCTTCCTTGGCACGGTTCAAGCGCCTACAATAAAACCACTCCCGCTGGGCAAGCTGCACGAAGCGGCTTCGGCTGATGCGATCTGCAATCAATTGAAGCCGTTCCGAAACGACGGCATGCGGGTTAGTCGACAAGAGGAAGGAGTATACGACAAGTGATGAAAGCAGCGGTTGTCCAAGGCACTTTCCAATTCGCAATCGAAGAACGCCCCATTCCCGAACCGAAGGCGGGCGAGGTGCTCGTTCGCATCAAAGCGGTAGGCATATGCGGCTCCGATATTCACGGGATGACCGAGGACGGCGGCGTTCGGCGGCGGCCGGGACTCATCATGGGACACGAGGCGGCCGGAGTTATTGAACGATTGGGCGAAGGCGTGGAAGGCTGGCAGCCGGGAGATCGCGTTGCCCTTGATCCGCAATGGTCTTGCGGCAAGTGCGAACCTTGCCGGCGCGGCTGGTTGAACCTGTGCGAGAACGGCTTCATCTTCGGTTCGTCGAAGCTCAGATTCACTCACGGAGCCATGTGCGAATATTTGGCCGTCCCGCAGAAGCAATTGAACCGTCTGCCCGACGAGGTCAGCTTCGCCGAAGGCGCGTCGCTGGACTATGTCGGCAATGCGATGCACGCCGTCAACGAGTCGGGGAGCCGATTCGGCGACACGTTCGTCATCATAGGCACCGGCGCCATCGGACTCGTAGCCGTCCAGATGGCCAGACTCCGCGGCGCAGGGAAGATTATCGCCGTAGGCACCTCCCCTCACAAGCTGGCCATGGCGAAGAAGTTCGGCGCGGATCGGGTGATTCACTCCCGCGAGGAGAACGCGCTTGAAGTCATCTTGGAGGAAACCGGGGGCAAAGGCGCAGAAGTCGTCATCGAAGCCGTAGGCGTAAGCGATACCTACGCTTTGGCCGTTCAAGCGGCCAAACGGCGCGGCAAGGTGATGGCGCTCGGCTTCGCCTCCAGCGAGATTACGATTCCGGTGCAGCCTCTCCTGTTCCGCGAGATTAGCCTTATCGGCATTACCGGATACGTATTCGAAGCCGAGCCCGTATTGAAAATGATTGCCGACGGCAAGATAGACGTAAAATCCATGACGACCGAGCTTCCCCTTGAGGAAGTTCAGAATGCCTTCGAGATGCTCGTCGGCAAGAAAAACGACGTGATTAAAGTAGCGCTTATTCCCTGACATTCATTCGGGCTTGTACAGAGAACGTCCTCATTCTTATTTCGGGAGCTGACCAAATAATGAAGCATTTATACGGTGTGACAACCGCGATGGTAACCCCATTCGATTCGGAAGGCAAAGTCGATACGGGCAAGGTAGAGCAATTAACGGAATTTCTGATTTCCAAAGGCGTCAACTGCTTGTATCCGCTGGGAACGACCGGGGAAATGCTGCGCGTATCCATAGAGGAGCGCAAGAAGGTGGCCGAAGCCGTCGTTCGCACAGCCAATGGTCGAGTCACGGTATTCATACACGTCGGCGCCATGAACACAGCAGAGACGGTAGAGCTTGCCAGACATGCGCACGAGATCGGCGCAGACGGCATCGGCGCGGTTACGCCTGTATTCTTCGGAGCGAACGACCGGGAATTGGTGCAATACTACAAGACCTTATCCGCCAGTGTGCCTTCCGATTTCCCGATCTACTTGTACAGCATTCCGCAATGCGCGGCCAACGATCTGAAGCCTGAGGTCGCGCAGCAGATTGCGAGAGAATGCAGCAATGTCATTGGAATTAAATACAGCTACCCGGATTATTTGCGCATTAACGATTATTTAACGATCAACGAGGAGAAATTCTCGGTTCTCCCTGGCGCCGACAGATTGTTCCTGCCCGCGCTGGCCATGGGCTGCGACGGAGTCGTATCCGGCATATCCGGCGTATACCCCGAGCCGTTCGTCGCCGTCTACAACGCTTTCGTTGCCGGCGATCTGCCGAAAGCGCGCCAATTGCAGAGACTGGCGATCCGATTCTGCGAAACGCTCAAAAACGGCAGCAATATGGCCTACTTCAAAGAGGCCTTGAAATTCAGAGGCATAGACGCAGGCCATATGAAAAATCCCCAGCTCGATCTGCCTGACGAGGATGCCGCTGCACTTCGCGACAGCTTAAGACTGCTGGAGCAACAGCTTAAGCAAGCTACCTAACCAAAGCCGTTAAATCTGTATAGCCAATGTTAAATTGTTGCCATATCGACTCCATTCAAGCCTAGCTACAATAAATGTGTAAGCGATCACAACTAAGGGGGATCACACATGAACTTTAAGAGAAAGCCTTGGCTTACCGCAGCGGTAAGCGCCGTACTGACCGTTAGCTTGCTGGCCGGCTGCGGCTCCAACAACGCCTCGGAAGGCTCCAACGCATCGGGCTCTCCGGCGGCGAGCGGGGACAAGCCCTTCAAAGGAAAAACGCTGTCCGTCTATATCGGAAGCAACTCCACCAGCGAATTTATTCGTACTCAACTGCCCGAGTTCGAAGAAGCGACGGGAATGAAGGTCGACTTCCAGGTGTTCGCCAACGAGCAGCTCAGCCAGAAGCTGAGCGTACAGATGACCGCCGGAAGCGCGACGCCCGACGTATTCACGATCCGTCCGCTGGAGGAAACGAAGCTGTTCGAGAAGAATGGCTGGCTGCACCCGCTCAACGATTATGCTTCCAAGGATACAGCCTTCGATCTCGCGGATTTCAGCGAATCCTCGCTGTCTTCGGCTACAGCCAACGGCAACCTGATCGGCATCCCAATGCTCACGGAGCAACAGATTCTCTACTACCGCAAGGATCTGCTGAAGGAAGCCGGAATCGAGGTTCCCAAGACGCTTGAAGAGCTGAAAGCCGCAGCCGAGAAGCTGAACAATCCGGACAAAGGCATCTATGGCTTCGTCGCTCGCGGACAGAAGGGCGCGCTGGTTACCCAGCTTTCCTCCTTCGTATTCTCCGAGGGCGGGGACTTCCAGAACGGCGACAAGGCGACCTTGAATACGCCTGAATTCATTAAAGCCTCGACACTGTACGTAGACTTGCTGAAAAACTACGGGCCTCCGGGCGTGCTCAACATGGGCTGGCCGCAAGCGATGGGCGTGTTCGCTCAAGGCAAGGCGGCGCTCTTCACGGATACGAGCACGGTTTATCCGAACGCGACCGATCCGGACAAGTCCACAATAGCCGATCAAGTCGGCTTCGCTCCATTCCCTGCCGGAACCGCAGGAGCCAAGCCTTACAACATTACGGCTTGGGCGCTCTCCATGAATTCGCAATCTCAGAACAAAGACGCGGCTTGGGCGTTCATCCAGTGGGTAACAGGCAAGGACATGGTCAAGAAGCTGCAGCTGCACGGCACGCCGGGCGCCCGCACCTCCGTATGGAACGATCCGGAAGGCGAAGCCGGCTTCCCTGAAGGCTACATTCCGGTCATTCAGGAATCCGTAAAAACCGCTATCGGCCATGACCGTCCGCAAGTCATTAAAGTCGGCGAAGCTCGCGATGTCATCAGCGAAATCATCATCAAGGGCCTCGTAGGCGAAGACATCGCCGCCGCTGCCGAGAAAGCAAACGCCGAGTTCCAAAAAATTATCGACAACGAAAAAGCGCAATAAGCACGTATGAAAGCACGGCAGCTCTCCTCTGTCGGCGCGGAAGGGCGGCAATTCGCCGCTCCTCTCCGCACCGGGGAGGAACGCTCGCCGGGATGAGCAGGAAAGGGTGACGTTGATGCGCACAGCTTGGCTAGACAAGAATATTAAATGGGTATTTACGTTGCCGGCCGTTTTATTCGTCGTCTTGATGATGGCGTTCCCCATTTTTTACACGGTGAGAATCAGCTTTTTCGAATGGAGCATGTCTGCGGTAACGCCTCCCAAGTGGGTAGGCTTGGACAATTACATTGAATTGCTTACAAGCGATCGATTCTGGCAATCCGTCAAAGCGACCATGTACTTCACCGTGCTGGCGCTCGTAGTGGAAACCGTACTGGGCGTCGCAATCGCCCTCGTCTTATTCCGGGATTACAAAGGCAAGAACGTCGCAAAAACGCTGTTCCTGCTGCCAATGGTATCTACGCCGGTCGCTATGGGTCTCGTCTGGCTGCTCATCTACGAGCCGACCATCGGCGCGGCGAACATGATGCTGAAGTGGTTCGGATTCAAGCCGCTGGAATGGCTTGGCAATGTCAATCAGGCGATTCCGTCTTTGGCCATTATCGATATTTGGCAGTGGACTCCCATGGTGTGCCTCATCGTCATGGCGGGACTGTCCACCTTGCCGAAAGACCCGTATGAATCCGCCGAGGTGGACGGAGCATCGGCCTGGCAGAAGCTGATCTACATTACGCTTCCGCTCGTGCGCCCGACCATTATCGTTGCCATGATGCTGCGGCTGATCGATGTGCTCAAGACGTTCGATATTATTTATGCAACGACGCAAGGCGGTCCGGGAAGCGCGTCCGAGACGCTCAACATCTACACGTACATGCTTGGCTTCCAGTTCTTCAAGCTGGGCTCGGCTTCCTCGCTGCTCGTTATCTTTTTCACCATTATCCTGATTTTCACTTTGCTGATGATCTGGGTTCGCAAGAGATTGGGGGCGTAAACCGTGACAACGCAAAAATCGAAAGCAGCGCTCCTGTCCGCTTCGGCATGGCTTATTATTCTTATTTTTTCCTTCCCGCTGCTGTGGATGGTGCTCGCATCCTTCAAGACGCAAGCCCAGATCATGTCCACGGACAATTTGCTCGTCTTCAAACCGACGCTCAAAAATTACAATGCGGTATTCGAGCAATACAACTTTATGAAATACATCGGCAACAGCGCAATTGTGGCGATCGGCTCCACGGTAGGCTCTCTGCTGCTCGGACTCCCCGCCGCCTATGCCATTGCCCGCTTCAGGCTGCAAGGCCTGGCCCTGACGATTCTTGTCGCGCGAATTATCCCGGCAATCACGTTCCTGATCCCTTGGTTCATTCTGTTCAGCGGGCTTAAGCTGGTCGATACGTTCACTGCGCTCATTCTGACGCACATGCTGGTCGGCCTGCCCTTTATCATCTGGATCATGATTCCGTTCTTCGAGTCCCTTCCGCATGAGATCGAAGAGGCGGCGCTGATCGACGGCTGCAGCAAGTTCAAGGTGTTCCTGCGCATCGTGCTTCCGATCTCGGGACCGGGCGTCATCACCTCCTCGCTCATGTCGATTATTTTCTCGTGGAACAACTTTCTGTTCTCGATCATCTTGTCCGGGGAAAAAACAAAAACGCTGCCCGTCGCGATCTTCAACTTTATCTCCTATTCCGAGGTAAACTGGGGCGGCATCATGGCGGCGGCGTGCATCATTACGCTTCCGATCATCCTGATCGCGCTCGTCGCCCAGCGCTACGTCGTCAGCGGCCTGGCAGCCGGCGCTCTGAAAGGTTAACGCTCACCCTATCATCCATGGAGAGGAACGATGGCATTGTCGAATCGGCCTAAAATTCTCGTTACATCCACGAATTATTCCATCTATTGCAGCGAAGCGAAGCAGTTGCTGGAGAGCAGCGGCTGCGAGATTATCGAAAACATGCGCGGACGCCCGCTCACCTTCGAGGAGTTGTCCGAGGTCGCTCACGATGTGAGCGGCGTCGTCGCAGGCGTAGATACCTGGAACGAAGAGGTGTTCAAGCTCGCGCCCAAGCTTAAGGTCATCGGCCGCTTCGGCGTAGGCGTGGACAATATCGACCTGGACAAAGCCCGCGAGTACGGCGTTCAGGTAACGAACGTGCCCGGCGGCAATGCCAACGCGGTAGCTGAATTCGCCGTCGGCTTGATTCTGAGCGCCCTGCGCAACATTCCGAACCTGTATCAATCCGCCCGCAGAGCTTATTGGGACCGCCACGTCGGGGAAGAGCTGCAAGGCAAGCGCGTCGGGCTGCTCGGCTTCGGCAACATCTCCAGGAAGCTGGCGCGCAAGCTCCAAGGCTTCGACGTCGAGCTCGTGGCCTTCGACAAATATCCGAACGAAGCGGCCGCCAAGGAATTAAACGTCAAGCTGGCCTCCTTCGAGGAAGTGCTTAGCACCAGCGACATTGTAAGCATGCATCTGCCGGCGCTTCCGGAGACCTACCATATCATGGGCGATAAGCAATTCGGAATGATGAAGCCCGGCAGCTATTTCATCAATACCGCTCGCGGCACGGTCGTCAACGAAGAAGCGCTGCGCAAGGCATTGACGGACGGACCGCTCGGCGGAGCCGCGATCGATGTATACGAGCACGAACCCGTCACGGCCGACAACCCGCTGCTGACTACGGATCGCATCGTTACGACGCCGCACACGGCGGCGGAGACGCTCGAGACTTATCGCCTGGTCGGATTAACGACGGCAAGAGCGATACTGGACGTGCTGGAAGGCCGCACGCCCAACAATCTGTTATAATTGCGACTGGATAGATTATCGGCATAAGCGACACGGAGGAGATCGACATGCAAATCATCGGGAGGATGAACACCTTCGGCAAGGTGATTACGCTCGTCATCGTGTTGCTTGTGCCGATTATTATTTTGTACGGGTATTCCCATCAGGTCAGCGTCAAGGTCGTCAGAGAAAACATCGAGAGCGAGAAGGCGCATCGCCTGTCCTTCTTCAACAGCCAGATCCAGTCGGCCGTGGATCAATTGACGAAGTTTTCCGTTATTGTCAGCCGCGATCCCGAGGTGAAGGAATACTTGGCCGAGTACGATACGCTTCCTCCGCTGGCCAAGCTGCAGAAGCAGCAGCGAATCGTCGACATGCTGAACCTCCAGGTGCTGACGAGCGTATGGAACAGCCAGATCATCCTGCATTTGCCCAAGCAGAAGGAAGTCATTACGACCGATTATTTCGTCCAATACGATGAGCGTTATCTGGAACGGGCGGTTCCGGGGCGATGGAGTTACTACACCAACGTCGTCAATGGCGCCAACGAAGCCTACTATTCCTTAATTCGAAGCTCCAGCAACCCCGATCTGTGGATCGAGGTTCGCTTTATCGACGCCAATATCCGAAATATGCTGAAGCATTTTAACCAAGGAGGGGACGGGGAACCGATCTTCTACTCGCCGGGCAAGCAAGCTATCGCGAATGAAACGTCCGACCCCGTTCTGATCGCCGCCCTGGTCCAGCAGCTCGACACGAGCGAGCTGGGAACGTCCGGTCATCTGGATATGACGGCCGGCGAGCGCAAATACACGATCAATTACGTCAAGTCCGATGCGCTAGGCTGGTATCTGGTCGACTACGTGCCGCTTCAGCAGATTCTTATGCCGATTACGACCAGCCGGAACCTGTTCTACATTTCCATCACGCTGCTGCTCGGCGTGAGCATTCTGGCCACGACGCTGCTGTACCGCAATGTCCAGCGGCCGATTCACATGTTGATCCGCAGCGTCAAAAAAATTCGCATGGGGCAGTACTCTACTCGGCTTCGCAAGCAGCCGAACAATGAATTCGATTTTCTGTTCGAGAGCTTCAACAAAATGGCTGAGCAAATTCAGGAACTGATCGAGAAGGTGCATGTCGAAAATCTGCGTTCGCGAGAGGCGACTCTTAAGCAGCTGCAATCGCAGATTAATCCGCACTTCTTGTACAATTGCCTATTCTATATTAAAAATATGGCCAATCTGGACGATAAGGAAGCCGTCGTCGCTATGGCGCTGAATCTCGGGGAATATTATCGTTACACGACACGGGTGAACAACGAGATCGCGACTGTGGAGGAAGAAATTCGGCTTGTCGTCAACTACCTGACGATTCAGAACTTGCGCATTCAACGCTTCCACTGCGACATCGAGATTCCCGACCGGATGAACGAACTTGCCATCCCGCGTCTCCTGCTTCAGCCCATTGTGGAAAATGCGATCATCCACGGAATCGAGAAGCAGGCCGGCTTTGGCCTGATACGGATCACCGGGGAGCAGGAAGGCTGTTTATGCAAAATCACCGTCGAGGACAACGGAGCCGGCATGAACCCGGAGGAGATCGCGGCGCTGCAGAAAAAGCTTGCGCTGCCGATGGAGGACGATATGGGCTGCGGCATGTGGAACGTCAATCAACGGCTTATCCATCTGTACAAGGGAAGATCCGGCTTGCGGCTATCCCGCTCCGAGCTGGGCGGGATGCGCATCGAGCTTGTCTGGGAGGAAGAGCCGCGGCCAATCGAATAACGAAGGAGGCGTTCCCATGTTCCAACTGCTTATCGTGGACGACGAAGCCAGCGTTGTCGACAGCTTGGCGGATACGCTGCCATGGTCGGATATCGGCATCACCGGCGTGTTCAAGGCTTATTCGGGCGCCGAAGCGCTGGGCATGATGCGGATGAACAGCATCGATATCGTCATCTCGGATATTCAGATGCCGGGAATGAGCGGAATCGAGCTGCTGGAGCGCATTCGCAAAAGCTGGCGCAAGACCAAATGCATCGTTCTCTCCGGCTTCGCCGAATTTTCCTATGCGCAGCAAGCCATTCGGCACAACTCCTACGATTATTTGCTGAAGCCGATCGGCGACAGCGAAATACTGGACAAGGTTCAGGCGGTCGTTCGCCTGCTGCAGGAGGAACGTCAGGAGGACCGCTCCTACCAGCAGGCGATGAAGGCCTTCCGGGAAAACCTGCCGAAAATTCGCGGCGAGCTGCTGAACGGACTCCTGCAAGGCAAGCGGTATTCCGAGCAGCGGCTGGCCGAGGAGCTGGAGATGGTCAGCGTGAACGTCCGCAAGGACGATTGCTTTGCGTTGATGCTGATGCGGCTTGAGCAAGGCTTCGCCGACATGGGGTTTCTAAGCCTCTCGCTAATGGAATACGCGATCGGCAACATCGCTGAGGAACTGTTCGAGGATAGGTTCCGTTTATGGATGTGCAAGGATGTGCACGGCTACTTGCTGTTTCTGGTCACCTTGAACGGCGAACGCTTCCCGGAGGAGAAAGATGTCCCTCCGTTGCGTTCGCCGGCGAAGGAAGACGCCGAGCTGTTTCAGCTTGCGGCATCGCAGCTGCAAAATAGCGTGAAGCAATATTTGAAGGGCTCCGTATCCGTCATTGTCAGCGGCTGGGGGCTCTTTCCGCAGGATGCGAACGGACTGTATCAGAGCTTGCTTGCCTCCCTTCGCACCATGCTTGGCGATCAGGACGATCTGTTCATCTCGGTGCCCGACGAGCAGGAGCCCTTGGTCGTCCCTTCGCTTCAGGCGCTGTATGAGCCGCCGATGCTCGTACATCTGCTGGAATCGGGGGACTGGCAAGCGATCGGAGTGAAGCTGGAGCATATTTTCGGAGAATTGCATGCCAAAGGAGCCGAATCGTCCGAGCATCTCGTAGAGGTCTTCTTCTTCATCTACTCGGCATTCAGTTCCTTCGCGCACAAGAACGGCCGGAGGGTGGAGGAAATGCTGGGCCCCGGGCTTTCAGACCTTCGCGAGCTGTCGGCTTGCCGCTCGGCGGACGCTTTGCGCAGCTGGGCTTCCCAGGCTCTCGACCACATGCAGCGGGATATGGAACGCGAGACGAGGAGCACGCGCGAAACGGTCGTCCGGAAAATCCAGGATTTCGTGCGGAAGCATCTCGGAGATGACGTCTCCCTCCTCGCGATCGCCGATTACATGTACATGCACCCGGTGCACGTATCGCGGATATACAAGCTTGTGGCGGGCGAGAATCTGAGCGATTACGTCTTGCGGCTGAAGATGGAGAAAGCTGTAGAGCTTCTTACGGGCAGCACGCTCAAAAATTATGAAATCGCCCTCCGGCTCGGCTATCAGAATCCGAATTATTTCATCAAGGTGTTCAAGAAGTATTACTCCGTCACGCCTCAGGAATACCGCCTTAAGCTGCCGGATTAGCCGATGGACGACAAGAACCGTTGAGGAAACAATCCCCTAACACTTTGTAACATGAACGTAATGTTTCTTTCATGTTCTCTTCATGTTCGCGGGTTAAGATAAATACAAGACCCCCCTTTGAAATATAAACTTTAGGCTTGCGGCCCGTTGCCGCAAGCCTCCTTTTTTTATCCTCGCTTGAATTCGGCCAATGAAGCCGCCGCGGCTCCGCAGCCCCAATCGAAAATCGTAAATTCGCCGAGACCGTCGACCGGCGTGCCGTCGTGATGATTGAAGTTTTCCATATGGAACCCGTAATCCAGCTCGTCGAAGTGCGGGTGAACGCGCTCGTAGATCGCCTTCACGCCAGCATTTTCCGGGCAGTACATCATGTAGAACGAGGCCTTCATCGCCCAGACGGCGCGGGCGCGGTAGCTCTCGTTGCCCGTCAGCCGATAGTATTCCAGATACGTCAAGGCAAACAGACTCTGGCGGGCATCGTTCCATTCGTCGTCGCTGCTCATGACGCCGAAGCCTCCGACCGTCGGCACCGGGAAGAAGGACGGCTGCCAGATTTGCTGATATAACGACGCTTCCGCCAGCACCTGCTCTCCCCGATCCAGCCAGTCCGCGTCGCCGCTAAGCGCATAGGCTTCCTTCATCGCTTCGGCCGTCCAATACATGCCGAAGTTGCATTGATTGTACAAGCCGCTGCGGGCATCCTTCTCGCCGAATTGCTTGCCTTCCCACTGGCGGGAGCAGGACCAGTACGTCTCGAAATCCTCCCAACGGCCCTCCGGCACGATTCGTTCCGTGACGTAGCAGGCCGCCCGGATCGCCGCCGAAGCGAATCTTTCATCCGGACGCAGCCGATGCAGCAACCCGAGCAGCATGACATGAATAGAGGTTTCGGGACTTTCCGTCAGGAACGGTGACGTCCCGGTGCCGTCCGCCCTGACCCAGGCCGGAAAAGCTCCGTCGTCTCTCTGAAGCGTCAGCAGCCTTTCTGCATAACGGGTGACATAAGGAAGAATGCGCTCGTCCGCCTTGATATCCCGATACCACTTCAGCAGCCACCAGCAAGTCCAGGAGGCATCGAGCAAATGAACGTGCTCGTCATGTCCGGCGGGACGACGCGGCCCCGACATGTACCATCTGCCCGACTCCCAACGATTGTCCTCGCCGGCCTGGTAGTAGCCGGGGAACAGCCCCCCCGTCTGCGGAGCGGACAACGCGAAGTTAAGCGCGAGCTCCGCTTTATGCTGCCAATCCGCATTTCCCTTTTCCTTTCCCCACAACGCATAGCCGTAAGCCGAGCGAAGTCCGCAGAACCAGGCCTGGTTCCATAGGCTTTTCGGTTCGCGCCACTCGTTCTCCCTCCCGAAGCCGGGCTTCTGTCTCGCGCAGACCAGGAAGACGACGCCTCCTGCCTCCGTACCGTCCTCCATCCGGAATTGCTGCCAGGAAACGTCGCTCCATCTGTCCAGCGCCCACTCGTAAGCGTAATCGGCGTAAGGCTCCAGCTTACCGGCAATATCCGCCTCCGACTCCTCGGACGATACCGGCATGCTGTCCCTGCCGAACCTCTCCCACAGGAAGCGTTCGACGGCTCTGAAATCGCGCTCCCGCTGCTTCTTCTCCTTGGCCCACTCTACGAGATACAGCCGGAAGGACAGCGTCTCCGTTACCTCCCTCTCTACAGGAGTCAATTCATGATAGACATGCCCGGTCTCCTCGTATTCGCACAGTCCGTAGGCGAGGATGCCGTCCTGAATCGTGTAATCCATCACATGCGGCACGATCCGGTCGCCGGCAAGCCGCGCCAGATCGGGCACGAGCGCCGTCATGACCGCGTTGTTCTCGAAGATGATCGCGGGAGAGCGGAAGGCCTTGTCTCCGACGGTCATTCCTTCTTGAGGCGCCAGATGCGGCTTCCACACGCATTCAAGCCCGACATCGTTCACGAAATACACTTGCAAGCCCGAGAACGTCATCGCATCGCCGTGCGCCGACGAAGCCGCGCCCACCTCAATTACGGCGACCGAAGCTTCGCCCGGCTTAATCGCTTTCGTTTCCCAGCTCAGCCTGATTTCGATTTTCGCGAATCCGGCGTTGGCCCTCCAGACCGCTTCGTTCTCCTCATACCGGGCGACATTCGGCGTAATCTCGCGCCACTGCCCGCCTTCGTGCCAGCGTATGCCGACCTTCTCGTTCAGCCATATCGGAAGCAATGCGCTCACCCTTTCACTCCGGACATTGTAATGCCTTGCACGTAATACCGTTGCAGGAACAGAAAGACAATCAAGATGGGAACCGAGCTAATCGAGGTCGCGGCCATAATTTTGCCCCACGAAATATTGCGCAGCGACTGGAACGAAGAAATCGCCACCTGAATGACCTGCTTCTTCTCCTCGTTAATGACGACCAGCGGCCAGAGAAACGAATCCCACTGATTCAGGAAGGTCATAATGCCGAGCGTAATGATCGCCGGAACGGCCGTAGGCAGCACGACCTTCCCGAAGATGCGCAGCCAGCTCGCTCCGTCCATCCTTGCGGCATCCAGAATGTCCCGCGGAATATCCGAGAAAAACTGGATGAGCATGAATATCCCGAACACCCACACGATCTGCGGCACGATCAGCGCCATGAACGAGTTGACCCAGTCCAGGTCGCGCATGAGCAAATATTGGGGAATCATGATCACCTCGTACGGAATGACCAGCGAGGACATGAACAGCGTCAGCAGCAGCTTCTTGAACGGGAATCTCAGCTTCGCAAAAGCAAAAGCGGCCATCGCGTTCACGATCAAGCCGAGCGAGGTCACCAGCACGGCCACGAACAATGTGTTCATCATATATCTCCCGAACGGCTTGCTCGGATCGAGGAAAATGTCCTTGTAGTTCTTCAGCGTCCACTCTACGGGCAGGAACAATTCGGGACTGAGCGTCGTATATTTGAAAATTTCCTCGTGCGAACGAAACGAGCTCATCACCATCCAATAGATGGGGAAGAGCGCGATGACCGCTACGGCGATCATGATCGCGATGCGCACGATGGCGATTAATGTTCGATTCATAGGTCCGTCTCCTTGCTTCTGAAGTTTCGTTCCATTCTTGCCTAATACTCGACGTCCGTACGGAAAATACGCAGCTGAACGATAGAGATCATCAGCACAAGGAAGAAGAACAGGAATGCGGCCGCGGCGGCATAGCCCATATTCATCTGCTTAAACGCCGTCTCGTAAATGAAATGAACGACGGTGCTGGTCGAGCCTGCGGGTCCCCCGCTCGTCGTGATATAGATCGGAATGAATATCTTCAAGGCATCCATCGTCGTGATGATGACCACGAAAGCCATTGTCCGCTTCAGCAGCGGCAGCGTGATGAGGAAGAAGCGTTGAGCGGGGCTGGCCCCGTCCACCTGCGCCGCCTCGTACAAGGAATCGGGGATATTGTTGAGCCCCGCCAGAAAGATCACCATGACGAAGCCCATGGCCTTCCAGATGCACAGCGCGATAATCCCCAGCATGGAGATGTCCGGGTTGGAGAGAAAATCCACTCCGGGAAGGCCGATGCCTTTCAATAGAACGTTCAGCATGCCGTAATCCTTGTTGTAGATCAGCTTGAATATCGTCGACGCGATGGCGAAGGACACGACAACGGGGATAAAATACACCGTTCGGAAAAACCCGACGCCGCGAAACTTCTTCTGCACAAGCAGAGCCAAGCCCAGCGATATGGCGGTCTGCACGGGCAGAACCACAAGCGTAAAATAAAACGAGTGCCAGAGGCTCGCCCCGAAATCGCCGTCGCTAAACAGCTTGCCGTAATTGGCGAAGCCTGCGAAGGACGATTGGGCCGAGATCAGATTGTAATTCTCGAAGCTGATGAGCAGCGCGCGGAACATCGGGTAGAAAATAAATACGGACAGCAGCAAAAATGCGGGAACGATAAAGAGGTACGCTGCCCTGGACTCCTGCTTGTCGTAGATGGCGGATCGATAAAATTTCAAGGTAATCCCTCCTCCTAGCCTTCCGAATACCGGTTTATGGAACGACAAAGGGAAGTAAGGATATTAGGCCTTCCCTACTCCCCCTGCCTGAACCTTCTCTAAGCTTTGTATCGCGTTTCTTTCCGGCGACGGTCGCCGTTACTTATGCATGGCCAAGCCGTCCTCGATCTTCTTGACCGCTTTGGCCAACGATTCGTCCACGTCTCCGTTCCCCAATCCGACGTCCTCGAACAGGAGGCGGATCGCTTCGCTGATCGCGGGGTACGCCGGCGTAACCGGCCGAGGATGACCGTATTTGGACAATTGCTCGGCGTAGATGTTCATTGGATATTCCTTGAGCTCGGCGTAAGCGTCGAACGTCGACTGACGGGCCGGGAGGTTTTTCGTTTCCTCGTACCAAACCTTGGAGCCCTCCACTCCGGTTACCCAGTTGACGAAAGCCCACGCTTCGTCGGGATGCTCGGACTTGGACGTGATCGCCATGCCCCAGCTGCCTGTCGTGCCGATCATGTTCTTGTCCTTCCACAGCGGCGCGATGTCGTAGTCTTCTCCGAGCTTGAAGTTCGGGAAGTTCTGCTCCTGGTTGGAGATCGCGAACGGCCCGTCTACGTGAATCGCGACCTTGCCGTTCCAGAACGCGTCCTGCGGCAGCTCCTTCGGAGACACCTTCTCCGTATTGAAAAGCGATTTCCAGAACGTCATCGCCTTTTTCGCTTCCGGGGAGTCCAGATAACCCTTGGCCGTCGTGCCGTCCGGGCTCAAAATTTCCGCTCCTGCCTGCCACAGGAAGGCCATCTCGGAGTATGGCGCGCCTTCATGGCCGGCGAAGCCCCATGGCGTCGGATTCCAGCCGTACACGCCCTTGGCCGGATCGTTCAGCTTGCGAGCCGCGTCCAGCACTTGGTCCCACGTCCAGGCTTCGTCTACGTTCTTGGATGGGAACGGGATGTTTTTCTCCGCGAACATTTTCTTGTTGTAGAACATAACGATCGTGCCTTCGTTGTTCGGAGCCGCATACAGCTTGCCGTTAAACGTCAGCCCTTCGATGACGGGCTTGAGCAGATCGTCCTTGTTGCCGTCCTTCGCGAAATAATCTTCAAGCGGAATGATCGCGCCCGAGTTGGCGTAAGAGGCCAGCGTCGGGGCGTCCAGCGCCATAATGTCGGGAGGATTGCCTCCCGCGAGCGCCGTGCGGATTTTCGTTTCGTACTGGTCGTTGGGAATCATCTGAAAGTCGATCTTGATGTTCGGATGCTTCTCCTCGAAGGAAGCGATCAGCTTCTTGAACGCTGCGGCTTCGGGCGCGTAATCGTGTCTCCAGAACGACAGCGTGACCGTCTCGCCTTCCGGCGCGGCCGAGCCGGCCGGCGAGCTTGAGGAGCCGGTGGCGGAATTCGAATTCGAGCCGGATGAGCACGCGGACATGCCGATGGCCATCACAATCGCGAGCAGAAGCGCTAAACTTTTTTTCATGGGACCCTCACCCTTCGGTTAATGTGATGCATCTACAGGCTAGCATCCAGGGGGGACTTCCTTGAATGCGTCCGCTTCGGTTGTTGGCATATAAAATCATCAGGCGGGCGGCGAAGGGGGATGGTTGCGGTATTCGTTCGGACTGACTCCGAAGTGCTTCTTGAATACGCTGCTCAGATAGCTGGCGTTGGCGAAGCCGACCAGCTCAGCGATGTCCGCAAGACGCATCTGCGGGTCGCGCAGAAGCTCCTCGGCCTTGCCGATCCGCACCTGAGTCAAATAGTCGCTGAAGGTTTTCCCTGTCTGCTTCTTGAACAGCTCGGACAAGTACGTCGGATTCAGGTGAAAGCGATCCGCCAGCATCGTCAGGCTGAGCTCGTTCATATAGGACTGCTCGATCGTCAGCCGAACCGCTTCGACGGCGGAAGCGCCGCCCGCCAGACGCGAGCGCCTCATCCCTTCTATAATCTGCGAGGCAAGCCCCTTCAAGTAGACCAGCGCGGAAGCGCCCGATCGATGCTTGTCCATCAGATCGGGGAACATCCAATGCTGCGTCTCGGGAATCGACAGCCGATATTTGCTCGCAGTCTGATCAAGCAGAAGAATGACGCGCAGCACGAAAGCCGCGACGCTCTGCGTCGGGTAGCTGTCGGCTTGAACGACCGACTCCACCGCAGCCGAGAACGATTCGGAATCGAGGTTTTCCAGCGCGAGCTCCAGCCGTCTCTCCAGCTCGGAAAAGCTTTCGGCCCCGGCCTCCTGGCCGGGCTCCGGCGGGATCACCTGAGAGACGATGCCCGACTGGCTGCGGCTCCAGGCCATCAGCGCGGACAGAAAGCCTTGACGCAAGCCGGCCGGACCTTGGAAGGGCATGCCTACGCCGATCACCGCTTCGACCTTCAGATAGCCGCGCACGTTGGCTTGCAGCTGCTCGCATAGAGCCGCTGCGCGGCGTTCGCCTTCAGCCGGGTCCGGGGACGAGACGACGATATGCATCATCCGCGCATAGCTGCGGTGATAGAAGACCAGGGCGGAGCCGCCCCACTCCCGTTGCTGCAGCGTCTCGCGGCACAGCAGTTGGAAGGCGAGACGGAACAGGCCGCTGCTTTCCGCGTTGACGCGCTCGCCGAGCCGCCCCTCCGGCACGCGATATTCCAGGCTGATGACCTGCAGGCAGGAGCGATCGTCGAGCCAATCCGCCATCCCGAGCCGCTTGGCTTCGCTGCGCAGCGCGATAAGACGGTCGTCGCTCTCGTTGTCGATCCAGTCGAGGACGAGCTGCTCCTTGAGCACGGATTCGCTTTCCGTGATCCGCTGCCTTGCCGACTCGTCGGAGAAATGCGCTCTGCGCTCCGTTTCCAGCTCTCCGCTCACCTTGCCCAGGATCGCCGTCAGCTCGCTTCGCACGACCGGCTTGAGCAAGTAGTCCTTGGCTCCGCATTGCAGCGCGGCCTTCACGAAATGAAAGTCGTCGTAGCCCGACAGCACGATCACCTTCGTGCGCGGATAGTTCTCCGCGCACTGCTTCAGCAGCTCCAGGCCGCTCATGACGGGCATGCGGATATCCGTCAGAACGAGGTCGAACGGCTCCCGCTCCAATAACGCCAGCGCTTCTCTGCCGTCCTGCGCCTCCCCTTCGATGGCGTAGCCAAGCGCGGACCAATCGATCTTCAGCTTCAGACCGCTGCGGATTTCCAGCTCGTCGTCCACCAGCATTACGCGATACATCGCTATTCCTCCTTCGTCGGCAAGCTCAATACGATACGAGTGCCTTTCTGCGGAGCGGATTCGATCGTGACCGAGAAGCTTCTGCCGTAATGCAAGTAACATCTGGCAAGCACATTCCTGAGACCGATTCGTCTTCCGCTCGCGCTCAGAACGTCCGTCATCTTGCCGCGGGCAATCTCCTCCCGCAGCTCCGCGATCAATTCCTTGGACATGCCGATCCCGTTGTCCGACACTTCAATCTCCAGCGCGTCTCCCGCGCTGCGGGCGGCAATGGCCACATGCGCTCCGGCCGCATTTTCCTGGCTGAACTTGATCGCGTTCTCCACAAGCGGCTGAAGGATGAACTTGACGATAAGCGCATTGCCCGACTCGGGCGAATCCTGAATGTCCACGCGAATCCGATCCCCGAAACGGATCTTCATGATCGAGACATAATCGCGAATATATTGCATCTCGTCGCGCAGCTTCACAAGATCGCTGTCCGCGCGCAGGGAATAGCGCAGCATCTGGCCGAGCCATTCGGTCACGTCGATAACCTCGTCGCTGCGCTTCTGGGCCGACAGGCTGCCGATCGCCTCCAGCGTGTTATAGAGAAAATGCGGGTTGATCTGCATCAGCAGCGCCTTATATTCGGCGTCCTTGCGCCGCATATTGGCCTGGAATTCGGTCTCGATCAGGAAGCGAAGTCGCTTGACCATGTTGCGAAACACGTTGACGACATATCCGACCTCATTGCGCGGCAGCTGCATTCGTGCGAGAGACTCGTCCTCCTCGCGGCTGAAGTCTCCCCGCTCGACCAGCCTCATCGAGCTTGCAAGCCGGGTCAGCGGACGCGCGATGCCCGCGGCCAGCCAGAACGCGGCGACGATCGTCAGCAGCAGGAGCACCGCGCCGACGGCCAGCATCGTTTGCTGCACGCGTTTCATTTTCTCGAACAGCTCGGATTCCCGGATTTCCCCGACAAGCATCCAGTTGGCGCTTTTGATTTTGCGATAGAGCACCTTATGGTTTTCTCCGTTTTGCTTAACCGTCAGCTTGCCGCCGGAATGCTTGTCCTTGCCGATGGACGGCAGCTCCTGCAGAAACCCGGACATCCCTTCGTCGATCCGCTGCTCCAGCACCGGCTGGCCGTCCATATCGACCAGATAGACGCGTCCGGTTTCTCCGAACTTGATTTTGTCCAGCGAGGTTTGGATCTGGGAGGTTTTGACGTTCAGCTTCAAGACGCCGATCTTGCGAAACGAGCTGAGCTGCACGAGGTTGAAGAGAAGGCTGTTCATGCTGACGCTATTCAAATAGTTGGGTTGATAGGAATCAAGGTGGGCGGGCACCCAGCGGACATCCTCCTGCTTGAACGTCTCGAACCAGGAGCTGTTCAGGAAGGACGGGTCATCGTTAAACGCCTGATCGCGGATTCCCACTGCGGTTCCGTTCTCGTTAAACAGCGTAATGGATGAGATAGAGGAGTGATTCAAGGCGATGGAAGAGAGAAATTTGCGAATTTCCGCATCTACGGTAAGCCGCTTCTCCCGGGGCAGACTGGGGTCAAGCTGCGCGGTAATCCACTGCTGGGTCACCTCGTTGCTGAGCACCTGATTCGCGACATCCTCCACCTGGGTCGTGAGCGTGTTGACGAACGCGGCGTATTGGTCCATCGTCTGCGAGGTGGACTCTTCAATGGAATTTCCGATTACGGTGTTCGACACTTGCGTGAACACGGCGACCATCGTAATGAATGGGACGATAAACACGACGATAAATGCGGCGGATAATCGGGTTCTAAGCGAGTAGAACATCGGATGCCCCCTCCGAACAATGAACGCCCCCTACTCTCTAAGAGCGAGGGAGGCCGGTAAGAATCATTGTACTAGAACAAGTAAAGCAATCTTCACTTTATCAGGAAAAGCCCGCCTAGGGAATTCACTATTTTCGGATATCCGCCCCCATTAATTTCGGAATAAACGTCGATCCGCTTGGCCGCTTCCGATTTCATAATTGAAATTTCTCCCATTGTCATCATTTTATCCCCTTACGCCCCCCTCCGTTCTCCTTCACAATAAAAGTGCACCCCCGCTTATTGGCCGTCTGCTCCCTTGAGCTCTCCCCCATTCGATCCATTCTTTCTTCACCAACAACTCTCTCACTCAAATCCGGCATTCGGGCCAATTCGCATTGCCTTCATTTGTCGTTGGACTTCGCATCGCAAAGGAGGGATTCGCCGTAGATTGGGATTTTTAATTGAAAGCGGTTACAAAAAATCTTAAGGAGAGGTGGATTTACGACATGACCTTGCACGGAACAACGATTCGCAAAGGAAAGGTCCTTGCATTGATCGCCGCGATCCTGCTGTCAGCGTTGGCAACCTTGACTTACGAGACTGAGAAAGCCGAAGCCGCCGGAAGCTATAAGATTATCGGCTACTACCCCGCTTGGGGAGCCTACGGCAGAAACTACAACGTGACGGATATGGATGTCACGAAGGTAACCCATATCAATTATGCATTCGCGGACATTTGCTGGAACGGCATCCACGGCAACTCCGATCCGACCTCCCCGAATCCGGCCACCTGGAGCTGTCAGGACGAGGTCGGCACGATCAACGCGCCTAACGGAACGATCGTGCTGGGCGATCCTTGGATCGATGCTCAGAAATCGTTTCCCGGCGATACGTGGGATAAGCCGATTAAAGGGAATATCGGTCAGCTGATCAAGCAGAAGCAGGCGCATCCGAATCTGAAAACGATCATCTCGATAGGGGGATGGAGCTGGTCCAACCGATTCTCGGACGTGGCCGCCAGCGCGGCGACGCGGGAGACCTTCGCCAATTCCGCCGTCGACTTCCTGCGGAAGTACCAGTTCGACGGCGTCGATCTCGATTGGGAATATCCGGTCAGCGGCGGGCTTGCGGGCAACAGCGTGCGGGCGGCGGATAAGCAGAACTACACGCTGCTGCTTCAGAAGGTGCGCGAGAAGCTCAATGCGGCGGGAGCGGCCGACGGCAAAACCTATACGCTGACGATCGCCTCCGGAGCCGGACCGAACTTCGTGCAAAATACGGAGCTGAGCCAGATTGCCGCCATCGTCGACTGGATCAATATCATGACCTATGATTTCAACGGCGGCTGGCAGACGATCAGCGCCCACAACTCTCCGCTCTATTACGATCCCGCGGCGGCTGCGGCAGGCGTTCCGGATGCCGCGACCTTCAATGCCGCAGCGGGCGTGCAGGGGCATCTGAATGCCGGCGTGCCGGCGAGCAAACTCGTCCTGGGCATGCCGTTCTACGCTCGCGGCTGGAGCGGCTGCGCGGCGACGGGCAACGGACAATACGCCAGCTGTACCGGACCTTCGCCGGGAACCTGGGAACCCGGCGTACTGGACTTCAGCAATCTGGAGGCCCAGTATATCAACAAGAACGGCTACACGCGCTACTGGAACAACGTCGCCAAAGTTCCCTATCTGTACAATCCTTCCAATGGCGTGTTCATTTCCTACGACGACACGGAATCGTTCGGACACAAAACCTCGTACATCAAATCGACGGGACTCGGCGGAGCTATGTTCTGGGAATTCAGCGGCGATCGGAACAAGACGCTTCTTACGAAGCTCGCCAATGATCTCTCCGGTACGAGCGGCGGAGACACAACGCCGCCTTCCGTACCCGCCAACGTTCATATGACAAGCAAAACTTCCTCAAGCGTAAGCTTGGCGTGGAACGCCTCCACGGACAACATCGGCGTAACGGGCTACACCGTAACTTACGGAACGACGAGCATCAACGTGTCCGGCACGAGCGCCACGGTGAGCGGCTTGTCCGCCAATACGCCGTACACGTTCACCGTTAAAGCCTTCGACGCGGCCGGCAACGTCTCGAATGCCAGCGCTCCGGTTCAGGTTACGACCGATACGGGCAGCTCCTGCACGGTGGCGGCCTGGAATGCCGGGCAAGCGTATACGCAAGGCCAGCGCGCCTCCTATAACGGGATCACCTATGAGGCCAAATGGTGGACGCAAGGCGACCAGCCTGACCTCAGCGGAGAATGGGGGGTATGGAAGGTCATCGGTCCATGCGGAGGCGGAACCGATACGACCGCTCCGTCGATCCCGGCCAATCTGCAATCCACGGGCAAGACCTCGACCACGGTCAGCCTGTCCTGGAGCGCCTCTACGGACAACGTAGGCGTTACCGGATATATCGTGCTCTACGGGACGACTTCCGTGAATGTTACGGGAACGTCGGCTGTGCTGACCGGACTGAGCCCGAATACGACGTACGCCTTTACGGTCAAAGCCAGGGATGCGGCCGGCAATCTCTCGGGCGCTAGCGCCGCGCTGCAGGTCAAGACGGATGCCGCTTCGGGAGGCACCAGTTGGGCGCCCAATGTGAGCTATCAGGTGAACGATACCGTGACCTACGGCGGCGTGTCCTATACTTGCCTGCAGGCCCACACCTCTCTGACGGGCTGGGAGCCGCCGAACGTTCCGGCCTTATGGAAGACGCCATGACGCCATGACGCGATGATACCGCTTTCTCTTTTGTAACCGAACCGTAATCTGGCTTTCATCTTTTCTTCATGTTGCCCGGTTACAATACAAACATGACCCCCCTTTTCAATAATATATATCTTGAGGCTAGCGGCCCGATGCCGCTAGCCTACTTTTTTTGCAGCGCGTCATTGAAGAAGGCTTTCACCTTCGGCCAGAACGCGGGATCGCGTTCCGACGCGCTGTGGCCGTCGGTTTCTACGAACAGGTGCGGAAGCTCGGGCGTACGGTTCAATACGAGACTCAGCTCGCTGGAGGGAATGAAGCCGTCATTTCGCGAATGCACCAGCAGAGTCGGCGTTCCGCGGCCGCGGGCGTTGTCATGCAGAATTCGAACCGGATTGGCTGACTTGATCATCGACTGCGAGATGCCGCTGCGCCAAGTCATGATTCGAGGAACAAGCTGCGCTAACGGAAATTGGGGAAGCTTCCGTCGCTTCAGCTCCGCGCCGATCATCGTTGTCAAGCTCACCGGCATCGAATCGGTTACAAGCGCGGCGATGGGGGCATCTTCTTCGAGAGCCAGCACCGCTCCGAAGCCGCCAAGCGAATGTCCGAGGACCCCCACGCGGTTTATATCCGCCTCCGGCCGATTCGCCAGCCAGCTAAGAGCCGCCAGCAGATCGTCGCGGAATTGCAGTCCCGTCGGCGTCTTGTAATACTCGCTGTCTCCATGGCTGCGGGCATCGTACATGAGGATCGTATAGCCTTCATCATATAGCGGGAGGGCATAACGCAGCACCCTTGACCGGTTCGAGCCCCAGCCGTGGGCAATGATAATAACCGGTCCCGGCTTCGAAGCCTCGTCAACCGTTCGTTGGATCAGAAGCCAGCCTTTCACCGTCTTACCGCCGCTTTGCCATTCCGCCTCCTCGTAAGGCACCGGCGGAACCTGCTCGTTCGGAACATGACGCGGCCTCTGCGCCTTTACCGTCAACCCGTACAATGCCGCAGCCGCACTTCCCGTCAGCGCCCCCGCCCCTCCAACCAACCAAGCGATTACGGCGATACCCATTGCATTCCCCCTCCTTTGCCTTCCTTATCTTTCTATTTTAACCCATTTTCCGCGTAGGAACCAAGCTTGTCCCACCGCCCTTTTCCAGCCTCTACGCCTGTGTCTTACTCTCGTTGAAACTCCAGAATATCGGAGCATATTTCGTAACATTGTGTAATGCCTTCGAAAGAGGGCCGGCGCTATAATGTAAACGTTAACAGTGAGCGAATAAGGAGCGTAACCGATGTCCGAACTTACGAATAAAAAGACGATCTATCCCATTCTGTTCGCCATTAGCGCAGCCCATCTGATGAACGACGCGCTGCAAGCCGTCATTCCCGCTTCCTATCCGATCCTGCGCGAGGCATTGGGGCTAAGCTATACCCAGCTCGGCATCATCACCTTCGTGCTGTTCTTCTCCTCCTCCGTCATGCAGCCGTTCGTCGGCATGTATACGGATGCCAGACCCTCTCCGAAATTGCTTCCGATCGGGATGGGCATCGCGGGAGCAGGTATGCTTGGACTCGCCTTCTCGCCGCAATACGCGCTGGTTCTCCTGTCGGTGCTTATGGTCGGAATCGCCTCGGCGATGTATCACCCGGAGGGCGCGCGAATTGCCTTTCTTGCGGCGGGACCGCGGCGGGGCCTGGCGCAATCCATCTTCCAGGTAGGCGGAAACGCAGGCAGCGCCCTGGCTCCGCTAATGACCGCCTTTATTTTCTTCCCTTACGGCCAGAAGGGGGCCATCTGGTTTACGGGAGTCGCCGCTCTCGGCGTTGCCATTCAAGTGTGGGTCTCGCGATGGTATCGCGGCTATCTTGACCGTATGCCGCTGCGCAAGAAAGAGATTAAGGTTCGGGAGCTCGATCCCCGCAAGCGCAAGCAGATTCTGTTTGCCATTACGCTTGTCGTGTTGATTGTGTTTGCGCGCTCCTGGTATGGAGCGGGCTTATCCAACTACTTTGTCTTCTATTTGATCGAGCGATTCGACATTACGGTGCCCCAGTCTCAAATGTACATCTTCCTGTACATGGGCGCGGGAATTGCCGGAACCTTCTTCGGCGGCCCGCTGGCCGACCGTTTCGGCCGCAAAAACGTCATTCTCTTCTCCGTACTGGGCGCCGCCCCGTTCGCCATGCTGCTGCCGATCGCAAGCGAGGTATGGTGCTATATTCTGCTGTTCATTCTCGGACTTATTAACCACAGCAGCTTCTCCGTCACCGTCGTCTACGTGCAGGAGCTTGTTCCGGGAAAGGTCGGCACGGTATCCGGCCTCATCACCGGTCTGGCCTTCGGCATGGGCGCGCTTGGAGCGGTAGGACTGGGGGGACTTATCGACCTTACCGATCTGACCTTTGTCATCGTCGCCACCTCGTTCCTGCCTTTGCTCGGAATGATGGGCTTCCTGCTTCCGTCCGATCGCAAGGTGAAGACATTGACCGAGACCTCTTCTGTATGAATGAACGGCGGAACGCGCCCTCGACGACCGCCGCTCCGCACACAAACGGCTTGCGCTGTCCTTCTTGGACCGCGCAAGCCGTTTGTATTTACTTCTAATGGATCGTTCGCTTGTACTCGTTAATGTTGATCCCCGTCATTTCCTTAAACACCCGGCACAGGTAGGAGGAGCTTGTAAACCCGACTCTTTCCGCGATCTCGTAGACCTTCAGGTGAGAGCTCTCCAGCAGCTGCTTCGCCATTTCAATACGGAACTGCTTGATGTAATCGACGATCGTAATGCCCGTCTCTTGCTTAAACAAGCTGCACAGGTAATTCGGACTCAGGTACAGATGCTGGGACAGCTGCTGCAGCGTGATCGGCTGCCCGTAGTTCGCCTTGATGTAGTCCATCAATTGCTGCACCTCGCGATGCGTCGTCTCCTTGACCGGAATATCCAGTCCGTCCCTTTCTTCCGCCCCCGTCTGCGCCGCATCCGAACTATCCTTCAGGCGCTTCATCACGCCCGCAAGCTCGGAGGAATCCAGCTCATGCTTAAGCAGGTAATCCTGGGCCCCCGATTTCAAAGCCTGCTTGACGAAATGAAAATCATCATACGAGCTGAGCACGACGATCTGAATCAGCGGGTGCTTCTGGCGCAATTCGACGATCAGATCGATTCCGTTCATCTCGGGCATGTTGATATCCGTAAGGACGATATCCGGACGGCAATCCTGCAGCAGATCCAACGCATGCTTCCCGTTGATGGCCTCCCCGCAGATGCGAAAGCCCTCCTTCTCCCACTCCATGCTCGAACGTATCGCATAGCGGTACATCACATCATCCTCTACGATCATCACCTGCTGCATGCTTAGCCCCTCCTAGTCGAATGTCGAGCGGCAGAAGCGCGGTGGCCACCGTTCCCTTGCCCTCTGTCGAGGAGAAGCGGAGGCCGTAGTCTTCGCCGTAATACAGCTTGATCCGTTCGTTCACGTTTCGGACGCCAATGCTGTGCAGGCCCGGGTACAAGCTTTCGTTCTCCCGACGCAGCATTCGTTCAAGCTTTTCCTTGCTCATGCCCACGCCGTTGTCCTCCACCTCAAGCACGAGGCAGGAACCGGCCGTATAGGCTCGCAGAATCAGCAGACCGTTGCCCTTGGACATCTCGATACCATGCTGCAGGGCGTTCTCCACAAGCGGCTGCAAAATAAAATGAAGCATCATGCAATCGAGCAAAGTCGGCTCCACCTCCCGTACGACGCGGAAGCGGTTCTCGTAGCGAAAGGCCTGAATGCCGAGATAATGGTCGATATAATCGAATTCCTCGCGCACCGTGACGAACTCGCTCTTCCGCTTGACCGACGTATTGAGCAGGCCGATCAGGTTTTTGACCATTTGCTCAATGGTCGGATGCTTGTCCCTGTTGGCCAGCCAGAGAATGGAGCCGAGCGTGTTGTACAGAAAATGGGGATGGATCTGTGCCTTAAGCACTTGGAATTCCGCTTGCTGCTTGGCCAGTCGTTCGACATAAAGATTCTGAATCAGCTCGTTGATGCGAGCGACCATCACGTTAAATCTCTGGCCGAGCAGACCGATCTCGTCCCGGCTGGAAGACTTGACCTGTACGGAGAAATCGCCCTCCTCGACTCGCCTCATCGTCCTCTCCAGCTTCTGGATGCTGCGTGTAACGGAGCCCGATATCCATAGAGCGAGCATCGCCGTCACGACAAGGGAGACGGCGCACGTCAGCAGCAAGTAAGCCTTCAGCCGCTGGGAAGGCTGCAGCAGCTCCGATCTCGGAACGATATGGAGCGCTTCCCAGCTCGCATTCTCGGAAAACTGCCGAGTCAGATAGTAATCCTGGCCTTCAGCCGTGATCAAGGTTTGGGTCTCCAGCCGATGCTCGGTATCCCGCTGCCAAGCCTGAATAACCGGCCGGACATTGTTTTCCGCGTACAGCACCTCTCCGCGGCGATTGAGAATCGCCGTCGATCCCCCGTAAATCTGATTATGATTGCCGCTAACGGCGTCGAGGTACCCGCTGTCCAGATAAAAAATAATTCTGCCGTAGGAGCGCAGCGTATTCGCGTCAATAAGCTTGCGGGTATAGACGATTTCCCCTTCGTTCTTCGCCGGAAGCCACAGCGACTGCGGACTTCCCGCCGCCTCCAGGCGGCTATCCGCCCAGTTGTACAGCTCTCTGGCCTCCTTGCCGCTCATGCTGCCGCTCAGGCTCAGGTAGGAGCTTCGCTCATACCAGTACAGGTGGCCTTCCTCCGACTGCACCAGCACGGTTTTGATATCCCGGCTCAATCCGAAGAAGAGACTCAGAATCGACTCCACGTTCCGGCGATTATGGTACACTTGTTCCGTTGTGGCGAAAGCCATGCTTTCGGACACGAGCGCGAACAGCCGTTCATTATTCTGAATCGCGTAGGTGCTTTGCTCGAAGCTGTCGGCGCGCCCGGGCACCGAGAACGACAGCTGGTCCGTCAGCATCGCGGAGAAGGCCTTCGTGTTGCTGACAATCTCTTTCGTAGATATCCAATAGGTCAAGTAACCGATCATCGTCACCGTGAGCAAAATAACCGCCAAATAAGAGAAAAGCAGGCGAGTACGGATTCGGGGGCTTCTAAGGTTGCGTATCGTGGCGCTCCGCAGTGGAATCCTCATGTTGATCCTCTTTTCGATGCAGAGGCAGAGACAGAGGCTGCTGCCTACCGGATGTGGTTCTTCTCCCATTATACTTGATAGCGGTTACAGGGAAAGCTGCAAAACCATCCACATGAAAGCGCTTTCCATTCTGCGGAATATAAATATTATACGTGCTGACGGGAAGGCTATCATTAAACAAAACTACGAAAAATAGTACAATCTTCAGCCATTCCGGCATGTGCTTGAAGCCGGAACGCCCCGGTTCGCCACTCCCATAAGATCGTCCAATTTCTCGTAACATCGTGTAATGAAAACGCATTCAGAAGCTCCCTATAATAGCTTTAGGACGGCGGACCTCCCTTCGCCTCCCCACAACCTACAATTCGAGAGGGGCAACCGAAAAATGAAGAAGTGGATGGGCTTGACTTTAATTATCGCAATACTCGGGGTCATCATCGGATGCGGAGGCAACCAGAACGACAAGGCCTCGCCATCCGCAACGCCTGGAGCGGAAAGCGCTCAGGCCGGCAATCAGCCGAAGGTCAAGCTGACGATCGCGCATCTTATGGTCGAGGAGGGCGCGCGCGTGTGGGTTGCAGATATGATCTCGAACTTCACGGCGAAATATCCTAATGTGGAAGTCGAAGAAATCGCCGCCAATACGGACAAGTACAATACGATGCTGAAAACCAAAATCGCCAGCGACGACGCTCCGGACATTATGCTTCTGGTCAACCTGAACGATGCCAACCGCGATTTTCTTGACGGAGGGTTTGTCCTGGACCTGACGGATCAGCCGTTCATGAGCAACGTCAACTCGATCGAGCGCCAATACATCGACGGCAAGCTGTATGCGCTGCCGTTCGACATGAACGCCAACGGCGTTATCTATAACAAGGATGTGTTCGAGAAAGCCGGCATTACGGAGGTTCCGAGAACGTACAGCGCCTTCAAGGACACGCTGGAGAAGCTGAAGCAAGCGGGCTTCGCCGGCATGGCGGCCGGCTTCAAGGAAAACTATTACGTCAACGGAGACATCGGCGCGGACTGGCGGGCAGGCGCCCTGTCGGTCAATCCGGAGTGGATTACCCAGCTGCAGGACCGTACGCTGCGCTTCGCCGACGACGATCAAATGCGCGGCATTCTGGAGCGGCTGAACGACCGGTTCGCTTATGCGCAGACCGATCCGTTCGGCACGGACGCCAACTCGGCGCTGTCGCTGGTCGCTACGGGCAAGGCGGGCATCATTCAGCACGGCTCCTTCATGGTGGACGCCATCAAAAAAATCAACCCGGACGTGCGCCTCGGTTTCTTCCCGTTCCCTTGGTCCGAGGACAAGGCGCAGAACAACCTCCCGCTGGGCAGCGGAATCGGCGGACTCGCCGTATACAAGGATTCGCCGAACAAAGAGTGGGCGCTTAAATTCCTTGAGCAGGTCGCAACCAAGGAGATGGGCGAATCTCTGCAGAACAACAAGGGCGGCTTGTCCTTGATCAAGGATGTACCGCTTCCTCAAAATCCGACCTTCCAGGAAATTATCGCCTATCGGGACAGCGGGGAAGTATTCGACTACACCGGCATTCGCACCAACTTCTCTACGGAATACAGCAATGCGCTCGCTCAGAAAACAGTAGAATTCCTTATGGATTCCAAACGCGACGTCGATGCGGCGCTGAAGCGTCTGGACGCCGAATTCGACAGAATCGCCAAGACAAGCGGCAAATAAGACAGATGGACCGAGGAAGGGGGACCGCCCGTTAATCCGGGCGGAGCCTTCTATCCGGGAGGAGTGGAGATAAACCGATGACACGCATTCAATTCCGCAGGACGGCCGTCCAACTGTCCTTCCTGCTTCCGATCGCTCTCTTTTTTACCTTTGCCATGCTGACTCCGTTTTTCATGGGAATAGAGGTTTCTTTTACCGATTGGAACGGCTTGTCCAAAACGATGAACTATATCGGCTTCGATAATTACCGGAACATCTTCATCAGCCCAGACGTGCTGATTCCGTTAAAAAATACGCTGGCCTACGGCTTGATGTACGTCGTTGCCAACAACCTTCTCGCGCTGGGGCTTGCGCTTGCCCTGAACCGGACTTTTCGCGGCCGCAACGCCTCGCGTCTTATTTTCTTCATTCCCAACGCCTTGAGCCCGGTCCTGACCGCGTTCGTCTGGTCCTTCATCTACAAGGATCTGTTCAGAGAGCTGTTCAACATCCAGAGCTTGTTCAGCAGCACCGGCACGGCTTTACTCGGAATCGTCATTCTCGCCGTGTGGCATAACGTGGGCATCAGCATGCTGATTTACCTGGCATCGCTCAGCGGCGTTCCCAAGGAGCTCTATGAAGCCGCGACCGTGGACGGCGCAGGCGCATGGCAGCGCTTCATCCGCGTCACGGTTCCAATGATCGTCCCGGCGTTCACCGTATGCATTACCTTGTCGCTGACGAGCGGCTTGCGCGAGTTCGCCTTTCCCCTCGTCGCAACCGGCGGCGGCCCTGTTCGGGCGACCGAAACGCTGGCCATCTATATTTACAATTATTTGTTCGCCTATAACAAGGCCGGTTACGGACAAGCGCTTGCCTTCTTGTTCATGGCCTTCCTGCTTATCGTCGGCCTGACCGTATCCCGCTTGCTGCGCAGAAAGGAGATCGAAGCTTAATGACTTACAAAGCGGCCTCCCTCAAGCATTGGATGATCAATCTGCTCGTTCTGTTGCTTGCGGTCGTCTTCCTGACTCCTTTTTACCTGTCTGTCGCCACTTCCTTCAAGACCCCGCTGGAAATCGCGGAATCGGTTCTCGCCCTGCCTCAGAAGCTCGCCTTCGCCAATTATTCCAAGGCGATGGATACGATGAATATGGGCAGATCGTTCTTCAACAGCCTGATCGTCACGGCCGCCTCCACGACGCTGATCATTCTGTCCAGCGCGATGGGCGCCTACGTGATCGCCAGAAACTATGCCAAGAGAGGCTACAGGCTCGCCGAGGCGCTCCTGCTTGCGGCTCTGATGATTCCTTTTCAGATTATAATGATTCCGGTCTACAAGCTGCTCAAGACGACGATGCTGCTCAATTCGCTCACGGGAGCGGTGCTCATACTGGTCGGAACGAGCATTCCTTACTGCACCTTTCTATTGATCGGATTTATCAAGTCCGTTCCCAGAGAGCTGGAAGAGGCCGCGATAATCGACGGCTGCGGACCTTACCGGACGTTCTGGCAGATTGTGTTTCCGCTGCTGAAGCCGATTACCTCCTGCCTTGCCGTCCTCTACGTCCTATGGATGTGGAACGACTTTAACGTCGCGCTGATCGTGCTTCAGAAAGAAGCCGTCAAAACGTTAACCGTGCAGCAGTTTTATTTCTTCGGCGAGAATTCGACCGAATACGGGCTGGCTTTCGCAGCCGCCTGCCTGTCCATGATCCCGATCGTCGCCGTATTCCTGCTGGCTCAGAAATATATTATCGAAGGCTTGACCGCCGGCGCGTTGAAAGGCTGATCCCATTCTAGGAGAGTGTAACGATATGAAGAAATACGCAAGCGTGACGGGAGCGGACCGGGGCTTGGGCCTGGAGCTCTGCCGGCAGCTGTTAGCGAAAGGATATTCGGTGTTCGCGGGCAAGTACATCTCCGACGGAGAAGAACTGACGGCGCTGCAGGCCGAATATCCCGAACAGCTCTTCGCTGTTCCGTTGGATGTGGGAAACGATGACAGCGTCAAAGCCTTCGCCGCCGAGATCCGGAGCAAGACGGACAAGCTCGAGCTGCTGATCAACAACGCGGCGATCATCGGCAATGACCGAAAAAACAGCATCCTCGATGAGGAGCTCGATATCGATGACATGCTTCGCACGTTTAACGTAACCGGGCTCGGCTCCCTTCGCGTAACGAACGCGTTGATAGAGCCTCTGCTCGGCGGGGACGGCAAGCTTATCGTGAATGTATCCTCCGAGGCCGGAAGCATCAACCAGAGCTGGCGCACGGGCTTCTATGGCTATTGCATGGCCAAGACGGCCATGAACATGCATTCCACGATCACCTACAATCGAATCAAGGAGCTTGGCGGGCATGTGCTTGACCTGCACCCCGGATGGATGCAAGGAAAACTGAGCGGCAAGCTGGACACGACCGCCGATCTAACACCGGAATTTGCCGCGCAGAAGCTGATGGACATCATCGGGCGTTATCGCACTTATCAAACGAACCAGCCGGCGTTTCTCGATTATCTGGGCAGAAAGCTACCCTGGTAAGCCCGGCGACCAATAATCCGATTATCCATGGGGAGGATGAACAATATGAATCGTTATGCTTTGGTTACCGGAGCCGATCGGGGCTTGGGCCTGGAGCTCGCCAAGGGGCTTGTGCGCAACGGCTATACGGTGTTCGCCGGCCAATACGCGTCCGATTGGAGCGAGCTTGAGCATACGGAACGGGAGCATCCCGGCAGACTGATCCCGCTGCCGCTTGACGTCGGATCGGGCAACAGCGTCCGTCAGGCGAGGGAACAGGTCGGCTCCAGAACCGACAAGCTTGAGATTATCCTGAACAACGCCGCAATCGTAGACTCGGCCAACTCCGGCCGGACGATTACCGAAGCCATGGACTTCGACTCCATGCTTCGCACCTACAACGTGACCGCGCTTGGCGCGCTCCGGGTCACGCACGCGTTCATGCCGCTGCTCCTGAACGGAGCAGGGCGGCTGGTCGCCAACATCTCTTCGGAGGCGGGCAGCCTGAACCAAAGCTGGCGCACGAACGGCTATGCCTATTGCATGTCCAAAGCTTCCCTTAACATGCATTCTACGATCACATACAACAAGATTCGCGATTTGGGAGGCCATGTCTTGAACCTGCATCCGGGCTGGGTGCAGGGCCGTCTGGGAGGCAGCCTGAATACGAGCGCGGACCTGACGCCCGAATTTTCCGCAAGTCATTTGATTGAGATCATCCTGCGGTATCGCACCTATCAGACCAATAAGCCCGCATTTCTGAACTGGCTGGGACAGGATTTGGCCTACTAGAAGACACTAACTCGTATGCAGGAGGCACTTACATGAGCGACAAAGCCAAAGCCCTCGTCCTGGGGGATTACACGAACTTCAAATATCATCAGCTTCCGAACATGGATCTTCCGGTTACCGACCTGCTCCGCGATCATCTGGAGACAGTGTGCACGGAGGATTACGATCAGCTCCGCGCCGAGAACATCGGACAATATGCGCTTGTCATCTCCTACACGGATTGCTGGCGGCGCGAGCTGTCCGAGGAGCAGATTCAAGGCCTGCTCGGCTATGTGCGGAACGGGGGAGGCTTGCTCGTTATTCATAACGGCATCTCTCTTCAGACCAGCGAGGAATTGATGCGTATGATGGGGGCCAGACTGAACGGGCATCCGCCTTACGGCATTCTGGAAATCCGCGCAGCCGCGGACGATCACGACCTGGTACGGGGGATCGAGCCCTTCACGGTCACCGACGAGCCGTATCAGTTTGATTTTGTCGAAGGACTGGAAACGACCATCCTGCTGGATTACGAATATGACGGCAAGAAATGGCCTGCCGGATGGACGCATGCCTATGGCGAAGGACAAGTCGTTTACCTGATGAATGGACACGACGGCAGCCCCTTCTTCCATCCGACCTACCGCGAGATCATTCTTCGCTCGGCCGTTATGCTGAGCCGGACCGTCTAGGAGAAGGACATATAGCAAGGGCCTCCCGCTCATCGCTTGCGGGAGGCCCTTCGCATTATTGGGGAGAGCTCCAGCGGTCCGATGAACGCTCGCTTCCGCTTGCTTTCCGCCTATCGGCTATAGCCGCATTTCCCCGGTATTTGCCGCTCCTCCATCTGAGCCAGGCAAAGGTGCCTCTTGTGAACTCGTCCACCATCAGCGCGGCATATACGCCGATTAGCCCCAGCTCCATCCGAATGCCCAGCAGATAAGCTCCGCCCGCCCCGAGAAGCCACATCGACCCCATCCCGACGAAAGTCACGTACTTGTTGTCGCCTACCGCGTATAAAGACTGGGCAAACCCCATCGTCGTCATCTTGAGCGGCTGCAACACCAAGTAAAGGGCAAAAATCGCCATCGCCAGCGAGATCACCTCCGGGTCCTCCGTATAAAACCCAATAATTTCCTTTCGAAACCAGAACAGCGCCAGCGCTGCGGCCGACATAACCGCCCAACCAAGCCTAACAGCCGCATAGGCGCTCCGATGACTTTCCTCCACCCGTCCGGCTCCGTACCGCTGACCGATGCGTATCTGCACCGCAAGCCCGATAGCCGAGCCGATCAACGTCGGCAGCCCTTGAATCGTATTCATGTACGTAAAGGCGGCGAGCGGGACCGTTCCGAGCGAAGCGATCAAGGAAAATAAGACGGTCTGAACGTAATTATAGGAGCTGTTGCTGAGCGTAATCGGCCAGCCGACCCTGACAATATCGCGAAAGGTCGACAAGGTCGACCGGTTGAACCCGAGCCGACGGAAGATGCCGGGAAACGTTCTGTATAGCAGCCACAAAGAAAAGACGACTGCCAGCGACCGACTGAGCAGGGTTGAGATCGCCACGCCTTGCGTTCCCAGCCCGGGAAAGCCGCATGCTCCGTAAATAAGCACCACGTTCAGAATCAGATGAATCGCGTTCATGGCCAGCGCTACGTACATGGGACTTCGGGTGTCCCCGGAGCTTCGAAGGGAAGCGGCCGCAGAGGTATGCAGAGAAACCAGCACGGTTCCGGCTCCGACGACGCCCAGATACAGCCGGGCGTCCGGAAGCACCTCCGCCGGCACCTGCATGGCAGCCAGTATCGCTTCCTTGCCAAGCGCTAGCGCGATGCCAAGAAGCAAGCCGATCGCAAGGTTTAGCCGAAGCGCAAGCGCCGCGACCTGGCGAGCCTGTTCCATCCGGCCGGAGCCCCAGCGTACGGCCAGTACGATTCCGGCTCCCGCATTGACGAACAGGAACAGCATGTTAACGGCATGAAGCACTTGGTTGGACAAGCCGACCGCAGCTGCCGCTTGATCGGATATGGAGCTGATCATCAACGTATCCGCGGCGCCCATTACATATTGCAGCAGCAGCTCCAAAGCGATCGGCCACGCCAGCACCCATAAAGGCACGTCTTTGGGGTCCCGATTATTCAGTTTTCCACCTCCAGAAACCGCTTTCATTGAAGTCTACCTCATTATAGGCTCCCCTTCCCGCAGGTTCATTGCACGAACTTACGATTACTTACAATATTCTCTGCTTCTGTTGAATCCGGGCCTGAAGCTTGTTCTGTGGCACCTGCATCCGTGTGGGCGCATATCTTGCATTAACCGTCATACGCCCAGAGCAGAAGGAGGAAAGACTCGTGTCGAAATTACGCTCGTCCGGCGCCAAGCCTCTCTTGAGGAAGTCAGCCACCGATCCGAAAGCCAAGCTGTCCTCTCGTCCCTTGCAGCTATCTACCAAAAATACAACCGGCAAAACAGGCAAAAAGGAATCTCCCAAGGGCGAAGTCGTGCATCTGCATCAGAACGATGAACTAGCGCCGCCAATCGCTCGCCCCATTCCCTGGTGGGTATTTCCGCAGGAGCAGGAGCGCGGCTTGCTTGGAGGACTGCTGGGGCCCGGCGGGGCTGGCGGAGGCTTGTTTCCGGGCCCCGGTCCCGGACCTTTCCCGTCGCCGATGCCTGGTCCCGGTCCCGGACCAGGGCCTTTCCCGATGCCGATGCCCGGTCCTGGGCCCGGTCCCGGGCTAGGTCCTTTCCCGATGCCGATGCCCGGTCCAGGGCCCGGTCCCGGCCCTTTCCCGCCGCCAATGCCGCCTTTTCCCGGTCCCGGACCCGGACCAGGTCCTTTCCCGATGCCGATGCCGCCGATGATGCCCGGTCCTGGACCTGGACCCGGACCTTTCCCGATGCCGATGCCGCCTTTTCCCGGTCCCGGACCAGGTCCTTTTCCGCCGCCGCGACCTCCTTTTCCCGGACCCGGACCAGGTCCTTTTCCGCCGCCGCGACCTCCTTTTCCGGGTCCCGGACCATTCCCGATTCCAATTCCAATTCCCATCCCGATTCCCATCCCTGGACCTCAGCCCCTTCCTCCTGCATTCATTACAGTAAGAATAAATGGCGGGGCTTCATTCCCGAGAGTGAACTTTACGAACTTTATTCCGTTCTTTCCGGGAATTACGATTCGCCAGGCGCTGCTCTCGACCGGCTTGGTCGACTTCGGTCCTGCGGGCTTCATTCGCAATGTCGCGGGCATCCCGATAGGCGATGGCGTAGAAGTCCTTCTCCGGTATAACGGACGGGTTATTCCGCAGACGCTGCTGAACCTGCCCGCCGAGCCGGGCAGCATCATTGGCCTGGAGCTTTTCTACTCTTTGACAGGAGCCATTCCGGTGCCTCTCTGATTGTCGTTCCCGGGCTCCATCTCCCGCTCTACTTTGCGTCGAAGCAGAAGAGGGGCCGCAAGCGCAGCGGCGAATACGCAGGCAGCGACAGCAAAGTGCCGCCAGTCGCCCTTCGTGAGGCTGGACCCGAGAAAGTTGTAGGCAAACGTCCCCGGAAGCGTACCGATCAAGGTTGCGGGCAGAAATGCCCGCAGCCTTACGCTTGCCGCCCCGGCCGCATAGCTCACGAGATCGAAGGGCACGAAAGGGGCTAGTCGCAGCAGAAGCACCATCATAAAGCCTCGACGCTCCATCGCCCTTTCGATTTTGAGCAGCCGCTTATCTTGCTTGCCCTTGAACAAGCCTCTGCCGATTTTCCTTGCCGCGAGAAAAGACAGCACCGCTCCCGTAACGGCTCCGACAAGCGTATAAAGCATGCCGAGCCAGGTTCCGAACGCCAACCCTCCCGCCATCGAGAGGACGGACGCCGGAAACAGGATGAATGGCCTCGCGATATACATGCCGATATACAGGATCGGCGCAATCCAGCCAAAGGACAGCACCCACTGGCGAATGGACTCCGGATTGACCCGAATGACCTTGAAATCCAGCCATAGCAGCGCGGCGACGGCAGCCAGCATAGCCGCCAGCTTCCAGACAGTTGAACGACGCAAGAGCAATGCCCCTTCCTCTATTTACATGCTACGGTTTGCGGAATTCGAGACGAACAGTCCGGAAATCCGGACAAGCCGTCCCGATCTTCCGCTCGCGACGACAAAAAGTTAACAATTTAAGCTTCTCTAGCCCTCCCATTTCGACTACACTGAAGGAAGAATCGTTTATTCGTCGACCACAACCGTAGGAATTGGGTGAATTCTCGTATGCAACCGAACTTGCTACTCCTGCTCGGTTCGAATTTTCACAGGCTAAACGTATCGCTTCAAGAAGAAATTTACCGCGAGTTTTATCATTTCCTATACAAGCCGATCATGTATATGATTCACGATCATTCCGCTGCCGAGGATATCATTCAGGAGGCGTTTATGACGACGCTCGTCAAAAGCCCTTCCGTCGAGAACGAAGACCACATGAAGGCCTGGATTAAAGTCGTTGCCAAAAACCTGACGATTAATTACATACGCAAGCAAAAAAAGATACGAAACGAGATCAGTCTTGAGGTCGCTTGGGATGGAAGCCCCTATATGCAGGCCGCCGGAGGATCGGTCGAGCAGGAGGTCGTGGCCAAATCGCTCGAAGAGCACATTTCCCGTCATCTGAAAGGGATGAAGCCCGAGCAGCGCACGCTGATTGAGCTCAAGTGGAAGAAAGGCTTGTCCTACAAGGAGATTGCCGTCGAGATTCAAGAGACGGAGGTCGCGGTTAAACATAAATTGAACCGCGCGCGAAGCTATTTGAAGCGAAAACTATTCAAGGATTGGGGGAACCGAGATGAATAAAACGCAATTCGATCGGCTGTTCGATGCCGCCTTCGAAGCGTCTCATTCGGCCCAAGACTCTATGACCGTCGATCATCGCGCTTCCTGGGACGCCGTACGGCAACAGCTGAATGCGCGACACCGCAAGAGCGGCAGACGCTCAGCGTTGTCCAAGCTGGCCATCATCGCCGCATCCCTTGTTCTGGGAGCCTTCCTCTTCGGCAACGAACGGGCCGTCAAGGCATTCCAGCCGCTGTACGCCACGCTTAAGGAATATCCTTCGGGCATCATGGGCTTCTTCTTCGGGCGGGATGAGAGCTCTGAGCTTCCGAAAGCGAAGACGGCCCCTCCCCCTGCCCATCTGGAGGGGCTATCCTTTGAACAGATGAACGACTCGACGCTGCTCGCGTCCGTAACGGAAGCGAAAGCAGCCAAGCTGTTATCCTTCCAGGCTCCCGTGTTCGGGTATCTTCCTGCAGGATATTCGTTCGACCACGCCAGCCTGTACTTCTATGACGGACGGGACAAGGCGGATCAAGCGATCTATGCGTTCAAATCGGAAGACGGCTCGTTCATGACGATTCTTATACGTAAAAGCAACACCAACTCCCACCTCGGGTTCAAAAACACGCTTCAAGGCGTAAATGTTCAGCAGATTCCATTGGGGGACGGATTCGGCATCCTCACCTCGCTGGACGGAAACAACTCCCTGGAGGCCGCGGAGCACGATCTGTACATTACGCTAAGCGGCCGAACGAGCAGCGAGGACCTCGTTCGGATGTATGAAAATATGCGCACGGGAGACTAACGAACAGAGGCTGCAGCGACCGGTCGATTGACGACCTTACGCTGCAGCCTCTGTTTTCCTTATCGCGTCGTGAATCTCAGATGATAAGGGACTTCCATTCTCACATTGCGGATATTGGCAATTCTTCCCGTAAGAATGATTTCAATCGTATTGCGCGCGCCCAATTGCTCGAATTCATCCTTGGAATAGATGAACAGCGTTCTGGAATCCGATTCGTAGCGGAACAGAAATCGGCTGGATATGAGACGGCCACCGTTGTTGCCGTCCAGAATGAGGATGTTCCTCGTATTCAGCGTATTGCGGTTAATCTCTTGATGAAAGGTAATGGTAATCAGCGTATCCTCGGGAATGTCCGCAGCCTCCGGTTGAGGATGCGTTTCCTTAATCCACTCGTTCAAGACGCCCACTATATTCCCAGAACCGATCCGCTGATGACTTCGCCCTCTTCGTAGGTGCCGTTTTTAATTACCCAGTGCTTCGTTCTGGCCCGATAGTAATAGCCCGCCGTAACCGACTTGCTGAAGGTGGTGGAATAATAAGTAGCATTGTTCGTACCTACCGTGGAGCCTGAACCGACGATCTCCCAAGCGCTGCCGGACCATTTCTCAACATAGAACGTAATGCCGATCGAATCGACGACCACCAAGGCCGATGTCACGGCGTTGACGGTGACCTTGCCTGTGGTTGCCGTTATTGCATGGCTTCCATTGTCCAGATACAAATGGCTCGGATTGAATACGCTGAACAGCTCCACCGCCGGAGCTGCGGTCCGGGCGATCGGTTCGGAAGGCGCGCTGACAGCCGTCGGCTGCACTTCTTCGGCGTTGGCCACTTCGCTTGTTGGGCCAAATGCCGTACTCGCGACGAGAATTGCCGCCATCCATCCCAGTGCCGTTCTCTTCAACATTCTTTTTCTCATCGTCATCAACCTTCCTGTTCTCAATGTTGTTCACTATATACACAATCGAAAACGCAAAAGGTTGCAACAACTTTCGACATTTTTTTTAATTTTTTTGAATCTTTTGTCCATGAAAATAGGGAACCGCCCGTAAACCCGGGACAGCTCCCTATTTTGACACAGGACTATTTTAGCGGGCCGCTTCGTCCTTCAGCGCTTTCAGTCGCTTCATGACATCGTTGGCTCCGCGTCCGAAGTAATCGTGCAGCGTGCTGTATTCCTGATACAGCTTCTCGTATACCGCAACATTCTCGGCAATCGGCTTAAACGTCTCCTCGCGCACCCGCGCCATCGCCTTGGCCGCGTCCACGACGCTGTCGTAGCCGCCCCGGGCGCTTCCCGCAGCGACCGCGCCGAACATTGCGGCTCCGACCGCCGGCGTCTGCTTGGAATCGGCAACCTTGATCTCCCGATTGGTCACGTCCGCGTAGATCTGCATCAGCAGCGCATTGCGCTGCGGCAGACCGCCGCAGGCATAGACTTCCTCTACCGGGACCCCGTTGCCATGGAAGACGTCGATGATCTTGCGCGTGCCGTAGGCCGTAGCCTCCAGCAGCGTTCGGTACATCTCCTCCGGCTTCGTCAACAGGCTGTAGCCGACCACGACACCCGTCAGATTCGTATCTACGAGTACGGAGCGGTTGCCGTTCCACCAGTCCAGAGCAAGCAAGCCCGTCTCTCCCGGCTTGTAGGCCGACGCCCGCTCCGTCAGCCATTGATGGACGCCCACGCCTTCCTTCTCGGCCGCTTCCTTCACATAAGCGGGAACCGCTTCTTCCACGAACCATTCGAAAATATCGCCGACAGCCGATTGGCCCGCTTCATAACCGAGATAACCCGGAATAATTCCGTCTTCGACGACGCCGCACATGCCCTCTACTTCCACTTCCTCAGAGCCGAGCAGCATATGGCAGATCGATGTTCCCATCGCCATGACAAGCTTGCCCGGAGTCACTACGCCCACAGCCGGCACCGCGGCATGCGCGTCGACGTTGCCTACCGCGATGGCGGTTCCTGCGTTAAGCCCGGTCAGCTTCGCCATCTCCTCCGTCAGCTCGCCCGCCTTCGTGCCGAGCGGAGCGATCTCGCCGCGCAGCTTCGTGGCGGTCAGATTGGCCAGACGAGGATCGAGCGCCTGGAAGAAATCATCGCTCGGATAGCCGTCCTGCTTGTGCCAGATCGACTTGTAGCCCGCCGTACAGCTGTTGCGCACGAAGCTGCCGGTCAGCTGGGAGACGACCCAGTCGGTCGCTTCCGTGAACAAGTCCGTCGCCTCGTATACCTCCGGCGCCTCGTTGACGATCTGCCAGATCTTTGCGATCATCCATTCAGAGGAAATCTTGCCGCCGTAGCGAGGAAGGAACTTCTCGCCGCGCTCCGCTGCGATTGCATTCAGACGATCAGCCTCGTCCTGAGCGGCATGATGCTTCCACAGCTTCACCCAGCCATGGGGATTATCCTTCCACTCGGGCTTGAAGCACAGCGGCACGCCGCTTGCATCGACGGGCAGCATCGTGCAGGCCGTAAAATCGATGCCTAGGCCGATTACGTCCGACGGGGAGATGCCCGATTGCCGCAGCACCTCGGGAACCGAACGCCGCAGCACCTCCAAGTAATCGTCCGGATGCTGCAGGGCCCAATCGTGCTCCAGCGCGCGGCCGGATGTCGGCAGCGTCTCGTCGATGACGCCGTGGGGATAAGGAGTCACATGGTCCGCGATCTCATTGCCGTTCGATAGATCTACAAGAACCGCGCGTCCCGATTGCGTGCCGTAATCAACGCCGATTGCGAATTTTTGGCTCATAGTAAGCACTCCCTGTTCATGGTTAGGTTAAATGCTAATGCTTGGAATCGCCGGGCTGTCCGTAATAAGCGGCCGCGCCATGCTTGCGCAAATAATGCTTGTCGAGCAGCACCTGGTTCATGGAAGGCACGCCCGCATTAAGCTGTCTCGTGTGGTAGGCCATCTTGGCAACCTCCTCCAGTACGACCGCGTTATGCAGGGCGTCCATCGCATCCTTGCCCCAAGCGAACGGTGCGTGACTGTTGACCAATACGCCGGGAACCCGGTCCGGATCGATGCCTTGGAACGTTTCCACGATGACGTTGCCCGTCTCGGCCTCGTAAGCGCCCTGAATTTCCGCGTTCGTCATCGCCCGCGTGCAAGGAATTGTCCCGTAGAAATAATCGGCCTGCGTCGTGCCAAGCGCCGGAATGCCTTGCCCCGCCTGCGACCAGATCGTCGCCCAGGGAGAGTGGGTATGGACGATTCCTCCCACGTTGGGAAACGCGCGGTAGAGCACCAGGTGAGTCGGCGTATCCGAGGAAGGACGCATGCTTCCTTCGACGACCTTGCCCTCCAGATCCACGACAACCATATGCTCGGGCTTCAGCTCCTCATAGGGCACGCCGCTGGGCTTGATGACCATAAGTCCGGAGGCTCGATCAAAGCCGCTGACATTCCCCCAAGTAAACGTCACCAATCCGTATTTTGGCAGCTCGGCGTTGGCTCTGCATACGATTTCCTTAAGTTGATCTAACAAGTCAAAACACTCCCTTTCCTTGTTATTATCACATTATGGCTGCTATTCGAAATAACCTTCACAGGTCACATTATACACTTGTACGTACAGGTGTGTCGAGTTGTTCCGTCAACTCTTCTCCGCCGTCGATTGCCGGACAATCAGCTTGGGCGGATACAGCACCTCTTGCTTCGAGGGAACGATTCCTTTCTCCATCTGCGCGATGAGCAGATTCGCGGCACGCTCGCCTAGCCTGGACTTCGGATGCTCGATCGTCGTAAGCTTAATTTCCGTCGCCGTAGCCAGGAAGGAATCGTCGTAGCCGATGATAGACAGATCCTCCGGAATTCTCAGCCCCAGCTCCCTTACGGTATCCAGCAGCGAGACGGCAAGCTGGTCGTTGTAGCATACGATTGCGGTAGGGGGCTGCGCGGACATCAGCATTTCCTTCAGCATGCGCTGCGGACGCTCTCCCTTGTCCTCGGTCGAATAACGAACGATCGCCCCGGCCTCGGAGGACAGCTGATACTCCCGGCATGCGCGAATATATCCCTTCATTCTCCGAACTCCCTGCAGGTCGTCGGTTTTGAAAAAACCCGCGATGCGGCGGTGCCCCAGCTCAAGCACGTATTTGGCCGCCATCAGGCCGCCCGCGTCGTCATCCATCCTTACGCTGGCGCAATCCAGATCCGGATAGCTTTCGTTAATCATCAGTATGGGGATGCCATGGTCCTCTATCGCCATGTAATTGTCGAAATTCGGATTGCCCTCCGCGCTTTTGGTCGGCTCCACGATTAATGCGCAGACCGAGTGGCTCAGCATCATCTCCAGGCATTCGCGCTCTCTGTCCTTCCGGTGGTCGGTGCTGGACAGCAGCAAGCGGTAGCCCTTATCCTTCAAAGCCGCTTCGACCCCGCGAACGATGGAAGGAAAAATATAATCCGATATCGAGGTCGTAATAATGCCGACCGTACGATTGTTAGAGGAAGCGCGGCGCTCGGGCGACTGCCGGCTGACGAACGTTCCTTTCCCTTGCTCCCGGGCGAGCCAGCCCTCCTGGACAAGCTCTCCGATCGACTGGCGAACCGTCTGACGGCTCAGCGAGTATTGCTCGGCCAGCTCGTTCTCCGACGGCAGCTTGTCCCCGGGCCGGTAACGGCCCGATGCGATCCAGGATAGAAGCTCTTCTTTGAGCTGTATATATTTCGGCGATTGAGAAGTCATTCCGCACCCCCGCATCCAGCGGCCTTTCCGTATTCTTAGACTTATCGCCATTATAGCATACGAATCAACTTGTACGTACCTATTACGCTCGCTGTCGAACATGCCCTTTTCCCCGAAATTATGATATAGTTTGTGCTAGTATGAATACGGAGGTCGTTCCCTGTGGCAAATCGATTGCTATACTCCTCGGAGTCGTTAGATATCCACGCCGACAGCGAGAAAAAGCTGGTGCGCATCGAGCTGTCGAGTAGCGGATATCGGCCCAAATACGTGGCAATTGCAATTGAAGATCGCGACGAGCTGGAGCGCATCATTCAGGCCCTGCAAGAGGCGAGATCCTCCCTGGCTTAGCCGCTCTATCGAATATCAAGGAGGCAACGCGATTTGATCGACATTACTTATAAGTACAGCGAGCACATGACCCGGGCGATCAGAGACTATCACCACAATTCGATGAGATTCTGGGTTTCCAATGGAATCGGCTTGGCCATCGTCCTGCTGGAGCTCATCCTCTACATCCGCTCCTCCAATGCGTATATGCTCGGAATTGCCCTGTTCGTACTTGTGCTTCTTGGACTCTCCTATCTGCTGTCCGGCTATGTTCAACCGAGGAAGTTCGCCAGCGACAAGCGGTACGCCAAGCCCTTCACCCTGACGGCCGGGGAGACGGACATTCGCCTGAAATCCGAGGATCTGGATAAGCAGACGAAGTGGAGCGACATTCGCAAGGTTTGGGAAACGCCCAGGTATTATTTGCTGTTCCTCGACGAGACGCAATTCTGGATTGCGCCTAAGGAAGTGTTCGAGAGCCGCGAGCAGGAAGAGCAATTCCGGCAGATCGTCGGACGGCATCAGACGATACGCCGCGGCCTTATTCGGTAAATATAGAAGGAGCTGCGCCTGACGCGCAGCTCCTTCTTGCCGTACAGATCCCATGACAAGCTCGTCTTCCGTCAGCTTCGGCAAGGTGACGGGACGCCGGACAACCCGTTAGTCCTCCGACTCCTCCAACAGCGGCACAATCATCTGGCGACTAAGCTCCTTCCTGGGAAGCAAGGGCTCCATGTCCTCGACAGGACGCCCTACGCCAAGCTTCGGATTCACTGCAGACCCCGGCGAAATGCAAATTTCGAGCAGAACCGGCCCTCCGCCTTCGCCCCCGACGCCCGCATCGATCCATTCGTTGATATCCAGCCATGAGGAAGCGCGATATCCGGGTATACCGTAAGCTCGGGCAACCTTGTAGAATTCCGGGCAGCTGTAGCCTTCAACCGTTGAGGTTGTCCGTCCTTCAAAATACAGCTCCTGGAACTGTCGCACCATACCGAGAGAACGATTGTTCAGCACGAGGACGGTTATCGGAAGCCGCCAATGGACGAGCGTTTGCAGCTCCTGGATATTGACCTGCATCCCGCCGTCTCCGGCAATAAGCACAATCCCCTTGCCCGGCGCGGCGAAGGCCGCTCCGATCGCTGCCGGCAGTCCAAAGCCCATCGCTCCCATCCCTCCTGCGTTCAACAGCCTTCTCTCTCCGCCGACCGGCCACGATTGACTTGCCCACATCTGATGCTGACCGACGTCGAGACAGACGATCGTATCGCGTCCCGTCGCCGTGGCCAGCCTCCTCATGAGCCGATTAGGGTCGATGGTTTCCTCCGCATCCGCAGCGGCGTTTCCTGTCGGATATTTCAGCCGCCAGCGGTTAAGCCTGTCTTTCCATAGCTTCCAACGGGGCTTCTCCGGATCGTGTCCCCACGCGTCGGACATTCCCTCCAGAAATGGCTTCAGATGAGCGCGCACGGCCAGATCCGCGCCGACCTTCCTCCCCAGCTCCGCCGCATCAATCTCGACATGGATGACCTTCGCCCCGCGCGCGAACGTCTCCGGCCGGGTTCCGGTCTGCCTGGTGTCCAGCCGCGAGCCCAGCACAAGCAGGCAATCGCAATTCGCCAGCGCCAGATTGGCATACCGGTGCCCGTAGGCGCCGATCAAGCCCATGCTCCAGCGATAGTCCGACTCCACCGCGTCAAGTCCCATCAGCGAGCAAACGGCTGGAATCTTCGCGCGATCCAGCCATCTCCGCAGCGCAGTTACCGCTCCCGCCGATCGCACTCCGCCGCCGACCAGCACGATCGGCCTCATAGCCGACCGAAGCCGGCAAGAGACTTCCCGCATAACGCTCTCCAGCCCCTCGGAGCGGTCTGGCGCAGCGTCCTCCTGCTCCGTGCAGCCGGCCATCCGTTCAGGATCAACCTCCGCGCGCTGAACGTCCATGGGAATATCCAGCAGCACGGGGCCTGGCCGGCCGGACCGCGCGATGGCCCATGCCTTCTCCAGCTCGAAGCGGAGACGGTCCGCATCGGCAACCAGCGCCGCGTACTTCGTCAGCGGCTTGACGACGCTGACGATGTCCGTCTCCTGAAATCCGTTCTGCCGGACCGGATCGTCGAATTTGTATTCGTAGGTGTTCACCTGTCCCGTCAGAAACACGCAAGGTACCGAATCGAAGTAACAGCTGCCGATCCCTGTAATCAGATTCAACGCTCCGGGCCCGCTCGTCGCCAACGCCACGCCCACCCGCCCGCTCGTCCTCGCATAACCTTCGGCGGCGAATGCCGCCGCCTGCTCATGATGCATGGATACCGCTTCAATGTCTTCCCGTTCCTCTATGGCATCCAGCAGATGGGCGATCGCTCCCCCGGCCATTTCGAAGACATGCGTCACTCCGCGCCGGGTCAGAAAATCGACGATATACCTCGCGGCCTTCATGCCGGCCACACCTTCCAAGGCGCTTTCCCGGCTTTCCACATCGCTTCAAGCGATACCTTGTCCCGGAGCGTATCCATGGGATGCCAGAAGCCTTCGTGGCGATAGGCCATCAGCTGGCCGGCTCCCGCGATCGACTCCAGCGGCTCCTTCTCCAGCATCGTATCGTCGCCGCCCATATAGGGCAGAACCTCCGGCTGGAAAACGAAAAATCCGCCGTTCAGCCAACCGCCGTCGCCTTTCGGTTTTTCGCGAAAGCCTTGAACGCCCCCCTCTTCGCCGATCTGCAAAGCACCGAATCGTCCTCCCGGCTGAACGGCGGTAACCGTAGCCCATTTGCCATGCGAGCCATGAAAGCTGACCAGCTTCGAGAGATCGACATCGCTTAGTCCGTCTCCATAGGTGAGCATGAACGGGGCATCCGCAACATAAGAGCTAATGCGTCTGATCCGCCCGCCCGTAGAGGTGTCCCTTCCGGTATCCACCAGCGTAACCTTCCATGGGTCGGTCAATCGTTGATGGATCACCTTTTTCCCGCCGTCCGTAAAATCGAAAGTAACATCCGACTCGTGCAGATCATAATGCTCAAAGTATTCTTTAATAAGCATGCCCTTATATCCCAGAGGAATAATGAACTCATGGAAGCCGTAAAACGAATAATGCTTCATGATGTGCCATAGAATCGGTTTGTCTCCGATTTCAATCAGCGGCTTGGGTCTGACCGCCGTTTCTTCGCTGATGCGCGTGCCGTAGCCCCCGGCGAGAATGACGACCTTCAAGGGCAGTCTCCCCTTTTCCCGTCCCTGCGGACGTTGCTCGACGAATAATCGCTACTACTGCTTATGCCGGCAGTTCCCTGAGGGTGTGGACAATCGCAGACATTGTTCCCCAAGCGGAAAAAGAGAATCTGCGGAGGCGCACACGCCTCTCCTGCAGATTCCCTCCGTTGTACGTCGGATTATCTGGCCAGCCTTCTGGATTTCGTCCCCGACAAAGCCGGGAGCCACTGGCCTCCGCCGCCGGACGCATCCGCTCCCCCTTCCGCGGAATATACCGTTCTCCCTCTGCTCATCGTCAACGCTACCCTGCAGCGAATCAACCGCCCCTCATAAGCGCTCTGCCGATGCCGGTAAAGCAGGTGCTCCGGTCGGAGCACATAGGGCGCGTCGGGATGAACGAGCACAATGTCCGCGTCGGCCCCGGGAGCCAATCTGCCCTTGCGGGGGAACAGTCCGAAACGTCTGGCGGGGGCTTCCGACAGCACTCTGGACAGCAGCGGAAGCGGCAAGCCGCGTCGCAGGAAGCCTTCGTCGAAGATCAGCTCCAGCAGACTCTGTCCGCCTGCAATGCCCTCCCGCGCCGTAAAGCCGTCCCCTTCCTTCAGCGAAGGCGGGCAAGGCGAGTGCGCCGAGGCGACAAGATCGATCTTGCCCTCCGCCAGCCTGGCCCACAGGCCTTCCCTTTCACGGGCGCCGCGAATCGGCGGCGCGCACTTGGCCTTCGCTCCCAGCCTCGCGGCTTCCTCGTCCGTGAATAACAAATAGTGCGGGCAAGTCGCCACGGTGACATCGAGTCCGTTGCGCCTTGCTTCCCATGCCATGTCTACGGCTTGCGGGTTGCTCAGATGGGCAAGATGCAGCGGACAATCCGTCCTCTCGGCGAACAGCAGCGCCCGGCGAACCGCGTCCAGCTCCGCCGCCATCGGCCGCGCCGCCGCATAGTCCCGCAGTTCGGTTGCCCCTCGCCGCAACGATTTCTCCGTCAGAGCCGCGATAATCTCCTCGCTCTCGGCGTGGACAGCCAGCACCTTTTTCAGCTCGGCAATAAGCCTCATCCCTTCGTACAAGGCCACATCGTCCACCGCCCGGAAACTCTCCACGCCCGCAACTTCGGGAGAAGACATATACGCCTTAAAGCCGATCGCCCCCTGATCCGCCAATGCCGCCAGCTCGTCGAGATTGTCGGGAGTGAGCCCGGCCCAGAGTCCGTAATCCATGAGCGTTCCTGAAGCCCGGGCCGCCTCCAGCTTGCGGCTCATCGCCTCCGCATTCACCGTTGCGGGCATGCCGGGATACGTCATATCGAGGAAGGTCGTGCATCCGCCCGCAGCCAGTGCGGACGAATCGCTCTGAAATCCTTCCCCTTCCTCTCGTCCCGGCCCGTTCAGATGGACATGCGTATCCACGACGCCCGCCATCGCATAAAGTCCTTTGGCATCGATCGTATGCTTGGAAGACGCCTGTATGTCGGAGGCGATCTGGGTGATCAGGCCGCCCTTAATCGCAATGTCAGCCAATTGAACGCGGTCTCGCAGCACAACGCTTCCGCCCTTAATGATGCAATCCAACAGGCCTTCCTCTTGCATGCGACTCCCCTCCTTCAATAGCGTCACTATTATGTTATATAATATAACACAATTAAGTGAAACAATAAAAAAGGAGTGATTTTTCATGAAACAAGTTAGGATATCTAACAATTAGCGCACAGCAACCCGCTCCCTATTCAGGGTACGCTCCGTTGATCCCGACAGCTTCGCGCACTCGCGAAAGGCAAAATGCTTGCAGCCCGCGCATACCGACTTATCCAGACAGCCTAGAGCCTTCTCAATCGCTCCCCCTGTATGCTCATGGAAGTTCTCGCTCCCGATCTCCTCGGTCAGACCGGTGAGCGCCAGCATCTGTCGAGGCTGAGGCTGAATGCCCGATACGATGACGGTTCCGCCGCGTCGTCGGAAATCCTTCACAAGCTCCGCCAAATTCGCCTCTCCCGTCATATCCATCAGCGGTACGCCGCCCATGCGTATAAGCAGGACGCGCTGCGCCTGCCCCGCGATATCGCGCAGCGCCGCTCCGAACGCCTTCGTCGTGCCGAAGAACAATGCCCCCTCTATCGATGCGATCCGAATTTGCGGACAGTCTCTCGCGCTGGTCACCCGATGAGGCGCCACCTTCCCTTGTCTCGTCTCCGGATCGGGAAGCACCTTCACCACCTTGACCATACCGCCCATTCGCCTCATGAATAGCGCCGCAGCCAGCGCAAGACCCGCCGTTACGGCAATCGTAAGGTCCGTAAACACCGTCAGCAGGAAGGTCGCCGCCAGCACGAGCGAATCGCCCGTTCTGGTTCGCAGCACCTTGACAAACCCCCGGTATTCGCTCATCTTCCAAGCCACGACCATCAGAACCGGCGCCATACCGGCCAGCGGCACGCGGGAAGCCAGAGGAGCGAACAGCAGCACCACCGCCAGGACTACGACGCCATGCACGACGCCCGATACGGGACTGGCCGCCCCCGACTTGATGTTGGCTGCCGTTCTCGCGATGGCGCCCGTCGCCGGGATTCCTCCGAACAGAGGAGCCACGATGTTCGCGATGCCTTGTCCGATCAATTCCTTGTTGCTATTATGCCGAGTGCCGGTCATCTCGTCCGCGACGACGGCCGAAAGCAGCGATTCTATTCCGCCCAGCATCGCGATGATAACTGCGGGATAGAGCAATTGCGTCATGCGCTCGAGAGAGATTTCCGGCAGCCTGAACTCCGGGAGCCCATCCGGTATGGCGCCATAAGCCGAGCCGATCGTAGCGACCTGCCCGTCGAAGAACAAAGTCGCCGCAATAGTAGCCGCCGCAAGTCCCAGCAGGAGAGCAGGGAGCCTCGGGGCGAATCTGTTCACGAGCAGGATGACCGCCAGACTGATGGCCGCCGTTGCCATGCCGTAGGCGTCCGCCATGGACAGATGCTCGACGATCTCCCGCATATTCGGCAGGAAGCGTTCATGCTTGCTCAGCCCCTCGATGCCCAGGAAGCCGGGAATCTGACCGGCAAAGATAAGGACTGCGATTCCCGAGGTAAAGCCCAGCGTCACAGGGCGGGGAATGTAGCGAATCAACGCCCCCAGACGGAAGAGGCCCATAAGCAGGAGCAGCACGCCCGCCATCAGGCCTGCGAGCAGAAGGTTCTCGTAGCCATAGCTCAATACAATCGCCAGCAGCACCGGGACGAACGCCCCCGTCGGGCCTCCGATCTGAAACTTCGTGCCCCCGAATAACGAGATCAGAACCCCGGCCGTTATCGTCGTATACAGCCCGTATTGCGGACTTACGCCGGAAGCGATAGCGAACGCCATGCCCAGCGGAATCGCGATAATCCCCACAATCAAGCCGGACATCAGATCCTTGCGCAACGAAACGATGCCGAAACCGGAAAACCTCCCCAGCCTGCGCTCCATCCCTTATCCCTTCTATCTCTAAATATTTGATTATTTGAATATATAAAATATAAGATGATTATGCACCGATCGTCAAAACGGATATTTCCCCTTTTCCCGTCATCCAGCCTCGTGCACGCGCAAAAAAACGGGGCCATAAGCGCCTCTCGGCGATTTGGCCCCGTTTCCGTTCATTATTCGTTGCGAATCGTCTCCAGCAAGGAGATCGCGTCTACCAGATGGTTATCGAAAATTCTCCTCGCGACCTCCAGCAGCTCTCGAATCTGAGGATCGCGCAAGGAATAGATCACGGAGGTGCCGTCCTTCGTGCCGCTGACGACGTTCTTCGCCCGAAGCACCGCCAGCTGCTGCGAAACGGCCGATCCCTCCAGTCCGAGCAGCGCCTGAATTTCATTGACATTCCGATCCCCTTCGCTCAGCACCTCCAGAATGCGGATGCGAAGCGGATGGGCAAGCGCCTTGAAAAACTCCGCCTTAAACTGCTGCAACTCGCGGCTCACGGCCATCCTCCCCCTTTAATCGAACCAGCCCTTGCGCTTGAACCAAGCATACATCCCCAGTCCCAGCGCCGCCATGATGCCGATAACGATGTAATATCCCGCATGCCATTCCAGCTCGGGCATGTTCACGAAGTTCATCCCGTATACCCCTGCGATAAAGGTCAACGGCATAAATATAGTCGTCATGACCGTCAGCGTCTTCATAATCGAGTTCATCCGGTTTGAACGCAGCGAATCGTAGCTGTCCCGAAGATCCGCCGTCATCTCTCGGTTGGACTCGATCATCTCCGTCAATTTCAGCAGATGGTCGTAGATGTCGGTGAAATACGCATGCTGGTCCTTCACTCCCGGAATCTTGTCCGAATTCAGCAGCCGATAGAGCAAATCCCTCATCGGAATAACCGTGCGTCTAATCCGCAGCAGATCCGCCCGGATGTCGTAAATCTGCTCCGTCATCTCCTGCAAATCCGGCCGATTCTCGCCTTGGTCCTCGATCTCGTTCAGCTGGTCCTCGATCATGTACAGCGTAGGAAAATAGTTGTCCACCAGCTTGTCCACGATCAAATAAGCGACGTAATTATGATCCTTGCCCGACCGGATGGCCGGATCAAGCATCCTTCTCCAGACCTCGTCAACCTCCTGCGACGCCGCCAGATGGAACGTCACGATGCCTCTGGGCCCCAGGAAGAAATCCACTTCCTCCGCCTTAAGCGTTTCCGGGTGAAGGGCGTGCAGTACAAAAAAGTGCGTATCGTCGTAATGATCTACCTTCGGCCGCTGGAGCAGATGCAGACAATCCTCGATGGCAAGCGGATGAAATTGAAAATAGCTGTCCAGAAGCTCAATTTCCGCCTCCTTCGGGCAATCGAAATCCACCCAGAACCACTCGACATTAAGATCCGTCAGGTGGCTTAACGAAATATCCGTCAGCAGCTCCCCTTCGTCCGTTACCGCCATTATCCGCAGCACTCGTCTCACCTCTATCGTTCATTATGCCCCGATGCGGCAAGACTTGGCAACATGCAGCAGCAACGCTCCGCCAGTATCACGCCGGCACGGGCAGCCCGCTAAGGGTTCGGATCGTGAACAAAAAGCGCATGGCGAGAAATTTACGCCATGCGCTTCTATCTTGACGCTCCGAGTTGCCGCCCGATATACGGAACAACCCGTTCGACGTCGCCATTATTTTCAATACGGATTTCGCCGGACGTTCAGCACGTCCGCGAGAAACGCCAGCGTCAGCCCTTGGCCCCAGCCCTGGATTCGTTTGTCCGGCACGCCCTTGTAGCCGTCGGCATTCTGCATGACCGCCGTTCCGGCGGAGACGCCGGTCACCGTGCCATCCTCGGTGATACGGGCCAGAATTCCGTCGATGGAGCGCTGCGTATACTTGTTGTACAGCCTCCCCTTCGTGAGCAAGGCGGCCGCGATCCCCGCCGAGCCCGACGTTTCGAGCGGAGAGGTCGGATCGTCCACAATCGTGTGCCATAGACCGGATTCGTCCTGGAGACGAACCAGCGCGCTCAGCTGGTCGCGCAGCGAGCCTTCGATAATCATGAAATTCGGCAGATCGACGGGCACGAGCTCCAGCGCTCTCGCCATGGTGAGCGCCGCCCAGGAATTGCCACGGGCCCAATGAACGCCCGACATATGATGACCAGCAAGGTTGTCCCAGCCGTGATAATACAGATTGGTGCGCGCATCCTGCAGCACATTCTCATGCCCATGATATTGCCGCAGTCCGTCGCTGAAATAATCGTCTCTCCCCAGCAGCTTGCCGATCCGAAGAAGGAAATAGCCCGCCATGAACATCGTATCGACCCAGGCTTGCTCAGGGAAATTATACGTCTCCGAATTTACCGTGTGCTGGAATATACCGTCGCCGAAACGAACCGCATCATGCGTCAGGTATTCCGCCATCTCCTTGGCCGTCTCGATATAGCGTTCATCCTGCGTCACCTCGTACAGCGTCAGCAGCGAGTGACCGACTGATACCCCGTTAACCGACAGCTTCGGCAAGCCGTCCTCCATATTTTCATCCACCCAGGCCTTAAGCCGCTCCAGATACTCCGCCTTGCCCGTGGCCTGATAAGCCTCGCATACCCCGTAGAAAGCTACGCCGCCGGGCCAATCCCAGCTGAAATCCATCCGGAAAGTCCGGTCTACCACCCGGTCGATCGCCCCGATAATTTCCTTATCGTCAAATCGCAATGCAGGCATGTCGTCTGCTCCTTCCAATGTAAGCTACCCCTTTAAGCCGCTAGTGCTGATGCCCTCGACAATGTACTTCTGGAATGCGAAAAATATGATGAAGACGGGAACGAGCGACAACGTAGACATGGCGAACATACCGCCCCAATTGTTCAGCGATTCCCCGTCCAGGAACAGCTTAAGCGCCAGCGATACCGGATACAGCTCCGGCTGGTTCAAATACAGCAACGGGTGAATGAAATCCTCCCACGTCCAATAGAAGGAGAAGATAGCCGACGTCATCATAGCCGGTACGATAAGCGGCAGAATGATTTTGAAGAAAATCCCGTATTTGCTGCAGCCGTCGATCTTCGCGGCCTCGTCGAGATCGACCGGAACCGTCCGGATAAACTGCATGATCAGAAAGATGAAGAACGGAATGCCCAGAAACTGCGGCACGATGATCGGCTTGAACGACTGCAGCCAGCCGATCTCCGAGAACAGAATATACTGCGGAATGATCGTCACGTCGCGAGGCAGCATCAACGTCAGCATCATGCAGCCGAACCAGATCCCTCTTCCGAAGAACGGAATACGGGAGAACGCATACGCCACCAGGGCCGAGCTGCAGACCGCTCCGATTGTGGATAGAATGACGATGATAAACGAGTTCTTGAAGAACGTTCCGAAGGAATTGCCCGCGAAGCCCGCCCAGCCGCTCGTATAATTCTCCCAGGCGAAGCGGCTCGGGATTAAGCTGTACGCCGTCGTGAAGATTTCGTCGTTCGGCTTGAGCGAGCTGACGATCAGCCACAGAATCGGATAGAACATGCAGAGCGCCAGCCCGCCGATTAACAGATGATAGGACAACGCCCTCCATCTTTTGCTTGAGATCGCCATATTATTTGTCCCCCTTAGACTCGTAGTGGACCCAGTAGCGCGAGGACTGGAAGATAAGCAAGGTGACGATGCCGATGGCAATCAGCGCCACCCAGGCCATCGCCGAAGCGTAGCCCATCTCGTAGAAGACGAATGCCCGCTTGTACAGGTACAGAGAGTAGAGCAGCGTCTCGTCCAGCGGCCCCCCTTCCCCTCGCGAGATGATATACGCCGGGGTAAAGGTCATGAAGGCCGAAATCGTCTGCATGATCAGGTTAAACAGAATGATCGGACTGAGCAGCGGCAGCGTAATCTTGAAGAACTGGCGCACCTTGTTCGCTCCGTCCACGCCCGCAGCCTCGTAGTAGTCCTTCGGGATGTTCTTGAGGCCCGCCAGGAAAATCAGCATCGAGGAGCCGAACTGCCAGACGGACAAGGCGATCAGCGTCCATAGCGCCGTTCCGGGATTCCCGATCCACGACGTATTCGACTCTACGCCGATCAACCCGAGCGCGGAATTCACCAACCCTTGATCACCGAACACCTGCGACCATAGAATCGATACGGCGACGCTGCCTCCGATCAGAGACGGAAGGTAATAGGCCGACCGATACAGCCCGATGCCCGCAATCGCTTTGTTAAGCAGCATCGCGACGCCGAGGGCGAAGGCCAGCCGAAGCGGCACGCTGGCGAACACGTAATTGAAGGTGACGGAGATCGATTTGATGTACTTCTCGTCGTCCGTAAACATTTCCTTATAGTTATCGAATCCGATCCAGTTGGGCGCCTCCAGCAGATTGTAATCCGTGAACGAATAGTACAGCGAGGAGAACACCGGGTACACGATGAACACCAGAAAACCCAGAATAAACGGAGCGGCGAACGTATAGCCGACCAGATGGTTATTTTCGCGTAGTTTCATGTCTTCAGCTCCTTGGGCTTGTTCGGTAGATCCGACAGCTATGCCTATCGGAAAGTAAGCGTTTCCTTATAGGTTTATTATGCCGTGCGGGAACGAACATCTGAAGGCAAAAAACCGTTGTTTTTGTTCAATTAGCCGACATGGTACGAGAGGGAATTCTCCTTGCGACTCACGGCTCATCCCCTCGATAGCTCTCGCCAAGACGACTCTGCGGCCTCGTTATCCCCTTGGCTCAGAAGCTCCCCGCTCCCAATCCACGCAGCCTTTCTCATGAGCCGCCTTCCACCCTTGGGGTACCTGAAGGATAGGGTTGCCGCCAAGACTGTCCTGTGCACCGAATTGCCACTTTGGCATGGGCGTCATGAGGGGGATATCCCTTTCGCTCAGAACTCTATTCAGGCTGGGTGCGAAGGATATTAGTTGTAAAACATACAGCTAAATTCTCCATTCTGCCATCTATTCCCCGACTAGTTGCACTATGTACATCTAAACGGCGCATTCTCCGATCCATTAAACCCATTCGTGAAAAAATACATGTAGGAAATACAACTAGTACGCCGAATTCGCCAGCTATGCTCAGATTTAATTGCACAAAATACAGCTACTTCTACGCAACACAGAGCCTGAGCGAAGGGGATAGCACACATAGACGCGGTTGCGCACATAGACGCGGTTGCGCACATAGACGCGGTAGCACACATAGACGAAATTACGACTCTACGCGTTAAAGCGGGATACAACGCACACGCCGCTGCGAACGCAGCAAAAAACCGGGCTCGCTTATCGACGCGAGCCCGGTTGATCCGCTTTATTTGTTTTTGGATAAAATCTTGTTGGCTTCCTCGCGGAACTTGGCCGCGCCTTGCTCCACGGTCAGCTTCTTATAGAGGATTTGCTCGGCCGTATCCTTCAGCAGCTTGTCGACCTCGACCGCTCCCACCGGGTTCGGAGGATCCATCTGGCTGCTGTTCTGCTCCGCCCAGGCAACGTAGTCGAATACCTTCGCCTGCTCCGGAGTCAGGCTCGGCTTCAAGGCTTCCTTCACCTTGGAGGATACCGGAACGCCGCGCTCGCCCATAATGATTTTGTTCGCTTCGATATCGTTGATCCAGAAATCGATGAATTTCGCGGCCTCTTCCTTGACCTTCGAGTTTTTGGAGATCGAGAAGTACATGCTCGGCTTCAGGAACAGCGCCTTGTTTTCATTCCAGCCCGGTACCGGCAAGATTTCGAACGGACGCTTCGCCACCGTGGACGACAGGATGTACTGGTTGGACCAGCCCCACGTGCTGACGGCGTTGCCCAATTCCAACTCTCCGTCCTCCGGAGTCCCTTTTTTCTGCGCCAGCTTGTCGAGCGACAGCAGGTTGCCATTGTTATACCAGGTCTGATACATCGTATAGAAATCAGTGAACAGCTGGTCGTCCGTATAGCCCAAGCCTTTGCCGTCCGCCGCGTACATATGCTGTCCCTTGCTTCTCAGATAGAACGGGAAGAACACGTCATGCCGAAGATCCTGCATCAGAATTTTGCCCTGCGACTTCATGATCGGACCGAGCTTCGTAAAGTCGTCCCACGTCCAATCCTGGCTCGGCATCGCGCCTCCCGCCTTCTCGAGCATATCCTTGTCGATTACGGCGAGCAGCGCATTGGAGCCCAGGTTCATCGCGAACAATTGATCGCCGAGCTTCCCGCCGGAGATGGAGGCTTCGCTGATGGAGCTGGTATCGATCGTGCCGTTCTGCGTATACGGCGTCAGATCCTCCAGTTGTCCGCGACCGCCGTATTGCGAAAGATAGGAGATATCCATCTGAATGACATCGGGGAGATTGCCGGCTGCCGCGTTCGGAGCGAGCTTCTTCCAGTGATCGTCGAAGGAAGCGTACTCGGGCTCTATCGTCACATGAGGATTCAACGACTGGTACAGCTCGATGACCTTCAGCGTGTAATCGTGGCGGGCTTGCCCGCCCCACCAGGCTACGCGAAGCTTCACCGGATCTTTTTTATCTCCCGAGGAAGCTGTCGGAGAGCCTTCCGGAGCGCTCGATGCCGACGAGGACGCGGGCGCGGAGCTGCTCCCCTCCTTGTCCTTGCTGGAGCCGCATCCGATAAGACTAATCATTAAAGCAAGCATGACGATACCCGTTAATGCTTTTTTCATTGCGAAGTCCTCCCCTGTTCGAATCGGTTGTGTTGATAGCACTTACATTTCCTATTATCAGCGGGATAGACCGAAATCGTAATTCAAAAAACCGTGCTGTTTGTTCAAAAAGCAGAGTTGTCCGTCTGCTTGGCATATTCGGAGGGGGTGCAGCCCATCTGTTTTTTGAACACCTGGCTGAAATATTGGGGATTATCGCCGAATCCGAGCAATTCCGCCATCTCGAAAATTTTAATTTCGGGATTGTCCGACCACAGCTCCGTCGCCTTTTTGACCCGGGCCTTCACGACGTAGTTGGAAAACTTCTCCCCCGTCTCCTTCTTGAACAGCTTGCCCAAATAGTCCGCGTTCATATAAAGCATCTCGCTGGCTACCAGATTAAGCGACAGCTCCGAGTTTCCGAGCTGGGCCTCGACAATGTCGATGACCTTGCGAACGATCGACGTAATCTTAACTACGTTGCGATCGTAATGATATTGCGCCAGCTCCCTTACCGTCTCCTCCAACGCCGCCTGCATCGCCTGCAGCGTGTCCATGCCGGCCAGCTCCGACATTTGGCGATAATAGCGATTCATCTGCTGCGGGTCGCCCAGACGAATCAGAGAGACGAACTGCTGAATGACGTAGGTTTTGGTCCTGTCGATGTCCAGTTGAGCCCGCTTGAGCCCTTGGATCAGGGAAGCCAACGCTTCCTCCGCTTCCTCCCGATGCCCGGATTGCACCGGCATCGTCAGCGCCTCGGTATCGAAGGAAAGCGCGTCCATCGCCTCCCCCTCCTGCTCGCCCGTGTCCTTGCGGGTAATGAGGCCGCCCTCGCCCAGATAGAACCGGTGGCTCAGACATCGCAGCGTTTCCTGATACAGCGCCCGCGCCTCCGTAATCCGGTTCGCTTCGCTCAAGGCGATCGTCGTATCTCTTTTGTAATAATGCCGGAAGGTGGCCCGGATTTCCCGAATCACACGGAACAGCTCCTCCGGCTCCAACGCATCCTCGATCAGAACGAGAACGTGGTCCCCGATCGTCGTGCTCAGCAGGGTCGTGGCCAGCAAGTCCTCGGCGATATTTTTGACCGCGAACAGATGCTCGAACTCTGCCGCCGTTCCTTCCAGCTGGAACAGCAGCAGTCGAACCGGACGCTCGAATTCGAATCCGAACAGCTTCCGGTAATAGTCCCAGTCCCGGCTGCCGTAGGTTTTGTTCGTCACGAACTCCTTGAGCACCTGATCTTTGACATGCGGCATGACCTTGGACAGTTCCTGCTTCATCTCGCCGACGAAACGCTCCCGGGCAATGTCCGAATCGAGCTCCGCTATTATCTCCGACAGCGCTTCTGATATTTTGAGCTCGTTGGTCGGCTTCAGCAAATAATGCTTAACCCCGTATTGCATCGCTTTGCTCGCATAATCAAACTCCCCGAAGCCCGATAACAGCGCAAAGCGAACGCCGGGAAAGTCCCGGCTGACGGCCGCGACCAGATCGAGCCCGTCCATCCCCGGCATCCGAATGTCGCTGATCACGATATCCGGAGCCAACTCCTTGATCCGTTCGTAAGCATCGACGCCATTAGCCGCCGTGCCGACCAGCTCCGTGCCGAGCGAGCGCCAATCGATCATCTGCGAGATTCCGTCCAGAATGATTTTTTCGTCGTCCACGAGCAATACCTTGTACATCCCTTATTCCTCCTCTTCCGGCGGCAGTTCGACGATGACCCGGGTTCCCTTACCCGGAGCGCTGTCGATCCGCAGACCGTATTGCTCGCCGAACGCCAGCTTGATGCGATCGTCGATATTCAGCATGCCGATGCCCGTGCCTCTCGTCTTCAGCTCGCCGCTCCTCAGTCTCTCCAGCACGTCGGGGGGCATGCCCGGGCCGTCGTCCTCCACGGAAATGCACAGCCGGTCGGCGGTTAGCTCCGCCCGAACGACAATGCGGCTCCTCCCGATCGTCGGTTCAAGCGCATAGTGAATCGCGTTTTCCAGGAGCGGCTGCAGCGTCAGCTTCGGCAGCCTGCGGCTCAGCAAGCCGCTCGGCGCCTCAAGCTCGAAGTCCAGGCGTTCGTCGAAACGAATCTTCTGAATGGTTACGTAGCTTACGACGACCTCCAGCTCCTCCGCCAGCGTCAGAATCTCTTCCTTCATGCTGATGGAGTTGCGCAGCAGGAACGCCAGCGACTCCACCATGTTCGAGATTTTTTCCTGCTTGTTCACCTTCGCCAGCCAGTTGATCGACTCAAGCGTGTTGTACAAAAAGTGGGGATTTATCTGCGCCTGAAGCGCTTTGAATTCCGTTTCCTTGATCAGCAGCCGATTGGCGTAATTTTCGGTAATCAGCGTATTGATCCGCTCGACCATCAGACGGAACGTCCGATGCAGCAGCCCCATCTCGTCCATCGACATCGGCGTATCGTCCGGCGTTTGCAGATGAGCTTCCGCGAAGTTTCCCTTCTCGGCCAGCTTCATGCGCGCAATTAGCTTGTCGATGGGACGGGTCAGACTTCGCGAGAAGCGGATGCCCGCCGGAATAACCAGCAGGAAGATGCCGATAAACACGATGACGACCAGTTCCTTGATGAAAATAACCCGCTCGAAAATTTGATTGAACGGCGTAATGTTCAAATAGGTCCAACCGGTGTTCGAGGAGCCGATATAAGATATAAAATACGTATGGCTGGAGATGCTTTGCGTGAAATAGCCCTTGGAGGCGCGAAGCGAGCCGGCAACCTCACCAGGACTAAACAGCGGCTCCTGCGGGTAGATGACGCCTTCCCCGGAGAACAGGATCAGGTCCCCTTCGCCGGTCGAAAACTGCTGAACGATCTTCCCGATGTTCACCCGAATCAGCAGCGTCCCAAGATAATCCAGGTCGAAATTCGTGTTGTTGAACGAACGGATTTCCCTTGCCGAGATCAGCGCCGGATCCTCCGCATCCGGGTAAAACCAGCGCATGTCGCCTTCCGCTTCTCTCGCAAGCCGCTGAATGCGCTCGCTCTTCGCGGGCTGAACCGCCGTAACGTTGCCCGCTCCGTTCTCCTTGCCCCGCGAATCGAACAATTGAATCGAATAGATGGAGGGCTCCGAGCCTGCGTAAGTGAGCAGCCTGTCGATGACCTTCTGGCGCAAAATATGCAGATCGTACTCGGACTCCGCTTTATTAATGGCCTGAAGCTGGTTCTGAAGCTGAATGTCCGCGATAATGTCGTAGGACATCTGCTCGATCCGCCCCAGCTTCGTCTCGATGGCGGCGGACGACAGATTCAGCACTTGCGATGACTTATCGTACAGTTGCTGATCATAGATCGAGAAGGCGTACTGCTGGACAAGAAAAGTAAACGTGAACGTAACCGCAATTATGCTCGCGAACAGGATGGACAGCTTGTTCTTGATCTTCATATGCCGAAAAAAACGGAACCCTCTCTGCATCTCCATCGCCAGCCCCTCCGTCATAAAAATGAAGTGTAGAAATTATGACACTCGCGAGGGTTCATGTAAAGCGGTTTCATTCCGTCCGGACAGACTCAGCGCAAGTACATCGACAGCGGCCACAGCCCCGCCTCGCGTATGCCTTCCGTCACAAGCTCCGCAAGCCTTGCCGCACCCTCTTCCTGAAAGTGGGTATTATCCTCGATCCCCCCGGGAAAGTTCGCGAATTCGCCCGGGGCCCCGTGCATGAAGATCGCCTCGGTCCCCTGCGGTCCGACCCTCTCGAACAGCGCCTTGCTCTTCGCCCCCAGGTCGATGACCGGGACCCCTTGCTCGGCGCCCAACTGCCGAACCGCTTCCAGATACGCTCCGTGCGTATCCCGGATCGTGCCGTCCGCCTCATGGTAGCGTCGGTGAACCGAGGTAATCAATACCGGCTTGGCGCCCCTTGAACGGGCATCCTCGATATACCGCTTCAGATATTCGCGGTAAGTGCTGTCCGGGTCCGTATGACGCGCCTCGTCCGGCTTCTGATCATTATGGCCGAATTGAATAAAGACGTAATCGTCGGCCTTGACCCGGCGCAACGCGGCTTCCCAGCGGCCTTCGTCGATAAAGCTCTTCGAGCTTCTTCCCGAAGCCGCATGATTGTCCACGATCACGTCATGCTTGAGCAGATAAGGCAGCACCTGCCCCCAGCCCGCATAGGGATAGCCGTCCGCAGGCTGGTCCGCTACCGTTGAATCGCCCGCCAGATGCAGCGCGATAGCATTCGGAGCGGCGACAAGCTCCAGCGCGTTGATTCGCGGCGCAGGGCCCGAGAAGACAAGCTCCAGAAAGCCCTCGCTCACATGCGCGCCTAAGGTCACCCGCGCGAATTGACCCGCAGGCACGCTGTAACGGCGAAGCAGCAGACGGCCGGGAGCGGCCTTGACCGTCATGCAGGTCGGCAGAATCCAGTCTCCCATTAGCAGCGTCGCCGTATAGCTTCCGCTTGGCACATCCACGCGAAAAGCGGCGTCCGCGGGAATGCACAAATCCCGCTTCAGCTTGCCGGGCTCCAGCCGATCGCGGGCAGTGACCATTCCGCCCTCCGTAAAGCCGTAGCCCCGGCCGGGATCATATGCGCAATCGGCGGTTACTTTCACGTAGCCCGATTCGGCATCGCATAGGCCGAAATCGAATTTCCACTCCGTCCTTGTCACAGGCGAATCCCTCCCTTAAGATTATCCTTTCGCCGCAAGTAAAAACGGCTTCGCCGTCCTTGGGGACGGCGGCAAACGTTTTGTATCGAGCTATCGGACGGGATAAGAAGTCTAAATTTTATGCTTTCTGATATTGTAAAAGAAAACCCGGATAATCGACGACTCGATTATCCGGGTTAATTGTTTAAAATTCAGGGGGCTTGCCGGGAGCGCCGAATCGAGGCGTGCCATCCTCGTTCCAGCCCAGCCTCTGGGCGCGCGCATGACGATTCGGATCATAGAGCGGGTCTCCGGCAATTTCCTTATAATCCCTCGCGTGATAGACCAGCACATCGGTCGCTCCGTCCTCGGACACCGTAAAGCAATTGTGCCCCGGTCCGTATTGCCCCGTCTCTTCGTTCGTCGCGAAGACCGGCTCGGCCGACTTGCTCCAGGAGGCGGGAAGGAGCAGATCGCTCTCTTCGTCGGCCCACAGCAGGCCCATACAGTAATTATGATCCGTCGCACTGGCCGAATAGCTAATGTAAATTTTGCCGTTGCGCTTCAGAACCGCCGCCCCTTCGTTGACGCGAAACCCGATGATCTCCCAATCGTACTCGGGCGTCGATATCCTGATCTGCTCACTTCGGAGCGTCCAGGGATTGCTCATCGCGGCAATATACAAATTCGAGTTGCCGGGAATGTCCGGGTCCTTCTGCGCCCAGACGAGATAGCGCTCGCCGCGATGCTCGAACGTCGTAGCGTCCAAAGCGAACGTCTCCCATCGCGTCGCGATCTGCCCCTTCTCCTGCCACCGACCGTTCGTCGGATCGGCCGATTCGTTCTCCAGCACGTACATGCGATGATCGAACAGCCCTTCGTTGGTCTCGCTCGTATGAGCGGCGGCGAAGTAGATGTACCATTTTCCGGCGATAAAATGAATTTCCGGCGCCCATATGTTGGCGCTGAGCGGGCCGCTCTCGCGCTTCCGCCAGCACACGACGGGACGCTCCGAAGCCAGCCCTTCAAGCGTAGCCGATCTGCGCAGCTCGATCCGGTCGTACTCCGGGACAGAGGCGGTAAAGTAATAAAAGCCGTCCGTATGCCTGTAAACCCAAGGGTCCGCGCGCTGCTCCACAAGCGGATTGCGGTAGTCGACCGCCGCGCCTTCCGGACTCGGATTGCGGTTTTTTGCGTTATTCACGTTGCAACACCCTGCCTGTCTTCTGTTTTTAGTTGTCCTCGTACGGGTCAGCCTTTAACGCCGCCAACGGTCAAACCGGAAATAAAGAACCTCTGGAAAAATACGAACAGCGCCAGAATCGGCAGGATCGCCATCACCGAGCCTGCGATCAGCACCTGATAGTTGTTGCCGTAGGGCGTCATTAGCGTGCTCAGGCCGATCGGTATCGTCAGCATATCGTTCGTTCTCAGCACCAGCATCGGCCACAGGAAATTGTTCCAGTTGCCCAGCGCGATCAGAATCGTCATCGCCCCGAACGCGGGGATCATCAGAGGAACAAAAATACGGAAAAACATGCCGTACTCCGTGCAGCCGTCGATTCTCCCTGCATCCATGAAGTCCTTAGGCAAGCTGCTGGCGTATTGCCGAAAGAAAAAAGTCGGCAGCGGCGCTACGGCGAAAGGCAAAATAACCCCCTGCAGCGTATTGATCATTTTGAATTGGATCATCAGCTTGTAGAGCGGCAGCATGATAATTTCAGTCGGCACCATCATGACGAGCAATATCGCAACGAAAATCACGTTCTTCAGCCTGAATTCGTACATCGCCAGGCCATAGCCGACGAAGGCCGACAAGAGCAGCGATACCACGGTAGCCAGAAGCGTAATCACCAGACTATTCTTGAACCAGGTAAAATACGTATTCGCCGATTCGGTGAACAGGGAACGATAGTTATCGAACGTAAACAGCTTCCAATCGATGCTATAACTGAGCCCCGAGCTGATAGCCAGCTTGGCCGGCTTGAAGGAAGCCACGAGAATGGCATAAAACGGCGTCAGAACCGCAAGCATGACAAGGATGAACAGCAACAGCATCAGCAGAGAAGAAGGGGTTAGCTTTCTTTTGTCCACCGCCGGTCAGTCCTCCTTCTTGAAAAGCCCGAATACTTTCAGTTGAATCAGGTTCAGCACGAGCATTAAGATCAGCAGGGCCAGACCGATCGCGGAGCCGAGCCCCATGTTGTTCTGCTCAAAGCCTTGCTGGTAGATGTAGCCGACCATAGTGAGCCCCATGTCCTTCGGGGAGCGGTTGCCGCTCCATAGCGTGAAGCTTTCGATGAACATGGACAATCCGCCGAAGATGCTGATCGTCAGCACGTATATGGAGACCGGCTTCAGCATCGGAACGGTAATCCTCATGAACTTCTGCCACGCTGTCGCGCCGTCTATCTCGGCCGATTCGTAGACCTCCTGCGGAATGCTCTGCAGGCCGGACAGAAAGTAAACAATATTGACGCCCAACCAGCGCCATGTCGCCAGCAATACGAGGGACAGCATGCCCAGTCGGGAGTCCGCCAGCCATTTCTGCGGCTCGATGCCGAACAGCCCGATCACCTGGTTCATGATCGCGCCGTCGGACTGACCCAGCATCAGCCGGAAAATCGTGCCCGCTACGACAATGGAGACCAGCGCAGGCACAAAAAACGTGGAACGGAATACTTTTTTGAACGGCAGCGCGCTCGAATTCAGCATAACCGCGAACACGAGCGGCACCGGAATAAGCACGATCAGCGTCAGAGCGGTATAGAGCAGGCTATTGAAGATCGCTCTGTAGAAATGCTTGTTCAGCAGATTTTCGTAGTTTTCAAACCCGATGTATCGGGTGGCCCCCGGCAATACCTCCTGAAAGCTCATCCGAATCGTCGACGCGACCGGATAAGCGAAAAAAATCAGGAAGGTGAGAATGAACGGCAGCGCGTATACGTAAGGCGCGATGCTTCGGCTGTACAGAATGCCGGCTTTTCTCGGCGCGGGCGCTTTCGCGATCGCGGCGCGATTCGGTTGATTCACGGCGCTGCTCTCCTCTCGGGAAAGAACCACTAGCCAGGCTGAACCCAGCGAGGCTAGTGATCCTTATCGATATTTGGATTATCTGACCTCGTCCGCCACTTCCTTCAGCACCTTCGCAGGGTCCTCCAGATCGTTGATCGTGCGGAACATTGCCGACCGCTTGACGGCATCGATAATCGCAGGCGTCTTCTCGCCGATGTTGACCGGCTTGATCTCGTCCTTGATCTGGGACAGCATTGTGAATATGCCGTCGCCGAAGTACTCCGTGAACTTGTTCGGCTGGTTCAATTCAGGCAGGGTCCACACTTCCGAGCGGATCGGGTCGAAGCCGAGCTCCGTCCACAGCGCAATGTTCCCTTCCTTGGACAATTTCGCGAACGCCAGAAATTCCTTGGCGACGTCCTGTACTTTGGATTGCTGCGTAATTACCGTACCCGTACCGCCCATGCCCGCTGAACGCGCGCCGCCCGCCGTCCAGGCCGGCATCGGCTTAATGACCATTTTGCCTTTCAGCTCCGGCATATTGTCGATAAATCGGCCCATGTACCACATCGGCATCCAGATGGAGGCCGCTCCTCCCTGGTTCATGAACGCCCAATATTCCTCGGAGTGATGGAATCCGCCCGGAGTCGGCACGGCGATCTTCTCCTTGACCAGATCCTGCAAATATTGAAGCGTCTTGATGTTGGTCTCGCTGTCCAGCGTCACGCCGCCGTCCTTGCCGAGGAAATCTCCGTCCTGCTGCGCGATCAGAGGCCATAGAGACCAGTGCTCGGTCGTTTCGATCGTCGTCATGGGCACGCCGGCCTTCTCGAGCACGGCTTTGCCGGCCGCTTTGTAGTCGTCCCATGTTTTGATGTCGTCCGGATTTACGCCGGCCTTGTCGAGAATTTCTTTGTTGTAATAGATAACGGCCGCTCCGACGTGATAATCGATGCCGTAATAATTGCCGTCTTTGGCGTAAATATCGAAGCGGGATTTGACGAGATTGCCCAGCTCCGGCTCCACAATATCGTTCAGCGGCGCAAGCTGAGGCGTGCCCTTCAAGTAATTGGCGAATTTGCTGATCTCGATGTCCGCCATGTCCGGAGCGCCTACTCCCGTCTGCAAGGCGACCAGCAGCTTGTTGTGCACGTCGTCGTAAGGGAACGTGCTGCCCTCAAGCTCGATCGGCTTGTCCGGATGCTGCTTGTTCCATCTGTTCGCCATTTCCTCGTAATACTTCTGATGAAGCTCCTGAAACGTCCAAAACACGATTTTGGTCGCATCGCCGCCTGCCGCGGTCTTGCTGGCGGTTCCGCTTGCGGACGGAGATTCCGAAGATGAGGCCCCGTTGCCTCCGCTGCACGCCGTAAGCGCTATCATTGCGGACAAAAGAAATGAGAAAACTGCAAATCTGGTTTTGCGCATTCTGTTTCCCCCGTTCATTCTCAGTTTAATTAAATTGTTTTATATTTTACTGAAACAATTTATGGATTTATGATACTGGATTCCTTTATTTGTTGTCAACGCCTATTTTGAATGCGGTTACTTTTGAGTGAACCTTGCTTCAACAGTCGGAAAAATCATAGAAAGTACGCGACATTTCGGGATTCTCCAGCCCGACTTGATCCCGTATGACGCTCAGCTCAGGGTATCGTTCATATAGTTTAATAAAAGCTAAAAACCATAGGAGAGAAGTTTAGCTTATTCGACATGAACATTTCTATATCATTTTAGATCAATGTATAATAAATGCCGCTTTTATGATAAGCTGTACATAGAACCGAACCTTTTCGGAAAGGATTTTACGATTATGATTCATATTAAAGAGCTGCGATCCGGACTTAGTATTTTCAAAGCGCTCAGTTCGGAGATTCGAATTCAAATTTTGGAGCTGCTGGCCGAACACCAGACGTTGAATCTCAACGATCTGGCCACGAAGCTGAACCTGACCAACGGCGCCATTACGATGCATATCAAGAAGCTTGAGGAGAGCGGACTGATCGAGATCAACACCGTCGTAGGCAAGCACGGCTTGCAGAAGATGTGTTATTTGAACGAGGAGCAGCTGATGGTGGAGCTGCGCACGAAGGAGGTCGGCAACCGCTACGAGGTCGAGGTGAAGGCCGGCCATTACAGCAACTATCACGCTGTGCCGACATGCGGTCTAGCCACCAAGGACAGCATCATCGGAGACTTCGACGATCCGCGGTATTTCGCCGATCCCCAGAGGGTGGACGCCGAGATCATCTGGCTGTCGGAGGGCTATCTGGAATATCGCATCCCGAACTATTTGAAACCGAACCAGGAGTTTCAGGAGCTGCAGTTTTCTCTTGAGCTAAGCTCCGAGGCCCCGGGATTCGCGGACAACTGGCCGTCCGACATTTATTTCTATGTCAACGAGATCGAAATCGGCTCATGGACAAGCCCGGGCGACTTCGGAGACAAGAAGGGCGCCTTCAATCCGGACTGGTGGCCGCCCCATCTGAACCAATACGGCATGCTTAAGCTGATTAGAATCAATCGGGACGGAAGCTTCATCGACGGATGCCGGATTTCCGACGTGAATCTGGAGCAGATTAATCTGGACTACAAGAGCAACATCCGGTTTAAGCTCGCGGTCGACGAGAAATCGAAGAACAAGCGGGGGTTGACCGTATACGGCAAGCATTTCGGCAACTACAATCAGGACATTCTCATCAGGGTTCTCTATAAGGATTTGCATTAATGCCGTAACAAGCAAGGGCTGCCGGAATCCGGACAGCCCTTGCCTGTTATTGACACATCCCGTCGCCTCCATTAAACTTAAACTAAATCTAATTAAAAGGGGATGAAGGCTATGCGAAAAGCGGGCGCCATGACCGTGCAGCGTCAAACGATCTACGATCTGCTGGCCGCGGCCGACGACCATCCTACCGCCTCCGATATCATCGAAAGGCTGAAAGCCGGCGGCCATCATTTCGCTTACGCGACCGTATACAATACGTTGAAATACTTGACGGAGGAGGGGCTCATCCACGAGCTCAAGCTTGAAGGAGACGCCTGCCGTTACGATGCCCGCACCGAGGAGCATCAACATATCATCTGCACCTCCTGCGGCAAGGTCGACGAGGTATTCGCAGCTACGCCGCCGGAGTGGCTGGAATCGATCGCCGCGCAAACCGGCTACGACATCATGGATATGCAGCATGTGTTCAGGGGGGTGTGCCGAACATGCAGGAACGCGAACAGCTCCGCCCATTGACCGAAGATGCCGTTCCGATCGACCGCTTCACCAGCTCGCAGACATTGCCCGAGGAAGGGGAATATTGCGAGATCACCGATCGGATTCTGATCGTCAGCCCGCGCCCGGCCGCTCTGCGCGCGCTCGTGGCCGAGCTCGCCCGGCGCTGCTACGATGTCTTGCTCCTGCACCATGCCGACGATCCGCTTCTCAGCATGATTCCGGGCAATATCGTCGTCATGGACCGTACGGTAGACCAGCCTGCGGCAACGACGGCCGCCTGGTCGGACGGCGGAGCCTCTCCCGTTCTCGCGCTCGTTAGCCAGGGCGAGACCGAAGCGGCCCGGCCAGGAGAGGAAACGGCCGTCTGGCCCGGTCCGATAGAGGAGATCGTCGCCAAGATTCACCAGCTGGCCGATAAGCGCTTGCCGCAGACGGAAGCTTCGCGCGTGACCGTCTTCAAGGATCTCGCGCTCGATCCGGACCGAATGACGGTCAGCCGCAGCGGCGTCAAGGTGGAATTGACGAAGACGGAATACGATCTTCTGCGGGCGATCGTAGGAGCCGGCGGCAAGGTGATGACTCGCCAGGAGCTGATGAACGCCGTGTGGGGAGAAACCTATTTCGGCGGCAGCAACGCGATCGATGTCCACATTCGCAGCCTGCGCAGCAAGCTGGAGGACGACCCGCGCCAGCCGCGTTATATTGCGACCGTCAGAGGCGCCGGTTACCGGCTGGCCGATTCTTGACGTCATGAAGGACCGCTACCCGATGAGAATCGAGTCGCGGTCCTTCGCATGTTCATTCCTGGTGCGGCAAGTGCTCCAATTTGTCGGGATTGACCACGAGATACAGCTCGGCGATGGCGTCCTCTTCCATACGAAAGGTCAGAACGCTGTTCGGCCGAGCCCCGATTGAGGTGACGATGCCGGGCTGACCGTTGATCTGGACTATGCGGTAAGAGAAATCGGGCGGCGCTTTGCCGAGCACTCCGAGCAGGAAGGCCGCAATACGCTCCGCTCCCCGAATCGGATGGACAGCGGCCGTGACCTTGCCGCCCCCGTCGGAATACAGGGCGGCCTCCCGTTTCAGCAGCTCGACCAGCAGCCCCGGCTGGCCTCCCGTCAGCGCCGCGACGAACTGATCGACCCGTTTCGCAAGCGTCTCCGCTCCCGGGCCGGGCGCTGCCGGCCGTTCAGACAGTCCCGATACGGCTTTCCTTGCGCGGCGGAAAATTTGCCGGCAATTCGCCTGGCTCTTGCCCACGATCCCGGCAATCTCTTCGTAGTCGTATTGAAGCGCCTCCCGAAGAATAAACACCGCCCTCTCCGCCCAGGTCAGCTGCTGCAGCAGCAGCAAATAGGCGGTGGAGAGCGTTTCCTTGCGCAGATAAGCCTCCCCCGGCCCATCCGCGTCGGGAAGCTCGCTCAGCAGCGGGGCAGGCAGCCACGGGCCGACATAGAGCTCCCGCGACTTAGCGGAGCCGCGTAGGCGATCGATACAGCGGTAGGTTGTCATTTTGCACAGATAAGCCTTCGGATTGCGCACTTGCTCCCCTTCCCGCTCATTCCAGGACAGGAAGACCTCCTGGACAATGTCCTCTGCATCCATGACGCTGCCAAGCATGCGATATGCGATCCCGAACAGCAGCGGCTTATACGTCTCGTAATCCGCCTCCGCCGACTGCGTCTGCGTGCCTTCCACACGATCCCCCCCTCTCGCCATTATGCTCCCGATCCGACCGAGACAGCCTCGCGAAGCCGCCAGTCTCCCGTCGCAACGAGACGCGCCGCCCGAAGAGCGCTCGCAGCCGCGGCATCGACCAACAGCTCGCCATGACTAGCCCAATCGCCGGCTACGCAGAGCCCTCGAATCTCCGGCACTTCCGGCCCCGCATCGGGAAAGGTGCGGCCAATGTGGGGATAATCATGCACTACGGCGATATTCGGCAAGTATTGCCGTGCGGCAACCTCCTTCTCCCATCCCGGGTGAAGCAAGCTCATCGTTTGCTCCAGTTGCCGCTCGTCAGCCTTGGCGTCCTGTCCGCCAAGGCCGTTATACTTCATGACATGTACGACAATTGTACCATTCTCGCTTAGCCGCGCCACTCTTGAATGGTGAGCGAAGAAAATCGGCCGATCCAGCCCGATGGCCAGATGGCGATCCGCGGTCGGAAGCCTGCGCAGAGCCAGATCCAGGCTTGCCGCATACATCGGCCTCGCTTCCTCCTTCCACCGGCGCAGCGCCGTCCCTTCCGCTCCCGGCGTCATGGCGAATGTCGCGGCGGGCGAAGCCGTGCTGATTACAGCCGCAGCCGCGATCTCCGCTCCGTCGGCGCAGCGAACTCCGATCGTCGCCCCCCGTTCATGGCGAATTTCCTGCACGGACGCGCCGGAATGAATCCTAACGCCGAGGGCCGCAGCCTTGTCGCGAAGCTGATCGACGATCGACTGCCAGCCCCCGTCCACATACTTCACGCCCCCTGCTTTCAACGAGCGTCGCACTTGCTTCAAAGCCGGTCCGGCGCTCTGATAATCGGGATCCTGCGTATAGGTCGCCGTCCGGCACAAGGCGTAAAAAATGTGACGAACCATCGGGTCCCCGATCTCTCTTTCGGCCCATTCCCGCAAGCTCACGGCGCGCAGCCCGACGTCATCCGCCTTGGCTATTTTCAGCAGCAGACGAACCAGCCTTCCTTTCCCTAACCAGCCCAGCAGCTTCGAGGACAGAAGGGACAGAGGATCGCCGGGCAGCGGCGCAAGCTGCCCATTCCATATGGCCGTCCCCTTCGCGGCGGGAGAGCCTCCAGTGAGCTTTAAGCCATACCGCCGAAATAATCGGTCCGCTTCCCCGCCCGCATACAGCGCATGTCCTCCCAGGTTGAACAAGGCTCCGTTCTTGTTCACCGTCATCGCCCTGCCGCCCAGCTTGCCGGATTTCTCCAGCACAAGCGCCGTCTTCCCCGCTTCCGCCAATTCGATGGCCGCGATCAGCCCCGCCAGTCCTCCGCCGATGATTACTGCGTCATATCTCCTCATTCTCCTCGACCTCCAATCGTTATCGTACCCGCGTAAAGCCGCACCCCAAGCCTGCTTCATCCAGAGAGGTTCGGCTTATACAGGTAAGTCGAACCAGAGCGCCGATTTGTGACACGATATACGCCGATCAGGCTTCCGCGCCTGAAGGCAAGCCGAAATCTTCGCTTTCTTTGCCCTGCTTAATTGATTAAAATAGAAAATCAAAACCCTTCGCCGCGGCCCTCCCCTGTTTTGCCGGCCGCCCAGGCGAAGTCGACGAACGGGAGAAACGCCATGAAAAACGGGATTCCGTCGCTGCTCGGCCGTTTTCGCTTCCGCAGGGTAAGAAGCCGCTTTCTGGCGGCGATGATCGTGCTTTCCTTGCCGCCCTTAGTGCTGCTCGGCTACATTTCATTCGATATCGCCAAATCGACGCTGCTCGAAAACAACCGCCAGACGAACCGCGATCATCTGGAAACGTCCAGCGAGGTCGCGGATTTGCTGTTCCGCAATATCATCAACTTGAACCGGTATATCGTACTGAGCCCGGAAATCCGCGACGACCTGCGCAAGAGCGGCATCAACAGCAGCATCGAGCAGGAAAACAAAAATGTGCAGACGATCAATCGCCTGCAGCGGGTGCTGAATACGAACTCCATCGATACGCGCTTCGTCGATTCCATGTGTGTCTTTGACCTGCACTTTCAGGCATACTGCCTGGGCAGATCCGACGATGCCGGCATCTACGAGGGCGCCGACAAGGCCGAGGCCATCCAGCGGACCGCATGGTATCAAAAGGCGCTGGCCGCTCAGGGCAGAGTCGAATTTTTCGGCAGCAGCGTGCTGGAGGATAATCCGAACTCCTTCTCGACCGTCAAGCTGTTTCGGGATTCCGAGAGCCTCAGCGGAGAAACGCTCGGCTTGCTTGTGGTGAACTTGTCCAAGTCGATGTTCGGAAGCATCTTCAGCAGCAGCCCGGAGAGCGGACGCTTTCTCGCCATCGATGCGACCGGGGGCAAGGCGCAGGCAGTCTATCCTGTGGCGGCCTCGAGCGAAACCTCTCTGATCTCGGGCAATCTTCAAGAAGCGTTGGGCAATCTGCACGAGCAGGGCTATCTCACGAGCGAGTTCCGCAACATCACGACGGGCTGGACTTTCGTTCACGCCATTCCCTCGCGGGAATTGCTCAAGGATTCGAACCGGATCGGCACGGCGACTACGCTGATCGCTTCCCTCATCGCGCTTGTCGCGCTCATTCTTTCGTTCCTGCTTTCCGGCGGCATCACAAGGCCGCTGCTTCGGATCAAGAAGATGATGATCGACTGGACCAAGGGGAACCGCGAATTCGAAGGCACGTTTAAGGATGACGAAGTCGGGGCCATCGGCGAAACGTTCCGGCGGCTCGCCTACGAGAATCAGGAGCTGGATGCGAGACTGTACCATTCCGAGCTGAAGGAGCGGGAGGCGGAGCTGCGGGCGCTGCAGGCTCAGATCAAGCCTCATTTTCTGTACAACACGCTCGATTCAATCTATTGGATGGCCCGGCTGAACAAAACGCAAGAGGTTGCCCAGATGGCGCTCGCGCTATCGGAAAGCTTCAAGCTCAGCCTGAACAAGGGCCGCGAAACCATTCCGCTGTACAAGGAACTAAAGCATATCGAGCACTACATGACGATTCAGAATTTCCGCTACAAGGGTCGATTCAAGTACGAAGCCGAGATCGACTCCTCGATCATGGGCATCGAAATTCTCAAGCTGATCCTTCAGCCATTGGTGGAGAATGCCATCTATCATGGTCTGGAGCCGAAGGTCGGAGAAGGAACCATTCGCCTGGAAGGCAAAAGAGACGGCGATCAGCTGGTATTTATCGTGGAGGACGACGGGGTCGGGATGGAGGACCTGAGCGTGATTGAGCAGGGCTACGGACTCCGCAACGTCCGAGAGAGAATGACGCTCTATTACGGCAGCTCGTCAAGCTCGTTCACGATGACCAGCGAAGCAGGCAAGGGAACCCGGATCGAGCTTCGATTCCGGCCGTTTCTGGAAGAGGGGATATCGGATGCTTAAAGCGTTGCTCTTCGATGATGAATATATCGTGCTGGAGGCGTTAAGCGCGCTCGTCGATTGGGAGGGTCTCGGCATCGAGCTGGCGGGGACGGCGGGCGACGGCATAGCCGCGTTGGCTCTGTTCCGCGCCGAGCGCCCGGATATCGTCCTTACGGATATTCGTATGCCGGGCATGGACGGTCTGACATTGATCGAGCAGATCCTTCAGGAGGGGCCCGATACGATCTGCATCGTGTTCAGCGGATTTAACGAGTTCGAATACGTCAAGCGCGCCATTCAGCTTGGCGTGGCGGATTACGTGGAGAAGCCGATCACCGAGGACATCATCGAGAAGGCCTTGCGCAAGGCGCTCGAACAGATCGGCAGCAGGAACGAGACGAAGGCGCTGAAGCTGGCGTGGGAAAACAGCAGGCAGGAGCTGCTGGAGAAGGCAACCTGGGAGCTGCTGCAGTACGGGAGACCGGCGCTGCCCAAGTGGCTTGAGAGCGCGGGCGAAGACGCGCATGGCATTGTCGGCGTAACCGTACTGGCCGCGTCCGAGGATTTCCCGTGGCCCCCATTGCCAGACACCCTATCCATGAGCTTGCGAAACGGACCAGAATTTCTGAACGTGCTTTTCCATACGGTGGAGCCTACCCGTGAGCTGTGGGACTCCCTCGTCGGCGCCGCCGACCATGCGGAGAAGTCCATCGGCATCGGACTTACCTACGCGGAACCGGCCGATGCGGCCAATAGCTGCCGCGAAGCGCAGCGGGCGCTAAAATCCGCTTTGTTTCTGCAAATCAAGGGAGCGGTCCGGTTCGATGAGCTGGGCAGCCTGATCAAGGTGCCGGATGGCTTGCACGAACGCGAGGAAGCTCTGCTCGTCAGCCTGCGGGCAGGGAGCCGAAGCGGATTGCTGGAGCAAGTGGACCGCTTTATTCTGTGGCTTCATGCCGAACGGCTCGATGCTGAAATCGCCGAGCGGGAAATGCTCAAGCTGATCTACCTGGCACTCGATGTCGCCCAGGAGACCGGAGAGAGCAGCGGCAAGCCTGCCGCCCTCCGAGAAGGCTATATGCCGCATGTGGAAATCCGCGAGGCGGCGGCTCGGGGCGGGCAATCCCAATGGTTCAGGACCCAGTTCGAGCAGATCGCGGATTGGAGCCTGAAGGCTAAAGGAAACGCCAAGCATATAGCCGTCGAGCAAGCACAGCGATACATCGAGCACAACGTGTCGCGCGATGTGTCTCTTCAAGAGGTGGCCAATCACGTCGGTCTGAACGCGACTTACCTGAGCGTGCTGTTCAAGGAGGTCGTAGGAGAAACCTATATTAAATACGTCACCCGATATCGCATGGAGCTCGCGAAGGTGCTGCTGCGCAAAGGCCTGAAGGTGCAGGAAGCCAGCGAGAAGGTCGGTTATCTGACGCACCGGCACTTCGCCGAAGTCTTCAAGAAATATACCGGTCTGACGCCCGGGCAATATAAAGACGGCGAATCCGAAAAAACCGGACCCCGAACAAAAGAATGACGCACTCCCCGTGAAAACGTCTTCACGATACAATAAGGCTCACAGGGTACCCGGGCCCTGCTGGGCCTCATCTTACATCGAATGATCAGGGGGACATAACAAATGAGAAAAGCAAAAAAAATCCTGACCGTGCTGTCTTGCGCATTCCTGCTTGGCGGCGTGCTGTCCGCTTGCGGCAGCAATTCTTCCAGCAACTCTTCCAGCAACGCTAGCAGTCCCGCGGCTTCCGGCGGCAGCTCGCCAAGCGCATCGCAAGAGAAAGTGACCCTTTCCATGCTTGTCGACAACAATCCGGACTCCGTCAACATCGCCAAAGCTCTGATAGAAGCCTATCAGGCCAAAAACCCTAATGTGACCATTGAGACCGAGACCCGACCGGCCGGGGGCGAAGGCGATAACTTCGTGAAGACAAGATTGTCGACCGGCGACATGAACGATATCTTCTTCTACAACTCCGGCTCGCTCATGCAAGCGCTTAATCCCGAACAGAATATCCTTGATCTGACGAACGAGCCGTTCCAGGCCAACGTGATCGACTCCTTCAAGACAACCGTTTCCTTTAACGGTAAAGTGTATGGCGCTCCGAGGACATCCTCCATCGGCGGCGGCTGGATGTACAACAAAAAAGTGTACGCCGACCTTGGTCTCGCCATTCCGAAGACATGGGCCGAATTGATGGCGAACAACGACAAGATCAAAGCTGCCGGCATCACGCCGATCATCGGAACCTACAAGGATACCTGGACCTCGCAACTGATCGTGCTGGCCGACTATTACAACGTGCAGGCGGAAGTTCCGACCTTTGCCGCCGATTATACGGGGAACAAGGCCAAATACGCCACTACGCCGGCAGCGCTTAGAAGCTTCGAGAAGCTTCAGGAAACCGTCGGATACATGAACAAGGACTACCTGGCGACAACCTATGACGCAGGCATGAAGATGCTGGCCGAAGGCAAGGGCGCGCATTATCCGATGCTCACGTTCGCCGTGCCGGTCATCGCGCAGAACAATCCCGACCAGATCAACGACATCGGCTTCTTCGCCCAGCCGGGCGACTCCGCCGACAAGAACGGCCTGACGGTCTGGATGCCGGACGCCGTCTACATCTACAAGAATACCGAGCACGCCGACGAGGCCAAGAAATTCCTGGCCTTCATCGCCTCCGTCGAAGGCATGGCAACCGTCGGGAAGGTCTCTCCTCCGGTAGGTCCTTACGTCGTCAAGGATGCGGCGATTCCGGACGACGTGCCTCAAGTGATTAAAGAAATGCTGCCTTACTTCGAGAAGGAAGGACAGACTGCGCCGGCGCTGGAGTTCGTCTCCCCGATCAAGGGACCTAGCCTGGAGCAGATCACCGTCGAGGTCGGCAGCGGCCAGCGGAAGGCAGCCGATGCGGCGGCTATGTACGACAAGGACGTACAGAAGCAAGCCGAGCAGCTTGGATTGGAAGGCTGGTAATCGGAATATGGCGTGAGTAAGAGGTCATCGGCCCTGCGAGTCCATCTGCGCAGGGCCGATTTCTTCGCTCGGATCAGGAGGGATCACGATGTCTAAAGTTTTCAAGAGAATATACAGCTACAACTTTCTGCTCCCGGCGGCAGTGATCTATACGCTCATCTTTATCGTACCTACGGCGATGTCCTTCTTCTTCAGCATGACGAGATGGACGCTTTCGGACTGGGACTTCATCGGCTTCAAAAATTTCGTAACCTTCTTCCAGGAATCTTCCTTGAGCATCGGCTTCAAAAATACGTTTATTTACGCGGTCGTCACATGCGGGCTCAAGGTCGTCCTCGGCCTGCTTCTAGGCGTGTTCCTGACTTCCAAAATCAAGTCCAAAAGCTATTTGCGCTCGGTCGTCTTCTTCCCGACTCTGGTAAGTACGATCGCGGTGGGCATTGCGTTCAGCATGATGATGCATCCGACCACCGGCCTGTTGAATCAGACGCTGGCGCTGGTCGGCATCGAAGGGCCGGATTGGCTCGGCAACACGAAGCTGGCTCTGATTTCCGTAGCTCTGGTGGACGTATGGAAGGGCGTCGGATTCGCTACGGTCATCTATATTGCCGGCATTCTGTCCATTCCCGAGGAATATTACGAAGCGCTTCAGATCGACGGAGGCAATGCGTTCAACAAGTTCTGGAACATTATCGTCCCGCTCAGCCGCTCCGCGACGAACGCTGTCATCATCCTCGCTTTTATCGGGGGACTGCGGACGTTCGATCTTATCTGGGCCATGACCAAGGGCGGTCCGGGATTCGCGACCGACGTTATCGCTTCGATCATTTATAAGCAATATCAAGGGGGCTTCTATGGCCTCGCCACGGCAGGCAACGTCATTCTGTTCGTATTCGTCTCGGCGCTTGCATTCCCGCTTAATCGATACCTCAACCGAAAAGAGGTGGACCTATGAGCCGCAGACTTCGCAGATTCAGCATAGAAGCAATCGCCGTATTGGCCAGCATCGTCCTCTTCTGGGTCCCGCTATATTTTGTCGTGCTGACCGCTTTGAAGAGCCCGCAGGAAGCGTCGCTCATGAACTTGGACTGGCCGTCCAAAATTCAGCTCTGGGACAATATTAAAGAAGTCGTCGCGGTCCGCGATTACATGCTCGTTCGAGCTTTTTTCAACAGCACGGTCCTTACTGTGCTTTCCATTCTCGTACTGGTCGTGGTATGCTCGATGGCGGCATTCGTTATGCAACGGCGGAAGGACAAAGCCTCCCCCTGGATCAGCTTTCTGGTTCTGGCGGGACTGATTATTCCTCCGGCTATCGTGCCGACGATCTGGGTGCTGAACGAAATACACTTGTTCAAAACGATGACTGGACTTATTCTGGTGGAAGTGGCGCTTGGGTTTCCTTTCTGCGTCATGCTATATCGAGGGTTTATGGGAGCGATTCCACGGGAAATCGACGAGGCGGCGGTCGTGGACGGCTACGGCGGTTATCGACTGTTCTTTACGATCATCTTCCCCCTTCTGCAACCGGTTACCGCGACGATTATCGTGACTTCCTCGGTCAATATATTCAACGATTTCACGAATCCGCTTTATTTTTTCCCGGGCGCCAAGAATGCCACGGTACAGCTTACGCTTTACAACTTCACAAGTCAGTTTGTCTCGCAATGGAACCTGTTGTTTACGAACATCTTGCTGATTACGATTCCGCCTCTGCTGCTGTTCCTTTTCTTTAACAAGAAAATCGTTGCCGGCATGACGGCCGGTTCGGTGAAAGGCTAGAAAGCGTCTATCGGAATACCCTACATCCAGGAGGAACCTGACCATGAACCGTTTGAAAGTCGTTTCGTTAACCTGCGAATACCGTACGAATCCGCTCGGTCTCGACATCGCTCAGCCTCGCTTCAGCTGGCAGCTTCTGTCGGAGGAGCGCGGGACCCTTCAGAAGGGCTATCAGCTTGTCGTAGCCGGAGCAGATAGCAATTTCGAAGCCCCGCTCTGGGATACCGGCTTTGTCGATACGGATCAGTCGATTCAGATCACCTACGCCGGTCCGGCGCTCCAATCCCGAACTCGCTATTCGTATCGGGTCAAGGTGCAGGATCAATCGGGCGCGCAATCCGATTGGAGCGATACGGCGACGTTCGAAACCGCGTTCCTGACGGCAGGCGAATGGCAGGCCGACTGGATCGCTCCGCGCACCGCAGGTCTGGATGTTCAGTCCGAAGCGGCTTTTCTGCTTCGCAAGGGCTTTGAAACGCGGGACGATATCGCCTCCGCGCGGATCTATGCAACCGCCGCCGGGGTGTACGAACTGTATCTGAACGGACAGCAGGTATCCGAGGACCTTCTTGCCCCGGGCTGGACAAGCTATAATCATCGTCATCAGTATCAAACCTACGACGTAACGGCGCTGCTGCAAAGCGGAAGCAATGCCTTGGGCATCTTGCTCGGTCAGGGCTGGTACCACGGGATGGGCTTCGAGAACCGCAACTACGCGTACGGAGAACGCCGCGCCGCGCTGCTGCAGCTTCACGTGGAATATAAGGACGGCGCCGAATCCGTGATCTTGACGGACGATTCCTGGCAGTCCTCCCCAAGCGCGATTGTCTATTCCACGGTCTATCACGGCGAGACCTACGACGCGCGGCTGGAGCAGACGGGCTGGGATCAAGCCGGCTTTGTCGCCGACAAGCCTTGGAATGGCGTCGATGTTTGCGAAGAGAAGACAAAGACGCAATTGGTCGCTCAAGAGAACAACCCGACGCGCGTCACGGAAACGATCCGGCCGATCGCCTACTTCGTCACGCCGGCCGGAGATCATGTGCTTGATATGGGCCAGAACATGGTCGGCCGCATTCGCATGACCGTAGATGCGCCTGCGGGAACCCGCATTGTCGTGCGTCATGCGGAAGTGCTGGATAAGGACGGCAACATTTACTTCGGCAACCTTCGTCCGGCGAAGCAGACGATGGAATATATCGCGAAGGGCGAAGGCACGGAGTGCTACGCTCCGCATTTCACCTTCATGGGATTCCGTTATATTCGGGTTGAAGGCTATCCGGGAGATCGTCTGCCGATTGAAGCCTTCGTCGGAGAGGTCGTTCATACCGACATGGAGCCGACCGGGCAATTCGAATGCTCGGACGAGCGGGTCAACAAGCTGCAGAGCAATATCAAATGGGGCCAGCGCGGCAACTTCGTCGATGTGCCGACCGACTGTCCGCAGCGCGACGAGCGTCTGGGCTGGACCGGCGACGCCCAGGTATTCATCAGCACTGCCTTGTACAACTTCCAGGGCGGCCCCTTCTTCACCAAGTGGGTCAGAGATTTGGCGGCCGACCAGCTTCCGCATGGCGGCGTTCCATTCGTTATCCCGGACGTGGTAGGCGGCTCCAGCTCGGCAGCCTGGGGCGACGCTGCGGTCATCTGTCCGTGGACGGTATACCAGTATTACGGAGACAAGCGTTTGCTCGCGGAGCAGTACGGCAGCATGCAAGCTTGGGTCGAGTACATTCGCGGCCAAGGGGACGACGAATTTTTGTGGAACACGGGCTTCCACTTCGGCGACTGGCTCGGGCTGGATGCGAAGGAAGACAGCTATATCGGCGCTACGCCGACCGCATTGATCGGCACCGCTTATTATGCATATTCGACCCGGCTTCTGCGGGATACGGCCCGCATTCTCGGGAAAACCGAAGACGCGGCCAAATACGATGAGCTTCAGCGCAACGTCGTTAAGGCATTCCGCGAAGAATTCATTACGGCAACGGGACGCATCGCCGCTCCGACGCAAACCGCGCACGTGCTGGCCTTGATCTTCGATCTGGTCGATGATCGGGTGCGCACGCGGGTTGCGGCCGATCTGAACGATCTCATCGTCGAGAACAACTACCATCTCACAACCGGGTTCGTCGGTACGCCTTACCTGTGCTTCGCGCTGTCGAATAACGGCTACCACGACACCGCCGTGAGAATACTGCTGCAGGAGAGCTATCCGGGCTGGCTGTATTCCGTATCCCAAGGCGCAACGACGATCTGGGAGCACTGGGACAGCCTCAAGCCGGACGGATCGTTCTGGAGCGACGACATGAACTCGTTCAACCATTACTCTTATGGAGCGATCGGCGATTGGATGTACCGCAAGGTTGCAGGGCTTGATATGGACAGCTCGACGCCTGCGTTCAAGAAGATCCATATCGAGCCGCTGTTCGGAACCCGGAAGCTCACTTACGCCAGAACCTCCCACCTGTCGATGTACGGCCGGATCGAGGCCGGCTGGAAGATTGAAGGCGACCGGTTTGAAGTCAGCCTTACGATTCCGGCGAACACGACAGCGGAAGTCGTGCTTCGCGGCGCCACTCTCGACCAGTTGGCGAAGCATGGCGGAGATTCCGCAGACGCGGCGGGCATTGCAGCCGCGAAGGATACCGAGCGCGGCGCCGTCCTGACTGTCGGCTCCGGCACTTATTGCTTTATCTACCTCAATGCGGATATGTTCCGGACCAGCTACACAGAGGACACCAAGGTCAAGGAGCTGATGAGCGACGAAGCGGCGGCGGCAGTCGTCCGCAGGCTGGCTCCGCAGCTGTTCGACGGTCCGGTCCTGACCTTCATGGGCTCCAGCCCGTTGAAGCAGTTAACGACAGAGAACTCCATGGCTCGTATCACCCGGGAAGAGATCGACGCGATTCTGGAGGAACTGGCAAAGTAAGCTTTATACAGGGCCAGCGAGCTTGAAGAAACACTGCGGGTTACAAATGAGGACGAAGACGGGGCAGCTCCCGCTTCGTCCTTTGTTCCGTATGAGCCCCGCCTGCAGGATCGACCTAGAGCTCTTTCCGATATTGAAAAAAAAGACGGGCTGAAATTCAGCGCCGTCTCTCTCGGTATATCGTTAATTTAGACTTCATTCAGTTGAAGACCCGCTTCCGCATCTTCCGCCTGCCCGTTCTCCAGAAATCTTTCGCAGTCGAGCGCGGCCATACAGCCGGTGCCCGCGGCGCTGATCGCTTGACGGTACTTGTGGTCCTGCACGTCGCCGCAGGCGAACACGCCCGGAATATTCGTCTCGGTGGTGCCCGGTTTCACGAGCAGATAGCCGGTTTCATCGGTCTCCAGCTGCCCCGCCAGAAACCGGGTGTTCGGCGTATGCCCAATGGCCACAAACAAACCGTCCGTGGCGATCGTCTCCTCCGCGCCCGTCTCGTTGTTTTTCACCTTCAGTCCCGTCACTCCGAGAGGACCGCTGACAACCTCAAGCGGAGTGCGGTTCAGAGCCCAGCTGATCTTCGGATTGCTGCGGGCGCGATCCTGCATGATTTTCGAGGCGCGCAGCTCGTTCCGGCGGTTAACCAGAACGACCTCCGATGCGAAGCGCGTCAGGAAATGCGCTTCCTCCATCGCCGAGTCGCCGCCGCCGACGACGATAATCTTCTTATTGCGGAAGAAGAAGCCGTCGCAGGTCGCGCATGTGCTTACGCCGCGTCCGACGTTGTCCTTCTCCCCCGGAATGCCCAGATACTTGGCCGACGCTCCGGTAGAAATAATAAGCGTCTCCGCCGTCAATTCGCCAAGTCCTTCTACGGATAGCTTGAAGGGGCGCTCAGACATATCGACGGAATTCACCCAGCCCGAACGGAATTCCGCCCCGAAGCGTTCCGCCTGCTTGCGCATGTTCGCCATCAGCTCCGGCCCCATAATGCCATCCGGAAAGCCGGGGAAGTTCTCGACCTCCGTCGTTGTCGTTAATTGTCCGCCCGGCTCCGGTCCCTCGATCACCAGAGGATTAAGGTTCGCTCTGGCCAAGTAGATCGCTGCAGTCAAGCCCGCAGGGCCGGTACCGATGATAATGGTTTTACGCATCTTTATCCACATCCTTATATTGAGGCTAGTATAAAAAAATCATACCATCCGCAAGCCGAAGCTGCATGAAGGTATGATGAAAGTTAAATGAAGCTTTCATGAAGAAGCGTCGACTCTTAGGCTCTGAACCTGTCGAGGCCATGCGCAAGATTATCGATCGTCCATTGAATATGATGGCGATCCTCATACTTCCGGAAGGCGCATTCGATGTAAAGCAGCAGATCGAGGTACAGATCGTACAGCTTCCTTCTTGCAATCTGGGCAGGCTCGTTCAATAGCAAGCCGTACCCCTCCCGGAACGCCAGCGAGCCATGAAACCGTCCGAAATAATACTCCATCAACGGATCTCCCCATAAGCACCGTTCAAAATCGGTCACCCCGCAGACCTGACCGTCCTTCACGAACACGTTGCCGTCCCACAGATCCCAATGCAGCAATCTAGGCTCAGCGACCTCGTCAAGCGCATCCAGTCTTTCTTCAATAAGGCGCTCCATCTCGGAGTAGGCAATCGGCAATTCCACATTCATATCCCGACCGTCCGCCAGCGCTCCATAAATGATTTCGGCGAACGCCTTGCGCCACGAGTCGGCCGTAGGACGCACGAAGTAACCGTAGCCCGTTCCCTTCACTTCGTTGATTCGGCGATTGATTCCTCCGAGCTGACGGTAGACCGCGTCGAGCTGCTCTTCGCTCAGCTCCCCCTTCACTTTGTTCAAGGGCTGGCCTTCCATATACTCCATAATGAAATACTCGACCGGAAGCAGCTCTTTCGAAGCGTCGTAGGCGTAGACGCGGGGCACTGTCAGGCCCTTCGCCCCCTCGAACAGGCGCATCGCCTCCACTTCCGTCCTCATGCTTTCCACCTCGCAGCGCATAAGCACGACTTCAGAAGCCGGACGCGCCTTCAAGACCGCCCTCCTGCCATCGTCCAACAGAAGCGAATACGCACTGTTCGCCCATCCGCCCCCCAGCTCGGCGCTGGAGCGAAGCGTACAGCCGAAAGCCGCCCGAACGGCCGCCTCCAGCTGCGACTCTTCCAATTTGGTTTTATAAATTCCTTGCATGAATGTCCGTTGCCCCTCTCCTATCGTATCCTTCTGCCTGCCCGTTTTGCCCGATCCATCGGGAAAAACGCGGAGAATTATTCCATTTCGCGTCTCATTGGCCATTTCCTGCCTGCTCGATTTATTATTTTTCAAGCGACCTTTCGACTACTTCGAAAGCTGCCAACGGAACGTGTACGCTCCTGATCCTACCGCCACCGCGACATATTCGTCCTCCTGAGAAACCTTGCCGACTCCCGCCGACTCGCCCAGCAGTGCCCCGCTCTCCGACGAGGTGTGAATCGTAGCGCCGGGCAATCGAATTTCCGCCGACGTATTCGCGGGAATCGTCACCTCCAGCAGCCGAGCGCCATCATCGGAGCATTTCCAGTAGCTGCGAACTTCTCCGTACATCGTCTCCAGCCGGCCTTCCGCCCAGGCAAGCCCTTCCCCCGGCAGCGGATGTATGATCATCCTTTTGTAGCCGGGAGCTCGCTCATCCATATCAATTCCCGCTACACGCCGATACAGCCAATCCCCAATCGCTCCGTATGCATAATGATTAAAGGAATTCATATCCGTGCTCCAGAAGCTTCCGTCCGGCTTGATTCCGTCCCAATGCTCCCAGATCGTCGTCGCGCCTTTGACGACCTGATACAGCCAGGACGGATAATCCTGCTGGAACAGCAGCCGATAAGCCGCGTCATGATGCCCGTTGTCGCTTAACACGTGATTTAAGTACGGAGTGCCGACGAAGCCGGTCGTCAGATGGAATTTGCTCTCCTCTAACAGCTCCATCAGCTTGGCCGTCGCTCTTGTTTTGGCTTTCTCATTCAGAATGCCGAACATCAGCCCCAGCACTTGAGCTGTCTGCGTCGGAAGCGACAGACGTCCGCTCGGAGTCACGAATTCCTCATGAAACGCAGCTACGATCCGTTCGTACAGCTCGCCGTACTTGGCCGCATCCTCGTCTTTCCCCAGCACCTCCGCCGTCTTCTGCATAAGGGAGGTCGAATAAGCGTAAAAAGCCGTCGAGATGTAGTCGCGATCCGTCGCCCCGATGTAGGTGTCCGGCTTTGAATCCAGCCCGAGCCAATCGCCGAAGTGAAAGCCCGTATTCCATAAATACTCGTTGTCGCCCTGATTGCGAATGTATGAGATCCAGGCCTGCATGCTCTCGTATTGCTCTTCCAGTATCCTTTTGTCCCCATAGCATAAATAGATTGTCCAAGGGCAGATAACCGCCGCGTCCCCCCAGGCGGAGGACGAATGCGACGTCTCGCTCAGCACGTCCGGAATGACGAACGGCACGCCTCCATCCTCCCGTTGGTCCGCAGCCAGGTCCCGTCCCCATTTCGTAAAGAAAGGAGCGACGTTCTGCAGGTAAGCGGCCGTCCGAATGAACATCTGGGCATCCCCCGTCCAGCCGAGCCTCTCGTCGCGCTGTGGACAATCCGTCGGCACATCGAGAAAATTGCCTTTCATTCCCCACAAAATGTTGTGCTGCAGCTGGTTGACGAGCGGATCGGAGCACTCGAACCGCCCCGTCGGCGTCATGTCGGAATGCAGGACGACTCCCGTGAAATCCTCCAGCCGGATCGGCTGAGTGAAGCCTATCAGCCGCACGTAGCGGAACCCCTGGAACGTAAATCTCGGCTCGAAGACTTCTCCGTCCGATCCGCCCAGAATGTAACGGATTTCCTGCTTCGCGGCCCGCAGATTGGCCGTGTAGAAGTTCCCCTCTCCGTCCAACACTTCCGCATGGTGCAGAATCACTTCTTGGCCTGCCGCTCCCTCGACCCGGAATCGAACCCAGCCGACCATGTTTTGTCCGAAGTCCAGCACCGTCTCTCCCAGCGGAGTTTCGATCAGCGCGATCGGTCGGAGCTCCTCGATCTTCCTCACAGGCTCGTTCTCTTGTGCGATCAGAACGTCGGCGGATTGCTCAATCCTCTCCACTGCGTCCCAGGAGGAATCGTCGTAGCCGGAACGGCTCCAGCCCGGAATCTGGAGCCTGGCATCGACGGCTTCTCCATGGTAAATCTCGGACGACAAAATCGGGCTGCCGGTCGTACGCCAGCTCTCGTCGGATACAACCGTCTGCTCCGAGCCATCCCTGTAGACGATATGCAGCTGCAGGAAGAGCGCTTGCCGGTATCCGTAAAGGCAATAATTGTCCTCCCAGGCCAAGGGCCCCTTGTACCAGCCGTTAGCCAGCGTCGCGCCTATCGCGTTATCGCCGGAGTTCAGCATGTCCGTCACATCATAGGTCTGAACCTGAATGCGATGCTTGTAACTCGTCCATCCCGGAGTAAAGTAGCTGTCTCCCACTCTTTCCCCGTTCAGCTCCAACTCGTACAGTCCCAGCGCGGAAGCGTATATTCTGGCGCTCTTCACCGGCCCTGCAATCTCAAATCCTTTGCGCAGCAGCGGGCTCCGCTCCTCTGCCGTCTGGGGCTTGCTCTGCGCCTTACCCTTCGGCTTGGCTACGCCGATCCACCGAGCCTGCCATTGGCGATTGTCCAGCATTCCTGTCTCGAAGTACGCCGTTTGGGACCACTCCGACTGCTTGCCGCTTACAGCCCACACTCTCGCCCGGTAATAGTAACGCGTGCGCGAATGAGCCTCGAAGCCGGGCAATTCGACATGCGCCGATTGCTCCCCCTCCATCTTCCCGGAGCTCCATAGAACGCTTTCAAAATCCGGATGCTCCGAGATTTCAAGCTCGTAGGCCGACTGCAGCACCCCTCTGTCGTCCGATTTCAGCTTCCAGCTTAGACGCGGTTTGCTCACGCCCAATCCAACAGGATTGTTCTGATATTCGCAACGCAACTCTGTAACCTTCAACATCGTTCAAGAAGCTCCTCTCTTACTGCTGATTTGCCTCTATGATATACTGGTTCCAGTAGAAAATAATGCGGTATAACGGACACCTTGTTACGGTATAGAAGACATTTGAGACGAATTTCAACCAAGGGAGGTTCTCTAGTTGAACAACATCCCCCCCACTACCCTGTCGGGCGAATTATTGTTTCGGGGCAAGCTGATTTACGTGAATCGGGCATCTGAGGATTTCAATTCCCTGATGCACAATCACGATTTTATAGAGTTCGCTTATGTCGTCGAAGGGGAGGGCTTCCATCACCTCGAGAACCAGGTGCAGCAGGTACGCAAAGGACAGCTTTTCTATATCCCCATCGGGACCCGGCACGTATTCCGTCCCATATCGGCAGATCCGACCAAGCATCCGCTTTCTGTCTGCAACTGCGTTTTCTCTCCTAAGCTGATCGACGAGCTGTATCCTTTCGTATCCGACCCCGGCCTCGCATCGTTTATTCAAGCGCTGCAGCAGGACGGCGAGCGCTGCTTCCGCCTCTCCGATACGGACGACTCCATCGAACGGCTGATGATGATGATGCATCGCGAATTCTCTATGCCGGGAGAGGCGTCCTCCGACTGCTTGAATACGCTTCTGCTGCAATTCCTCATCGTCGTGTATCGCGCCAGGATCGGCGTTCTCCCCCCGGCCGCTCGCAAGCTCAATCGCTTCGACCATCTTCTTACGTATATGGAGCAGAACGTTTCCCAGGAGCTTTCCCTTGCTCACCTCGCACAAATAAGCCGTTGGAGCCAAAGACATCTCCAACGGCTGTTCATCCAGCACACTTCGCAAACCTTCCATCGTTGCCTGCAATCGCTCAGGGTGAGAAAAAGCTGCGAGCTGTTGCGCCATACGACGTTTAAGATCCATGCCATATCCGATATGGCGGGCTACAGGGATGTCGCCTCATTCCTTGCCGTGTTCAAACGCATCACAGGAATGACGCCGAGCGAATATCGCAAAGCCTCAGCCCTTGACGCCTCCGACCGTGAGTCCTTCGATGAAGAACCTCTGGAACAGCAGGAACAGAATTAAGATCGGCACGATGGTCATGACGGCTCCCGCGAGCAGCACCTCATAATTGTTGCTGGCCGGGGACAGCAGTCCCGACAAGCCGATCGGGAGCGTGAACTTATCGGCCGTCCGAAGGACGATGACGGGCCAGAGGAAGTTGTTCCAGCTGAATAAGGCCTGCAGGATAGTCATTGCGCCGAAGGCCGGAAGCATCAGCGGAACCATGATGCGGAAGTAAATACCCAGCTCCGTACAGCCGTCGATTCGGCCCGCGTCCATGAAGTCCTTCGGAAGCCCCAGCGCGAACTGGCGGAAGAAGAAGATCGGCAGCGGGGCGACGGCGAACGGGAGGATGACCCCCCAGATCGAATTAATGATCGCAAGATCGATGGACAGCTTATACAGAGGGAGAATAATAATCTCAACCGGAATCATCATGACGGCCAGCACTAGCGTGAAGATGACGGTTCTTCCCTTGAACTGGTACATCGCCAGCCCGTAGCCGACCATGGAGGAAAGCAGCAGGCAGATCGCGGTGAACAAAGCCGTGATGACCAGACTGTTGCGATACCAGGTGAAATAATGCTCCGCACCGCCCTTGCCGGAAAAGATCGACTTGTAGTTGGCCAGCGTCATAACATCGAAGTCCAGACGAACATTGAGCCCGTAGCGGAACAGTTCGGATGCCGGCTTAATCGAAGCCAGGAATAAAGCGTATAGCGGGAATAGCGCCAGAATCGCAAGTACGGCGAACAGAAGCACCAGAAGCAGGGACGATGCTGAAGGAAACGCGCGTTTGACTCCCATTGTTCTAGTCCTCCTTCCGGAAAAAGCCTAATAGTTTCAACTGAAGCATGCTGACAAGCAAGGTAATGCCCAGCAGCGTAATTCCGACCGTGGAGCCGAAGCCCAGATCGAAATATTGGAAGCCCTGCTGGTAGATGTAGCCGACCATGGTCAAGCCGACGTTCTGCGGCGACCCCCGGCTTCCCCATAGCATAAAGCTCTCCGTAAACATGGCATAACCGCCGTAGATCGTAATCGTAAAGACGTACAGGCTAATCGGCTTAAGCAATGGCAACGTTATTCTAAAAAATTTGCCCAGCGTTCCCGCACCGTCCAATTCCGCCGATTCGTACAGCTCCCGGGGAATGTTCTGAAGGGCCGACAGGAAATAAAGCATATTAATGCCGGCCCAGCGCCACGTCGCCAGCACGACAAGCGCAAACATGCTAAGCGAAGAACTGAGCAGCCACTTCTGGCTGGGCAAACCGAATAGTCCAAGTAGGGAGTTCATAATCGCCCCGTCCAGCTCGCTGAAGACCAGACGGAAAATGATGCCCGCCACCACGACGGAGGTTAGTGCCGGAATGAACAGCGTGGATCGGAAGAAGTAGCTTGCCTTCATCCTTTTGGAATTTACAAGAACCGCCAGCACGAGGGGAATCGGCAGCAATACAATCAATGTCCAGAAGGTGTATCTCGTATTGTTAAGCAACGCTTTGAAGAAATCGGGGTTAAGCAGCTTCTTGTAGTTGTCGAAGCCAACAAACTTCACGGCTCCCGGAAGCACCTGCTGAAAGCTCATGATAACGGCATCAATCAGCGGATAGGAGAAAAACACAAGGAAGGACAGGATGAAAGGAGTCACGAATACGTACGGTGCGTATTTCGGAGTGATGCTCCATCGGGACTTGACGATCGGCTTCCCGCGAGCCGCTTGCTTGTCTAATTGCATCGTTCTCCCGCCTCTTCTCTCTCTAGATGGAAACAAGATCCGACATTGCCGACGAGAATACCGTCGGCAATGCCGGGATAAGGTTGGCATGTCGGCTACGGAGCTCCCGTACCGGGAAGCGGCCGATTAGCCTTTGCGCAGCGTCTCTGCCACTGCCTTAAGAATCTTCTCCGGATCTTCGTTGAATTGGAAGATCTTCGGAATCGCTTCGTTGCGAATGGCATCGAATACTTTCGGCGAAATCTCGCGAATGTTAACCGGATAAATCTCGTCCTTGATTGCGAGCAGCGTGTCGAAGATGTCCGTTCCGAAGTAATCCGTGAACTTGTTAGGCTCCTTCATTGCCGGATCGGTCCAAACCTCTGTGCGGATCGGATCCATGCCGAGCTGCTTCCAGACTTGAATGTTGCCTTCCTTGGACAGCTTGGAGTAAGCCAGGAACTTCTTGGAGAGCTCGACCTGCTTAGACTGATTCGTAATCGACAATCCCGTTCCGCCCATGCCCGCGGAGCGATTGCCGCCCGCTTCCCATGCCGGCATCGGCCGAATGATCATTTTCCCCTTCAGGTCCGGCATTTCGTCCGTGAACCGGTTCATGAACCAGAACGGCATGAATACGGAAGCGGCTCCGCCGTCATTCATGAAGGCTTTGTATTCAGGCGTATCGTGACCGACACCTGGAGAGATGGCGGCGATTTTCTCATTGACGAGCTTCTGGAAAAACTTCATTGCTTCGATATTGCGCGGATCGTCTACGGTCACTTCGCCATTGGGCCCAACCTGATCCGATTTGAGCTGATTGATGGCCGGCCACCACGACCAGTTGCCCGCGCCTTCGAAGGTAATGAACGGCTTGCCGGTTTTCTCCACGACAATCTTGCCGGTTTTCTCCACGTCCGACCAGAGCTTGATGTCGTCCGGGTTCACGCCCGCTTGATCCATCAGTTCCTTATTGTAGTACATGACCGTCGCGCCTACATGCATATCTACGCCGTAATACTTGCCGTCTTTGCTGTAGATATCGACGCGGGATTTCACGATGTTCGGAATCTCGGGATCGACGACGTCGTTCAGTTCGACGAGCTGGACGGTTCCTTTCATGAAATTCGGGAATTTGCTTTGTTCGATATCGACCAGATCCGGCGCTCCCTCTCCCGATTGCAGCGCCAGAAGAAGTCTGGTGTGCATGTCATCGTAAGGGATGTTTTGCGCGTCCAGCTCGATCGGCTGGTTCGGGTTGGCCGCGTTCCAGCTATCCGCCATGAACTTGTAGAAGTCCGCATGCTGTTGAACGAACGTCCACAAAGTCAGCTTAACCGGGTCAGCCGGAGCTGCCGCGCTCGCGGATTCAGATGGCTCGGCCGAAGGCGAAGCGGAACCGCTTGCAGGCGCCGAAGCCGACGGGCTGGCTTCGTTGTTGTTGCCGCAAGCAGACAATACCGTTAACAGCATTAATGCAACGCCTAGCAATAGAACAACTTTATTACGCATTTCATATCTCCCCCAAATCTTTGTTGTTTATGTGCTACATCCTTGCGGATTGTGGCCCTGTTCAAAGTATCCGGACTAACTTTTTATTCCGGTCATCGTGATTCCCTCTACGAAATACTTTTGACCAACCAGGTAGAAAATAACGCCGGGAGCAAAGGACAGGCATGTGGCAGCCATAGTCAGAGACCAGTCCGACTTTAATTGGCCTCTAAAATTGGTAAGTCCCAACGCTATGGTGTATTTGTCGCTCGAATTAATGTAAATCATCTGTTGAAGCAAATCGTTCCATAGGCCGATAAAGATAAACAACGCGACGACGATCATGGCGGGCTTGATCGCCGGCATAATAATGCTGAACAAGATGCGTAAGTATCCGGCGCCGTCGATCGTTGCCGCTTGGTCGAGTTCTCTCGGTATGGACATGATAAACTGTCGGATCAAAAAGATATTAAAAGCGCCGCCCCCGCAGAAATAAGGAAGAATCAACGGCAGATAGCTGTCGCTGAGCCCCAGCCCCCGCGTCCACCCGATGTAGAGCGGAATGAGCGTAATCATGGTAGGTAAAAGCATCGAACCGATACACAGGGCCCAGATCAAACTTTTGCCCCGAAATCGCAGCCTCGCGAAGGCATATCCGCACAAGGTAGCCGTAAACGTTCCCGCCAAACAGGAAGGAACGATAATCACCATCGTGTTCCATAAATATTTCCAAAATTTGAATACTTTCAGCGTTTTTTCATAGTTGGAAAACAGCCAACTATTCGGTATGAGAGAGGGCGGAAATTTGTAGATCTCGGCATTCGTCATTAGCGACGTACGGAATATCCACCAAATCGGAAAGAGGACTAGAAGGGCACAGAATACGACGACGACAAGCGTTAGGAGATTCATCATTCGATCATTGCGTTTTTTGCTCTTTAGTCTGCCGTATACGGCTTCGCTCATTTCTCGTCGCCCCCTTCGGAAAAGATCCACCGGCTTGACGTCTTGAACAACACGGCGGTAAAGACGGCAAGGATGGCGAAAATGATAAAGGTCGTCGCACTGGCATAACCCAGCTTGTAATTGACAAAAGCCTGATCGTACATCAGATAAGTCATGAACCGGGAAGAATTGCCCGGACCTCCGTTCGTTAGAGCAAGGGCCGGCGTGATGATTTGAAGATTAGCGATCAGACTCATCAACAAGTTGTAAAAGATGATCGGCGAGATAGTGGGCAAGGTGATATGCCTAAAGCGTTTCCAACCATTCGCGCCATCCATTTCGGCCGCTTCATGATAGGCTCTCGGAACGTTCTGAAGCCCGGCCAAAAAAATAACGATCAAGTTCCCGGACAGCCAGACCGCAATCAAAGATAGAGAGGGGACCACATAATTGGAATCCGCAATAAAGAGAACTTTATTCAATCCCAATTCGGAGAGGAGATAATTGAAAAATCCGAAATTCGCCTCGTACAGCCAGGACCACCCCACGTATATGGCGACGGCCGGCAAAACATACGGCACATAAAATACGGCTCTGAAAAAACCTCTAGCCGGAATTTTGCGATTCAACAGCATCGCGATAAAAAGCGAATAAATCATGCTTCCGGCGACGGATAATACGGCGAAGTAAATCGTCGCGATAATCGAATCTTTAAGATAAGGATCGGTAGTAAACAGATTGACATAATTTTCGAAGCCGACGAATTCTGGTTTGGTTAACCCCGTCCAATTCGTCATACTGATTCCCAGCACCCCCACAAGAGGCGCATAAGTCAAGAAGATCAGTCCTATAAAGGCCGGAATCAAGCATAGATAAGCAACTCGTTCCTCGCTGGAATGAATGCGTGAACGGCGTCTCGTCGTTTTGTTGATGATTTCCATAGCTCGCTCCCCACCCCGTGTACGAAGGATGACCGCCACTTGCGCGATTTTGGCGGTCATCCATCATATCCTTTATTTCGTGCCTTTATTCGCCGCTTTCAAAGCATCGAGATTTTTGGAAATCGCTTCCTTGGCGGTCGTCTTTCCGGTCCAAACATCGCCAAGAACCGATGCGAGCAAGGTATTGAATTCCGTCGTATGATTCGTAAAGAACCAGGAAGTCGGTCTCGCGGCGGAGGATGAAGCATAATCGACTACCGCGGACTTGTACTCGTCATATGGAGGGAAGTTCGGATTTTCGACCCATTTGCGGGTGAGAGTTTCATCCTTATACCACTTATCCAGCACCGGCATCCAGATTCCCGATGAGATGAGTCCCCAGTTGTTTTCTTCTTGACCGTACCACTTAAGCCATTCCATTGCTTCTTGCGGATGCTTGGTCTGGGAAAATACGACATTAGCGCCGCCCGTATTGAGGGTAACCTTTTCCTTCATGTAAGGCAATACGGCTACGCCATAATTTAGTCCTGCTTCCTTGGCCGTGTTCAAGCTAGTTCCTATGTTCCACTGGCCGTTCGTGGCCATGGCGACCGTTCCTGCAATAATGGTGCGCTGAATGCCGTCATCGGTCTGTCCAACGGACAATGGAGCAACATGATCCTTCAAGTACAGATCCGCGACTTTCTGAATCGCTTCGATGCTTGCGTCTTCCCCGATTCTCACCTCTGTCCCGTCATCGTTATAGAAACCGCCGCCATTGGTAAGCGCCCAGGCTTCCAACTGCCACGTCAGATTTTCGACGGATGCGCCGTACTGAACGATGCTCTGCGAATCAAAGCCGTCTTCGCCGGGATGTTTGCCGTTTTTGTCATTCGTCAGCTTCTTGGCCGTTTCTACGAATTCGTCCCATGTCCATGCTTTATCCAGCGCATTCGGAGGATAAGGCACGCTCGCTTTGTCGAACATGTCTTTGTTGTAATAGAGGAGAAGGATTTCGTTGGCAGCCGCATAGGCTACGGGCTTGCCTTGATAGGTGTAAGCCAAGCTATCCAACGGCTTGCTATCGCTTCCTTCGTACATTGCGCTTACATCATTCAGCATGCCCTCGGAGGACCACTGGATGACGCCATCCTCCCGCATCATCCCCGCATCCGGCAATTGGCCCGCCGTTGCCATCGTGTTCAACTTGGTCATGTAGTTCTCGTAAGGAATCGCAAGCACTTCGACTTCGATTTTGTCTTGGGAAGCATTAAACTTGTCCGCCGTTTCCTGGACTTTGGTTCCTTCTTCCGCGGTTCCCCACATCGAATAGGTAAGCTTGACCTTCTCCGTCTTGGAAGGCGATTTCTCCGGCGATTTTGAGGCCTCTCCAGACGGTGAAGCTGTGTTGGTTTTCTCTTTGTCGTTCCCGCAGCCTATGACACCGAATACCACTGCAGCCGCGAGCAGACATGCCCCAAGTCTCTTACCTGCTTTCATCACTTTCACGCAAACCCCTCCATTTTATTTAATTCGTGCTCTTTCCCCAATTCCTCCCGCTCTCGCAGGGATTAATCATTCTGCTTTACGAGGTTGCACTTCGGAACGGCTATTCCATGTACTTCCCTCCCTGACCAGAGTCAGAATCCAAATCAGTAGCGTTTATATGAATTTGTTTGATGCCATCGTCTCGGCCACCCATACTCTCATTTCCCCGGAGCCTCGGTTTGCCCAAGCAAAATAGGGAATGAATCGTGCGGTCGTTGCCTCTAGCTCCATGTCGATGTTGGCCTGATATAACTTATCCGCCCATCCGTCTTCCCGGATTCTGTAAGCGGGAACCGTAATCGACTGCAAACCTCCCAACAAGCCCGATTCGAAGACGACCTGCTTATCGGCGTCGGATTTCACGACCAGTTGGTGAAGATTCGGGCCGTTGTCCGCTTCCTCCAAGCAGTAAACCATCGGGCCTCTCTGGAATGCGATCTTGCCGATCGTCTCGCGGATAAGGGGATTGCCCTTCATCGGCTGAACCGGCATCGGCAGCACGAGATGCAGGATATCTCCGGGCGACCATTCCCTGTCGATATGAACGTAACCGTCTTTCCGTTGATCGGGAGAGATCGTTAGCCCCTCGCCGTTAATGCGGATTTCGGGCTCGCCGCTCCAGTCGGGAATTCGCAAAGCCAGCTTAAATCTAGCCGCCGTCTGCAATCCCACCTTGAAGCGAACGACTCCTTCCCACGGCAACTCCGATTGCTGAACGAGATGAACCTTCTGTCCCGCCAGTTCCAATTGGATTTGGCTTCCGATGTATAAATGCGAGTAAACCGTGTTGTCCTTCACCGAGTAAATATAAGAGCCTAGGGAAGCGAGTAATCTCGCGATGTTAGGCGGACAGCACGCGCAACCGAACCATTGCTGGCGCTCTACCTTCACATGCTCGAAGTTCTTGTTCACGCGGTTCGCTTCGGGCCACACCTCGAGCGGATTGACGTAGAAAAAATGTTTGCCGTCTCGCGACATGCCTCCGATCACCGTGTTGTACAGGGCGCGTTCCAAGACGTCTGCGTATTCGCTCTTCGGCTCAATGCCGAGCATTCTCTGCGCGAAGAAGATCAATCCTATGGAAGCGCAAGTTTCGGCATAAGCGGTATCGCTTGGCAAATCGTAGTCCAGCGTGAAGGATTCCCCATGGGCCATCGACCCAATCGCCCCGGTTATATACATCCGCTTCGTGACGATGTTGTTCCAGAGCGTCCGGCAAGCCTGCAGCAAGCCCTCGTCACCAGTTTCGGCGGCTACGTCCGCCATCCCCGTCAGCATGTAAACGACCCGGACCGCATGGCCTTCGGCCGTTTGCTGCATTCTGACCGGCAGATGAGCCTGACTGTAGGAACGATCCTTCGCCATCCTTAATTCGGGAAAATGAATCGCACCCTTGCGACGCTCGTATTCTTCGTCATAGAAATGCGGCAACTGCCCTCTCTGGTCCAGGAAAAAACTGGCCAGCCGCAAGTACTTGTCGTTGCTCGTCGCATGATACAGCTTCATTAGCGCGAGCTCGATTTCCTGATGTCCGTCGTAGCCTTTGATTTTGCCCTCTTCAGGCCCGAACGCTTCATCAATACAGTCCGCCAGGCGAATCGCTACGTCCAGAAGACGATTCTTGCCCGTAGCGTTGCTGTAAGCGACCGCCGCTTCTATTAGATGTCCCGCGCAATACAGCTCGTGACATTCCGCCAGATTCGTCCATCTACCGTCCGGTTCCTTAAGCGTGAAATACGTATTCAGATAGCCGTCCGCATGCTGGGCCTTGGCGATAATCTCGATCACATTGTCGGCGATCTCCTCCAGTTCCGGGTCCGGCTGCAGCTCGAGCAAATATCCGACGGCTTCCAGCCACTTGGCGACATCGCTGTCCTGGAAGACCATGCCGTAGAATTCGCCCTGCTCCAATCCTGCGGCAATCTTGAAGTTGCGAATCGCGCGGCTTGGCTCCGTCCCCTCGATCCTGTCGTTCAACGCCTCCCATTGATAGGGAACGACAACGTCGCGGACTAACGAAATATAAGGGGACCAAAAGTTGTCCTGAACGGTTACGTTATGGAGAGATAAGTCTGTGGAGACGGATAAATTTCGCATGAAGTTTCCCCTTTAATTTTATAAATCTCACTTACGATGTAAGCGCTATATAAAGTATATTACATGTGTTATCATGGTTTTAATATATTCAATTCCAACCACATTTTTAAAAATATCAACCAACAGGAGGGGTCCCCTTGCTTGTGCCGATCCTGCATTTTATCTCACCGCCCGTACCCTATTTTATCGATTGCGGCCGGGCCTACTATCGTGTCGGAGAGCGCCACGTCAGCCGCAACATGATCGGCGTATTCGACTTGTTCGTTGTAACGAAAGGAAGATTAAGCATTGGAGAAGGAGCACAGGAGTGGACCGTGGAGCCGGGAGAGGCTTTCATTCTGAGACCGGACGCCAATCATTACGGCACAGAGGCTTGCACCGAGGAAACGGAAATTATCTGGATTCACTTCCACACGTTCGGGGCATGGGATGAATGCGCGGGGATGAACAAATGCTTGGAGAATCAGTCCGCTCTGATCGCCACTCACAAGCAATCCGCTTACTTGAATCACAGCGAGGTTTGTTCGATTTTCATTCCCAAGCATACGAAGCTCAAAGCCAAATCGTTGGACATCCTGAATCAATTTTTTCAATTGGAGGACGAGCCGCGATCGCTGCGCAACTGGAAACGGCAAAGCGCCTTTCAATTGTTCATTCAGCATCTGGACCGGGAGCTGGCTTCCACGTCTGACGGTACTGCGTTTCAACTGGCGGAGAAGGTCGAGCTGTACATCCGGCAAAATTATACAAGCAAGCTCACCAATGCCACTCTGCAGAGAGATCTTAACTATCATCCAAACTATATGGCCAAGTGCATGCTGAAGGTATTCGGGCAGACGCCGATGGATTATTTGCTATACTACCGAATCGAGCAGGCCAAGAAGTTGCTTGTTCAGACCGAATGGTCGATCGGTCGCATCGCCGAAGAGGTCGGCTTTCAGCACGGCTCGTATTTCACCTTTTGCTTTTCCAACAAGGAGGGCATCTCTCCGCTCGCCTTCCGCAGAAAAATGATGGGGCACGTATGAGGTTGCATCGGAAAAACGCCAAATAACCGCTCTGCCGGGGTGCGGCAGGGCGGTGCGAAGGAGGCGCGGCGCTATTCGATCGCTTTGCTGATCGCTTCGAGCACGCGGTTCGATTGGAACGGCTTCACGATGAAATCCTTCGCGCCGCTCTGAATCGCTTCAATAATCAAATTCTTCTGTCCCATCGCGGAGCACATCACGATGTTCGCCGCTGGATCGAACTTGCGGATTTCCTTGACGGCTTCGACGCCCTCCATGACGGGCATCGTAATGTCCATCGTCACCAGATCGGGACGTACCGCTTTATATTTATCAACGGCTTCGCGGCCATTCTGGGCCTCGAACACGACTTCATGTCCGGCTTTCACGAGAATATCCCTGAGCATCGCGCGCAAGAACGCCGCATCATCGACGACCATGATCTTTGCCATTCGCTTGACCTCCCGAGCATGACTGCTTTTGTTCAAGCATACTCGACAGCTCTCAACAAATTCTGAACAAAGCCGAGAGAAACACAATACCTTCGACAGGAATGGCTTTCCGTCGTTCACCGACTGGCTCCGCCTCCCCCCGATGAGCCCCCTCCGCCTCGTCCGCCGCCATAGCCGCCTCCCCCCGAGCCTCCTCTTCTCCCTAACAGATTCAGCAAGAAAAAAGTAATCGCCCCTCCGGTCAGCTTGAAGTCGAGAACAATCAACAAAACCAAGCCTACTCCGAGTAACACCTTCACATAGCCGGGAACGCCCCCGAGCAGCCCTCGGCTCCCGCCTTCCGGCGGATCAAGCCCGCTCGTCACCTCGGAAGCGTCGAGCCCGTATTCTTCGGCGACTTCACGGACAATCGCGCTTTGCGTCCGGGAGAAGGCTATGTCCAACTGCCCGGCATTCCGGTCAGGCACGAAGTACGTGTCCAGAATCGCCCCTGCCTTGCCATCCGGAATCCGCCCTTCCAGCCCGTAGCCGACCTCGATTCGCACGCGCCCGTCATCCGCCGAGTACAGGAGCAGCACGCCATCATTGCGCTCTTTGCCGCCCAACCCCAGCTTGCGGAACCTGTCCACCGCTGCCTCTTCTATCGTTTGACCTTCCAGCGATTGGACGGTGACAACGCCGATCTGCGCAGTTCCCGTCCGTTCTTTCAGCCATAGAGCGCGATTATACAGCTCATTCTCGGTTGTCAGGGAGAGAACGCCGCCCTCGTCTCTTACATACACGCCGTAATCGGACTGTGCCGTCGCGCCTGCCGTCCATGCGGATAAGGCCGCAAGCAGCAGCGACACGCAGACCGCTCGTCTCCAACGCGGGCCCAACATCGCTAGAATTGCACTTCCGGCACGGTTTCCGCCCCGGGAGCCGCCTTGAAGAAGTCTTTCTTGTCAAAGCCGAACAACGATGCATAGACGGCCGCGGGAAACCTGCGGATCTTCGTATTATAGGAAGTGACGGCATTGTTATAATCCTGACGGGCGACCGCGATGCGGTTCTCCGTGCCGGACAGCTCGTCCATGAGACGGGTAAACTGCGTATCCGCTTTGAGGTTGGGGTAGTTCTCAACTACGACGAGAAGACGTGACAGCGCCCCTTCAAGCTCTGCGTTCGCCTCCGATTTTTCCGTTGTCGTACCTGCGCCTGCAAGCTTGCTTCGGGCATTGGCGATCGCCTGAAACACCTCCTTCTCATGCGCAGCATATCCCTTCACCGTATTGACCAGATTCGGAATAATATCCTCGCGCCGCTGCAGTTGGGTATCGATCTGCGCCGCTTTGTTGTCCACCGCCGTTTCCGACGAGACCAGACCGTTGTAGGAGCCCACCGCCAGCAAAATCAACACGATTACCAGCCCCCCGGCCACAAGCCAAGGTATTGTGGAACGCTTCATTCCTTCTCCCTCCATTTTTTCGTTCGATTGCTCATTTCCTCTTGGGCTATTTTCCCTTATTGTGCCCATTTGAAACGGGTTTTGATCAAAGGAGAATACGGACAAGTAGATTTATATGCTTCACGGTCGGCAGGTAGACTTGTCTCCACGCCCCTTTGTATAAATTTTGTGTAATATAACCTCTTCAAATCCTAAATTTCCCAAAGGCTTATGACGATATATCCAAGTATGTAGGAAAAACAGCCGATGCCTGGAGGACTAGACATGAAGAGAAAGAAAAGAACCGGCTTTGCCAAGAAAACGACAACCATGCTGTCATTGGTAATGGCCTTGACGCCGCAGCTTGCTCCTTTCGTCAAAGCGGCAACATCACCATCTACCCCAGCCTCCGTACAATATTTAACGATTCCAACAAATAAAAAAGTCATTATCGATATAGGAGACCAATATGGTTTTAATGTTGGCAGCTACAACCAATCCATTGTCAGGATTACGACAGGAGCCGGAAATGTCCTGACGATTGATCCGCTTAAAGAGGGAAGCACTTTTCTACGACTCTCTGTCTATGATCATGTGAACTCGGTCACCCAATCCTTTGTTGTTCATGTGATCGATGCAGGAGGAGATTCGCGGCTGGACATCGGAGACATCGCCAAGTACTTAAACGCTTACACTTCATCGACGGTAGTCGGCGACATCAACAGCATGCTCACTCAAATCCAAACAGGCTTGATGCCAATACCTGCGCTTTCCAGCTTAAACCTTCCGCCTGTTGTAAGCTCAAGCTCCAGCATCATCGGCTACAGCCAGGGCTATGACAGCTACACTGCCAGTTCCTTTAATCTCGACTACGCCTTCACCGATCCCAACGGCGACATTGTCGGCTACAGCCTCATTCAGGCGCCCGATCCGGCCAGCGGTCTGTCCGCGCTTGTCTCCGGCAGCTACTTGCAGCTCAGCGGCTCTCCGACGAGGCCGACTTCCTTCAGCGTCCGTGCGACCGATTCGCAGGGGCTCTTCGCCGACAAGACCTACACGCTTAACTTCGCGCCGCAGGCTGTGTCTCAGCCTCCGATCGTCATGAACGGCTCGTCCGCCGTCGTCGACCTGCGCGACTATTTCTTCGACTACGAGGGCGATGCGCTAACTTACTACTTGAACACGTATGATTCAAGAATTACGCTGTACAGCAACGGCTTGCTTCACTTGTACGGGTCTTTTGCCGAGGATGTGCAATACGAAGTTCGTGCAACGGATCACCACGGATTCTACGTGGGTGCCACCGTCTCAATCCTTGCCCAAGCCTCCGCGCCTAGGCCTTGGGAGAGCACCAGCATCATCGGCTACAGCCAGGGCTATGACAGCTACACTGCCAGCTCCTTTAATCTCGACTACGCCTTCACCGATCCCAACGGCGACATTGTCGGCTACAGCCTCATTCAGGCGCCCGATCCCGCCAGCGGTCTGTCCGCGCTCGTCTCCGGCAGCTACTTGCAGCTCAGCGGCTCTCCGACGAGGCCAACTTCCTTCAATGTCCGTGCGACCGATTCGCAGGGTCTCTTCGCCGATAAGACCTACACGCTTAACTTCGCACCGCAGGCTGTTTCTCAGCCTCCGATCGTCATGAACGGCTCGTCCGCCGTCGTCGACCTGCGCGACTATTTCTTCGACTATGAAAATGATCAACTGACCTTTGCGTTTAGTTCCTACGACTCGAGAATTACGCTGCACAGCAACGGCTTGCTTCACTTGAACGGGTTCTTCCCAAGTGATATTCATCTGCCTGTAGCCGCGACGGACAATCACGGCTTTTACGTCAATGCGACCGTCTCGATCCTCGCCCAAGCCTCCGCGCCTATTCCTTGGGAGAGCACCAGCATCATCGGCTACAGCCAGGGCTATGACAGCTACACTGCCAGCTCCTTTAATCTCGACTACGCCTTCACCGATCCCAACGGCGACATTGTCGGCTACAGCCTCAGCCAAGCGCCCGATCCGGCCAGCGGTCTGTCTGCGCTCGTCTCCGGCAGCTACTTGCAGCTCAGCGGCTCTCTGACGATGCCGACTTTCTTCAGCGTCCGTGCGACCGATTCGCAAGGACTCTTCGCCGATAAGACCTACACGCTTAACTTCGCACCGCAGGCTGTGTCTCAGCCTCCGATCGTCATGAACGGCTCGTCCGCCGTCGTCGACCTGCGCGACTATTTCTTCGACTACGAGGGCGATGCGCTAACTTACCACTTGAACACGTATGATTCAAGAATTACGCTGCACAGCAACGGCTTGCTTCACTTGTACGGGTCTTTTGCCGAGGATGTGCAATACGAAGTTCGTGCAACGGATCACCACGGATTCTACGTGGGGGCCACCGTCTCGATTCTTGGCCAAGCCCTCGCGCCTAGGCCTTGGGAGAGCACCAGCATCATCGGCTATAGCCAGGACTACGACCGCTACACCGCCAGCTCCTTTTATCTCGACTATGCCTTTATCGATCCCAACGAAGACATTGTCGGCTACAGCCTCATTCAGGCGCCCGATCCGGCTAGCGGTCTGTCCGCGCTTGTCTCCGGCAGCTACTTGCAGATCAGCGGCTCTCCGACGAGGCCGACTTCCTTCAGCGTCCGTGCGACCGATTCGCAAGGGCTCTTCGCCGACAAGACCTACACGCTTAACTTCGCGCCGCAGGCTGTGTCTCAGCCTCCGATCGTCATGAACGGCTCGTCCGCCGTCGTCGACCTGCGCGACTATTTCTTCGACTACGAGGGCGATGCGCTAACTTACCACTTGAACACGTATGATTCAAGAATTACGCTGCACAGCAACGGCTTGCTTCACTTGTACGGGTCTTTTGCCGAGGATGTGCAATACGAAGTTCGTGCAACGGATCACCACGGATTCTACGTGGGGGCCACCGTCTCGATTCTTGGCCAAGCCCTCGCGCCTAGGCCTTGGGAGAGTACCAGCATCATCGGCTATAGCCAGGACTACGACCGCTACACCGCCAGCTCCTTTTATCTCGACTATGCCTTTACCGATCCCAACGAAGACATTGTCGGCTACAGTCTCATTCAGGCGCCCGATCCGGCCAGCGGTCTATCCGCCTTCATCTCCGGCAGCCACTTGCAGATCAGCGGCTCTCCGACGAGGCCGACTTCCTTCAGCGTCCGTGCGACCGATTCGCAAGGGCTCTTCGCCGACAAGACCTACACGCTTAACTTCGCGCCGCAGGCTGTGTCTCAGCCTCCGATCGTCATGAACGGCTCGTCCGCCATCGTCGACCTGCGCGACTATTTCTTCGACTATGAGGGCGATGCGCTAACTTACTACGTGGACACGTATTATGATCCAAGATATACGCTGCACAGCAACGGCTTGCTTCACTTGAACGGGAACATCACGAGCGATTTGCTTCTCCCTGTATCTGCGACGGACCATCGCGGTTTTTCTGCTCATGCAACGGTCTCGATCCTTGCCCAAGCCTTCTCTTGAACGAGACTTTTGCCGGTCCGCACTCCATCATCGTCGGTGCATATGATCACAATTCTGGTTTTTCGATATTCAACACCGTAAGCATTACCTTGTAAGCTCATCACCTATCAAGGAAAGGAAACTCTCGATGCATCCTAGTCACCAACAGATTTCCGACCTGATTATCGAAACAAAATATAGCGAAGCGGAAAGACTCGCTTTGGCGCATGTTCAAAAAAACCCCCTCGACGGCCAGGGGTGGCTGCTTCTGGGTGAAAGCTTACTCAGACAGCAACAAGGCAAATCGGCTCAGCTTCTCATGGAGCGTGCTTTGCTGCTGGACCCCGAAGCCAAGTGGGTCGATTGGATGCAAGAGGAGCTAGGCAAAGTGCCTTCCGGCGATATTCATCCGGACATCCAGCGGTTAATCCGTGTGTCCCGGCCCACGATTGCGGCGGCAATCATCGTCAAGAATGAGGAACGCTGTATTGAACGCTGCATTCGAAGCCTGCAAGAAGCCGTAGACGAAATCGTAATCGTAGATTCGGGCTCCACCGATCAAACCATACAGATCATTAAGAAATATCCAAATATCAAGCTGATCGAGTCCAACTGGAACGACAGCTTTGCCGAGCTGCGAAATATCTCGCTCGCGCACGTAACCTCCGATTGGATTTTGATCATCGATGCGGATGAATGGCTTCACCAAGGAGACGGCGATGCCCTTCGTCTGGCAGCGGGACTGTTCCACCCTTTGCGCCCGGTTACGCCTATGCTCCATCCCAGCATCATCAATCATATAAACGGGACGGAAAACGTAAATTTCTCCGTTCCTCGCCTGTTTCCCAACGGCAGAGGAATTCGTTTCGAAGGACGAATACATGAGCAGATTTCAACGGAAGCCGAAGGCATATTTACGACTAACGTCTTCCACAAGCCTGTAAGAATCCGTATTCATCACGATGGGTACGATTCGCAAGTGAAGAAAAGCAAAGCCAAGCTGGATAGGAACATCAAACTGCTGAAAATGATGACGGATGAAGACTCCTCTAATCCGGGATGGTGGTATTTTCGCGGCAGGGAAACGATGGAGCTGGGGGATATTGCACAAGCCCTTTACTGCTTCGAACAGGCTCTTCGCTACGGCAAGCAGTACGCACGGTTCGGGAGAATCCCGGAAATTCAGTTGCTTATGGGGAACATCCAGCTTTCACAGGGCCGTCTAGATCTCGCGGAAACACATTATCTTCAAGCCCTTGAGCCGCATGCAGACTTCCCTGACGCTCACTTTCAGTTGGCCAATCTGGCGATGATCAGAGCCCAGGAGCAATGGAAAAAGGCCATGCATCATGTCGCGCATGCCGCTGAAGGCTTTCATACTTATCGTGGAGCCGTTAGCGCGGACCATGAAATACACTTATGGAAGGCAGATGCGCTGAAGGCTGATTTGCTCGTTCAAAATGGCCATTTGTCGGAAGCGAAAAAACTGCTTAACCAGGTTAGAAACCGCTCGCCCCATATGGACCGAATACAGAATAAGCTGTCCTTTATTTTGCGGCAGCAAATGCAGCTCAATCAAAGTACTCTGACCCCATCAGCCAAGAAAGGAACAACCCAATGAACAGAAGACTTTTGCACCTTACACTCTTTATATTGCTGTTCAGCCTTCTGACGCCGATATCCTCTCTATCCGCCGCGTCCAAGCCTTCCGCCAACGCGGTTATTGTCTCGGTTACCGGGAAAGCCAGCATAACGCCAAGAGGAGGCGCCAATGCTTTCAGGGCATTCCCCGGAATGCCCCTCCGACAAGGGGACACGATCACGACGGGAGAAGAGGGCAGCGTTACGCTAAAAATCGCTTCGCCGGAATCCGTAAGGACTCTCGGCCCGAATTCTCAAGCCACCTTGAGTCGATTAGATGCAGGCAGCCGATTCATGATGACCATGCGTTCAGGCTCGGTATGGAGCTCGGTTAAGCCCGTTGCCGGAGCCGTTGAAGATGCGATTGAAGCACCGGGCATCAAGCTCAATGTGCGAGGCACGAACTTTCTGGTGCTCGTGGACCCGAACGGCCGTGTCTACATTGCCGTTGCTTCCGGACTGGTGAGCGCGACCGTAACGGAGCCTTCGGCGGCGGCTTCAGACGTCCATTCCGTATTGCTGGCCCCCTCCCAGCAAATGAATCTGAACCTCTCGTCATTGCCGGCAAACCTGCAAGATTCGGTGAGCGTCATTGACGTTGACGCGCTTGTTGAACAGACCGACCTGCCGCTCCATAAGGCTATCCTCCTCAGCGCGCCGTCCATTACGCAAGAGAATACGAATTTCATTGAGAGTCTGCAGCGCGCCTTGAATGCCGGTCAGCCAGCCGTCATCGATAGAGACGGAACCGCATCCGACCTGTCCATTCCAGATGCGAGCGAGCTTGATAAGGTGAGCCGGAACCTTCAATATTTGGTATCTCACATCGCTCGCGCATCCCTGCAAGCCTATCCGGCAGAAGCAGGCCAGTTGACCCGGCTGATTGAAGAGGTCAACGCTCAAATTCCGGGAACGGTCAAAGACATCGCTTTGAATGAGACGAACGCCATCGACCCGCTTGCCGGCATCAGCGATGCCGGCTTCCGTGCCAAGGAAAAGGAGCAGGCTCGTTTGGACGCTTTGCAGCTTCAGGCGCAGCAAAATCATAATCAGCTTCAGAAGACTTTCCAAGAACTCATTGCTCAGCTCAAGCAAAGCAACCAGCGGCTTGCTGAAGAAAACCGATCCGTACTTGATGAGTTCCAAAGAGAAGCGGAGGACTTGTATGTTCGCCAGCTCTCTCCTCAAGAGCTAGCCGCTTATCAGGCAGCCAAACAACAGCCACAATCCAATGAAGGGAACGCAGGCACATCGACTGCTCCGTCCTCAACGAGCGAACCGACAAACCCAGCGCCTGCCGTCGCTCTCCGCAAAATCGATACGGCCACCGGCTTTAACCTCGACCTTCAGCTGTCCAACTTTACGGGCACGAAGGCGGTATATGCGGCGGAATTCCATTTTATCAGCGGCTCCGCGATTCAAGCTGGCAGCGCGAACGTTCGATTGCTTAACGATCGGTATTTTTCGGCCGCGACAAGCACGGATGCGATTCAAAGCATTGAGGGCACGCTCGGATCCGCTCCCGAGCCGATGACGGAAACCATATACGCAGCGACGAACTTCGGTGCCGCCGCTCCGGTCTCTATCTCGAACGGCGTATTTGCAACCCTTCCATTCACGGCATCAAGCAGCGGCACCTTGCGGCTTTTTTATGTGAAGGTCGTAGACCGAACGGGCGCTACCCTATTGGAGCTTACGGACGGCTCGTCCCAATTGCCCGCGCCGATCCTCTACACGAAGCCTTGACGTAAAGATCGACATCTTAATTCAATAATAGCTATGAAGGAGTACCTATGAGAATATTTCGCACCTTGCTGCCGACATCGGCCATCCTTCTTTCCTTTATCTGCGGCTCAACCGTCTATGCGGCCGGTTCGGCAGCACCTCTTCTGAACAGCAATGGCCAATCTATGCAGCAAGTGGCCACTGCGGCCGGAGACGGATTATTCCGCGACAAAGACGGCAATCCTGCCGCCGCCTCCTTTCGGATGCCTGGCCCCTTGGCCATCGGCTCGGACGGCTCCTTGCTGATTGGCGACTCCGGCAATCATAAAATACGCAAGCTGAACTTCAAACAAGTCTCCACCTATGCCGGACCGGAGAGATCGATGCTGCTCGACCCCAGCGGGTTGCCGCAAGGAGCGCTTCTGGACGGAAAAAGCTCCTCGGCGCTTTTCCATTCCCCAGGCGGCTTAGCGGCGGGCTTCGACGGCACCCTGTATGTCGCCGATACGCAGAATAACGCCATTCGCAAAGTCGCCCCTTCAGGCCAGGTAACCACATTGGCAGGAAACGGACGGATCGGCTCTGAGGACGGCACCGGCACCGCTGCTTCCTTCTACCATCCCGGCGGCATTGCCGTAACGAAAACAGGCATTGTATATGTTGCCGATACGTTAAACCATGTCATTCGAAAAATAGACGAGAACGGCGTGACCACAACCTTGAATTCCGCTCCCGTCCGGGTGGTCGAAGCTTTTCCCGGACTTGCGGCTCGCGCGGGAGATTATAAGGACGGCAAGCTGTCCGAAGCCTGGTTTAACGAACCTACAGGGCTTGCATTGGACAACCAGAATAATCTGTATGTCAGCGACACGGGGAACCAGCGAATTCGCTACATTAATTTCACTACCGGGCAAGTGACGACCGTCGCAGGGGCGGGAAAGGCAAGCGGGGGAACGGCGATCTACGACAAAAACGCGCTGTACGCAGCGGGGGGGTATAAAGATGGGAAAGCGTCGGACGCCTTGTTCGACGCCCCGAAAGGCATCGCGCTGGATTCCTCGGGAGGATTGGTCGTCGCGGACTCTCTTAATCATGTCATCCGCTACATTCATCATGGCGCAGTCACGACCCTAGCGGGCCTTGCAACGGAATCCGGGATGCGGGACGGCATTGAATCGACGGCGCTGTTCAATCACCCGGACGGTGTAGCCATTGCGGCAGACGATACGATCTATATTGCGGATACGGGGAACAACCGAATTCGAAGCGTGTCGCTGTACCGGCTTCCTTCCGGCCTGACGAAAGACAACTCGATTAAAGTCGTTGTCGGACAAGATCAGATTAAATTCGATGCAAAGCCGGAAACGAGTCGGTCCAGAATTATGGTTCCCGTACGTCAGATTGCCGAGAGACTCGGCTACAAGGTCAGCTACGCCGACGGCGGCAACACCATTCGATTGACCAAAGCGGATGAGACGATCGAGCTTTACTTGAACATGAAGAAGATCAAGCGCATTGACGGGAACGGCTTGGCAACCGTCAAAGCCACCGATGTCACGGCCTACAATAAAAACAACCGGACTTATGTTCCGCTGCGCTTCTTCGCGGAAGAAACCGGCAGCGATGTGCAGTGGATTAAAAAAGACCAAATCGCGATTCTAAGAAATAAGTAAATAAAACGATCCCGAATTTGCATCGGGATCGTTTTATTTATTGCTCGTTCTCGGACTGATAACCGTTAATAATCCACTCCAGCTTGCCGGTATCGGGATGAATCAAGAAGCCGTGTACGGGGATGAAGTCGGGAACAAGCGGATGCTTGCGAATCATTCCCACGCTGTGCTTGACGCCGTCCTCGGGCTTATCGAAGCCTTTGAGGAAACGCTCCATGCGAATTCCCGAGTTTTCCAGCGTAGACAAGACGACATCGGAAATTCCATTCTTCTTGAACTTCTCGACGAGAGATGTGGAATCCAGCTGTGTCATGCCGCATCCGTGATGCCCGATGACAAGCACCTCTTTGGCTCCCATCTCGTGAATCGCGATCAGAATGCTGCGCATCGCGCTTCCGAACGGCTGAGTCAGAATCGCGCCCGCATTCTTGATGAACTTGGCGTCGCCGTTGCGTAGATTCAGCGCCTTGGGCAGCAGCTCGACAAGACGCGTATCCATGCAGGTCAGAATCGCAACCTTTTTCTCGGGAAACTTATCGGTCAAGTATTTCTCGTATTTTTTCTCCTGAACAAATTGCTCGTTGAACTCCAAAATATCGCTTACGAAAGACATATTCGTTCTCCTCTCTAACCGGAGCCTGCATTCAATAAAAAAATGAGACATCCTTATCGGTGTCTCTTAAGTTTATTCGATTTGCTCCAAAATACACAACCCTTTATCCGTAGGTCACCGCAGGCTCTAACAGAGTTAGCTCCGCCTCGGTCGCGTTCAGGTTCGCCAAAGCCCCCAGCGGCAGAGCCGCCTTGTATTCGCCATGCCCCGATGCCAGACCTGAGATCGTCGGCTTGCCGAGAGGGACGATATAGTTATCGACCACATCCGAATAGGATACGCCGTAAGCGTCGGGACAATCGGTGCATTGCCCTGCCAGAATGCCGCGGCAATCGTCGAACTTGCCGGCCAGACGCAGCTGCTCCAGATAACGGTACACCGTATTCACCGGCTCGTGAACCTCCTCCAGCAGCAATATTTTGCCCCGGGTATCGATCTCGAACGGCGTTCCCAGCGTGCCGGTCAGCGAGGTCAGATTGCCTCCGACGATCGGGCCGCTGACATTCCCAGGCACCTTGGACACCAGGGGAAGCGCCGGCGGGTTAACGATCGGCCGCGGAACCGCGACAGAGGACGTCGCGGCAAAAAACTGCTCGAAATTATAGGGCGGCGTACCCGGCTTGAAATCGATCAACAGCAAACTATGCAGCGTCACGATGTCGGACAGCTGGGTCAGAGCATTCAACAGAACGGTAATGTCGCTGTAGCCGCTGACGATTTTCGGATTCATCCGAATGAATCGGAAGTCCAAATAGGGCAATATCCCTTCGACCCCCACGCCGCCCCGCGAAGGAAGAATCAGTCGGACAGCCGGATCGGCGAACATGCCCATCAGATCCTCCGCCCGCTCCTGGGCACTTGCCGCCAGAAACCCGTTTGCGCCATAGACATGCCGTCCCACAACGACATTCAAGCCCAGAGACCGCAGATAGGCGATTCTGGCGTTGATCGTCTCGGCGGCAAGCGGGCTGCCCAGCGTCACGATGCCGACCGTGTCCCCCCGCTGCAATGCCAACGGCTTAATCGCCATTCCGGCTCACTCCTCTCCGCAGCTTCCCATTGCAGTTATTTTATGTGGCTTTGGGCAGAGATAGCCTTCCTGAATGGAAAGCGCTGTATTTCCGAATGTCGGCCAGCGCGAAATGGGTTATAATGGAGAAAAGATGGCGGAAGGGGGCGGGCTTACGATTGGCCAAGGCGAAAATATTCATTAGTTCCGTCAACGAGGACGGGCTCAAGCGCCTGCGCAAAGAAGCGTTCTCCGAGCTTCGCGCTCTGGGACACGAGCCGATGATGTGGGAGGAGAATCTCGGCCCCTGGCCGGCCCACGCCGATCCGGTGTCCAAATGTCTGGAAGCGGTCGACGAGGCCGACCTATTCCTTCTGTTCGTCGGAAATTACGGCGGCACCTACTATAAGGAAGCAAGACGGACCGTCACTCATCTGGAGTTCATTAAAGCCTACGACAGAGGGAAAACTGTTCTCGTATTCGTGGATACGACCGTCAAAGCGATCTTCTTCGGAACGATTCGCAAGTGGCTGGACGACTTCATGGAGCAATACATCGACGAATCGGGGCATCCTCCCTCGCCGGATGTGATTCTGACCGCGCTAAAGCAGAATCCGGCGATTCCGGCGCATATCGACCCGTACGTCTGGTTTCTGCTCCACGACCTGTCCATGCGCAACGTCTATATGGACGATCTTTCATTGGGCGTTCCCATTGACTGGAAGGCGTATTTCAGCGATCTGCTTCGGCGCGGCTCGATTCTGCTTCCGCTTCGGCATTCCATCGCGGAGAACGGACGCCGTCTGGAGCAATCCGAAGAGGCGTTCTCGCTTTTGTCGGAGTTCTCGCAGCTGCAGCAGAAAGCGGACGGCTCCCGGCACGAGTCAATTCTGCAAGCGATCGCGCATAAAATGTCCGGAGATACGATCGAGCAACGGTACGGACATTATCTCTCCGAAGCGATCGGCGCCTACAAGGCTTGTATCGGAGCAACGCTATACGTGAAGGACCATGAGAAGATGAGATTCGTCGCCAAATGCGCGGATGTAGCCTGGAACCGGTCCTTCAGGCTCGACGATCAGAGCTCGTATGTGGCCCTGACCTACAATCTGAACAAGGACACCGTGCACTATACGCAAGCCAAGCAGATGTTCTATTGCTGCCTCAAGCAAGGGGACTTCATTCTGACGCTGCATTTTCCCGCAGGGCCCGATTGGGACAATCGCAAGTACATGATCTATCAGGAAAACGTAAATAATGCTATAATTAATAAAAATCCTTATCTTGTCTTCATGGTCAAAATGATTTTGGGAGGCCTGCAGCCATGAGCGTATACGTATCCAAGAATGGCAAAGTCAGCCTGGCGATAGGCGAGCAGCCGAAGGACGCGCTTCTGTTCGCTCCTGCGAAGAAATCCTCGGTGCAGCTGTTGAACGAGGACTTGTCCGCATGGAAGATCAGCAACACCCTGATTCAAGAGCGCTTTGCCAAAGCGACTCAGAGACAATAGCGCCCCCGGCATTTTCTACCCGCAGGTCTTGTTCCCAAGACTTGGCGGGTATTTTTAATACGATACAGACTTTATAAGTTTCACGCTTATCCTTCCCTGTATCGTCTCCGCAAAGCTTCTCCCGCTGTCGGAGCGAAGCCGGAGGCGTTTTTGCTTGTGACCTTCGGATTTACTTTATCCATTTCATTTGATATAGTAACTTACATAAAGTAACTTAGTGAAAATTAATCAATGGAGGACTGCCCTATGACATCTACGATTCATCCCGAAACCTCGCTCGGCCAGCTTCAGCTTAAAGTCAGCGATATGGAGCGTTCAATCCGCTTTTACTTGGATGTCGTCGGCTTCCGACTGCTGGATCGCAGCGGCAACATTGCCCGGCTGACCGTAGACGGACAGACCGCGATCCTCATTCTGGAGGAGATTTCGAACGCGTTTGTCGTGCCCGGCAGATCGGCGGCCGGCTTGTACCATTTTGCCATTCTCGTTCCTACTCGGGAGCTGTTGGGTCTCTCCCTGCGCAACCTCGCTCTGCATCGCATTCCCGTCGGTCAGGGAGATCACCTCGTCAGCGAAGCGCTGTACATCTCCGACCCCGACAATAACGGAATCGAGATCTATTGCGATCGGCCCCGATCGCAATGGCAGAAGGACGAGCACGGCAACTATGTGATGGGCACCGATCCCGTCGATATCGAAGGACTGCTTAAGCTCGCCGAAAACAAGCCCTGGACGGGTCTGTCTCCGAGTACGATATTGGGCCACATCCATCTGCACGTCAGCGAGCTTGCCGCCTCCCGCCGTTTCTACTGCGATGTGCTGGGCTTTGAGATCATGGCCGACGCAGCCAGAACGATGGGCGCCTACTTCATCGCAGCCGGAGGCTATCATCACCATATCGGCATGAACATCTGGGCCGGAGTCGGCGTATCGCTTCCGCCTACGAACGGGACCGGCCTCTCTTACTACACGATCCAGGTTCCGAGCAAGGCGGAGCTCGATCGTCTGGAAGCCCGGCTAACCGCATCAGGCTTCCCGGTCGAACGACAAGAAGATTTCCTTCAGACGAAGGACCCTTCCGGCATTGTGATTCGCCTCCTTGCCGCAGCTTAAATCCAACTGCTCTGCTTATGAAAGCACAAGAGACTTGCCGTCCCTTCAGGGAGCTTGGCAAGTCTCTTTCTTCTCAGGCTTATTCCGCTGTCTCCGTCGCCCCCGCTGCCGCATCCGGCTTGGCCGTTCCTCCCGGAGCTTTGTCTCCCCCGTGATGGCGGCCTCCAAAGCCTTTGCCGTTCACCACGCTTTCGGCCGCTTCCGCCACCTTCTCCAGCTGCTTGTCGGCTTGCTCCTGCGTCAGCTTGCCGGACTTAACCGCTTCGTTAATCCGGGTTGTCATCGCAGCAGCCTGCGCATCGATCAGCGTTTGCACGTCAACCCCCTTGCTTGCAGCCAGCTCGGCCAACGTTTCACCCGCTTTTAGCTGCTCCTTCAGCTCTTCCTCGCTCAGTCCGAGCGCCTTCGCCGATGCCGATAAATCCGCAGCGCCGATGCCCGCGCCGCCCATGCCGCCCTTCCTGTCGCCTTGCAGCTTGGAATCGATCAGATTGTCGAGGTTATCGGCGAACTTCTGCTTCATCTCGGCCAGCTTCTTGTCGTTCGCGGCCGTCAATGCGGATTTAAGGCTTTCTCTGGACACGCCCTGCTCCTCCGCGATCTCTGCCAGCGTCGAGCCTGCCTTTACCTTCTCCTGATAAGTATCCTGATCCAGCTTCAGCAGAGCAAGCACGTCCTCGCCGATAATCTCTCTGATGCCAAAGCCTCCGTGCCCCGGACGTTCCCCGCCCTTCGCCGCTTTGTCGACTGCCTGAGTTTTGACCGCCGACGCGCCGGACGCAGAGTCTCCGGATGTCGTTGCGGCATACACCGACAGCGGAATCATCATGGCCAGTGCGGCCGTGACCCCCAGCGTCCTGATGGTGTTCTTCATAGTGAAGCCTCCTTCGTTTCGTAAAATGGGCCTTACCTCGTCCATTATCGCCTTTGTTTCTGAACGAAGGATGAGGCCAGCCTTAACGAATCCTAAGGAGGAACTGAAAGTTGGCTGAATCGGCTCAGGATTCCAATATGGCTAACGTAAAAAATAAAGGAGCATTATAATCGATGGCATATTCGTTGCTGGCGTAGCTGGACAAGTCGTCGACATAGCTCTTGGCCGGAGGAAGCCTTCGATCGGCCAGCTTCTCCAGCACGGGATCGTTCAAATAGCGATTCGGCCCCCCGACCAGCAGTCCCGGAACGAGTATTCCGCTTGCGGCCGAGATGCGATGATGAGGACGGACCGGATACACGGCGCCCCTCCCGGTCACGTAGCTCATGCCCATCGCATTTCTCCCGAGCACATAGTGCAGCTGATCAACGGCTCCCGCAACATAGGCCTCATTCGGCGCAAGCTCGTTAGCCAGCAAGAGCAGCTCGCTCTTCGCCAGAGCGTTCTTGTTCGAGGCCCAGGTGTATTCCGTGCCGGCGAGTGCGCTGCGGTACCCGTCCTCCCGAATTCGCTTAAGGATTAGCTCGGCCGCCGTAACAATCGTTTGTCCGGCTTGCGCCTTGACGTCCGGCGCGGACCGCTCCGCAGTCGCAAGCGCCCATTGCCCCAGAAGCTGGCCGTTGCTCCAGCCGACGATACCTGGATTGCTTGTCGACAGGTCGGCATAATTCCCTGCGATAGCTGCGCCGTAACGAGCGTCGCCCGTCGTCTTAAGAAGCTCGGCCAGCGCCCAGTAGCGCTCCTCCCTGTCGGTCTCCTTGTCATAAGGGCCCGATCCCGTATTCTGCCCTTCGTCCAAGCGAAAGAATGCTTTGGGATGGGCATCCAGCCAAGCCTGGGCCTTCTTCGCGCTGCGCAGCAAGCCGGATGCGTATTCGGGATCGTAGGACTGGAATACGCGAGCGCCCATCGCCATCGCGGCGGCGAACATAGCTGTACCGTAAGTCGACATGCCATAGACTCTGCGGTCCTGCACGTCTACCGCCGGGACGATGAAATCCGGAAAAACGCCGCCGCTCACCTTATGGTAGACGGCTCCATCCGCGCGTTGCATTCTCAACATCCAATCCAGCTCGTATTTGACTTCGACAAGCGTATCCGGCGCGGCATCCGCTCCCGGCCAATGCGCTCTCTCCCCGTTATATAGAAAGCGCAGCTCCGTCATCGCTTTCGGTCGCAATTCGAAAGCCAACAGCATCTGCGCGACGGTAACGGCGGCCACCGGTACGTACTTGCCATAGTCTCCGGCATCATACCAGCCGCCGCTCACGTCCAGCGTCGCTCGCTTTTCCCCAGGGTCCCGGAAGAAAAGCGTCGCCTCCTTGTCCAGCGCATGTCCCGGGTCCAGCTTTAATCCGAGCTTAGGATCGTCGATCCCTTCCCCGGATCGCTGCAGGCGATAAGAGCGGGCGACATCGCGGAAGAGCTCCTCGTACACTTCGTTTCCGATGACAAAGAGATGGGATTTCATTCCCGCCGCCGTGAGATAATAGGCGCCCTCCGTCTGCAGAGCCCCGAAATCCGCCTGCGATACCCAATCGCCCGACGCTTCGTCGAAAGTCGCGGCCGCGACTTTCCCTTCCCAGACCATACGGCCGTTCTCGTCCGCCTCAACCACGGTCAGCTCCAGCTCCGGAAAAGCCTCGTCAGCCGCTATGACGGCCACCTTGGCTGCCCGAACCGGGTAGCCGAGCTGATCCACATGAATACGCAGCTGCAAGGCGGCGTCATTCGGGTTCGCGACGGACGAAGCGGTTGGAGCGCTGGATGCCGAAGCTTGCGATGCATCAGTGCCGGACGGCGATCGGGGCTCTGGCGGCGGCGCGGTCGATGGCGTAGACGATTCCTGCGAGCGATTGCCGCCTCCCGTACAGCCTTGAACGATCGCCCCTCCCAGTACGATTAAGCTCATAACCACTCTCATCGTTCGATTTATTCCCATTCTACTGCTCTCCTCCTTTTTTTTAGAAAACGTTATCAAAAAAGTTCGACCTTTCCTTGCCAAACTCCTTCCGGCTCCAACTGCGACCATCTTAAGAAATTCTTCAGATGATGTTTTCGAATCGTTAAGCATTGGACTTGTATAATCAAGAGCAGAACGGAGGAATCCCTATGATTGAAATGAGCAGGATCAACCATCAATTCACCATTGGCAAAAAAGGCAAGGAACGCGTCGTTCCGGTGCTGCACGATATCGATCTTCATGTACAGCAGAGCGAGATAATCGCAATTGTCGGACGAAGCGGCTCCGGCAAATCGACGCTGCTTAACCTGATGTCCGGCTACATTCGTTCGACATCCGGCACCATCCGCATAGCGGGACAAGCCGTCTCCGGGCTAAGCGAGGGAGACTGGGCGAATTTCCGTCTGGCCCATCTCGGCTTCATGTTCCAGAGCTTCCAGCTCATCCCGAGCATGACCGCCTACGAGAATGCGGAGCTCCCGCTCGTGCTTAGAGGAACAAGCGCGGCAGAACGCAAGAAACGGGTCATGGAGCTGCTGGATCAAGTCGGCATCGCCGATTACGCCGCTCACTATCCCGGCGAATTGTCAGGCGGCCAGCAGCAGCGGGTATCCGTTGCCAGAGCGCTGATGCTGAATCCGCCCATCGTCCTCGCGGACGAGCCGACAGGAAGTCTGGACAGCGACAACGAAAGACAACTGCTCGCCCTGATCCGTCAACTGAACCGGGAGCGAGGTATCACCTTCGTCCTCATCACCCACGACGATCAGGTCGCGGCTACCGCCCATCGCACCCTTAAGCTGAAGGACGGTTATCTCTTGAATGCCTCCGGAAAAGGAGAGAATAATCCTCATGAAATTCACTGATCAATTCCGATTCGTCCGGCAAAATATGAAGAAAAACAAAACCCGGCTGTTCATGACCGTTCTGGCCACTGCGATGGGCTGCTCCTTCCTGATCGTTCTCGCATCTGTCGGCTTCGGTCTGCAGAAGAGCATTGTCGACAAGGCCATCGGGGATCGGCTCGTCACCTCGATCGACATATATGGCGTGCAAGGGGACGCCCAGCTCAATCGCGAGCTTGGCCCTGATCATCTGGCCTACCTGCGCTCCGTCGACCACGTCAAAGCGGTTACGTACCGCAACGCGGTGCAGCAGCGGCTCAAGATCGCCGTCGAGGACGTTCCGGTGAACAACGACGGCACGTACAATGTGGATTTCGAGGCTGAGACAAAGGCCGGCTTCAAGCTTAGCGCGGGACGGCTGCCCCAGGCCGACAACGAAGTCATCGTCGGTTATCATATCCGCATGCCCGACAGCGGCTTCAATCCGAGCGAAGAGCTGCCGTCCGCCAACGAATGGATCGGCAAAACCCTTACGCTGGAAGCAAGCCAAGTCGAGACGGACGGCTCAGAGCGGAGAACGACCTTCGAGGCCATTATCGTCGGCATCGGCCAGAAGCCGACAAGAGAATGGCAGGCAGATTCAAACGTCTATATCGGCAATGCATTAATGAGCCGGATTGAACAATATACCGGCACGCAATGGGGAGCCCAACGCCTCCTGCCCGACAGCCCCGACTCCGAAGGCTACGAGCCGCCCGGACTGGAGGAGCCGCGTCAATATCAGCAGGTCAAGGTCATCGCGGACAAAGCTAATCAGGTTAAGGGCATTTCCCAGAATATTCGCGAGCAGGGCTATCTGAGCCACTCCATCGCCGACGAGCTGGAGCAGATCAATCTGATCTTCCTGATTATGAAGATCGGCCTTGCCTTCGTCGGAACGATCGCGGTGCTGATCGCTTCCATCGGCATTTACAACACGATGACGATGGCCGTTACCGAGCGGGCCCAGGATATCGGCATCATGAAAGCGATCGGTGCCCATCCGTCCGCCATCCGCCGGATTTTCCTGCTGGAGAGCGCCATGATCGGAGTGCTCGGCGCCTTGATCGGAACCGTCGTCGCCTATGCGATCTCTTTCGCCGTCAACGCCGGCCTGCCGCTGGTCATCGAAAGATTCATGAACGAGGAAGTGCCGCAGGACTTCCGCTTTTCCTTGATTCCCGCTTACCTGGCCGTGGGCTCAAGCTTGATCTCTCTCGCCGTCGCTTTGCTGTCGGGGTCCCGTCCGGCTCGCCGGGCTACCCGCATCGACGTTCTGTCCGCGTTAAGAAGGGATATGTAAGTCATGCCGATAAGCCGGATCCGGCTGCTGCTTATCTCCCTGTCACTCACAGCTTTGCTTGCGCTTCTGGTCTGGGGGGCCAAGAGCCTGCTCGAGCCCTTCGGTCCGCTCCGCGTCACGGTCGTCAACGATTCGGGGAAGGATATCGTCTCGATCGAAACCGGGATGGTCTCCACCGGCCTTAAGCAGATCGATGACGAGCCGATCAAAGCCGGACAGCGGAGCAAGATCAGGCCGGAGTTCCGCTGGTCGGGCGAAGGCGCGGTGTATCAAAGGTACGTCTTTGCGGACGGCGAGGAGGCGGAAGCGATCGTCTGCGGCTATACGGAATCGCTCTCCGGAAAATCGACGGTCACCTTGCTCGAACGAAAGGTCGAGGTGGAGCAGAGCTGCTATTAGGCTTTGAAACGACAGACAAAAGGAACGCTCCCGAGCAACCGTTAACACGGCTGAGGGAGCGTTCCTTTTATCTGAAAATCCGTTCGTCTGCGCGCCGAAGCTTCCCGGAGCCTCACCCTTTGTTGGCGCCGGCCGTCAAGCCGTCCACGAAATGGCGCTGCAGGTACATGAACAGCAGCGTAATCGGAATGGCGATGAATACCGCTCCCGCCGCGAACAAAGTGAAGTAGGCATTCTGGTAGGAATTCACCATATCGTACAAGCCGACCGCAACCGTCCACTTCTCCTTGGTTCGCAGCACCAGACTGGCGAATATAAAATCCACCCACGCTCCGGTGAACGTCGTCAAGGCCACGAATACGAGCATCGGCTTGGACAGAGGCAGCATGATTCTCGTGAACACCCTGAAATTGCCTGCCCCGTCGATACGAGCCGCCTCCTCGATGCCCTTCGGCAGCGTATCGAAGAACCCCTTGGCTACGAACAGGTTAAAGATCACGGCGCCGAAGGAATAAACGATGATCAGCGCCAGATGCGTATTCAGCAGCCCCAGCTGCATCAACAGAATATATACGGCGACCATGCTCATGAACCCTGGGAACATGCCCAGCACCAGCATCAGACTGAGCGCGGCCTTCCGCCCGCGAAAACGAAACCGCGATAAGGCATAAGCCGATAGCGTAACCAGCAGCGTGCTGAGCAGCATGCTGAATATAGCCACCTTAAAGGTGTTCAAATACCAGGTGGAGAACATCAAGCTCTTGGAGTTGAACAGCTCGATATAATGATCCAGCGTGAATGTTCTTGGAATGAACGTCTCGCTATACAGCGATTTTCCCGGCTTGAAGGAGGATAGAACGACCCAGGCCGCGGGGTATAAGCTCCAGCATACGACGGCCGCAAGGAAGAGATAGCTGGCGGCCACCCTGAATTTCGTCGATCGTCTGACCATCATTGCACCATCTCCTCATCCTTAAACGATCGTGTACGCCGGTAATTCAATATCGATAAGCCCGCGATGATCAAGAACAGAATAATCCCGATGGCGGAAGCGATATTGTAGATATTGTTGTTCAGCGTGAGCTTGTATAGCCACGTAATCAGCAGGTCCGTATGGCCCGCGAACTGGTAATCGGGATTGGACGGTCCGCCGTTGGTCAACAAGTAAATGACGTTGAAGTTGTTGAAATTGCCGGCTAGCTGAATAATCAGAATCGGGGCCAGCGAGAACAGGATAACCGGAAAAGTCACGAGCCTTGCCTGCTGCATCCGTCCCGCTCCCTCTACCCTTGCCGCCTCGTACAATTCCGGGGATATCGTGGACAGTATGCCGCTGATCAGCAGAAACGCCAAGGGCATCCCCACCCAGATATTCACGATGATAACCGTGAACTTCGCCCAATACGGGTCGGTGAGCCACGGCAGCTTGCCTAATCCGAAATAAGACAGGTATTGATTGATCGGGCCGAACTTTCCGTTGAACATCATCTTCATCGCCAGCAGCGAGATCATCTGCGGCACCGCATAAGGGATGATGATCAGCGTCCTCCACATCCCTTTAAGCCGGATTTCCTTCTGCGAGAGCGTCAGCGCAACCGCCAGCCCGCTGGCGAACGTCGTGGCCGTAGCCACGAATGCCCACAGCGTCGTCCAGCCCAGCACGCCGAAGAAGGTGTCGCTCCAGCTTTGCAGCCGGAAGAGCTGCGCGAAGGAATCGAGACCGACCCAATCCACCAGGTTGCCCGGGGGAATATGGTTGGGCGACGAATAGTTGGTGAAGGCCAGCAAAATCATGAACAGGATAGGCAGAATCGTCAGGAACAGAATGCCCGCTGCCGGCACGATCAGCAGCACCTGAGCGAACTTGAAATCGCGGATATAGGTCAGCGTTTGCCGGAAGCTTGCGGGAGCCCGGCCCGAATCGCGATGGACGCCGGTCCGATAAGCATCCCGAATGGCCGAGACATAAACAAACGCATAGAGAACGAACAGGAATAGCACAATCAGGCTGTTGATCATCAGATTGATCGAGTGATCGCCGGGCACGTGACGAACCTTGCCCTCTATCTCCACGAGACGGGACGGCGTGTCCCCCAGCGTAACGATTCCCCATACGGCCTGGCTTAACCTGGTATAGAAGAAGCCGATGGCGCCTCCGCTTACAAGAAGCAGAATTAACCCCTTGATCCATTGACGATGATACAGCTGGCCGGCGCCCGGCACCAAAGCCGAGCAGAGGGCGGCAACGAACCGATGCTTCGATTTCATAGTCATCTCCGTCAGAATGGGGACTTGGACGCTTCCGGCTCGGCCGGCTTGTCCTCTTGCTTCGCGTTAAGGGAGATCGCGTCCCGAATTTGCTTGACCGCACGATCCAGCACTTCCTTGCGATCCTTGCCGTCCCAGATTTCGACCATGGCCGCATCCATCGGCACCCAGATGCTTCCGACTTCCGGAATGGACGGCGCGGGATGCGAGCGGCTGAACTGCTTGTAGAAAGCGCTCGTAATCTCGTCGCTTTGGATCGCCTCGTTGCTGGCCGCCTCCTTGTGCGTCGGAACGGCTCCGGTCAGCTCATAGTTGAGCAGCTGCGCCGATTGGGTCGAAGCGAATCTTGCGAACAGCTTCGCCGCGTTCGGATATTTGCTGTACGCGCTGACGTACCACGAATTCACCTGGGACAACGTGACGGAATCTTGACCGCCGATGGCCGGAATGGGTGCGACTCCGAAGTTGACGCCCGCCTGCCTGAAAGTATCGATGAGCCAAGACCCGGTAACGTTCATCGCCACTTTCCCTTCGCTGAACAACGTTGTCTTGATATCGCTGGCAATGTCGCCTGCGGTAATCGGCAATACGTCCTGACGCAAGCTTGCGAATACCTCCATCCCCTTCAGCGCGCCTTCGTTATTCAGCCCGATATCCGAAGCGTCGGTACCGTTCTTGCCGAAAATATAGCCGCCTGTCGAGCCGAGGAACGGATAGCTGAAATAAAAGAAAGGCGCATCGAACATAAAGGCGTATTGGTTGCTGTCCGGGTCGTTGTAGGTTTTGGCAAACTCGACCACCTCTTCCATCGTTGCCGGAGGTTGGCTGATCAAGTCTTTATTGTAGAACATCGCGTAAGTCATGACCTTGATCGGGTAGCCGTACAGCGTCTGGTTATAGGAGGCGGCTTCGACGGCAACCGGCTCATGCTCGCTTCTCGTCACATCCCCGAAATCATCGTTCGGAAGAATCAGGCCTGCGCTGGCCGCTTTTCCCAGATGATCCTGCGACGTCGTAATGACGTCTGCAGCGAGGCCGGCCGGACCGTCCAGCTCGAACTTCCCGATCTGATCCATCGTTCCAAGCTCCTGCATCTTCACCTCGACGCCATAGATCTCGGTAAACTTCTTCATAATCTCTTCTACGAACGGTCTGGCCTCCTTGCTCTCCCAGACGAGCAAGCTGGCGCCGGGCTCGGGCGTCAAATCGGTGTCCAGCCGCTCGAAGCTCAGCTCGAATTTCCCCGGGCTGGCCGGACTCGCTGCGCCCTCCGGTTCGGAAGCATTGGAGCACCCCGCCGCCAGGACTAGGGCCAGTGTGAAGACAAGCCATCGCTTTGCTAGAATACGCAAGCTTGTTTTGTTAGTCATTGAAGTTTCCCCGTTTCTAGATGGTTTGGCCTTGCATCCAACTCTGCACCTCATACCGAAGCGCCAGATCCTCGCAAGCGACGAAGCGCCGCTTGGGAGCCGGCGCGCCGTCCTCGCGCGCCTCCGTCAGTCCGGAATATTCGCAGACAAGAAAGGCGAACCCGGTTCCCCTCGGCAGCGAGAACCGTCTGCCGTATTTGCGCGGTCCGATCGCCTCCAGCTCGACACCGGCATAGATTCGGGCCCCTGCCGGTGTATCGGCCGGAACGACGACCTCCAGATCCACCGTCACCTCTTCCGGCAATGCCGGGACGATCGCGACAGAACGCGATGCGCGCAAGTCCGCATTCCGATATTCGATCCGGCAATCCCCCGCTTCCCGGGCGGAAATCACGCCATCGCCGCTCACCTTCGCAGCGCCGTCGGGCGTTACGCGGAAGCTGCCCTCCAGATCCACGAGGTCTAAACCGCTTTCATATCGCACGACGGGGTAGATGAAGCTTGCCGCACCGCTAATTCCCGCACATTCGCTCCCTTTAAGCTCAGCCGATAGGGGCTTGCCGATATTCCCGAAGAAATAGAGGAGCGGCCCGTGAACCCTTCTCTCCCAGGCCTCCTCGTTATGCTCGGCTTCGGGCTCGTAGCAGAACAGCAGGTCCTCTCCCGAGCGATAGCCAAGCTTGAGGAATTGTCCAACCCTCTCCCTGACGTGATCGGCGCGTACGGTCATGCCTTCCATTCCTCCGACGTCAATCCACAGCTTCAGCGGCCGTTTCTCTTCAAACTCCTGAACGATAGGATGGTGCTTCATAGCCGACTCATCGTATTGGGCAAAGTAAGGCGACATCATGGCCAGCATGCCGAAGACGTCGGAACGGCGAAATCCGATGTGATAGGTCACCAGGCCCCCTCTGGATGAGCCCATCAGAGCCGTATGGCGGCTTTCCGGCTTCGTTCGGTAAGTCCGATCTATATAAGGCTTCAGCTCATCTATCATGAACCGCTCGTAAGCTTCTCCCCGGCAGGGATAGTCCAGCTCGCCCGCATACGAACCCGAATGGGCGAACTCGCTATTGCGCGCCATCCCCATGTTCGAAACCGCGACGATAATCGGCGCTTTCATGCGTTGCTCGGCAATCAGCCGGTCGCACACGCGATGCAAATTCCACGACTGACCGTTGAACGCCGATGCGAATACATTCTGTCCGTCGTGAATATACAGCACGGGGTAGGTCTTGTCCGTATTCTTAGCGTAATCGGGCGGCAGGTAGATGTACAGCTTCCGCTCGTTGCCCAGAATCTCCGATCGAAAATGATCAATCGTCTCAATGGTAGATGGTTCTGTCATTGCCTATCGTTCCTCTCTTGCGCGGCTTCAGTCCGCAGGTCGATCCAGTTCTCTACCGTATAGACGACCTTCTTGTCCTCATCCGCCACCAGTCTTCTGTAAGGAATCTGCCCGTAATCGCGGTCGACTTCTTCCTTGTCGTATCCCCGCGTAATCAGAAAATCGAAGATCAAGCCTCTCGGCAGATGCATCGTCCCGGCATACAGGCCCTTGCCTCGTTTCGGCACCTCGAATGTGGCATAGACGGCCGCGTCGTCCGGCGTCGATTCGGGAACGCGGATTTCAATCTCCACCTCCACCGTCCCGGACAGCCGATCCGTCACCGCGATCTCCCGGCTTGCCTCCAGGCTCCCGCAGCGGTAATAGACGCGAGTGGCTCCCACTTTCTTGGGCCGCAGCCGGCCATTCGGTTCCACCTCAAGAATCCCCGAGTCCTCTATCCGATATTCTCCCTGCAGATCGCTGTAGCTGAGACCGTTGCTCAAGCTTACGACAGCGTTCAGGAATAGTTGCGGGCCTTCAATCCCGACGACATCCGGTCCCTGCAGCTCCACGCCCGTTGGAGCCCCCTTCGTTCCGAAGAAATGAACCAGCGGCATATGCGCCCTGCGGTTCCAGTCCCGTTCGGAATGAGCCGCCTGTCCGTCCATGAAGTAATACAGCTCGTCCTCTTGCGTCATGCCCCGCTGCAGCATGCCTTCGGCGACGGTCCGCACATGCTCCGGCATGAAGAACCCTTCGGCTCCGCCAATGTCCAGCCAAATCTTCTGTCCCGCGTTGACGGGATAGAAGCGGTATTGCAGCGTCTCCGCCAGCGTATCGGGATTCACCTGAACGAAGAACGGGGACAAAATGCCCAGCATGCCGAACGTGTCCGGATTGCGCAGGCCGATATTGTAAGTCGCGATTCCAGCCGCCGAAGAGCCCATAAGAGCGGTGTTTTCCGGCTCCGGGAGCGTTCTTAAGGTTCTGTCGACAAGCGGCTTAAGCTCTTCGATCAGAAAATGCTCATAGCTCTCTCCAAGGCAGCGAATCGGATACGCGCACAGCTCGTGAAAATACTCGCTCGTTCCTTCCTCGTATTTGTGCTCGACGGCCACGATGATTAGCGGACGGATCAGCCCTTCCGCAATCAGGCGTTCCGCCACGCGATGCATCGCCCACGATTCTCCCGACGGCTTGCTCGGCTCGAATACGTGCTGGCCTACGTGCATGTAGAGCACGGGATATCTCATCGACGGTTCGCTGTCGTAACCCTCCGGCAAATAGACGTAAATCTCTCTTTCGTTTCCCAACCGGGAAGCATGCACGCCGGATAACGTCACCAGCTGCGATTGAACGGCATTCATCATTGCGGGATTCCTCTCTATTCGGTTGTCTTATCGCATTCCCCTCGCTTTAACTTAACCGGTTAAGTTGATATCAGTATAGAAGATGGTCAACGGGCTGTCAATTGCCGGTTTGACATTTTTCCGAAGCGGGATTTATGATTAGCTAAGCTTGTGATCCCCTAGAAGGCGGTTTGGAAACATGAAAAAAACCACGCTCAGAGACGTGGCTCAAGAGGCCGGAGTTTCGGTAGCTACCGTAAGCTACGTGCTCAACAATGTTAGCAATCAGACAATACCTGAAGAAACGAGACAACGGGTTTTCGAAGCCGCCAGCAAGCTGCACTACGTACAGAATCTGACGGCCAAGGCGCTTTCCCTGGGCAAAACCAATGTGATCGGCGTCCTGTTCGCCAACGCGTCCGATACCCTCGTTCCCAAGCTGGTCAGCTACGGCGCTTTTCTGGACCGTTTGGAGCGTAAGTGCCATCATAACGGCTATCATCTGATGGTGTCGCAGATCGATCCGCTCAAACCGAGCTTTGATATTATCGTGGAGCGAAAGCTGGACGGCGTCTTCCTGATCGACGCGCCGGAGCAATCGTTCCATACCGTATCCGGCAATCTGCAGTACGGATCGCCGCTTGTCGTGATCGACGGCTTGATCGACGATCGGTTATTCCGCAAGGTGAATCCCGACTTTCCGGGCGTGCTGGAGGAGCTGAAATCGGCCTTTCCAGGCGAGCAAGCCTATGCCCTCATTCACGAGAAAACCTCCAACCTGCTGTTCCAGCAAAAGATTCAAGCCTATTCGGGGCTGGATCAGGATCGTCTCTTGGCCGCTACGAACGACGAGGACAAGCTGCGAGCCTTTATCGAACGGCAGGGCGACAAGCCGATCGTCGTGTTCAACGAATTTCTGGCGATGCGCGCCATGAAATACCGCGCTCCCGACAGTCTGGTCGTCGTCTGCACCTCCGAATGCCCGGAGCTGCTGCCGGAAGGGACGAGAAAGGTCGTTCTCGGCCGTTCGAAGGCCGACGTCGCTTACGAGCTGATGGTTTCGCTGCTGCAATCGCCCTTCAGTCCCCTGGAGGATCAAAGCATCGAATGCCGATTCATGAAATAACCGCCTTGCGTCCTGTCCGATCGGGCAGGCCGCAAGGCGGTTGTTGTTTATTTCTGTCGGTCCGAGGGGAGCAGCAAAGCGAACAGTCCTACCAGCGGGAAGAAGCTGGCCGCGAACATCACCTCGCTGATGCCGAACGAGTCGATCGCCTGACCGAGCGCGACGCCGCCGATGGCCCCCATTCCGAACGCCAGTCCCGTCGTTAATCCGGAGGCCATGCCCACGTTGGCCGGCATCAGAAACTGCGCATAGACGACGCTCACGGAAAAGCCGGACAGAATAATGAAGCCAAGCACGGCAATGACCGGATATACCCAGAACAGCGGCAGATGAGGCAGCAGCAGCGCCAAGGGCGACGCTCCCGCGATCGAGAAGACGATCATGTTCTTCAGGCCGAATCTGTCGGCCAGCACTCCGCCGAAGAACGTTCCGAGCACGCCCGCCGCCAGAAACAGGAATACGGGAATTTGCGCTTGCGATGTCGTCAAGCCGTAGTCCGCTTTCAGATAGAACTGATAGAAGCTGCCGATGCCCGAGTGATACCACGACCTGGCGAAGACCAGGAATACAAGCATGCCCATCGCGAATTTCACCCGGGGATGGCTCATTCGTTCCATTACCGTAGAGCCGTTCGCGCTTGCGGCTGAGCGACGGGATTTCTCCATTTCCCATTCCTTGAGCTTGCGCTTGTACCAGGGCAAGAGACCGAGCAGCACCGCGATCGCGAACCCCGCGAACAGCGTCCCCCAGATCGCGCCGATCTGCCCGAGATGAACGAACACAAGCGCCGTCATCAGCGGGCCCAGCGTGCTGCCCGCATTGCCTCCAACCTGGTAGACGGACTGGGCGAAGCCCCTCTTGCCGCCAGCCGCGAAATAAACCACCCTTGAGCCTTCCGGATGGAAGATAGCCGAGCCCAAGCCGATAAACACAACCGCGCACAGCAGCATCCAGAAGTGCGGCGCGAAGGCAAGCCCCACCATCCCGATCAAGCTTAACCCCATCCCGAACGGCAGCATGTTGGGCAACGTTCTTTTGTCCGAATAGGCGCCAACGACGGGCTGCATGACGGACGAGGTCATATTCAGCATAAATCCGATCAATCCGATCTGTACCATCGACAGGTTAAGAGACTCTTCCAGAATCGGATACAAAGCCGGCACGACCGCTTGCATGGAGTCGTTCAGCATATGGACGAGGCTGATAGCAAGCAGAACGGGCATTACCGTCTTCGAGCCCGATTGCGCCATCCCTCGCGAGTTCACACTTGCAGTCAAATGGTTTCCCTCCGATGCGCAAACACTTATGACTATCAAGTGTAGAATCGCCCGTTCGGGAAGTCAAGAATAGAATCCGTTAATCCATAAGAAAAGATTTACATATGAAAAAAGCTGCATGAGAAAAAATTAATCCCTCGAATTTCGACAGTACTGTATGATGAATAAGGTCAAATTTGGTAGAGGTGTGAGATATGAGGAAATTCACTTGGATATTAGCCGCCATGACTGCCTTCGCAGCTCTGCTCTCCGGCTGCAGCAGTCGCGACGAGCTTCCTCTGGAAGAAAAGGAAAATGCGGTTATTCAGATCGGATATTTATCGGAAGAAGCCTTCGAGAATCGATACGCCAACGTTTTGCAGCGGGAATATCCGAAGCTGAAATACGATATCGTTCCGATGCTAGAGGTATATCGGGGACGACTTCCCTTGTCGGAGTGGCTGCGAGACCATCATATAGACCTGCTGTACGTCCCGTCCCACCTTTTTCAGGCTGCGATCGACGATGGCCAGCTTCGCCCCCTGGAGCCTCTAATGGAACAAACCGGCTATTCTATCGAGAATCGCGTACCGGCAGTCATAGAGTTGACCAAGCTGTACGGCAATGGCAGCCTTTATGGTCTTCCTCCTTATTTCAGCGGAAGGGCCCTTGCTTATAACCGGGAGCTTTTCGATCAGGCGGGCGTGGGTTATCCGAAGGACGGCATGAGCTGGGAGAGCCTTCTCGAGGTCGCCTCGCGATTCCCGCAAGGCCTTTCCCTGACGGATCGAGACTCTTGGGATTGGATTCACAATATGGGCTCCACGACGGGGCTCCGGGTTTACGATTCGGCCAGCGGAACGCCATCGTTTAACGCGGAAGCCTGGCTGCCTATCTGGCAGAAAGCGATACGGCTGATTGAGACAGGCAGTGTGACGTTCGACGACATCAACGACAAGCCGTTTCTGAGAGGCGAACGGGCAATGGCCGTCATCGACAACACCCAGCTTCGCGAGCTGGAGCAGACCGGGTCGACGATGCGCTGGGAGCTTGTAACGATGCCCGCCAATCCCGCAGTACCGGATTACGGTCCGGATTTAAGCACGGAGGGGTTCTTCGCAATCCCCCAAGCGGCTAGCGTTCCGGACGATGCATGGGAGGTCATGCGTTTCCTGCTGTCCGAGCGGGTGGAGAAATGGGTCGCTTCCGAGCAATACGGCTTATTCTCCACTTTGACCTCGCAGTTAGGTTTGAACGAGGAGGAGAAGCAGCGGCGGGCCGTCTTCCATCGACTTCGCCCCACGCTTCCCGACAGCCGTCACAGCTTGCCCGACGGACTGCGAGAGCTGGCAGCAGAGACTGCCCGACAATTGGTCGAAGGTAAACAACCGATTGATCAATCCGTATTGGACAAGCTGCAAGAACAAGCGGAGCGTTGGCTACAAACTGCAAGCGCATTGGAGGGCTAAACGTGTATACAATGAAATCGCTCTTGCTTATCTTGGTTTTGACTCTGCTTCTGGCCGGCTGCCAGAGCGCCGAGCCTAAGGAGCTCGTCGTTCTGAAGGTCGCCTATCCTTTCGCGCAGAAGCTTTATCGCGATTACGGCTTTGGCTTCGAGAAGAAGTATCCGCATATTCAAATTCAGTTCGCTTCCGATTCGCCGGAATCAGGCAGCGATGCCGACATTGTTTACTTCCAATCGCTTGCCGAATTCCGGGAGCAGATCGAACGAGGCGCGCTCGTATCTTTGGCAATCCGGTATCGGGACGATAAGGAACTGGAACGGGTCTCCCCCATTGTCACAACCCTTCTGTCCTCTGCCGCCGACAACGGCGAGCTGTATGGAGCCGCCCCGAGCTTTGAAGGTACGGGAGTATTTTACAATAAGGACTTATTCGCGAAATATGGCGTAGAGTCTCCCCGCAGCGGCATGAGCTGGAAGGATCTGCTCGCGCTGGCGGCCAGATTTCCCCGGGAAAATGACGAAGGCGAGAAGCTCTATGGCTTTGATTCCAGCTATACGGTTAACGCATCGCTGAAGTTTTGGCTGGAAGCCGGACGGACGGAAGGCCTTTCGTATCTGCAGCCGCCGTCTGGCAAGGTCACGATCAACACCGAGCGCTGGCGAATACTTCTAGAGGGAATCATCGGCTCCCTGCGCTCCGCCGCGTTGTTCGAAGGCGACTCCCCGGCGGAGCCCTTCCTGACCGGACAAGCCGCGATGAAGCTCGGCAATCTGAGCTCCGCTTACAATTTCGAGCAATTCGCGAAGATGGGCACTTCGTCTCCCGTCAACTGGGCCGTTTCCGCTCCGCCCTCCGATCCGGGACAGCCCGATCGGTCCCGTTATTACGAGCTTCATCATATTTTCGCGATCTCCGCGCAATCTCCCCATCCGGAAGAAGCCTGGGAGCTGCTCCGGTTCATGCTGGCCGATGCGGACAACATCCGCGAAATGGCCGATGTCTCCAACAAGGGCATTCCCTCTATCACGGACTACCTTCGTCCGATGGCCGGCAAGGAGAGTCTCTCGGGTCTCTACGCGCTCGACGCCGAGCCTCGCGATCCGAATCCCTATGGATGGGCGGACGCCGATCTCGTCAATGCTTTGCAGGAAGCGATGGCGCCTGCCTTCGAGCAGGCAATCCGAGGTGAGCTGACCGTCGAGCAGGCGCTGGCGGCAATGGAGCAAGCGGGCCAACTCGCAGTAGACGCGAAACTAACCAAATAAGGGAGCTTGGAGGTTGACGAAGGCTAGCTCACCTTCTGCAAAGCTATCATAAAAGCGTTCAGAGCCGGCCGACCGCTTGCCGCCTCCCGCTTCTCCCCCAATTTGGGGAAGTACCAAGACTCCAAACATCTTCATTTTCACGTATTTTATGGCGAACCCTTACGCTAGTTGATTCACCCGCATTCCTTCCTCGAAAAATGGGACATGCTTGGCTGCAAGCGCCGCTAATCGGCCCTTACGGACCAGCGGCGCTCGCAGCGTATCCATCTATTCTTCATCTTGCGGGCTTGCGACCTTCAGCATCCGGACAATGGCCGACGCCGCTTCCGCCCGTGTGGACAGCGCCTGCGGCGCAAACTTGTCGGGCAGGCCTCCGACGATGATAATTCCGGTTTCCGCAGCCTTGTTGACGGACGGCTTAGCCCATGCCGGAATCGCCTCATAATCCGAAATTCGGGGAGGCATCGGCGCTTCGTTCAACGAGAGACCCGATGCGCGCATCACCATCGCGATCATTTCCGCATGCGTAATGTTGGCATTTGGCCGGAACGTATTGTCGGCGTATCCTTTAATAATGCCGAGCTTCGCTGCTTCCGCAACCATGGGACGCGCCCAGTTGCCAATCTGCTCCTTGTCCCTGAACGCCAATTGGCCTGCGGAACCCGCCTGGTTCAGCCCGGTCATCAGCATTTTGGCGAATTCGGCCCGGGTTACGTTGGCATTGGGAAGGAAGGCGCCATCGGGATAGCCGGTCACGAAGCCAAGGGCAACGGCCTCCTTGATTTCCTTCTCCGCCGGGTGATCCGCAATATCGCTCAGCTTGATCGTCGGCTCGTTGTGGCCCGGCTCCTCGCTTGGAGGCGCCGATACGGTGACGATAGCCGCGGCGGCAAAGCCCCCTTCGTCGGTCTTCGCCGCGATTTTCGCCGTACCCGGAGCAATGGCGATAACCTGACCTTCGGCGGTCACTCCGGCCACCCGCTCATTATCGCTGCTCCAGACGACCTTGCGGTTCGTCGCATCGGACGGCAGTACCGTCGCGATCAGGGTGAGCTTCGCTCCCGGCTGCAGCGCTGCGGACTTGACGTTCAGCTCGACGCCGCTTACAGCTACGGCGGGCAGTGTCTTGCTGCCATTGTTGAACTGCTCCCACACCGATTTGGGAATCACAAGCGCGGGGTTCTTATCGATCGGCGGCCATTTGTCGCCGTCAGGCTGAACGGGCCCGATCTGAAATTTATTCAAGTCCACATCGACTATTTCGGTACGCACCTTATCCACATTAATCGGCGTCTTTGTTTTAACCGGCACGTACACGATACCGGGCAGCAAATCTTCCGGCAGCTGATACTTCTCGTCGATCTCCGCAGATACCGAATACACGTATATCGTATCCTTGCTTTTGTTCGTGTTGCTGTCGGTGAAGGCGACAGGTCCGACGTAATCCGTCGTGTTCCCCGTGGAGAACACTTTAGTGCCGTCGGGTCCGTTCCGGGTAATCAAATACCGCGATTCCATATTGGAATTGTCATCCCAGGTCAGCAGAACCGTGCCGTCGTTATTCGCTTTCGCCGTGACATTCGTTGGGCCTAACGGCTGCAATATTTTGTAGGGGCCAAGCTTCTTCTCAGAGTACGTATTTGAGCCAAGAACCGGTCTAAACTCCACTCCTATGCGAAAAATCGCACTCGTCAGATTCGGATCAAGCGGCACTCGGAAGCTATCGGAACCATTCACTTTTGCTACGTAGAGCATACTCCATGTTGCACCGTTGTTTACAGAATAATCGTAGATGGGAAACATGAGGGTATTGCCTGCCTTATCGGTCACAATGGAGGTTGCGTACGGAACTCCTGCGATCAAATAATCTTTGTCCGTGAGAATATCAAATCGCTGAACCGTTGCGGCGGAAGCGCCCCCCGAAGGCCAGCCCGCCGACAGGATCGGCAGACAGAGAACAGCTGCAGCCAAGCGTCGAAAGAATGTCGTCATCGCGCTCAGCGCCCTTCGGTCGGCGCAGCCGGCTCGCTATCGAAATAGGACGTATCCATAACTCTCGCATAAATGTAAGGATTCAAGTTATGACTTTGCACGTGGATTTTGATTTTGTCGAGGCCCGCTACGTTAAACTCCATACGGGTGGCCGAATCCTCCAGGCTTGCGTTATGCGTTTCGAGCGCGGTAAGCGCCGTGTTGCCGGCCGCGTCCCCTGCATTGTACAACGTAAATTCCACATCATGCTCTCCCGGGCTGACGATGGCGGCATCCAGAACAAGACGCTTATACTTGCGATCCAAGGTAAAAATAATATCGCCGTACTGGTCGATTTTCAGAACTTCTTTGTATTGCTTCTCGTTGACTCGCGTTTCCCCCGGATCGCGCGTCGCAACGACATAGATGTTGTCAATCTCCATCGGCACCGCGAAGATCGGCGTCTGCGCTCCCGGTTGGTCTCCGATATAAATTTTCTGCGTGGCAGCGTCGAGTTTGACCGGCACTTTCAATGCCTCGGCTACGGCGCGAACCGGTAAATAGTTGACTCCGTTGTAGTATATCGCCGACATCGGTTTGCCGTTAGCGTCTTTGGGCTGCCACGCTTCGCCGTTAAGCACGAAGGTCGCGCTCCGGTTAAAAAAGGCCTTGATCGGCTCCAGGTTGACGGCCGCATATGCGGACCCGATAGAGCTGGACAATATCGCGACAATAAATAAAGCGACTACCGTCGATTTCTTCCTCCAAAACTTCATCATTATTAAACACACCCTTCCGCATACGCGTTTTCATACCAAGCAGTTTCAGCTTAGCACCGTGCGATTGCGGCGGGTATTATCTGAAAGTCGTAAAAAAGTAGCAAAATGGAGGGGGTTGTCAACGCCCCGAACCGGCTCCGTCCTGCGGAGACCGGCGTCCCGAATGCAAGTTGAGCAGCTGCGTTCGCTTCTTGATTTGAAGCTTGCCATAGATGTTGGTAACATGTCTCTTGACCGTCGCTTCGCTCAGAAACAGCCTCTGAGCAATCTCCAGATTGGAGCAGCCCTGGACCATAAGATCGACAACCTCCCGCTCGCGTTTGGACAACAGTTCAAAGCGATCTTCCCCGTCTTGGCGAGCCTGCGAGATTCCTACCGCGGCAATCATTCGGTTCAAGTAATCCTGAAGCTTGGATCCTCTCGTATCCAGCGCGAAATAAGGCGTCGGCTTGCCGTCGCCGTATTCAAAGTGAACGATGTCCTTGACTCTCTCGAACCCCAGCCCGCGAAAGATGGCATGAAAGAAAGGAATCGCCGGGGAAGTCGTCACCATCAGTCCGCCGGAAAGCATGTATTGAATAAACGTTAGTCCGGCCATATGACATAGCGTAGGATCGGAATAATCGCTCACTTCGATAAACATGACAAAATACCCTGCCGCTTGTTCGCGCGGAGTTCTCAGCCGCTCCAGCTCGGCCTTGGGCAGACTGGAGAAATAGGCGGCGAAAGGCGGGCGAGCCAGCAAGTAGTCCAATGTTCGCTCGTGAATCGGTAGCACTCCCGCCATTCCGCATATGCAGCCGCGAGCGTCCCTGAGCAGCTTGACGATACTCGGGTCTAGTCGATACAGCTCATACAGGTTCAAGTGCCGATAGACGTTGATGCAATCGGAAGCTTCCATAAAGTATTCGAATTGCTCCCCAGATTCCGGATTGTGCCCATTGATGCGAACATCGCGAGCCGAAGCAAGCCTGGTCGCGATATATTGCTCGGCTTCCGGCCAGTTCGCCGGACTCAGCGCCTCCGTGAATCCGTTGACGAACTGCTGATAAAATAAAGTGCGCACCAGGCGATCGCCGATATAGTACACCCAGTCCGATCTTTCCCATGCGGCGGATATGGCGGGCGGCTTTTTTTTCAAGGCGAGATAGTAGAAGGACACGCATCGCTTCCACAAGCGATCGTAGTAATTCGGCGCCCGCTGGCGCAGCTCGTAGCCGATGGCGTCGCGCAGCATATCGTGCAGCACCCAGCCGTTGTCGGTCTTGCGGACGAACGAGAACCCGGTAAGTTGGAGGAATTGCTCCGTCGGCACCGGTTTCTCCAGGACGAAGCTCAGCAGCTCCTGATTAAAGCGCCTCAGAACGGACGCGGCCTCCACCGCTTCCCGTACGGCGGAATCCGGCACCTCCTTCAGCCAGACGCTGACCGTCTGTGCGAAAGCGTTTTCGATCGCTGCGGTGGAGACAGGCAAAACGGATTGGGCAAGCGTAGTCGACACGAACAGGGACAACGTCAGCGGATGTCCTCTAGTGCGGCCCCAAGCCTGGCGAACTAATTCCTCCCGCTCAATGCCCGACCGGCTCAAATATTGCTTCACAGCTTGGTAATCCAGCTCCTCCAGCGGCATCCGCACGATCAGTTGGCGCCACGCTGGAGAGACAAGCCACGGGCCTTGCAACGGAATTCTGCCAGAAATGACGATCCGAATATCCGGGCTCAGCCTCGGAAGAAATTCCTCCCGCAGCCAGACCTCCAGTTCTCCGATCTCTTCGAACGTATCGAAAGCCAGAACCCTTTTTCCGCCTCCTGCGGTATCGCGTATTTCGTCCAATACAAGCTCTGTCAGCGAATGAACATCCCGAATCAGGCCGTTCAGCCGTTCCGGCGAATAACCCAGAGAGCGCAGCAACTGCAGGCAGAAGCCGGCTGAATCCGGGCTAAGCGCGCGACAATCTATGAGAAGATACGGAACAAGGGCTGCTTCGGATAGCCTTCGAAACTCATCCAGCAGAAAGCTTTTCCCCGCTCCCCCAGTACCGTAAACGTTAAGAATGCATCCTTCGAAGGAACAGCCCGCCACCCGCTGCACAAAAACGTCAAGTTCGCTTTCCCTGCCTACGAAGTATTGCCGCTCCAAACGGTCAATCTCTCCGGCAAGACTATGCAATCGAATGTCCTTCTCCATCGCGATCCGCTCACCTCGTCGCTTTATCCGTTCTTAAGCACGGGTCTTTTCCATGCGTCTCTTCATTAATCTTCTCGGTCAAGCATCGCAATAAGCGCAAATCCGTCGCGTCGATCGACGCGAATGCCAATATCTCCAAGTCCTTTCATCGGGAAATTTTTCGGCGGTTCTCGATTCACCAAGTCATTTCCCGCTCCGACAACTCTTCCTATAATTGTAGCAGACGCGGATTTCACGAGGATAGGGGAAATGAAAATACTGCGACTGTTATGCGGATCGCGTGCTGATTCAGGAAAATAGCGAGCGGATGAACTGTACCATAGGCAGGGGCGTACAAGGTTATCGATGAAAAGAGAAGGGCAGCTATCTCCTGGAGACTGCCTCATACAGTTCTGAAATCGCCTCTTAACGGGTTTACCGTTAACATTTCAGGACCGTATAGCATCGGAAGGAGATAGCTGCCCATTACCATGCATCCATCGATAATCGTTCGGTACGACTCGGTTACTTATGGGAGAGCCTTTTTTTTACGCTTCCTTAAACTTAAAGCTGCGAGCCCAGTAAATGACCGGGGTCGAAGCGACCGAAATGACGAATTTAAGCAGATAGGTAGTGAGCACGATTTCCCACCAGATGTCCCAGGCGTACTCTCCGGCGAACGCGATCGTGCAGAATACCAGCGTATCGACCATCTGGCTGACGCCGATGCTTCCGTTAAGGCGAATCCATAGCTGGTTGCGCGACGGAAATTTGTTTCTGAGCTTGCTGAATATTTTCACATCGAGAAATTGGCTGACATAATAAGCGGTCAAGCTGCCGAGCGCGATACGCGGAGCGAGACCGAAGATCGTCTCCAGCGCAGGCTGTCCGAAGTCGGTTTCCTGAGGCTCGAACACAAGCACCATCTGCATGATGGCCGTAGACATCAGCAGGAAGAAGAATCCAAACCAGACCGCCTTCTTCGCTTCCTTCTCTCCGTACTTCTCGTTCAAGAGATCCGTGGCCAAATAAATCGAGCCGTACATCGTGTTGCCCAGCGTCATGACAAGACCGAACATGCCGATTGTCTTGATCACCTGAATGTTGGCCAGCACCACCGCAGCCGCCACCCAGGCATACAGCCCCTGCTTCCCGAACAACCGGTAGCACATCAGGAACAACGCAAAGTTGACCAGAACGAACAGCGCGCCCCAACCGAGATTAAACATATGAATCATCCTCCTAGTTTTGTTAACGCGGGAGTTTTCGAACCGCGGCTCCGCTTTGCGGAGCAAACGCCTAATTATAGCACGAATAAACCGGATGCCAAGCGGAATGTTTTTCCCCCGGCATCCGGTTTCGTATGCAAGCTATCCGTTCTTTGCCGCGCGGGCTGATCAAGCCTCGGCTTGAACCGCTTCGAGCTTGGACTCTTCTTCTTTGGCATGCTTGACCTTGCCCACGAGCAAGCTCAGCGGCAGCGCGGCCACCGCGATGAACGTCGCGACCACATATACGTCATTCACGCTCATCGTGAAGGACATCATTGAAATATGGGCCATATCGGTGTCTCCCGCCATAGCGAAGACTTTGCCGTGGTACTCGGATCTCGTCGCCAGCAGCGTCGTGAAGATCGCGATGGCGAACGAGCCGAAGACGTTCCGCGTCCAGTTCATGATCGCCGAGGCGTGACCGGTCAATTCGCGCGGCACCAGCTCCATCCCGGCATTGCTCGACGGCATCATGACCAGCGCGATGCCGAGGTTGCGAACGATCATCCAGAATAAAATATAGCCGTGCGACACGTCGATGCTCAGCCAGCTTAGCGTCAGCGTACCTATCGTCAGCAGCACGATTCCGACGGACATCAGCCAACGAGGGCCGATTATGCCGTACAGCTTGCCCACGATCGGCATGACGAGCGCCATCGCCAGCGAGGCCGGAAGCAGAATCAGCCCGGTATCCATCGCCGACACGTTCTGAATGCGCTGCAGAAATACCGGCGTCAGGAACGTCCCCGAATACAAGCTGATCGTCAGAATGTTGGCGATCAGCAAATTCAGCGTATATCTGCCGTTGCGAAATACGCGCAGATTCAGCAGCGGCGTCTTCGCCGTCAGCTCCCGCCAAATAAACAGAACGAGGACAACGGCTCCCCCTACAAGCAAGGAGAGGGTTTGCCAGGAGTCCCAGCCCCACTTGTGTCCTTGGCCGAGAGCCAGCAATAAGGCCGAGCTGCTCGCGATAACGGTGACGAAGCCAAGCGCATCGAAGCTCTTGGGCACGCTTAAGCGATAATACGGGATATAGGCGGCGACGCACCAGATCGCTACGATTCCGATTGGCACGTTCATCAGGAACAGCCATTGCCAGTCGTAATTTTGCAGCAGCCAGCCGCTGATGGTCGGACCGAACGCAGGCGCCATCATGGCCGCCAGCCCCCAGAGAGCGACGGCCATCGCCTGCTTCTCGCGGGGCACGATCTGATAAATAATCGACATGGTCGCCGGAATGATCAGTCCGCTGAACGCCCCCTGGAGCACGCGAAACGCAATCAGCGAGGACTCGTCCCACGCCGCGGCGCACAAGCCGGAGGACAGCGTGAACCCGATCAGGGAGAACAGATAAAGCCGCTTGTAGCTGAATCTCTCGCCCAGATAGCCGACGATTGGAGCGGTCGTCCCCATCGCCAGCATGAATCCCGTCAGCGTCCATGTCACGGAATCCAGACTCGTTTCAAAGTGATCCTTCAATATTTCCAGCGCGATATTAATCGTGCTCGAGGCCAGAATGCACAAGAACGATCCGATAAAAATTGCAACCATTACGGGCATAAAACGTATTTCTTGATTATTGGTTTCTCCCATGCTTCTTTCTCCACGCCCTTCGTGTATTTATGTATTTATTTACATATGATATCGCAAGAAAACAATGATAACCCTTCACCCTCATTTTGTCAAAGCTTTCAATCTGGAGGATTCGCCATGAACACATTGGCTTACGGCTTGTTAAGCCTGCTTTCTCATTCATCCTTATCCGGCTACGATCTCATGCTGAAGATCCAGCCGTTCTGGCCGGCCAAGCATAGTCAAATTTACCCTCTGCTGGCTCGTCTGGAGCAGAAGGAGCTGGTTTCCTGCGCGCTTGTTCAGCAAAGCGACAAGCCCGACAAGAAGGTCTACTCGATCAAGGAAGCAGGGCTTGCCGCGCTGCGGGAGTGGCTGACAGAGCCTGCCTCCGATCCGGTAATGCGAGACGAGCTTATGCTGAAAGCCTTCTGCATGTCCAACGTCAGCCCGGCTGTCTCGCGCAAGCTATTCGTAGCGCGGCTGGAGCATTACCGGAACAAAATGACGCGCCTTCAGGATAGACTGCAAAGCATTCGCCAGCACGACGGCCTGGAGGAGGGCGCGCTGCCGGTCTATAGCTCCCCGTATTTCGGGGCTTTTATCTTGCTGAACAAAGGAATGATGACCTGTCGGACGAACATTGAATGGTGCGAGTGGGTTCTGCAGATCGTTCCTGAGGAGTAACCGAGGCAAGATTGGGATCGAAGAGGCTGCCGCAGAACAGGCCGTCCGTTATCGATACATGAAAGAACCGTTCCTGTCGCAGTGGAGGATTTGCACTCCCTCACTCATCAGGAACGGTTCTTTATTTGACGCAAGAACAAGCACGGGGCCGCCCCCTATAGGGACGGCCCCCGACTAAACCATGGTTAAGCGGATGGTTAAGCCGTCGGCGCTTCCGGACCGCGATTTCCCCGCTTCCCGGTCAGCTTCAGCCAGCCTTTGCGAATCAGAGGCAGGAGGTAATAGTCCAGTCCGAACTTGCCGGCATTGGCGCCAGCGAGGAACACGATCACGCCCAGCAGCGTCAGCCAAGGGTTAGTCGATATCGTGCCGGCGAAGAGGAACAGGAAGTTCATCAGCAGCCCGAAGAAGGCGGCCGCGGCGGTCAGTCCTCCGACGATCAATCCCAAGCCGACGAGAAATTCGCCCAGAGGAATGAGGAAGTTGATCAATTTCACGTTCGGCAGGGCGAAATGCTCCAGAAAAGCCGTGTATGTCGGATAGATCGATTCCTTCGTCGCTTTATCCAGAACCGGATTCTCAATCGCATTTTTCAGAAAGCCCGAAGCGCTGAATCCGTCTCCGGTAAGCTTGTGCCATCCGGCGTCCAGCCATTGCCATCCGAGGTAGATGCGAAGAAAAGTCATTGCAACTGCTGCCCAGACGTTCTCTCTAAGAAATTTTATTACCATAGCAGCCATCTCCTATCGTTCGTCTTCCTTGTTTTCCTTACACCCTCATTATGCCGGGGAATTCCGAAAAATAATGTGAAATTAATCACAAACATGCGATTATTTTGTTGCGCTTAAGTCGTGGTACAATAGAAAACAAAAGCTTTCGAACTGGAGACATCCGCGATGAACGAACGAGAAGGCCTGAAGCAAGAGCAAGCGATTATTATCGGAGCCGGCCCATGCGGCTTATCCGCAGCGCTGGAGCTGCAAGCCGTCGGCATCGAGCCTTTGCTGCTGGAGAAGAACGCCGTTGTCCATTCCATCTATCAATATCCTACCTATATGCACTTTTTCAGTACGCCGGAATTGCTGGAGATCGGCGGCATTCCGTTCACAACCCCGAACGACAAGCCTTCGCGCCGCGAAGCGCTGCAATATTATCGGGACGTGGCGCTCCGCCGGAACCTGCGGATTCGCGCCTATGAAGCGGCGACCGCCATTATCCCCCAGAAGGACGGCTCCTTCCGGGTGCAGACGTCCGATCGCTTCGGACACGAGCGCTTCTACGAAGCTCGCAGCGTGATCGTCGCTACCGGGTATTTCGACCATCCGAATCTGCTGGGCATTCCGGGCGAAGAACTGCCCAAGGTGACTCACTTTTTCGGGGAGGCACATCCGTATACCGGCATGAACGTCGCCATTATCGGGGGCAACAACTCCGCCGTGGACGCGGCGATGGAGCTGCTTCGGGTCGGGGCCCGAATTACGGTCGTTTACCGGGGCGATCAGTATTCCTCCAGCATCAAGCCCTGGGTCAGACCGCTGTTCGAGGGCAACGTCAACAAGGGACATATTCGCATGCTGTTCTCCTCCCGCGTCGTCCGAATCGACGAGACCGATATCACGGTGCAGCCTCTGGAGGAGGGTGCTGCCCCCTACCGGCTGGACAACGATTTCGTGCTGGCGTTGACTGGCTTTCGCCCCGAACGAACGTTGCTTACAGACGCGGGAGCCGTGGTTAACCCCGAGACGACTGTTCCCGCATTCGATCCCGAGACGATGGAAACGAATGTCCCGGGGCTGTTCATTGCGGGCGTCATCGCCGCCGGACGGGAAGCGAACGAAATCTTCATCGAAAGCGGACGTCATCACGGGAAGCTGATCGCCCGCCGCATCCAATCATTGCTGGAATAAGCAATGGGCATACGCTCTCTAGACGGCAAGAAGACCGGCCGCATAAGCGAACCGGTCTTCTTGCCGTTATTTCTGCGGAATCGTCAGCACGACCCTGGTGCCCTTGCCGGGCTCCGAGTGAATCCTCAGCTCGCCGCGAATCGCCCTGGCCCGCTCCTCCATACTGATGAGGCCCACGCCTTCCTTGCTGCCGTCTCTCTTGAAGCCCTTGCCCTTGTCCTCGATGGCAATCTCCACGCAATCTCCGCGATCGTGCACGCTCACCGAAGCCTCCGAGACATCGGCATACCTGCCCGCGTTCGTCAGCGCCTCCTGGATAATCCGGTAGATCGTCGTCTCCTCTTGGATGCTCAATCTTCTGCGCAGATCGGACTGGAAAGCGACCTGTATCCCGTAATGCTTGGAATACGTATCCAGGTAAGTCCGCAGAGCCGGAATGACGCCAAGATCATCCAATACGGTCGGCCTTAATTCCCAAGCTAGCCCCCGCACATCGGCCATCAGATTGGCAATCTGCTCCCGCACCTTTGCCAGCTTGTCGTTAGTCTCGTCCGATAGAATCGTATCGACGGAGATCAGCAGCGAGAACAGGCTTTGCCCGATCCCGTCGTGCAGATCCCGCGAGAAGCGGCGGCGCTCCTCCTCCTGAATCTGCATCATCTGGGACAGGAGCAGCTGCAGCTCCTCCTCCGCCTGCTTGCGCGCAGTAACCTCATGACGGATGGACAAATACTGATACGGCTTGCCTTCCTCGTTGAGGAACGGAACGATCGTCGTATCGACCCAGTAATAGCCGCCATCCTTGCTGCGGTTTTTGATCTCGCCGCGCCACACCTTGCCCGACCCGATCGTCCGCCAAATCTCCTTCATGAACGCCGAGCCGTGATAGCCGGAATTGATAATTCGGTGATCCTGCCCGAGCAGCTCTTCCCTCTTGTAGCCGGAAATCTCGCAGAATCTGTCGTTCACGTACTGGATCTTGCCTTGGCGGTCGGTAACCGCCACGATCGAAGCCTCGTCCAAGGCATACTTCAAATCGGACAGGCGCTTCAGCGTATTTTCCAGAGAGCCGCCTTCGTCCGAATCATACCTCGCGTATTCATCCGTCAAAGTTCAGCAGCCCCTTCTTCATCGCAAACTTGACCAAATCCGGCCTCGTCTTGAGGTTGAGTTTGTCCATCAGATTGCTTTTGTGGGATTCTACCGTCTTCACGCTTATGACCAGCTGCTCCGCGATATCCTTGTTCGTATAGCCTTGAGCCACCTTGGCCAGAATCTCCTTCTCCCGTTCGGACAACGATTCGAAGGGGCCTTGGTCTCCGCCATGCTTAAGCTTATCGAGATATTCCCCCATAAGCCGTTTGGTCGCTGTCGGATGCAAATAGGCGTTGCCTTCGGCGACATGACGAATCGCGCTGATCATCTCTTCATGCGGCGAGCTCTTAAGCAGATAACCCGAAGCGCCCAGATGAATAGCGCGAAACAAGTATTCCTCGTCGTCGTGCATCGTCAGAATCAGCACGGCCGTATCCGGCAGCGCTTTCTTTAATTCGGCCGTGGCGCTTAGCCCGTCCTTGCCGTGAGGCATGCTGAGATCCATCAGCACGACGTCCGGGCGGCACTCCAGCGCTTTCGCGATCGCCTCTTCCCCCTCGGTCGCTTCCCCGACCACTTCCATGTCCGCTTTGGCGTTAAGCAGCATCGCCAGGCCGGACCTCACGACGGCATGATCGTCGACCAGCAGTATCCGGATCATTTTCCCGCCTCCTTCCCTACAGCCCTATCATAACAAATCGGGAAACCGTTCGGCTATCTCGGCGGCCGCTTTCGTTACGGCCTGGCGTTGGGACGCTTCGTATGCGCGCTGCGTCCGATCTCCGACAAGCAAAATGCCCGCGATCTCCTGTTCCTCCATGACGGGTACCGCATAAGCCGAAACCAGACGCTCCGTCAGAATAATCGAGTACCCGGCATGCTTCTTCGACTCCTCATAGCTCCAGGCCAGGCCCCGCCCCACTTTGATGACCTCTCCTTCAATCCCTTGGCCGTAACGAACGCTGATGTTCAAATACCGCTCGTTGAGGTTGCCGGACACCCACTTCCAGCGCGAGTAGCGTTCCCGCCTGTCGATGATGGCCAGTGCCGAAACATCGCTGCCGACCTCCGCTCGCAATCCGTTCAGCGTTCCCTGAATTTGAAGCTCCTGTGCTTGCATATGGCCTTCCCCCGTTCATGCCTTCCTTTCATTCTATTGTAACGATTATGAGAACGCCTGTAAGTCAGGGAAAACCCTGAAAGATCTCGGGATAAACACCTATCTTTAAGGGGAAATGTGATTTTCCTCACACAAAGATAGGGGAATTCCCCCTCGTCATTTCAGCGAATTCCCCGATAACATTATTTCCCTCGGCAAGGTACGATTGAGTTAACAGAACGAAGGGAGATGGCGACGATGGGCATCAACTGTCCGACGATGGCGAACGAAAAAACGGGGGAGCGCGCGTGCTCCAGCAATAAGGGGATCGCAGCCTTCTGTACCCCCAAGCAATTCGAGCGCCTGGAGGGCATCATGGTGCCTATGCGGGTAGCCGCAGGCGGATTTCTCTTCTGGGAAGGCGACGAAACCGAGAACATCTATTATATTCGCAGCGGCAGAATCAAGCTGCGCAAATCGACCGAGGACGGGAAAGAATATATCCTCTCGATCCTTCAGGCAGGCGACCTGATCTGCGAATTCCCCGGAGGACAGACCCCGCTTCCTTGCGGCTGCACCGCGGAAGTGACGGAGAACGCCGAGATCGGCGTCATCACCCAGCACGAATTGGAGTCGCTGATCCGGAATGACGGCGACCTGGCGTTAAGCTTCATGAACTGGATGGCTTACAGCCATCGGGTCACCCAATCGAAATTCCGCGATCTCCTGCTCTTCGGTAAACCGGGCGCGCTGGCTTCGACGCTGATCCGCTTAAGCAATTCGTTCGGCGTCGTGGAGACGTACGGCATTCGCATCGATATGAAGCTGACTCACGCGGAGCTGGCCGATTTCATCGGCGCGACTCGCGAGAGCGTAAACCGCATGCTGAACGAGTTCAAGGAGAAGGAAATTCTCGATTTCCGCTACGGCAAAATTATTATTCGCAGCCTGAAGGCTTTGCAGGAAATCTGTCATTGCAATACTTGTCCGACGTGCCCGAAAGAAATTTGCCGCATCTAGCCGCAACGAAAATAACGCCTGTACGTCTGCTCCCTTTATTTGCCGCCCCCGGAATGGGGTAAGCTAGAAGGAGACGCCTATCCGCTCATGCAACGCTTGCCCGTCCGGAAGCGAACCTTGCGCGCATAAGCCTCGTCTATCTTGGCAAGAAAGGGAGTTGATCACGATGTACAGCTTACATTTGCGCCGCAAAGCCGTTCTCCTTCTTGCTGTGCTGCTCGCCTTCGCGCAGGCCGCATGCTCGAAAGCCTCCGCGCCGGAGACGGCTTCTTCTTCGGTTGCCTATACCCCTTCGCCGGCGGGAACCGCACCGAGCTCCCCCGGGCCGGCAAGCTCCGGCGTTCACCCCTCTCCCTCTCCTTCCGCAAAGCCGACTTCTTCTGCGCCTCAAGGCAAGGTTACCGCACTGAGGCTGGCGGATGAGAAAATCGGCTGGGCTGGCGGCGAGGGCTGGATTGCCCGCACGGACGATGGCGGAAAGTCCTGGCACACGCAGCTGGAGCACCCGTACGTCGTCAATCAATTATTCGCCTTGAATGGCAAGGAAGCTTGGGCCGCGCTCGACATCGGCAGCTCTAAAGCTCTGCGGCTGATGCATACGACCGACGGCGGACAAACGTGGACCGAGGCGGGAGAAATGCCCGGCAGGGGCTTTCTTCATTTCGTATCTTCGAAGGAAGCCTTCAGCGGCAACGAGCATACGACCGACGGCGGTCGAACGTGGACACGGCTTAACGTTCCGGCTTCTACCGCGGGAGAAGCCTATTTCCATGACCGCAGCAATGGCTGGGCCGTCGCGCAAAAGCAAAGCTCCGGCGAATTCAGCATGATGCGCACGACGGATGGCGGACACAGTTGGACAGCCGTCTTCACCCGTGCCTCTTCCGTCCCGATCAACGGCGTCGTAATCCGCTCCGCCGGAAGCCGGGATGCTTGGGCGCAGCTGATTGGAGATTCCGGAATGTCCCAGACCTCCTACTCGCTGTTCCACACGGCGGACGGCGGACGAAGCTGGACCGCCGTCGTCGCCAACAACCAAGCCGGATCGGGACCCGCTCCCGGCTTCAAGATGGATGAGAAAACGACCGTGCCGCGCAACAACGGCACAGCGCCAGGCCCCTTGTACGTCGTAAATCCCAAGGCTGCCTTCATGGGCGGCCAGTGCCCCGCTTGCGACCTGCCTAATACGATAGGCAAGACGACGGACGGCGGACGGACCTGGGTCAACCTGCCGGGGGAATTCGCCGGCTACGGTCCTCAGCTGATCGCCGCTGCCGATGCAGACCATGTTTGGCGGATTACTACGGACAACACCGATCCCTCCGTCCTGTATACCTCCTCGAACGGCGGCAAGAGCTGGAGCAAGGCGCATACCTTCGATAAACCGAAGCCGTAAGCTGATCAAGACGGAGCGGCGCGGGAGCGGAACGGCTCCTGCGCCGTTTTTCGCGTTTGCGGCGGGCAAGCAACCGAGGGGAGGGCGCCTCTTTGTCATCTTGCTCTTCGCAAGATGAACGATAAGACAACCCTTTTCTGACTGAATATGGTAAGCTGAGAGCAAGCGGACGGAGGGCATCTCCCTATCACTCGCCGTCGCCTAAAGGAGCCTTGCATGCCATGAAACGCCGGTCGGTGTCTCTGTTCGCCTGGTTGCTCATATGCGCGACGGTGGTGACGCTTTTCCTGCCTTCTTTTTATATCAACAGAACCTTCATCAAGGACAAGGGGGCACCTTCGGCCGTCCTGCTTAAGCATTGGGAAGTGCGGTACGAAGCCGACACTGCCGAATGGAGCAATCGCTGGCAGCCCTTCGGGCCGGAAGAATGGGAACGCTTGAGCCGTTACAAAGGCTCTTTGTGGGTGAGGCGCGAGCTCCCCCCCATTTCCTGGAGCAATCCGTATCTGTTCGCGGCCGGTATGAATCGCTTCGAGGCGTTCCTGAACGGGGAATCCGTCTACCGCTTCCATATGGACCCCGGTCCCGTTCACAACCTATTTCTGGCCACGCTGCATCCGATTCCGATCGCCCCCGAGGACGAGGGCAAGGAGCTGTCCCTGCATATCCTCTGGGATCGGCTGCCCTTCAATGCCTACTCCTGGATTCTTGCCGGAGAGCCCGAGAAGATTCTGACTCTCCTCTTGCGGCAAGACATCCCCCGCTATATATTCTCCGTGCTTTATTTGACCGTCGGATTGGTCGGACTTGTTCTGCTCGCCCGCCGCCGGGACAAGCTCTATGGGTGGTTTACTCTGCTGGCGCTCAGCGCGGGGCTCGGCTTGCTGCTGCTGTGCTTCTCGCTTCAATGGTTTCTGCATATCCGGGTGCTGTATTATTGGCGAGAGCTGCTGCTGCCGTTCGGCACTTATGCGTTCATCGGCTTTTTGGCCGAAGTGCTGGGAGCGGCAAGGCGGCCGCTGCTTCGAATAACGAAAGGCGTTCTGCTGCTGTGTGTGTTAGCCGAATGGATCGTCGGGCTCGTCAGCCCTTACTGGTATTGGACGCTGTTGAACGATATTTTTCCATGGCTGGCCGCATGCGCGTTCGTCGCGGTCGGCTTCGCCTTGATGAGATACAAGCAGCCCAACGAACGCCGGGACGAACGCAAATGGCTGATTCGAGGCTATACCGCCTTACTCCTCTGCGCTGCCGGATATATGGCCAACAACCTGAACTTCTATACCTTCGCGACCAAGCTTCAATTGCCTCCTTACCTGCAAAGCCTGTCCGTCCATCTTTTGCCCAACGGTCTATTTCTATTTCTGTTGGCCATGGTGATGATCCTGTTCCACCGCATCGGCAGCGTCTACCGGGATTCGGAGAGGAACGCTCGGGAGCTGCGGGAGAAAAACAACGAGCTGGAACGGTTTCATCGCAATCTGGAGCAATTGGTGGATATTCGCACCGAGGAGCTGGCCGAAGCCAACCGTTCCTTGACGATCACGCTGCGAGAGAAGGCGGAGACGCTTGCCGAGGTATCCGTTCTGGAGGAGCGCAACCGGATTGCCCACGAGATGCATGATGTCGTCGGTCACACGTTGACGGCCGCGATTGTGCAGCTGGAGGCCAGCAAGAAGCTGGCGACGAAGGATGGCCAATACCCTATGGACAAGCTCGATATCGTCAACGGGCTTGTTCGCAAAGGGCTTGACGACGTTCGCCGGGCGGTGCGCATGCTGAAGAGCGATTCGATCCCGACTCGACTGGACAAGGCGCTTCGGGAGCTGATCGACGAGACGATTCAGACGATGGAGGTGGCCATCGAGGTTGAACTCGATATTCCCCAGGGACTTGGCAAGCTGGCCGAGAGGGTTATTTATCGCGCGCTGCAGGAAGGGCTGACGAACGGCATTCGCCACGGGAGGTGCAGCAGATTCCGGTACACGATTGCAACGGAGATGGAGGAGGCTGTCATTCGGCTGTGGAATGACGGCAGGCCTTTCGGCTTCGCGAAGCCCGGCTTTGGCCTGACGACGATGAGGGAGCGTATCCATCTGCTCGGCGGCACGATGTCCATCGGCTCCGGAGAAGACGGGACCGGCTGCGAATTGGCTATCCGGCTGCCCTTGCGGGCGCCGGAACCAACGGCAGGATCGGCGTGAAGCGTCCGGTTGACGGAGCGCTTCCACAACGGGACGCTCCGGCTCCTTCGCGCCTGCCTTATTTGTAATAGGAGGTGGTCAGCGGGATAAACATCGAGCTCCCGTCCTTCACATCCCCATAAATATAAAGCGAGCTAACGCCGGAAATATCGACTTCCACCGTCACAAGACCGTCCGCAACGGCTACGTTCACTTGTCTGAGTTCCGTGTCCGCATCGGAGTCTTTGATCGTGAATTTTTCAATATCCTTGCCGATTGCCGCTACCTGAAGATATAGCTTCTGATATTTCTTGTTCGGGTAGAGCATGAACGAGCCTGAGCGATTGCCTTCGCTGGCGTTAAAGAAGACATCCTTGTAGTCCTTGTCCTTGTACACCGTTTTGCCCGGATCTTGAGTCCGATACTGCGAATCGAAGCCGTCGGCGATGGAGATGCCCTCCAACTGCTCCCCGAGATGCACCGTGCCCGTGCTTGCTTCGTAATTAACCGTGACCCCAAGCAAGCCCGATACGGCGCGGATCGGAAGATAGGTTGTATTGTTATAGGTGATCGGGGATACGACCGCGCCCTTTTCATTCGTCAATTGCGCCGGTACGCCGTCGACCTTGAATTTTAAGCCTGGGTTCAAATACGCTTTGATCTGCTGGAGATTAGTTCCCGCATATACCCCGGTTCCCATGCATCCCAGCATAGCCAGCGCGATCAGCGATACGGCCGTTTTTTTCTTCATTAATTATCCACTCCTCTTAGGATCGTAATCTACCTGAATCTTACCCAAGATTACCTGCGGCGAGAACCCGAACCCTATGCTTTTGAGCCGATCGACCTAGAAAATTCCCCCAATAGGCATGACTTCGCGAGCCGAGAGCCCCCGAAAAAAAACGGAGACCCTCCCTTGCGAAGGAAGGTCTCCTCTAATCTATGCAGACTTGTCGGACGCTCGCGCCCTGTCAGGAAAACTTCGGCAGCCAGTCGCCGTGAGCCTCGATCAGATCGTCGCACATGGAGACGATGTCGTCCATCGACAGCTCGGCGGAGGTATGCGGATCGAGCATGGCCGCGTGATAAATATGCTCGCGCTTGCCGGTGACCGCCGCTTCGATCGTCAGCAATTGCGTGTTGATGTTCGTCCGGTTAAGCGCGGCAAGCTGCGGAGGCAGGTGGCCGATATGCGTCGGGTTGACCCCGGAACGATCGACCAGGCAAGGAACCTCGACGCAGGCCTCGCGAGGCAGATTGGCGATCAGGCCTCCGGTGTTCATGACGTTGCCGCCAATCTTGAACGGAACGTCGGTCTCCATCGCCTCGAAAATATAAGAAGCGTATTCGTGCGAGCGTTCATGCGTCACGTTGGATTCGTTCACCAATTGCTCGCGCATGCTCTTCCAACGGGAGATTTGCTCGACGCAGCGGCGGGGATATTCGTCCAGCGGAATGTTGAAGCGCTCAATCAGCTCGGGATAGCCGCGCTTGATGAAGTAAGGATGATACTCCGCGTTATGCTCCGACGATTCGGTGATGTAATAGCCGAACTTCAGCATCATCTCGTAACGGACCATATCGTAATGCTGCTCCTTCTGCTTCTCGGCCGCGCGCCGTTTGATCTCGGGATATAAGTCCTTTCCGTCCTTGGTGACCTCAAGCAGCCACGCCATGTGGTTGATGCCCGCGATTTTTGATTTTACTCCCGTCTGATCGAGGTCCAGGTGCTTGAACAGCTCCGGCAAGCAGGATTGTACGCTATGGCATACCCCGACGGTATTTACCCCGCCGCTTGTGTTCATCACATTCGTCAGAACGGCCATCGGATTCGTATAGTTGAGGAAGAGGGCTTCCGGGCATACCTCGCGAATGTCCGCAGCGAAGTCGAGCATGACCGGTATCGTGCGCAGGCTGCGGAAGATGCCGCCGATGCCTACCGTATCCGCAATCGTCTGGCGCAGCCCGTATTTTTTCGGCACCTCGAAGTCGGTAATCGTACAGGGATCGTAGCCGCCTACCTGAATCGCATTAACCACATATTTAGCTCCGCGAAGCGCTTCTTTGCGGTCGCTGAAGGACTTGATCGCGCAGCTGCTTCCGGATGTCTTTTTGATGTTATTCAGAATATTCTCGGAATCCTTCAGCCGTACAGGATCGATATCGAACAACGCGATTTCGAAGTCCTGCAGCGCAGGGGTCAGCATGACGTCCCCCAGCACGTTTTTGGCGAAAACCGTACTCCCTGCACCGATAAAAGCAATTTTGGACATCAACAAAACCTCCGTATAGAGAATCGAAACGCTATCCTTAATGTAGAGGAAGCGAGCGCGATACTCTATGGAGGATTCGCGCATCTATATGGACGTTTGTCGTTTTTCTGATACATTATAATTAATTCAGAAGAGGCGGTGACGCTGTGACTCCCGAGCACGACCAGTATTTCGTCTGTATCAACCCCTCGCCTTCGGCGGGGGAGCTGATCCTGCTATTCAGCGGGGAAGCGCAACCGATCGGCTTGCATCAAATGGGACCGGCCATTCATGATTATTATCTTGTCCACACGGTTCTATCGGGCTGTGGGGATTTTACGATCGGCGGACGCAGCTACAGGTGCACGGTCGGGGACAGCTTCGTTATCTTCCCGGGCGAGCTGTTCTCCTACCAGGCGGATGCGAGCGAGCCTTGGCGCTATGCCTGGTACGCCTTCGCGGGAAGCGGAGCGGCAGCGGCAGCCTCCGCAATCGGCGTCTCCCCCGATCGGCCGGTTGTGACGGAAAGCTTGAATTCGCGGGTGCGAAGCTATTACGATCAGCTTCACCGCTGCTTCTCCCCCGCCTTGAGCGCGGAGCTTGCCAATCTGGAGGCCGAAGGCTGGCTTCGGCTGATGCTGCAGCAGCTCGGCCTCTCCCGCGCGACTAAGATGAGGTTCCCGGCCGAAGCTGCGACCGATGCCGACTATGTGATTAAGCAAGCTCTGCAATATTTAACTCTGCACTACACCCAGCCGATCTCCCTCTCGCATATGGCGTCGATGCTCGGGTATCACCGCACTCATCTTTGCAAGCTGTTCAAGCAATCTACGGGGCTGTCGCCCAGGCAATACCTGCTCGATATTCGCATGCATAGGGCGGAGCTTCTGCTGGCCGGCGCGATGACGATCGAGCAGATCGCGTCTTCCGTAGGGTACGGAGACGCCCTTTATTTCTCCAAAAAATTCCGGGCCTGGAGCGGACAATCTCCCTCCGCATACAGAAGAGCGCTCCGGAATTTGCCGAAGCGCCCTTCATCCGCACGTCTAACTTAAGATTACGGATTATAAATTTGATCGAAAATGGCCTTGTCGGCGAAGTGTTTCTTCTGCGCCGCTTCCCACCCTCCGAAATCGCGGATCGTGACCAGCTCCAGCTTCGGAAATTGCTTTGCATACTCTTTAAGCACCGCCGGATCGTTAGGACGGTAGAAATGCTTGGCGACGAGACGCTGCGCCTCTTTCGTATAGAGGAATTTCAAATATTCGTTCGCGACCTCCGTCGTACCGTTCTTCGCCGCGTTCTTGGTCACAACGGCGACCGACGGCTCCGCCAGAATGCTTAGCGACGGCGTCACAATCTCATAATCCTTGCCGAACTCCTTCTGAATCAGATGAGCCTCGTTCTCCCAGGTCAGAAGCACATCGCCGATGCCGCGTTGCGCGAAAGTCGTCGTCGATCCTCTGGCTCCGGAATCGAGCACCGGCACGTTCTTGTACAGCTTCGTTACGAACTCCTTGGCTGCCTTCTCGCTTTTGTTATTGTGCTTAAGCGCATACGCCCATGCGGCAAGATAAGTCCACCGAGGCGCTCCGCCCGTCTTCGGGTTCGGAGTGATGACCTGTACGCCGGATTTGACGATGTCGTCCCAATCCTTGATCTTCTTCGGATTGCCTTTGCGCACGACGAATACGATGGTTGAGGTGTACGGAGAGCTGTGATACGGCAGCTTCTCCTCCCAGCGCGCATCGAGCAATCCCTTGTTCTGGATTTCCGTAATATCAAGCGATAGGGCAAGCGTCACGACATCCGCCTTCAAGCCGTCTACGACCGAACGGGCTTGCTTGCCGGATCCGCCGTGCGACTGCTTGATCTCCACCGTCTGGCCCGTTTTCTTCTTCCAATAGGCCGCGAAAATAGGGTTGAATTCCTCATATAGTTCCCGTGTGGGGTCATAGGAGACGTTCAGGAGCGTGACTTTCTTTTTGGACGCCGCCGTCGCCAGACCGTTCACCCCCGCCGGGGCCGCAGACCCGACCAGCAGCGCGAACGCAGACAGCAGAACGACTGCAATCCTCATGCTCTTGAAGCTTTTCATCTAACATCCTCCTAGCTGGAACAATTTAGAATCCCCCTCATCATAATACATACTATTCCTAGTTGTAAACTAGTATTTATGAAATGAATGCCTTAAGGACAAAATGCAAAGCGCCGGAGCGAGCGGCTCGTCCTGTTCCGAACATGACGATGGACCGTATCGTACCGGCGCAAATGCCTTTGTCTATAAGCGGAGAGCTCTATTGCGAATGGATCATGGAGCGCCCGGAATCGGCGGAGATTTCACCTGCCGCCGAAGGCGCCGTATACGCGGAAGTCTTGCCCCGTCAATATGGGCCGCTATGCCGCTTAATCGCCAAGCTCGTTGTCCGCCAATCCAAGCGGCAACGGCGCCGGTCTGTCGCATGTGCTCTTCATGACATAGTGCGCGCCTTCGACAGACGCATCATGGAAGCCGTGCATCGCTTCCAGCACATGGTAGGCAAGCTCCCCGCTCGCGCGATGCTTGCGTCCCGACAGGATGGCTCGCGCCATGTCGGCGGCGCCCGCCCCGCGCACATTCTCGACCTTTCCGTGCGAAAGCGGAATTTCCGTCCATTCCTTCGAGCCGGACCGCCAGATGCTGACCGGACCCCCGAAGCCGTTCGGGTCGGGCACGAGCAGCGTCCCTTCGCTTCCGTATACCTCGATGCGCGGGAGCATCGATCCGCCCTTCACATCGAAGCTCGTCAAGATGGTGCCGACCGGACCGGAAGCGAAATCCATAATGCCCGCTACGTGAGTCGGCGTCTCCACCTGTATTTTCTGTCCGAATTTTGGCTGGCTCGTAATCGTTCTCTCCGGAAAGGAAATCCGGGCCGAGCCGGTCACCCGCTTGATCGGTCCAAGCAGCGCAATCAAAGCCGTCAAATAGTACGGCCCCATATCGAACATCGGGCCGCCGCCCTTGTGGTAATAAAACTCCGGCGCGGGATGCCAGCTTTCGTGTCCGCCGCACACCATGAACGCGGACGCGCCGATCGGCGTGCCGATCCAGCCGTCATCGAGAAGCTTGACGGCCGTCTGAATGCCGCCTCCAAGAAACGTATCCGGCGCGCTGCCGACGAGCAGACCCTTGCTGCGGGCCAGCTCCAGCACGCGAAGCCCTTCCTCGCGGGTGACCGCCAGCGGCTTCTCCACGTAGACGTGCTTCCCGGCCTCAAGCGCTTCCAAACAGACCGAAGCATGCGCCGCAGGGATCGTGAGATTGATGACCATCTGGATCTCGGGATCGGCCAGCAGCTCCTGCACCGAACAGCCCCGAACGCCGTGCTCCTCCGCCTTTTGCTTGGCCCGCGCCACGTCTAGGTCAGCGCAAGCGACGACTTCCATGGAGTCGAACCGCTTGCCGTTGTTGAAATAAGCTCCGCTGATGTTGCCCGTACCGATAATGCCGACTTTGATTTTGTCCATGATGCTTCCCATCTCCTGAGGTTAGAGTTGATTGTCCGCCATGCCCGTATAGGCTTCCGTCGGCTCATTCGCAGGCGCAAGCGCCTTGCCTTCCGCGCACCAATTAAAGCCGCGCCGCATCAGCTCCTTCACGGCCGGAATTTCCATGATGTTCGCCTGATGCCCGAGGGAGTTGTAATACACTCGTCCGTGCCCCCAACGCTTCGTCCAGACGACCGGCATATCCACCGCTTTGTTCGCGGCATGGGGCCCCGGAGCGAGCGGAAACCGCGTGGTCGCCAGCACTTCATTCGCCGGATCGACGTGCAGATAATACTGCTCCGTCGCCACCGTGAAGTCTTCTATGCCCGCGACGAGCGGACTGGAGCCCGCTTTGATCTCCACCTTGTGCTCGACGCCGTCGTTGCCGGGATGAGCGACCCATTGCCCGCCGGTCATGAATTGCCAGTCGGTGTTCTCCCGGAACGCATCGCACATTCCCCCGTGGCAGCCGGCCAGACCGACCCCGCTTTGCACCGCCGCGGATACGTTGTTGACCCATTGCTGCTCAATGCGTCCCATCGTCCATACCGGCACGATCAGATCCAATCCTTTGAGCTTCTCCCCGTCGGCGAACGCCTCCAGCGTGTCCGACACTTCTACCTCAAACCCTTCCCGCTCAAGCTGACTGCGGAATAGGCCCGCCACTTCCTTCGGCTGATGGCCATCCCAGCCTCCCCATACGATCAAAGCCTTTTTCATCGTTGCCGTCTCCTCTGGTCGTAATTTAATTTCCGCTGGATTTGCGGATGACAAGCTCTGTCGGCAGCTTTTCCTTAATCTGCGGACAAGGATCCGATGCCTTGTCCGCGAGCACGCGAAGCAACCTCTCCGCGGCCAATTTCCCCATGTCGTAGAAAGGCACCTTGACCGTTGTCAGCGGAGGCTCCGTAAAGCTGGCCGCATCGGAATTGTCATAAGCCACCACCTTGAGATCCTCCGGCAGCCGGCAACCGAGCTCCCTAAGCCCTTGCATGAGGCCGATCGCCATCCTGTCGTTGCCCACGAAGATGCCGTCCAGCCTCTCCAAATCCCGATAGACCAAGGCGGCTGCCTTTTTGCCGCTGGTGCGGCTGTAATTGCCCTCATACACCGCGGCTTCGTCCCAAGGGATGCCCGCCTCCGACAACGCCCGGCGATACCCGGTCAGCCGATCGCCGCTGTTCGAATATTGCGGAGAGCCGTTCAGGAAGCCGATGTGCCGGCAGCCCTTGTCGATCAGGTGCTTTACCGCTTCATAGCTGCCCTGCTCGTGATCCGCCGCAACGATGTTCAACTGCGGATGATCGAACCTCTGATCCATGACGCAATAAGGCAGACGCTCCTCCGCCAAACGGTGTACCGCATCCCTCTCCGTATCGATGGCGCTCGACCCGAGAATAATGCAGGCATCCACCCGCTGCGTCCGATACAGAGACACGTAATCGTAAGCCTCCGAGGGATCGCGGAAGAGCAGCAGCAAGCCGTATCCCTTGGCATGCACGGCCTCGCCGATGCCGCCGAGCAGCTCAGAGAAGTAATAGGTAGAGAACAGATGCACCTTGGGCACATGCGGAAGCACGACGCCCAGATTGCCGCTCCTCCCCCTTGCGAAGCTGGAAGCCACCGCGTTCAGCTCGTAATTCAGCTGCCTGGCCGCCTGAAGCACGCGCTCCCGGGTCGTTTCCTTCATCGGACCGATTCCATTCAGCACGCGCGAGACGGTCGCTTCGGATACGCCGGCCAGCTTCGCGACTTCTTTACGATTGGTCAAACCTCTCTCCATCCCGTCTATTCTCGAATTAATGTACGCGTGTACATTATGGCACGGACCTTTGCGATCGTCAAGATGCCGCATCTTTTCGGCGGCTCTTGGAAAGCAGACATTCGGTATGCAGCGAAAGCTTCGGGCGGGTTTTTCCTTCTGTCGCTCAGCGGCTTAGACGGACCTGGACGCGGGTTTCCTCCTTGATGTTGCGGACCGCGGGGCATTATTGTCCGTAACCATAACGCCCCGACGGAGCTTCCCGACAATCAGCGACCTTAACGTCCCCGCAGTCCGGTTATGAGGACAGGCGACATCTAGTTGGAAAAGTGCATCAAGTACTCGTCCAGCTCGATTCGAAGCGCGCTGTTAAACACATTTGTCGCAATCATCTGCCCGGCGAATGCCGTCAACGCGACAATCTGCTCCGGCGTATAGTACTGGCTCAGATGCCCGAACAGCGAATTGGGCACCCCGTTAGGGTTCCTCGACAATTGCCGCCCGTAATGCTCAAGCGCCTGCTCCTCGTCGTCGAGAAAAAGCTCGTCCGGGTTTTCTCCCCGGTCGGTCAGCGTCTTGCGAAACTGCGTCGAGTCCACCAAACTGTCGCTTTCCATAGAGATCGCATAAGCAAATACGGCGAAAGCCCGATGGCTGAGAAACTGCAGCAGCGCAGAACGCAGATTCATCCCTTCCTCGTAAGCATGATAAGAAGGCAAGTGGTTCAGCAGCGTCCTCTTCGTATTGGTCACCGTGCCGGTTGTTCGATATTGCCGTTCGTATTCCTTCCGCGCCTCCGGCGAAGCCTTCTCGTACAAGATCGGTTTGATTACGGCTATCATAATCGTTTCTCCTTCCGACATGAAAGTGTCCAACGCTGGTCTGCCAGCCTTCACCGCTAATGCCAAAGACCCCTGCTCTTGCTGGAGACAGGGGCCGCCGGTTGTGCCGGAAGACATATTATTCATAGTATTTGCATTGGTTTTATCGGTTAAATCTTATCATCGGAATAAACTCATGTCAACTTTCCCTGAAATATTTCTTCACTACGGCATAAGCCAGCTTCGGTCGGCGATAACGGTCGACGATTCCCTTGCTGTTCCGGGTCCCGGCGCGCGAGATCAGCCAACCGGTGTCTTCCGTCACCCGGCAGTCGCAGAACTGCCAGATCAACATGCCGGACACGTAAGGCCTTGACGAATAGGCTTGCAAATTCGCTTCGATGATATCAGCCTGCCGCTCCTCGGTGCCCCGCACCCGGCTGGGATCGCGCAAGCCGTAATAGCCGTCACCGCCGAACTCGCTCATGATCATCGGCTTGCCCGCTCCTCCCGCGGCGTCCGCCCAGCCCCGGGCGAGATCGCACAGCTCGCCCGGGTCCTCGTCCGTATACCAGCCCGGATAGAGGTTGCAGGATACGATATCCGCCAGATCGAAGCAAATTTCGTCCTGACGATGGTGGGAGGCGAACGAGAGGGGACGGCTTGCATCCAGCCCGCGAAGTTGCTTCAGCTGCCGCTCGTAGTGAACTCTCCCCTCTTCGCAGTTGCTCGCGCATTCGTTCAGAATTGCCCAGATGACTATCGAAGGGTGATTGTAATGCTGCTCTACCATCTCGCGGTTCACTTGCTCGCACTGCCAGATGAAGTTCGGATTTCGCATGTCCTCGATGCCGAGGCCGCGCGCGTGGTTTTCTTCCCAGACGAGCAGCCCCCGCTCGTCGCATAGATCCAGAAACCGCTCGTCGTTGGGATAGTGGCTCGTGCGCACCATATTGGCGCCCATATCCAGCATGAGATCGATATCCTGCATCATGAGCGCAGGGGTCAACGATGCCCCCGCCATCGGATGGTCCTCATGGCGGTTAAAGCCTTTGAAGACGATCGTCTCCCCATTTAGTAGAATTCGCTCCCCCTGCGTGGCGATCGTGCGAAAGCCGACTCTCTCCACAAGATCGTCGGAAGCTTCGGTCTCTCCGTCTACGAACAGCCGAACCGACAGCTCGTATAGGCGGGGAGCTCCGGGCGACCAGCTGTCGGCCTCCGGGAACGACAGCTCTCCCGTCCCGATCTCCACCGACTGTCCGGCTTCGACGCGCACGGAACCGATCGCAAGCTCGCGGCCGGCGAGCGTTGCTTCAATCCGAACGTCGTGCGGCCGCGGCTCGGGATTCGCAAGCTTGACGCGGAGGTCGCCGCCCCAAACGCCCGGTCCTCCAGATGGCGTGAACGCGATCCGTTCGACGTAAGGCCCCGCCAGCTCCTCCAGTACAACCGGACGCATGATTCCCCCGTAAGTGTAATAATCGTTCGGGACATGAAGCGCGGACGCTTCACTGAACGTATTGTCCACCCGTACTGCCAGCTCGTGCTCGCCCGGCTGGACGCCGGGTACAACCGCGCTGAATGCCGTATAGGCGTTATAGTGCTCGGCGATCAACCGTCCGTCCAAATAAACTTTTCCCGTATGACTGACTCCCTTGAACTCCAGCCGCAGCGCTCCCGCGCTTCCGACCTTGATCTTCCTGCGATATACCCCGTGGCCCTGATACTTGAGCAGCTCGGGATGCGTCTCCCAGCAGCCCGGCACGATGAGCCGGTACTTAAAGTCCAGCTCCCGAAGGTCGGCATCCGGACCGTCCGCAAGCGCGAACTCCCATACCCCGTCAAGCGTTGTGCTCTTCCGGATTTCATGCGTCGTAAACATTCTGCTCATTTGCAAGCCTCCTATTTTCGCGGCCATCGCGGTCCCTGTATGGGTAGGCGTCAAGCCGGTTTCAGCTTGGTCTTGTCCAAGCGAAGATTGTTGATCTATTCCACATCGTTCACTCCGAACACCTGCTTGAAGGAGCTACTTAGCGTTCCCTTCGGTCAAACACACCCTGGACACCCAATAAAGTTTACCGTCAACCAAATTGTTTGTAAACGTTTCCTGAGGGAACTGCGTCAGGTTAGAATAGTCCTTCAAGATCTCGGCCAAATCCCGGAATGCCCCTTGTCTAGCCGTCAATCGTAATGCCGTATTGGTCGTGTCCGTAACCTGCATCAGGTCAGGCATCTCCGCCCGTCCCGCCCCATGCCAAAGAGCCCCCTCCGCAGCAGGGAGGGGGCTCCGTAAAGAAGTCCTGTTAGCGCAAATCGGGATCGTGCGGCGACGTAATTACGCGGTCGATGATGCCGTACTCCAGCGCCTCTTCAGACGTCATGAAGAAATCGCGCTCCATATCCTTCTCGATCCTCTCGAGCGATTGTCCCGTGCGGTCGGCGAAAATCCGGTTCAGCTTCTCCCTCGTTCTCAGAATCCGTTTCGCGCTGATCGCGATGTCGCTCGCCTGTCCCTGCGCGCCTCCGCTCGGCTGGTGAATCATAATCTCGCTGCTGGGCAGCGCGAACCTCTTGCCCTTCGCGCCCGCCAGCAGCAGGAAGGCGCCGGCCGACGCGGCCATGCCCATGCAGATCGTATGAACCTCCGGCTTGATGAATCGCATCGTATCGTACATCGCGAACGCCGCAGAGGTCGAGCCGCCGGGAGAGTTGATGTACATGCTGATTTCCTTGTCCGGGTCCTCCGCCGCCAGAAACAGCAATTGAGCGACAATGCTGTTGGCCACCTGATCGTCGATGGCCGTGCCCAGAAAAATAATGCGATCCTTCAGCAGCCGGGAATATATATCGTAAGAGCGCTCCCCCCGATTCGATTGCTCCACGACATAGGGCACATAGTGGTTCATCCCTGTTCCTCCGCTTCCTCGTTTATTTGGCGAGTTCCCCCCGTAAACGAACGACGGCTTCGAAACGATACGGGTTATCGCATCGTCGCCCTATGCCGCCGGACGACATTCGCATAAACTAAAGGAAAGCAGCGGAACGATTATTCGCGAGGCGTCGAACGGATCGTATCCTTTGGCGCGTCTCGTTCGTTTACGGTAGCAAGGATTACTCCGCCATCTAAGGAGAGGATGTTAGCATGACATTTCCCGGAAGCAAAGCCGAGTTGAATCGCACCTTCACTGACGAAGCCGACCGCCTCGTCGAACAGCTGCAGCCCGCTCTGCGCAAATATTGCCTGTCGCTTGCCGAGTCGCCCTGGGACGCCGAGGATTTGGCTCAGGAGGCTTGGCTGCGCGCGCTTCGCAGCCCCTCCTTCGACAGCCATCCGAATCCCGAAGCGCTGTTGCTGCGCGTGGCGAAGAACGCATGGGTCGATCGCGGCCGCCGTTCCGCCAGATTGTCTCGAATACTGAAGGAGGCCCGTCCCTCCGCGACGATGCCGGACGACGGGAGCTTCGAGATCGAAGCCGCCTTTCGGGCGCTGATCATACATCTGACCGAGCAACAGCGCGCAGCATTCGTGCTGAGAGACGTCCTCGGCTATACGATCAAGGAAGCGGCGTTCCTGCTCGGCACGACGGAGGGGGCATTGAAGGCTGTCCTTCATCGCGCCCGCCACCGACTGCTTCTCGTCCGCCAAGAGCTCGAACAGGGCGACGCCTGGCGCTCCGACGAGGAGGAGCCCGGGCTGAAAGCCTATCTGAAGCTGATCGCCAGCGCCTACCAAGCCGGAGATACCCGCGCGATGCTCGCATTGGTTCAACGCATCGAAGCGGCGCCCTCCGCCGCCATCGGCATTCTGCACTCCGGAAGACCGCAGTCCGTGCCGTCCCCGCGGCTGTCGGGAACGCCGTTCGCCGGCCTGACCCTCTCCCGGTTAGCGGCTTAGAACGGGGGCAGTCTGTCCATACGTGCCGCGGCTTATCCGCATACAATAGATGCGAGGTGAGCGCAATGTCGCGTACAATTGGAACGGTGGTCTGGTTCGTCGGCTTGTCGGGATCGGGCAAGACGACGATCGGCCGGATCGTCTCACAGGAGCTCCAGCGCCGCAATATCGCCCATGCGGTGCTGGACGGGGATGAGCTCAGGCAAGCCTTGAGCTCCGATCTCGGCTTCTCCCGCCCGGACAGAATGAAGCACATTCAGCGCACTCTGTTCGTCGCCCAGCTGCTGTCCCGCAATGGCATCGTCGTTCTGGTTCCACTGATTACTCCCTACAAGGAAATGAGAGAGCAGTGCCGGGCAAGTCTGCCCTCCTATGCAGAGGTCTACGTCAAATGTCCCCTTGAGCGATGCATCGAGAGAGACGTCAAAGGGCTGTACCGCAAAGCCCTGGCGGGAGAAATCCCCCACTTCACCGGAATTGACGATCGGTTCGACGAGCCGGACAGCCCCGACCTGACCATCGAGACGGACGGCGAGACGCCCGCTTCGAGCGCCGGCCGTATTATGGAACTGCTCCGTCGTCGCGGGGTGAAGCTGGATGAGTAGCGACTCCAACGCGCGCTCTCGTCTGCTTTTCTTTATGCATATCCCGAAAACGGCAGGCTCGAGCATTCACCAGATTTTGTACAGACAATACGACGGCCGCCTTGGCGTCGTCGCGGGACAAGGCCCGGATGAGTGGGATGAACTTCTCAGCGTGCCGGATCACGGCCTGGATTGCGTATTCGGCCATTACGGGTACGGACTGCATCGCTGCTCCGTTCGTCCTCACGAATATACGACAATGGTACGGGACCCGATCGAAGCGATGTTATCCTACTATTTCTATATCGCCGCACAGCCCTCCCATTGGCTGTATCCCTACGCTGCGGAGTTGACTATGACGCAGTTTTTCGATATGCCGAATGAAATTCTGGACCTTTTTTTCCGCGACTATCAATCCGCCTTCATCGTCGGCCGCCGCCCCGCGTCCGCCCAAGAAGCCATACGAGCGCTCCAAGCCCATTTTCCGCTTGTCGGCATTACCGAGCTCTATCACGAATCCGTCTACCTGATGAAACGCAGATATGGATGGGGGGCTGTAGAAGTGTTCCATGTCAATGCGACGCCCAATCGTCCAACCCGGGAACAGATCGATCCCGAGGCGCTTGACCGCATTAAACGTCTGATCGGCATCGACATACGGCTGTACAGATTCGCCAGAACGCGCCTGATTCAAGAGCTTCGACAGCTTCCCAGAGCCGAGAAGCGAATCATCGAGCAATTCAAGGCCGTCGGCAGATTGGATGACTAATAGCGTTGCGGGTTTTCTTAGCTTTCATTGCGGGCGCGGGCGATGGCATAAGGAGTCAATTCCACCGCAGCGTCGGTATTCGGATGGAGCGTCCTGGCTTCCTGCACCAGCTCGGCGATGTCCTCGGCTCCGTAGCGCGAGCTGAAGTGAGTCAGCAGCAGCCGGGATACCCCCGCCTCCCGGGCGGTCAATGCGGCCTGCTCGGCCGTAGAGTGACCGTACAGCTCGGCTTTGTCCGCCAGATTGCCGCCGAAGGTCGCCTCGTGCACGAGTACGTCGGCGCGTTCGGAGAGTCGAACGGCGCCAGCGCATGGCCGAGTGTCGCCAAGTACGGCAACGATGCGACCCGGAATCGCCGGGCCGCGGACATCGGCGGAACGAATAATTCGACCGTCCTTAAGCTCAACGTCCAGGCCGGATTTTAATTGGCCGTACAGAGGTCCGGGAGGGATGCCCGCCCTTTCGAGCCGATCGACCAGAAGAGCCCCTGCGCGGGGTTTTTCCTCGACGCGATAGCCGTAGCATTCAATGCGATGATCAAGCTTCGCGCACCGGACTGAATAATCCCCATCCTCAAAGACAATCCCTTCTGTGTTCTCGCAGACGCTGAGCGGATAGCCGAGATGCGTTTCAGTGATTCCCATCCAGGAATCGATTAGCTCCCGAATGCCCGAAGGTCCATAGATCTGCAATGGGGCGGTTGCCCCGAGAGAAGAACGACTGCTTAGCAGTCCGGGAATTCCGAATACGTGATCTCCGTGCAGATGCGTAACGAACAGCTTCTCCAGACGGGTAATTCTCAGCGGCGTTCTCAGAAGCCGATGCTGCGTCGCTTCCCCGCAATCGAACATCCAGAATTCTCCCCGAGTCTCCGCCAATCGCAGCACGATAGACGTGACATTTCTATCCGCGATGGGCATGCCCGCATTCGTTCCCGTAAACCATAACTCCATTCGCCTAACCTCCCTTAATACAGCTTGGACGGATTCTCCGGCCTGTAATCTGCAAATACGGATGTTCCTTCATCTTGATCTACCCGGGGAGGCGTTGCAAGCCTCTTTGATTTCGCAAGCAAAAACGCCTTCGGCGTCCTCCGACAGCCGGAGAAGCTTTGCGGAGACGATTCAGAGAAGGATAAGCGTGAAACTTATAAAACCTGTATCGCTAAAAAAAAGGGTTGAGCGGACACAGCGCCGCTCAACCCTTTTGCATGTACGTCCGTTTACGCGGCCGCTACGCTTTTCTGCGATTGCGATTCCATGGCGTTCCAAGCAGCGGAAGCGCCCATCTATCCAATCCGTACCAGCCTGCTACCTTCCAACCCAGCACGATCCAGGTCGCCAGAATGAACAGAAGCGGATTCGTGCTCAACGTTCCCGCGAACAGGAAGCTTGCGTTCATGAACGCGCCGAAGAAAGCGGCCACGCCCGTCAGCAACCCCAGAATCAAGCCGATGCCGACCAGCAGCTCGCCGAAAGCGACAACATAAGAAAATACCTTCGCATTAGGCAGTACGGCGTTTTCCAGGAAGGAGGCATACCAGCCGGTTACGTCCTTTCCGCTCTCGGCCTTGCCGATCGCGCCCTGTACGAATCCGCGCAAGCCCGCGCCCGCATTGCTGCCGACCCAGGCGTCGCTCGTGACCTTGTGCCATCCGGCGTTCACCCAAGCGTACCCCAGGTAGAGACGTATGATCAGCCACAACAATCCCGATCTCGTATTGTTGAAAAAAAAGTTGGATACCGGATTATCGGGAATAATGATGTTCTTGCCTTGCAATTCTTCTTTGATCGTCACAATGTTCAGCTCCTTATAATGGGTATGATCCTTCCAAGATTATCATAAACGAACCTCGCGAAATGTAAACCCTCTCTCATTTGAGCCAAATAAAAACGACTTCGCTACCCCGGGTACGGCGGCAAACGTTGTGTATCGAGCGATCAAATGAGGATAAAAACAAAAAAAACCTGTAACTACCCTTGTTGTTCGTGAAAAAAAAGAGGCCGGATATCCGGCCCCTCCGCTATCATAGGATTCGCGCCGCCCATAAGCCGGCATTCAAAATCAGCTTGCGATATTCCCCGACCAAGAAGGACGACAGCTCATGCCCCGGCATGAGATAGACGACTCTGCCCAGGCCGAAGTCATGCGTCCACGCTGCGGGCCAATACTCGCCCTCATGCTCGTACTCCGCGAGAATCGTCGTGCGAACATGAGGATTGAATTCGAAGCGGTATGGCTCGTCCTCGACGACAAAGGGCTCCACGCGATCCATGATCCGGTGCTGCCGCTCGCGAATACGAACGGGCAGCGTCGTATAGGGGGGATGACCGACAAACTTTCCCCCGAGCATAACCGCGAGCTCCTGGTTTCTTTGCAAGGATATGCCGTTGTGAATCGCCAGCAACCCTCCTCCTCTGGCGACGAAGGAGAGCAAAGCTCCCGTGCCGGAAGCGGACAGCTTCTGCTCCAGAAATTCCGTGTAGGAGATCATCAGCCGATAAGGGGCCAGATAGGACTCGTTCAACATCCCGTAGTCTCCCGTACACCGGACATCGATTCTCCCTTGGAAAATTTCCGTGATTTCCTGATCCACGCCTGCGAAGGGATGGTAGATCGCATCCGCGTAATTTCCCAGAGCCAAAGCCTGAATGCCATTCATCGCGTTCCTCTCCTCTCTTAGATGCGAACGTCCAGTTGCGTCCCGGCCGCATCCTCCCCATTATCGCCGCCTCCCGGCTCCGCAAGCTCCCTCCCGGCTCTTCGCGCCAATAGAAGCACCCACAGACCGACTGCCAGGGAAGCGAACGCAAGCAGAAGAACGACCTCGAACAGGCTTTGCAGCGTGTAGTTCAGTTGAAACGGGAACAGAAACAGGTTCAGAAAGCCAACGCAGAACGCAACGCTCCAGACCGCGCGGGCGGAGTCTGCCAGCGGTATTTTATCGCGCTCCTCCGCGCTTTCGCGAATTCCTCTGCATAGTCCGTAATATAGAAGCATCTCAAAAGCGACGGAGAAAGTCATCAGCACCAGCGTAACTGTCGATACGCTTTCGACTCCCGTCAAGGAAAAGCCCGTAGGCGCCCCGAACATCTGCATAATCGAAAAAACGAATTGCACTCCGGCGGCGAACCAGGCGATGTTGAAGCCCCGATTGTGCGCATTCAACCGCGAGAGACCCAGCGCCAGCAAGAAGTATCCGACGAAATCGGGCAGGATATCGATCATGCCGATGCGAAAATCAATGAGCTCCAGCGCCAGCCCCCAAGCGATCTGCAAGTAGGCTCTCCTCATTCGTGCCGCCTCCTCATTTCACGCACATAGGCGCGCAGATCGGCTTCGGTGGGCGAAGGAACATAGTTGGCGAACACAATGTAATTGTAGGGGCTTCCGTCCGGCTCCTCGAAATTTTCGCGAAGCTGCACGTTATAGACGGACATGGCGTCCATCACGTTGGCGGGAAGGCGGAATTGGTAGCTCAGCTTAAGCGCTTCGCCTTGTTTCAACTCCAAAGGGGGGTGTACCTGCTCGGAACTGGCCGAGCCCTGCTTGCCGACAGACCGAACCTCGAACTGAAAAGCTTCTCCAAGCTTCTCCAGCAGCGAAGAAGAGACGCCCGTATACGTAACCGGCCTGACGACCTGCGTTGCCGCTTCGCCGCTATAATTACTGGAACCGCTAACGAAGCTCATCTGCACCGGGGCTTCCTTCTCCGCAGCGACCGGCCAAGGCTCCCTGTACACGATGATCTCCCCGACATCCTCCTCGCTTACGCTTCCGTCGCTGAAATATACCTTTAACGTATGCAAGCGAAGCGGCTCCAAAGCCGTCTTCCGTTCCTCCATCGCATTCAGATCATAGTAGCCTCTTAGAATGTAGAGCGTCTGACGCCGCATTTCCTGGTGCACCTGAACAGGATAGAAGCGGAGCGCCGGAAGCTCGGCCGCCTGCACGTTGACCGGCTTGCGCTTGTCGTCCCTATTGGCGACATACACGAGATTAAAGGCGACGGAGGGGACTTCCGCCGTCTCGATGTAATGGCGTAAAAACCCCGCCTCGGGTAAAGTGTAATAACGAAAATAACCGTAATTGATAAGCCAGCTGACAACGATTAATCCCGTTGCGATGCCGTAGACGGTTTTAGCCTTCATCGATCCTCCCTCTGCGAACGCGCATCGTTCGCAATTGCCCGCTACAGAGTATAACGCTTGCACTGTAACATAGTTTCTCCACACGGGCAAAAAAAAAAGGCCGCCGCCTCACCTCGGCTGACCGCCCCCGTAAATTACAGCTTCTCTTCGCTTCTCGAAATAAACGCTTCCGTCGGTTATCCTTGCGCTATAATGGGGGAGAGAGGCTTGTACCGGTCTGTTGTATCGGTCTGGACAAGCCCGACCCGGCAGCCAACATCAGAGAGGGGAATTTAAGGACATGAAATTTTCTTTATGCATAGGAGCTTATCCGGGAAAGGATGTCGTCTACCACCTGGAAAAGGTGAAGGAGCATGGCTTCCACGGGCTGGAATATTACGCGTGGTGGCAGCTGGAGGACTTAAGGAAGATCGCGGGGGAGCAGGAACGCATCGGCGTAGGTCTTAGCGCCACATGCACCAAGTTCATCAGTCTCGTCGACGAAGCTCAGCGCGAGGCCTATCTGGAAGGCATTCGGGAAACGATTGAAGCGTGCAAAATTCTCGGCGTCCGCTCGGTCATCTCGCAGACGGGCAATGAGCTCGACTGCGTGCCGAGGGACGTACAGCGGCAAACGATGGTCGAGACGTTGAAGCGCTGCGCGCCGCTGTTCGAGGAAGCGGATATCGTCTTGGAGATCGAGCCGTTGAACGGACTTGTCAATCACAAGGGTCACTTCCTGCAGCGATCCGACGAATCCGTCGGCGTGATCGACCAGGTCGGCAGCCCGAACGTCAAGCTCGTATTCGATGTCTATCACCAGCAGATTACGGAAGGCAACGTCATTCGCAACGCCACCGGCTACCGGGATCGGATCAACCACTATCACATCGCCGACAATCCCGGCCGCAACCAACCGGGCACCGGAGAGCTTAACTACGTTAATATTTTACGCGCTATCAAGGAAACCGGCTTCTCCGGCTTCGTCGGCCTGGAATGCGGCTTCACGATCGACACTGACGAAGCGATCCGGCAATTCAAGAACGACATCGTCTCGCAAGTGCTGTAACAGACGAAACGCCTATGCGATCTATAGAAAAATGCAGTAACGTCCACTCCAGCGCGGAGTGGACGTTACTGCATTTGGGCAAAAAACGAAGCGGCTAGTATTGCTTGAAATAGATTACTCCGCGAACAAAGGAGCGACTGCGGGATAGATCCGCTTGAATCTCTCGTATTGCCGGTCGTACCGCTCCCGCAAGCTTTCGTCCGGCACGTAAGTTTCTGCTATGCCGAGTCCCTTGAAAGCACGGCAGATTGCCGCATAGTCGGAGCCCCATCCGGCGAGCCGGAAACCGAGCGCCGCTGCGCCGAGCGACGGAAGATACTGCGAATCTTTCGGCACAACCAGCTCGCAGCCGAGCACATCCGCCATGATCCGGCACCAGGCTTTGCTCTTGGCGCCGCCGCCGATGAGCGTGACCCTCAGGCGCGCACCCGGTTGCCGTTCCGCCACCAAGTCGAGCACCTGGCGCATCGAGTAGGCTACGCCTTCCAGCACGGCGGTGCCCATTCGCTCCTTTGTCGTCGTCGGCTTCAACCCGATAAAACATCCCGAAGCGTTCACGTCCTGCACCGGACAGCGCTCACCGTTCAAATACGGCAAGAACAGCACGTCGTCGCTCCCTCGATCGGTCCGGCTTACCGCTTCATCGAATTGCTGGTATGACATCAAGTTGCCCGATCGGCCTCCACCGAACGCAGAGACCGCCCATTGGTGCGCGTTGCCCGCGTTGGAGAGCGGCGCGATCGCGATCTGGCGGCCGTCTTCGACGTAGGCCAGGTTAAACGCGCCGCTGCGCACGTCAATGTATCCGGAAGTCGCGCTCGCCACCCATCCGGTCGTGCCGACATAAGCATAGACATCCCCATCCTCGTACACGCCCGCGCCCAGCGTCGCCGCCCCGGCATCGCCGATGCCGCACAACACCGGGGTCCCTTCGGCGAAGCCCGTCGCTGCGGCTCCTCCCGCGTGAACGGTGCCGACGACGCTGTCGGATGCTCGGATCTCCGGCATTTTGTCCGGCTCCACCCCGTACCGTTCCAGCCAAGGGCGGACCCATTCGCGGGTCCGCCCGTCCATGCAGCCGGTCGTCGCCGCCGAAGTGGGGTCCGTCGCGCATACCCCGGTCAGGCGCGCGACGACGTAGTCCTTGGAGCTGACGAGGAAGCTTTTCGTCGCGCGGAAAGTCTCCTCCTCGTACTCCTTCAGCCATAATATCTTGGGGAATGTCAGCGTCCCATCCATATGGTTCTCGGTGAGAGCGTGGATGTCATCTTCCCCAAGCTCCGCGATCATACGCGCGGATTGCTCCGTCCCCCGGCCGTCCGCATAAAGAATCGCCGGGCGCAGCGGCTCGAGACCGTCCCCGACGGGGATGCAGTCCTGCATCTGACCGCTGAACGTCAGCACGCCAATATCCTTCGACTTGATGCCGACTTTGAACCAAGAGGCGGCGATCTGTTTTATCGCGTCGTACCATTGCTCCGGCTCCTGCTCGACGTAATCGCCGTGGCGCAATACCTTTAGCTCAATGTTCGTCTCCAGAAAAATGCCCGCGTCCGCAGTCACCAGCATTCCTTTGACGTTCGTCGTGCCGATATCGAAGGAAGCGATATATCTCATCTGCTCAACCCCTTGTCGAGGAGCCCATCGTCTCCAGTTTCATTTCGGCCACCAGCCGGTACAGGTAGTCCTTCTCCAGGTTCTCGCAGCACCTGACGAGAACAGAGCCAACGACGGCTCCGTCGAAGCCGCTTTGCACGGCTTGGCCTACCCGGTCCGGCGAACGAAGGCCGAACCCGGCGACGAGCAAGCACTCCGGCAGATGAGGCCGGATTCGATCGCACAGCTCGGCCAAGCCTTGAACGCGGGCCATCGGATCTCCCGTCGTGCCGGAGTACGATTGCGCGTAGATGACCGTGGCTCCTGCGCAGATCGTGCGGATTGCTTCTTCGTCCATCGCGCTGTTGATGAAGCGGATCACGTCGATGCCGGCCGGACCAACCTCGTCTTGCAGCCGGATCTGCTCCTCTAGCGAGCAATCCGGAAGCACGAGGGCGTCGATCAGCTTCTCCTCCGCCAAGCGCAAGTACAGTCCTTCCTCGACCAGCTCCCGCTTGTAACCCATCGCCCAGATCGGACGCGAGACCTCGCGGCGAACTTGGCGCCATAAGCCGAGCAGCCCTTCTGCGGGCGAAGCGCCCGCGTCTAGCGCCCGCTTGTGGGCGCGTTTGATCACTTCCCCGTCGACGAACGGGTCGGGGCTCGGCACGCCGAGTTCAATGATATCGATGCCCGCCAAGGCGCTTGCTTGAATCATTTCGAGGGATTCTTCGATCGTGGGATCGCCCGCGACCAGATAACCGATGAGTAATGCTTCCCCTCTCTCTTGGACTGCGCGATAAGCTTCTACGTTAAGAGGGCTATGCATGTTCAACGTCATGCTTTACCACGTCCCAGCTTCTGCATGAGTACGGCCGCAATGACGATGCAGCCCGTAATGACGTCCTGCATGAACGTCGGCACTTCCAGGATCGTCAGGCCGTTGGCGAGAATGCCGATAATGGCGGCGCCCACGAACGTGCCCCAGATATTCGGAACGCCTTCCTTAAATGAAGTCATGCCCAGGAAAGCCGCCGCATAAGCGGACAAGAACAAGCCGTCTCCCCCCGTCGGATGCGCGGAACCCAGACGCGAAGCCATCAGGATTCCGGTCAGAGCAGCCAGCATGCCGCACAAGGCGAACGCCATATTTTTGTTCAACGCCACCCTCACTCCGGCGACGCGGGAAGCGGATTCGTTGCCCCCGATCGCATACAGCTTGCGGCCGAAGGACATGTGCGACATCACGTACCAGAAGATCAACGTCACGAGCAGCATGATGAAGGATAAGACCGGAATGCCCGCCCATTCGGATTGTCCCAGGTAACGGAAGCCGTCCGGGATGTTCTCGAACACGGTCGCCCCGCCAGTCAGGCGGAAATTCAAGCCGCCGAGAATCGTGCCCATGGCGAGCGTTGTAATAAAGGAAAGCACGCGAAAGCGCGTGACGATCCAGCCGTTCACGAAGCCGATGACGAACGCGACGGCCATTGGCGCAAGAAAGGTCAGCCAGATCGGGTAACCTGCGACGGCCATCTGGGCGGCGAACACTCCGCCGAAGCTGGCAAGCGCTCCGACCGACAGATCGAACTCCCCGACAGACATGACGAGCGTGGCTCCTAGGGCGATGATGACGAGAAACGAGATCTGGCGGCTAATATTGATGGCGTTGTCAATCGTCGCGAACGAGTCCGGACTAAGCAGAGAAAACGCCAGAATGATCAGAATTCCCGCGACGACCGTGCCGTAGGTGCGGATGAGTCTTACGTAAGGAATTCCCGCGCGCGCTTCAACCATGATGTCCACTTCCTTTTCCGTGACTATAGCAGTAGCCGAGCACTTGCTCGGAGGTCACGCCGACGTTGTCCAGTTCAGCTACGATATGGCTGTCGTGAAGAACGTACAGGCGATCGGAAATATCCAATACTTCTTGAAGGTCCGACGACACGAACAGCACCCCGCAGCCCTTGTCGGCTTGCGCCTTAAGCAGTCGGTGGATTTCTTCGCGCGTCATGACGTCTACCGCCTGAGTCGGCTCGTCGCACAGAAACAGAACGGGATTCGAGAGCAGCGCCTTCGCGAAAACGACCTTCTGCTGATTGCCCCCGCTCAGCTCCCCGACCGCTTGCTCGGAGCCTGCGGCCTTCACGTTCATCTCCGTCATCCGGGTGGCTGCTTCCGCACGCTCTTTCCGGGCACGAAGCTTCAACCAACCCGAGAAGCGCTTCAGCACCGGCAGCGTCATGTTTTCGCGGATTGACATGCCCAGAACAAGCGCGTCTCGCTTGCGTTCCTCCGGGATGAGGACGACCCCGTTTTCGAGCGAGCGCTTGGGCGTAGGCGATTTCTCCATGCGACCCGCGACCTCGATGGTGCCGCCCGCCGTCTCGCGCAAGCCGTAGATCGTTTCGAGCAATTCCGTGCGACCGGCACCCGCCAAGCCGAAAATACCGACAATCTCTCCTTGGCGCACGTCAAGGCTCGTATCCTTCACTTTTCCATCCTTCGTGGACACCCCGCTTAAAGCGAGCACTTTTTCTCCCTCGGACCGGTTGCCCGATCTTTTCTGGGACTTCTTCACGTCCGCGTTACTCATGAGCCGGATCAAGCTGCTCTTGTCGGTCTCCGCCGTCTCGACCGTAGCGACCCGCTGGCCGTTGCGAAACACGGTAATCCGGTCCGATAGCCGGAATATCTCGTCCATCCGATGGGACACGTACAAGATCGCCGTTCCTTGGGCGGTCAATCTCCCGATGAGGGCGAACAACCGCTCCGTCTCCTGGTCGGTAAGAGACGCCGTCGGCTCGTCCAAAATAAGGAGCTGGCATTCGAGCATCATGGCCCGCAAGATTTCAAGCATCGTTTTCTCGGGAGGGGACATACGGTCCGCTGTTTTGTTCAGATCGATCTCAACCCCGAATTCTTTCTTCAGCTGCTCCGCGCGTTGCTTCATCGTCTTCCAGCTCACGCCGATTCGCGACTTGTTCGTCGGATAATCGAGGCCCAGGAACAGATTTTCGTACCCGGTAAAAGAAGGAACGAGATGGCGGTCCTGGTGCACTACGTTAATGCCGATCCGCCTGGAAGCCCCGGGGTCCGGGATCTCGACCTTGGCGCCTTTCCATTCGATCGTGCCGGCATCGAGCGTATAGACTCCGGTCATGATCTTAATGAACGTCGACTTGCCCGCTCCGTTCTCGCCGACGAGCGCGTGAACTTCTCCCGGCTTGATCTCGAAGCCGACGCCGGAAAGCGCGTAATGCTGTCCGAACGCTTTGTCTAGTCCTGCGACTTTCAGTAGGGTCAATTGGGAACCCTCCTTGCTTCCAAATTGGGCGGAGCGCCGCTCCGCCTCCTGCTGCTCTATCCTGAGCGATTATGCGTTATCTTTCGTGATCAGGCTGGCCGGAGCGTACAACTCGGTTCCTTCGGCCGGCTTGCCGTCGAATACGAGTTCAATCTGCTTCACGACGATTTCGGTCATGCCCGTGAAGTTCTGCTTCACCGTGGCGACGAGCGGGGAACCCTTCTTGATCATTTCCACCGCTTGGCTGTTGCCATCGATGCCGGTGACGATGATATCCTTGCGGCCGGCCGCTTCGATCGCTTGCGCCGCGCCGATCGCCGCTTCGTCCCAGCCCGCCCATACGGCGGTTATGGAGCCTTCGGCTTTGTTGGACAACAGCAAGCTTTCCATCTGCTTCCGGGCGTTCTCGATCGGTCCCGGCACTTCGACTTGCTGTTCCGTCACCTTGGAGATGTTCGGCTTGTCCTTCAGAAGCTCGTCCAGTTGCACAGTGCGGGCCAGGACGCCCGGGTGCGGACGATGAGTCAGGATGACCAGCTTGCCTTGGTCCCCGATCGTCTTGAATAGATGCTCGGAAATGAGCTTGGACATTTCCTTGTTGTCGCTCGTCGCGTTCATAACCATACCGTCGATGTAGCCGGAGTCGGATCCGAATACCGGAATGTTCTTTTCCTTCGCGCGTTGGATCTGGCTCTTCAATTGATTGGGATCTGTGCTGACGAGAACGATCGCATTGGTCTTGGAGGAGATCACGTCTTCCATGCGGCTGGCCAGCTGCCCCATGTCGCCTTTCGTGTCGACGACGTTCGTTTTCCAGCCCTTGTCCGCCGCTTGTTTCTTAAGCGACTCGACCATCTCGTTCGTCGTGACCGAAGAGAGATAAGGCGTCATGATCGAGATCGACTTGACGCCGTCCTTGCCACCGGATTTGCCTCCGCACGCGGTCAGGGCAACCGTCAATAAAAGCGCTGTCAAAATTAAGATTCCTTTTTTCACAGGACTTCCTCCTCATGTTGTAAACGGTTTTGTGAAATTTCGCGCAGGCCCCTGTCAGGCTTGCCTGACAGGGTTCTTGCGTTGCCAATCCAGCAGCAGCTTGGCCGTATCCATATCCGTAACGAGCACGTCCATGCACTTGCCCCTCAGAGCGGACGCGATCGCTTCCACTTTGTCGTCGCCGACGGCGATGGCGATCACATTCGGGATAGCCTTTATCTCGTCGATAGAAAGCCCGATCATACGCGCTTCCCCGTCGTAATGAACTCGTTCTCCGGTTTCGTCGAGGAACGAGGTGGAGATGTTGCATACCGCTCCCTTCGTCTGCACGCCCTTCATCTCGTCGTCGCTAAAATACCCGGAACGGACGATCGTCGCCTGATCCGTTACTTGACCGATCCCGATCAGCGCCAGCGACGCCTTCTTGGCGGCCTCCAGCACGTCAGAGATTTCCGATTCGTTGAGGAAAAAATCCCTCGCCTGCGGCGAAGCGACGACGGCTGGAGCGTTCAGCAGCAAATGACGGGATTTGAAGTGCTCCGCGAATACTCGCGCATTCGAGTTGGCGTGCCACGCTCCGCCGTCCGAGCCGAACCCGCCGATCATCGGCACGAACTTAACGTCTTTCCGACCGGCATAATGCATCTCCCTGCCGACAGATGAGATCGTCCTCCCGGCCATGATGCCGACGACGTCGCGATCTTTGATCGCGCTTTCAAGCAGAGCCGAAGCCGCGCGGGCGACGTGCTGATCGATGACTTGGCGGTCGGCGTCCGGTACGTGGACGACGATGACGTCGTGGATGCCGAATGTCTCTGCGATGGCCCTCTCGTACGCCTGCTCCTCGGAATAAGGATTACGGATGCTGATCTGCACGATGCCTTCCGACTTGGCGGTCGCGAGCATTCTGCTGATCTGCGGGCGAGAGATGCCGAGACGCTCCGATATTTCCTGCTGGTTCAGCCCATCCATGTAATACAAGGTGCTGACCTTCACCAACAACCTCTTTTTCTCTTGGCTTGCGTCATTCACAATGCGCCGTGCCTCCTCCCCTTGAACATATGTTCACAATTGAATATTTGTTCTGGACTCATCATACTACGGAGTGAAAGGGTTTGCAAGAACAAATTTTCGAGATAGATCATATGTTCAAAAATGGTAAAAGGTTGGCATTAGGAGGAAAACCGGCAGGATATCTCAGCCGTTCGGCGCGAGGGCGAGGCCGAGATCGCAGCGAGGGGGAATTCGCGGGAGAGTTGCGCACTCTTCTGGACGAATGAGCTTGAGGCGCTCCTATTTCGGATCGAATCTGTCCTATATGCAAACAACGGAAGCGGAGCCTCCAACGCCTCGCTTCCAGACTGTATTGCTCTGCATCAGCTTTCGTTGGACAGCACCTTCAGACAAGCAATATACCGTCCGCATTCAGGATCGCAATTCACAGAATGCGGACGGAAGCTGCGGTCACGCTCAAATCGCGGGCGGGCATCTCCGCAGCCAGGTCAAGCTCCTATTCCAATGGGGCTGCATCGGGTCCCAACACAATCGGAGTTCTCTGCGTATACGCCATCGACGCGTTATTAGCGGCGAGGCTATGATCTACGGTTGACCCCCCCGTATCCCCGTTAAACGAAGCCTTGATTATGTCTTGTGCGGGCAGCCTCGTGCCTGCTCCCGTCATGGCCAGCGTCGCTTGATTGCCGACCTGCGATTGCAGCTCCAGCATCTGCTCCGCTTGCGTGCCATGGGCCGTCGGCGCTGCGCTGGCAAGCGCGCCTGCCTGTTCAAGCGATCCCGCAGGCTTCGGGGCCTCGCCCGATCTATAGAAGACCATATGCCGTCCATCCTTTCGTCACGCTCCGAACGCCATCTCCGGCTAGCGGTTGCCCTTGATCTCCTCCAGCGGCTGCGCATTCCCGTAACGCGGGTATTCGCGGTCGACCGGCGCCGCCCACTTGACCGCATTGGAGATTACCTTCCGCACTTGGGGATGGTAATAGGTCGGGTACGTTTCGTGACCCGGGCGGAAATAGAAGATTTTGCCCATGCCTCGCGTATAGCAGCAGCCGCTTCGGAACACTTCCCCGCCCTCGAACCAGCTCACCATAACGAGCTCGTCCGGCTGCGGAATGTCGAAATGCTCGCCGTACATCTCCTCTTGCGGAAGCTCGATGTATTCGCCGATGCCGTCGACGATCGGATGGCCCGGATTTACGACCCAGATGCGCTCCTTCTCGTCCGCTTCCCGCCATTTCAGGTCGCACGAGGTGCCCATCAGCTTCTTGAATATTTTCGAGAAGTGCCCCGAATGAAGCACGATTAAGCCCATGCCCTGCAGCACTCGCCGGTGAACTCTATCCACGATATCGTCCCGCACTTCTCCATGCGCCATATGGCCCCACCAGATCAGTACGTCGGTGCCGTTCAGCACATCCTCGGACAAGCCGTGCTCCGGATCGTCGAGCGTAGCTACCGTAACCTGAACCTCCGCGCCCAAGCCCTCGGCGATCGCCGTATGCATGCCCTGCGGATAAACGGAGGCGACCTTCTCGTTCGTTTTCTCATGACGATGCTCGTTCCAGACCGTAACCTTGATTGCTTGGCTCATTACCGGACACTCCCTTAACGTTGATTTTCTTCTTCATTTTATTCTACAAGAAGAGCGCAAGCGATGGCCAATTAAATTGTTTTTATACGGTATTCTGTCATGGCCCCTTGCAATGCAACTAAATATGCTAAAATGGCCTTACGCAATCCTGTTGTTCTCTCTGTTTCCCACTTCACCTCGAGGAGTCTGGCCATGTACCCGGAAATGCGGCATGAGCAAGTCGTCTATCAGAACCCCTTCCTGGCGATACGCATCTGGCGGATCGATACGGAGAAGCTTCCCCCGGAAGAGCTGCTTCGCCGAACGGAGCAGAATTGGAAGCAGCAGCGCTACTACGAATGGCATTACCATGAGGAGGTAGAGTTTCTCCTCGTGCTCGAAGGCGAGATTACCGCTTACTGCCGGGAGCAGCAAATCGTGCTGGGGCCGGGAGACATCGCCCTGTTCGGCTCATCGGAGCCGCATACGACGATGCAGACGAAGAAAGGGCCCGCGCAGCAGCTCGTCTTTCAGATCGATCTGCGCAAATATTGGGACCCGAGCACGCTAAGCAGCATGCAGCATTTCTCCGAGGTCATCCGTCCGCTCAGCTCGCTGAACTACGTTTACCGGGACAATCGGGAAGTGCGGGAGCAGACCGCCGCGCTCATCCGGGATATCTATCGGGAAATGAACGAGACGACGCTCGGCTACGAGCTGGCCGTGTCCTCCCGAATCAAGAACATGCTGCTGCTCTTGCTTCGCAACGATGTCCGGCAGCAATTGAACTATACCGACAATCGGCTAATCGGCCGGTTGCAGCCCGCCGTCGACTACGTGGAGCAGCATCTTGACGAGAAGCTGTCCGTATCGGAGGTCAGCACGCTGCTGAATATGAGCTACACCCACTTTATCAAAACGTTCAAGAAAGCGGTGGGCATGTCCTTCACCGATTTTGTCGTCTTCAAAAGGATCAAGAAGGCCGAGCAGCAGCTGCTGACGAGCGACGTGAGCATCGTAGAGGTTGCCGAATCGGTGGGGATTTCCAACCTCGGGCATTTCTACGATCGGTTCCGCCGCTTTAACGGCTGCTCGCCCAAGCAATTCCGCGACCGCCTCCGGCAACCGCCGGGCGAGAGCGACGGCGGCGTTCCGAGTTAACGGCATAAGGATAGCCGTCCCGATGCGCGGGACGGCCTCTTCCGTTCACTATGTGCAGCAATCCTCGTACAGCTTACGCGACAGCTTTGACGGCTTGATCTGCAATTCTTCAAGCCTGATCACCAGATTGAGGTAAGTCAGATGAACCTCATGGTTTTTGCCCAGTCCGTGATACGCGCGCATTAACAGACGATAGGCTTCTTCCTCGTAGGGCGAGTGTTCTATCGCGGTCTCCGCCGTGGCCGCCGCCTTGTCGTACTGTCCGCTGCCTAGATAAAGCTCACCGAGCGCAAGCCGCCATTCGGAGGCCGAGCGCTCCAGCGCTTCCGCTTCATGGCTTGCCCACGGGTAATCCTCATCCTGCAGCAGTTGTCCCGTATGATAGGACAGGGCATTCTCGATCTCCTGGAGAGTGGGCGCGCCCGCCTGCTTCAGGCCATGAAAATGTCGCTTGAGAGAACGGACGTCGACGTCTATCCGCTCCGGGTCGAGATAATATCGCTCATCCTCGTACTTGATAATGCCTTCGAGATGGATCTGCTTCATGTGCTTGCGGAGCAGGCTGATGCAGGTGTGCAAATAAACCTTCGCTTTATCGTATTTTTCGTCCGGCCACACGTCCTCGATGATCCGGTCTCTATGCAAGCGATGGTCGCTTTGCGCGGACAAGTACGCAAGCACTTCCTTCTCTTTGTTCGTTCTCCATTTGATCGCGGAGCCGTCTTCCGCTCCTGCGTAATAATGACCCATTAACCGGATCAGAAAGCGAGTTGCCTCGACGGGAGCAGCCGCCATCACCGCCGGGGAGCGTTCCGCTCCCGTCTTCTCCACCTCTCTGACAAGCCTGGCGACCGTCTTCGACAGTCTGTCCATTTCCAACGGCTTAAGAATATAGTCGATCGCGGCTTGGTCGAACGCTTGCAACGCATACTGGTCATAGGCGGTCGCAAAAATAATATGTACGTCCGACCCCTGATTTCGCAAAATCTCGGCAAGCTCGATGCCGTTCATCTCGGGCATTTCGATATCCAGAAAAAGCACATCGGGCTTAAGCTCGCGCAGCTGGCGCAGAGCATCGAATCCGTTGTTCGACCGGCCAATCACCTCCACGCCTCCGATACGCTCCAGAAAAAGCTCCAAGATCGTAAGCGCATGCTCCTCGTCATCCACCAGAAATGCTTGTATCAACGTCCTCTCCTCCTCTCCTGAATTGAGCCTTTTACTTCAGCCTCTCGCGGTTCCTCAAGAATACGTTAACGGAAGCCAGATCGTGACCTTCGTGCCCTTCCCCTGCTCGCTCTCGACGATGGGCGGTTTGCCGGACATATGCGCCACGCGGCGCATAATGTTGCGAAATCCGACTCCTTGATCCTTCCCGTCGCTGATCCGAATGGCCTGCACCTGCTCGGACGTCATCCCGGCGCCGTCGTCCTCCACATCGACCCGGACGAATTCGCCCTCTCTCTGAATAATCAGGCGGACAGTTCCTCCGCTCAGCTTCTTGGATACGCCGTGCCGAATCGCATTCTCGACCAAGGGCTCAATGGTAAGCGGCATGATCTGGTAATCATACAAGTCTTTGTCCACGTCGAATTCCACGCGAACGCGCTCGCCGAACCGCGCTTTTTCGATATCCGCGTACGCCTGGATGAGCTCCATCTCCTTGCTTAGCTTGACGGTTTCCTCCGTATTGTCCAGATGAAAAATAATGCGCAAATAGCGGCTGAAAATACTGAGCAGCTCCCCTGCCCTTACGCCGTCGGTGTAACAAAGAGACATAATCGTGCCTAACGCATTGTACAGAAAGTGCGGTTTGATCTGCGACCGCAGGAACGCCATCTCGTTCATCGCGGCTTCCTTCACCAGCCGCTTCATAGACAGCAGCGTATTGATGCGTACGCGAATTTCTCCGGGATCAAGCGGCCGGGTCACGAAGTCGCTGCTGCCTGCGGCGATGCCGGCCTCGATATCGGCGGACGTGCTGCGCGAGCTGATGAGAAGAATCGGCATTTCCGCTTGCGTGAAGTGATGGCGAATGCGCCGGCAGAGCTCGTAGCCGTTCGAGTCCGGCAGCATTACGTCCAGCATCACGAGATCGGGCCGATCCATTCGCGTAACGCAGGCATAGGCTTCGGTATCCGAGCCTGCGCATAACACCTCGAAGCCTTCCGTCGAAAGCATGCCGTACAAATGCTCAACGTCTATCGGATCGGCGGAGGCGATCAGAATTTTCGGAAGCCCTTCGCCCGTTTTCTTAAATTCGGATTTCGTTCTCTGCTCCTGTCGATCGGGAGGCGGCTCCTGCGCAGCGGCAATTTCCTCCCGGGCAATGCCGATGTCCGCTGCCGGCAAGATCAGCTCAAGTCCTTCCTCCGTCGGATGATACGCCCCTCCCATAAATTCAACAAGCTCCTGTGCGACGGACAATCCGATGGAGAACCCGTTGCCCCTCTCCGCTTCCGAATCGGAACCCTCGCTCTTCGGACTCCGAGTTCCGGCGGTCGCTTGAATGTCGATACGAATGCTGTCCCCCTCCTTCCTGCTGCCGATGGAGACTTTTCCATCCTGGGTATGCTTAAGACTGTGATGGATTGCGTTATACAGCACTTGCATCAGCCGGCTTTCGTCGGCATAGACGTATCGTGCCTGAGAATCGATGCGAGAGACGAGCTGCGTGTTCTTGCCCTTGGCGAGATACCCGAACACCTCCATCACGATGGATAAACACGTGGCAAGATCAACCCGCCTCATATTCATGGCGAGCTTGCCGTCCTTCATCCGCACAGAATCGATAATATCGTTGACCATGTTGGACATCCGATACGCCGTGCTTCGGATCATAAGCAGCCTTTCCTTCATTTCCTGCTCGGCCGCCTTCCTGTACGGCTCCTTCAACAGCGCTCGCGATACGTTCATAATCCCGTTAAGCGGGGTGTTCAGCTCATGGGAGGTAATCAACAGAAATTCATCCTTCATTCTGTCGGCCATCTGCAGCTGCTTGGTCAGCTTCTGCATGCCAACGTACGCTCCGACGAATTGATGAATGAGCAGCATGGAGACAAAAGCCAGAAACATCAGCACAATGACATTGTTCAGCAGCATGGAGGTCATGTTTTCGGAGCTTAGAATGACGTTGACGCACAGCAGCAGAAGCGACCAGACCGCTGCGAAGTACAGCCGAAACTGGGTTCTGTTCAGGATGCCGTAACGACCGCGAACGTAGGAACTTAACAAAAATACGATCAATATCAGATAGCTAAGCGCGATTCCCGCATACATGTAATCCTGAATTTCCGAATAAATTCGGAACGGCAGGACGATCACTCCGACGGAATAGGTCGATAGCAACAAAAATGTACAGAAGAATAGGCGGCGTATCCTCGAATCGTGAGCAAGCTTCCAAGAGACCAGGAATAGAATAGCCGGTACTGCAAATACCGAGACGTACTTGATCTTGAAAGCCGCCTCGAAGGGAAAGCCGGGAAGGAATTGCAAGATCAGCCGTTCGCCGTTGGTCAGGACGCTTAAGGAGAACAGCAGGAAAAACAGCCCCAGAATTATAAGGAGAGAATTCCGTTGAAACCATAAGTAGAGGCTGAACGTAAGCACGGCGAATAGAAACAGCACAATCGTGCCCATTAATTCAAGGCCGATAATCAGGCTCTTCCGCACTTGAATTTCTTTGCCTAAGCCAAACTTCAGGGAGTCCGTAATTCCGCCGCTCTTAAAGTCGAAGTTGGAAACCTGAAGCAAAATCTCGATATCTGCGGAGCCAGCCTGGAAATAGGCCACATACGGAACATTGCGGGGCGTATACCCCTCTCTGGAAACGCCCGTTGAGCCCGACTCGCCGGCCAGCGCGCCGTCGACGTAAAGCTTATCCGCGAATCGGGCATAGTTTTTGGCGATCGCGAGCGTTTCCCCCGCAGGGGCGTTGCGAATAACAAGCCGGTAGGTGCCGTAGCCCTTGCCTTTCATCGTGTAGCCTTGGCGATCCTGCCAGCCGTCCCACTTCCCTGGAACTTGAATAAAGCTTCGCTTCTCCAGTGCCTCCAGCGGGCTCCCCGGCACGAGCAGCTGCCCGGCATAGAACTCCCATTGCCCGTCCAGCGTCAGCACGCCCTGCTCGCGATAATCCCAGTCGCTCAAGTCCAGAACCCCCTGAGCTACGGACGGTCCGACGGACTCGATCTTCACGAGGAAGTACATCGCCGAGCCCATGCAGACGGTCAGCAGGAAGAGACCTGCGAGAAATCTATCCTTCATCCATCTTCTCACTGGTTACTACCTCCAAGGGCTTGTCTCTCCGTTCAATTCATCTCTTTCCATAATTATATAGAATCGAGTGTCGGCAGCAACCTCTAACTTCTTCGGCGTCGACAAGCTGCAAGGCGGTAAGCTCAGCCCATTGTGCACCATTATAGGCCAGGCCGCTTAAAAAACTCTTAACAACACAAACGGAAGGAGAGGCAGTTGGCCTTCTCTGCGGCCCCTATAAAAAATGCAGCCCGAAGAGGGGCTGCATTTGAGTTCCATCTATTCTGTCGAAGCGACGCGCATGCTACTCCTTGACAACGGAGGCCAGAATCTGATCCGTTAAAGTTTCAAGCTGAGCGACGGTAGACAATGGATCGAAGTAGAAAAACTCCGCCGCTTTAGTTCGAGTTAGTGAACCTTTCCTGCCACCATGACGTTTCTCCGCAGCTTTAGTTTTCGAGTTAGTTAACAGGCCTCCCACCCGTTCTATAGCGCTTGCGGAAATCCAGAGGATTCATGTTGGTCATTCTGCGGAAAATTTTACTGAAGTGCGAAAAGTTGATATAGCCGACGGAGGACGCCACTTCGCTAATGCTGAAATCCGTAAAGGTCAACAGATGCTTGGCATGCCGAATCCGTTCCTCCATCAGATACTCGGAGATCGCTTTCCCCGTCTTTTTCTTGAACACTCTTGTCAGATGGTCCGGACTAAGACAGACATGCTCGGCCACGACTTCCCGGGACAGGTTCTTGTCGATATTTTCGGCGATGAATTTCTTCGCTTTCTCCACGACCGTATGGGATTCTTCTATCGTCTCTACGGATCGAATCGCCTTCAGCACGACGTATTTCGCCCATTCCTGAAGATGGTCCACGGATCGAACCGCGAACGCGATGGAATCCGTGGAATCGGAGAAGACCATTCGCGCTTGAAGCCCCTTGAGCTGTAAAACATGATAGATCATTTGCAAGAAATCATGCTGGAATTCCTTCAGCTCTTGGGCCGAGCAGCCATGCCGCTTCAATCTCCCGCAATATTGCTCGATTCCCCGCAGCAGCTCGTCCTTCGAAAGCAATTTCATTAATTCCAGCCACTCGTCGATCTGTGACACCGCTGCTCCGGGAGCCTGCTTCGGAGTTTCTCCCAGCACCAGCACGCGGTTGCTCATAGTCACATTCTCGGTATCCATCTCCAGCAATGAATCTACCTGGTCCGGAATGCCGGTAATCGCGATCGGACGGCCGACATAGCAGGACAAACGGCAGGAGAAGTGCCGATGGCTGAGCGTGATAAATTGCTCGCAAGCCTTCGAGATGGAGCGATGGTCTTGAGTCCGCGGATGCTCCTGCGGAACAAGGACGACCCACTTGCCGTTAAACGACGAAAGAACCTGTCCTTGCATCTGTTCAAGCTCCATCGCGTAGATCGCCGCATTGCGGATTGCGTACTCCATCAGCTTCAGTTCCCTGACCGAGTAGGGCTTGGACCATTCTTGAACCGAAATCAACACTGGAATAAACAGCATAGCCGCCTTGATCGGCAAATTCTTTCTCTCTATTATTTCTTCAATACGGGTTTGATCGGGCGGCAGCTGGCGCTGGAGCAGCTCGCTCCAGAAGCGTTCCACGAACACGGGCTGATGCTTCGACCACAGCGCCTGATATTTCTGCATCGATTCGGACTGCTGCAGCTTGAGCAATTCCGCTTCAATCTTCTGCACGGCTTTTCGAATGGATGCCTCCAGCTCGTCGAACCTCACCGGCTTGAGCAAGTAATCCAGACTCCCGAGCTGCACGGCCTGCTGAGCATATTGAAAGTTGGCATGGCAGGTCAGGAACACCGCCTCGACGGACGGATTGTGCTCCTTCACCCATTGCAGCAGCTCGATGCCGTTTCCTCTAGGCATCTCGATGTCGCAGATCATAACATCGACGCGATGCTTGCCGATAATCTCTTTGGCCTGCGTCACGTTGTGCGCTACGCTGACGCTTGAGAAGCCCATGCTGCCCCAGTTGATCCCGTTCTTGATCCCTTGGGCGGCGAGAATCTCATCGTCTACGATCAACAGATGGTGCATGCCCGTTGTCCTCCTCTGCTCTGCGCTGTTCTACGATTTGCGGACGGGCTTGGGAACGGCCCCCTCCGGTATGGGACAATGATAGGCTCTGCCCTGCACGCGCCGAAGGTGCTCATCCTTGGCCTGCTTCAACACGTCCGGCCGAAGCAGCAGCTCGGCGGCCGCCGCCGCCATCACTTTCGCCGCATGCAGCATTCCCTTGTGCCCGATGGAGACGCCGAACTGGCTGACGGCCTGCCAGGAATGCAGCGGCGTGCCGATGGCGGAGCAGGCGACCCAGCATTGCGCGACGGGCACCTGCCAGCTCACGTCGCCGACATCCGTAGAGCCCATGGCCGCTTCATCGGAAGGCTTGTACGGCTCCAGACGGTCCGTCAGGGGAAGGTGGCGAAGCTCCGGCGGAACCTGATGCGTCCTCTCCGATTCGGTCAGCGTATCCCGGATTTGAGCGGCAAATCCCGTCTCCTCCAGATCGAAGCTCGGACAGCCAAGCTCCCGGAAAGTGTCGTGCATCAGCTTCTCCAACGTGCGGTTCACGATGATTTCGGACGAGCCCGCGTCGAATTCGATCTTAAGCTCAGTTCCGGTCATGAGCGCCGCCCCCTTGGCCACATTGCATACCCGGTCGTAAAGCTCCGCCAATTGCTCCGAATGCGGAGTGCGAATCTTATAGAGCACCTCGGCCTCCGCCGGCACGACATTAGGCGAAATCCCCCCGGCATTCGTAATCGCATAATGGATACGAGCTTCAGAAATGATATGCTCCCGCAAATAGTTGCATCCGACGTTGGTCAATTCGACTGCATCCAATGCGCTGCGCCCGAAGTGGGGCTCGCCGGCGGCATGGGCGCTGCGGCCCCGAAAGCGGAAATACATCTGGCAGGTCGCCAGCGTCGAGCTGCTCAGAATAAAATTCATGCTGGCGGGATGCCAGGTCAACGCCGCATCCACGTCCCGGAACAAGCCGTTGCGCACCATATAGCCCTTGCCGCCGCCGCCCTCTTCCGCGGGACAGCCATAATAGCGAACCGTTCCCGGCAAGCCGTACCTCTCCATCGCTTTCCGCAGGCCGACCGCCGCCGCCAAGGCGCCTGTGCCGAGCAGATTGTGTCCGCATCCGTGTCCGTTCCCCCCGCTCTCGCGCGGAGCCGGCCGGGGCTCCCCTCTGTGCTGACTGAGACCGGACAGAGCATCGTATTCTCCCAAGATCGCAATGACGGGCTTGCCCTGCCCGTAGCTGCCAACAACAGCCGTAGGAATGCCTCCGGCCTTTCTCTGCACATCGAACCCTTCCCGTTCCAGCTCGCCGGCAATCAATTCTGCAGAGCGAAACTCTTCGAAGCGGGTCTCCGCAAACTCCCATATGCGGTCTCCGATAGGAATAAACTGTACCTTGTGCCGATCCAGCCAGTCTGAAATAAAACTTCTAACGTACAACGTATGCTCCCGATGTTCGAACATGCGCTTTCCTCCTGTTCATACCCTGTCCCGTTCCTTCGGTTCTATTCTTCATGCTCCAGACGAGGGAGACGGATTTCCACGATGGCTCCGCCGACCGGTCCATTGCGGAAACTCAGAGACGCCCTATCTCCATAAAGCAGACTCAGCCTTCGCCTCGCATTCCAGATGCCGACCTGTTCCCCGTTGTCCTTAATCCGCTCTTCGCCCGAGCGCAGCTTGTCCAGCACGTCGGCTGGAAAACCCGGGCCGTTGTCCCGAATGCGAATGATCGTATCCGGCTTCTCCCCCTCGCCTGCTTCCTCGATCGTTACCTCCAGATGAATCGTTTCGTCCATCGTGACCGCATGCTTGATCGTATTTTCGACAAAGCTCTGAATCAGCAACGGCGGGATCCGAACCTCGGCCAAATCTTCCGGGAAAGCCATTCGGAACGTCATATGCTCGGGAAATCGCAATTGCTGAATTTTCAAGTAGCTGGACGTATGCCTCAGCTCCTCCTCCAGCTTCACGAAGGTCGAGGCGCTGCGAAACATGAAGCGGAAATATTCGACCAGATTCACGGTCATTTCTTTAATAAGCTCATACTGCTTGCTCTGAGCCAGATGAAATAAAATGTTGAGCGAATTCAGGAAAAAATGCGGATTGATCTGTAATTGAAGATGCTTCAGCTCCGCTCTTTTCAAGTTCAGCTGTTCCTCGTAGACGTTGATTTTGAGATCCTGGATTTGTGTGACCATACTATTGAAGGTGCCGGTCATCAGCTCGAATTCCTGGGACAATGACGGATCAGGCGCGACCTGCGTATCCCAGTTGCCGTTTCGAAAGCGCTTCATCGCGCTGATAAACCGATTGATCGGACGTAAAATGATTTTGCGCAAATACAGCAGCAGCAGCAAAAGCACCAGGACAGCAGCGAGGGGGACGAGAAACGCAATCCGTTGAAGCTCGGGGAGCTTCTCCAGAATCGTGCGTTCGGGAATGAGAACGGCCAAGCCGAAATTCCCCATCCGCGAGGTCTCGCCAACCAGCAAGTATTTCTCCTTGGCTCCGACGACCGTATAAAGCTCGTTCCCGATTTCCAACCGAATGCCTTGCTCATCGATCAGTCTTCCGTCATTCATCGGCTCGTAGCGATCGGTAACCAGAATGGCTCTGCTCCGGTCCCCCAGCTCGATTGTGTCCAGCGGCGCCAGCAGCCGGTTCGCCTCGACCCATGCGCCGAGATAGACGTTGCCCGCCTTGACGATGTGCAGCAGGAAGTACTGCTCGCCAATCTGCCGGGTGCACCACGAGCGGAGGCACTCCCGTTCGACAGAGGCTCCCTCCTTCAGCAAGGCGTAAATGGCCGTCCGCTCCCGCAGCTGCTCGGGATAGGACTTCCCCTCCACCGGGGACATCACCATCTCGTCGTTAATGATCGAATAAATAAACAGCATGTCGAGAGCTTCGTAATTGACGATATCGGCGGATATTTTGTTGGACAGCCTGATTTTGGCCAGATAGTACTTCCGATTGTTCTTCTCGGGCGACAGATCCAGCGCCAACAAGTCGGAATCCTGAGAGGCCAGACTGTACAAATATTGATCGGCTTCCGCCAAACTGCGGTCTATCGGATTCAAATATAAAGAGGCGAACTTTTTGTTGGACTGAGCGACCTGATTGCGCACGACGTTCGAGGCGTAAAGGTTGTTATAGATCAGCAGCAAAATCAAAGGCACGGTAACAAGCGCAAAGGCGATACCGATGCGAAACCGTAAGGAGCTGCGCCGTTTATGGTTAGCCGGCAGTTTCATGCGGTTTCCACCCCATTGAGAATACGTTGGCCACTTCATTGTTTCATTGTATCACGAGCGAACCGAAGCCATAGCCGCCCTCTGACGCCCGTCCGCTCGCGCATGGATACCGTCCCGATATTACGGAAAAATCAGATGGGGCAGCGGCCCCATCTGATTACCCAACATTGGCTTTGTTATTGCGACTTGGCTTGTTTCCAAGCGTCGAACTGCTTCTGCTTGTCCGCCACAATGTCGTCAATTCCCGCGTCTCTAAGCTTGCTGATGAATTCCGGCAGTGTGGACGCCGGGTCCAGGGTTCCGGTCTCCAGCCCGACCCGATACTGGTTCAGCACGTTCGTCACGGCTGCCACTTCATTTTTAACCGACGATGCGTCGTAGTTGAATCCAACGGCAGGCGATTTGGTCGAGTCCAGATTGAACTTGTCCATCTGCTCCCACAGATCGGCCTGGTCGGTTTCGAAAATGAAGGACTTGAACTGATCGCCGAACAGCCAGCCCGTATTCAAGCCATAGGGAACGCTGCTCGCGTCCAGGTTTGCTGGATATCCGATCGTCGTTTCGGATTTTTTAACGTAGTCGCGATCTTCGATCCCCCAGGAAAGCAAGTTGTTGATCTCCGGGTCTGCGAACATCAGATCCAGAAACATCATCGCCCGGGCCGGGTCCTTGGAGTTCTTGGCAATCGACCAGTTAAAGCGGGTGCCGTGGCTGGAGTCGGTGAGCGGCTTGCCCACGCTGATCGATACGAGCTCCGCGCCCGCTTTACGGCTATCCTGGGCTTCGTTGCCGGGCTTCCACGTCGAGAAGTAGGCAAATGCCTGACCCGCCTTGATCAGGTCTTGGGCGGTGTCCTTGGCCGTCGCTTCATCCTTGCGGATAAACCCTTTCTCATACCAGCCGCGAACAAGCTTTACCAGGCCTTCGTATTCCGGAGTCTCGTACATGTTAACGATTTTCGATTCTCCCCCGTCCACTTTGATCGTTCCCATTTTGTTCACCAGCACATCGAACAGGGTGGCGGCCATGCTGTCTACAGGCGTGGAGCCGGGCGCGAAAGAGACGAGCGGAATCATATTCGGTTCCTTGTCCTTCACGATCTGAAACAGCTCGGTCAGGTCCTCGAACTTGGTATATTTGCTGAGATCGATATTGTATTTGTCCACGATATCTTTGCGCATGTACAGCGATCGGCCTCCGGCAAAATCCCTTCTGGCCGGTACCCCGTAAGTCTCTCCGTTCACCTTCACCGCGTCGAGAATAAACGGATATAAGGTGTCCTTAATATTCGTGCCGTACTTGTCCAGCAGCTCGTTCATCGGCAAAATTTGGCCTTGCGCGACCTGCGTGGCGTAGTTGCCGCTGACACCGCTGATCATCAGATCCAGTTCCTCGTTGCCCGCCAGCATCAGGTTCATCTGCTGGCTCCACGAGCCATAAGCGATCGGCAGGAATTTGACCGTCGTATTCAGCTTTTCCTTCGCGATCTTGCTTACGGCCGCTTCCACCTCGGGAATTCCCGCCGTTTGCGAGCCAAGCGTGAAGAAGGCCATCGTCAATTCATAAGGCGGCAGCGACGACTCCGGGCTTCCCGACGCTCCGCCGGCGCCGGAAGAAGGCGACGGACTGCCCGTGCTTGCCGCCCCCGTGCCGCTGTTGCCCGAGCCGCATCCCGCAAGCGCCGCGGTCAGAGCAAGGATGATCGTAAATAAGATCGCGTTCTTGATGCTGTTCCTTTTCATGCAAGTACCTCCCTGATCTCTGTTTGTCATATGCTATCCGGACTTGCCGGCGATAGCCTAGCCTTTCACTGCGCCCACCGTCAGCCCCTTAACGAAGAATTTCTGGAAGAACGGATAAGCGGCCATTATCGGAATGACGCCTACAACCGCCATAGCCATCCGTACGCCTTCCTTGGGCAAAGCGGACAGCGCGTCGCCTTGGCGGCCGCCCATGTCGGATACGGCAAGGAACTGAATGTCGAGCAAAATCTTGTTGAGCAAGTACTGCAGACTGAACAAATCCTCTTTCGTGATGAAGATGAGGCCGTTAAACCAATCGTTCCAGTAACGGATCAATTGGAACAGGCCAACCGTTGCAAGCACAGGGGTCGACAGCGGCAGGATCATCCGGAAGAAAATCCGGAATTCCCCCGCCCCGTCCATATAAGCGGATTCGATAATCTCCGGCGGTATCGTGTTCTGGAAGAACGTCCGGGCGAGCAGCACATAGAATCCGCTAAGCAGCAGGTAAGGAACGATCAGGGCGAGCAGCGTATTCTTAATATCGAATACTTGCGTGTATACCAGATAGGTCGGAACCAGTCCGCCATTGAACAAAATCGTGAAGAAAACGTAGAACGACAAGCCCGTTCGCAGCGGCATATCCTTACGAGACAGCGGATAAGCAAGCAGGGTAATCATCAATAGCCCGATTGCCGTTCCCGTAATTGTAACCAGAATCGAGATTCCGTAGGAACGAAAGATGGAAGCGGAGCTTTTGAACAAATATTCGTAAGCGTACAGGCTCAGCTTCTCCGGGAAGAAGGAGTAACCGTTGCGAATTATCGTTTGCTCGTCCGTGAAGGATGCGGCCACGAGCAGCACGAAGGGCAGGAGACAGAATGCCGCCAAGACGATGAAAATCGCGTTCAGCGCCCATTGTTGATATCTGATCGAGCTGTTCAATTTCATCGCCTCCTAGTACAGCGCGTTATCCGGGTTAAACCTGCGCACAATCAAATTCGATACGATGACCAGAGCAAAACCGACGACCGACTGATAGAACCCGGCGGCCGAGGCCATGCCGATATCCCCGAGATTCAAGAGCGCGCGATAGACGTAAGTGTCGATGACGTCTGTTGTTGGACTCAGAATGCCGGAATTCAGCGGAACCTGATAGAATAAGCCGAAATCGGCATAGAATATTTTACCGATGGCCAGCAGCGTCATGATAATGATGACAGGCATGATCGAAGGAAGCGTAATGTGCATAATTTGCTGTCGGCCGTTGGCCCCGTCGATCTTGGCCGCTTCATAGTATTCCTTGTCGATGCCGAGTATGGCCGCCAAGTAGATGACGCACAGATAGCCGGCTTCCTTCCAAGTGTGCACGATCGTCAGAATATACGGCCAGTATTTGGGATCGTTGTACCACATCACCGGGTCCAGCCCGAGCGCCGGAAGAATCGTTCGGTTCATCAGACCGGAATCCATGCTGAGCAGCGCGAATACGAGATAACCGACCACAACCGTCGAGATCAGAAAAGGAAGGAGAATCACGCTCTGATAAAAGCGGGAGGCGATCCGGTTCTTGAGCCCGTTCAGCATGATCGCTACGCCGATCGCCACTACCGTATTGATCGCGATAAAGGCTCCGTTGTACAAAATGGTGTTGCGGGTGATCGTATAGGCGTCCGAAGTGCGGAACAGAAACTCGAAGTTCTTGAAGCCGATCCAGTCGCTCCCGAGAATCCCCTTCGTATAGTTGATATCCTTAAAGGCGATAATCAATCCCAGCATCGGCATATAGTTGTTGAACAGCAGATACAACACGCCTGGAAGAACCATGATAAACAGCGGCGCGTACCGCCTCCAGCCGATTCTGCGGGATGACCTCGGCCCTTTCTTAAACAGCCCTTGCTTCGCGGCAATTTGATTCATATGCAGGCCCCCCTCATGCAAGCGATTTCGCTATAGATGTATTGTAGGTCCCGCGCAGCTCGGCTACTACTCCAAACCCGTTGCGGATTGATCGCTTTGCGATGTTCGCCGATCGGATTCCCGCCCGCATCAAGACTGCGGCAAGGAAGGCATCGGCAATGGCCTCTCGCAAAGGCTCTGCATGCGATAGTGCCGCTCTTCCCGCGAAGCGATATGGAACCCGTGCATCGCTTCCAGCACCTGAAGGGCGACTTCGCCCGTCGCACGATGAGGCGTCCCCTCGCGAATGGACAGAGCCATATCCAGCAAGCCGATGCCTCGCGAATTGTCCGTATAGGCATGGGTGAGCGTGAGCTCCTGCCACGCCTGATCGGGACCAGGCTTGCGAAGCTTGACCAGTCCGCCGAACGTGTTCGGGTCAGGGACGAGCAGGGTGCCTTCGCTTCCGTAAATCTCGATCGAGGAAAGGGATGTCCCCCCCTTGACGTCGAAGCTCGTAATCAAGGAAGCGGTCGCTCCCCCGACAAAATCCAGCACCCCGGAAATATGCGTCGGCGTCTGCACTTGAATCTTCTGGCCGTATAGCGGCTGGCTCGCGATGACCCGCTCCGGATAGGAGATGACAGCGCTGCCGGTTACCCGGCGGATCGGGCCGAGAAGCGTAATGAAGGCGCTTAAATAATAGGGCCCCATATCGAACATAGGACCCGCCCCGATCTCGTACAGGAACCCCGGGTTCGGGTGCCATCTCTCGGGCCCGCCGGTCATCATGAATGCCGTGGCGGCTACAGGCTGGCCGACGGCTCCATCGTCGATCAGCTTGCGGCAGGTCTGGATGCCGCCTCCGAGCACCGTATCCGGAGCTACGCCGACGCGCAAGCCTTTGCTGTCGGCCAGCTCCAATATTCTGCGGCCGTCTTCCATGGTCGTAGCCAGCGGCTTCTCCGAATACACATGCTTGCCCGCTTCCAGAGCGGCCAGACTCACTTCCGCGTGCACGGCCGGAATCGTCAGGTTGAGCACGATGTCGACCGTCGGATCGGACAGCAGCTCGGCAAGGGTGCCCGCGTCAGGCACGCCGTATTGCGTGGCTTTGGCCGACGCGCGTTCCAGGTCGATATCCGCAAGCCTGACGATCTCCAAGGCGTCGTAGGCTCGGCAATTGGTCAAATAGATGTCACTGATATTCCCGCAGCCGACGATGCCGACTTTGATTTTACTCATTTTCGAACCTCCCGGATACATGAATAAGGCGTCTGCTTCCTCGCATGCTTCCCGCATATAAGAGCATGACGCCGATAAATACAACAGCGCTGCTGCCGCTCAAATACAGAGCGGATCCTGCCATCGGGCCAAGCGCGGAGCCCATCAGCCTCATAATGTTCACCGCCCCGTTGGCGGCGGCCCGATCCTGCGGGAACCAGGCCGTCACCAGCGTAGCGGGAATCGGCATGGACAGGCCGTAGGTGAAGCCGAACAGGCAGAATGACGCTGTAAGCGCTGCCAGATCGAACTGCGCGGTCACGGCCAGCAGCACGTAGGTCGATATATTCGCCCAGGTCGCATAGACGTAGACGCGGGCGGACGACCAGCGGCTTTGCAGGCCAACGCCAAGCTTCACGGCCAGCATAAAGCATAGCGCCATCGACAGAAAGGACACTCCCGTCCCTTCCGGTCCCATTCCGAAATCGTGCAAATAGACGGATGGCAGGTAAACGAGCAGCGTCATCGTGGACATCGCTTGAAAGAAGCCTGTCCACAGCAATTGCCTGCCATGAGGATTCCGATAGACGGATACGAAACCGCGGAAGGAAAACTTCCGGGGAACGGCCGGAGGAGAATGCGTTTCCCGAAGCAGCGTTGCATTGGCGGCAAGCAGCAGAACGGCGGCAAGCCCCAGGGAAAGGAAGATTCCGTGCATTCCCGCGCGCGCTCCGATGAAGCCGCCGATTAAGGGTCCGAGCGCCGGGGACAAGGCCAGAATCAGCTGAAACGTGCCCATTCCTCTGGCCAGCGCCTTTCTTTCGAACAGATCCCCGATAACGGCAGCCGCCACGACCGGAATCGCGGCAGCCCCGATGCCTTGCGCGGTGCGGCACAGCAGCAGCAGACCGATCGACGGAGAGAATGCGCAGCCGAACGTAGCCAGCGCGAACAGCGTCAGCCCTGCGATCATAACCGGCCTTCGGCCCTTCTGGTCGACGATCGGGCCGAATACGATCTGCATAGCAGCCATCGCAACCGTAAACAGCGTAACGCTCAGATTGATAAGGAATGCGCTCGTTTCCAGCTCCACCTGCGCTTGAGGCAGGATCGGCGTATACATGTTCTGCGCAAACCCGCCGACCAGCGCCGTCATACCGACCAAATACAACAGCAGCGTTTTGTTACTAGCGCTCACCGACGATCTCCACGCCGTTCATCGGCTACTCTCCGAGCAGCTTCGTCATATTGCGATAGCTGATCGAGACGCTTTCGAATTCGTCGCGGCTTGTCATGTCCTGCTCTACGAAAATCGTCTTGGCATGTCCCAGACTGCGAAGCTTCCCGATGTAGGCTCCGATGTCCAGCACGCCTTCTCCGGATTCCGTGAACTGGGCCGGGTCCTGCGTCTGATATAACGTATCCAGCGTAATGCGGGAATCCTTGCCGTACACGTCGAAATAATTGACTGCGCTCACCGATGCGGGCAGATCCTTCTGATGCACAAGATCGCAGCGCTCTCCGAGCTTATCGAGCCATTGCAGCGGATCTTCCCCGCCCCTTACCGTCCAGTAGGTATCGAGCTCGAACTTGACCAAGGACGGGTCGGTATGCGCCAGCATCGTATCCATGATCATCTCGCCCTCGAATCGCTGGAATTCCTGAAAGTGATTGTGGTAATAGAAGTCGATGCCCTTCTTGCGCGCCGCTTCGCCGTAACGATTCAGCTTGTCGCAATACTCGAGCGTCTGCCGTCTGCTCTCGAAGAAGGCAATCGGAATAATCAGCGTCGGACTTCCCACCTCGGTCAGAAAATCAAGCAAGGGCGGCAAGCTGTCCTCGCCGTGCACCATGGCGTGGCAGCTCACCGTCTTTAATCCCAGCCGTTCCATGCGCTTTCGGAACTCGGAAGCGGACAAGCCGCCAGCGTTCAGATTCGCATCCCGGTTTTGCAAAGCCAGCTCCAGATTTTTGTAGCCGATCTCGGCCACCCGCTCCAAGGTCGCCGTAACATCGTGCTTATATGCCTGTCTCACCGAATATAGCTGCAGTCCCAATTCAAGTCCCATCGTGAGCCTCCTCTACTGTTTCCATTCGAATGTAATTCACATTGTAGCGGAGCCGTGTCCGTTTCCCTACCGCTTACACGACATCTTTCGACGTTATTGCGGCATGCCAAAGAAAAATCAGAATGCCCCGTAAGACAATTAGTGATTTTTCTAGCCCTGCCCTGAGCTGCGCTTCTTTGAGAAAAAAAAGAATCCCTTCTCCCACCATGCAGTGGAATTTGAGATCCTTCTCTTGAAATTGAGACGTTCCCATCTCATGGGAACGCTTGCTTGTGAGTACAGCCTCATCCAGACTGATGTTGCATGCCGCGAACCAAACGGAGGATATCGTGTCGCTCTCGCAAGCCGAAGCGCGATAAATAGGAAGTGGTTAATTGTACTCTGTACAACTAGTTCCTGCACAAGTCAGAGCGGGGCATCCTCTAATTGTACTTGTACATCTAATTCCGAAGGTTAGGCGATACTTTGGCATTGCTGCTCTGATTTAATTGCAGATTATACAATTAGCTCCTCCGAAATCCTCTTCCGCTGTCAATTTGTTGTACTCCATGCAATTAGCTCTAAACTCTGAGTCCTGTCCGCCACCGTTCCCTATCCACATCGCCGTCATCTCCAGCTTCAAGCGTGCCCACGCCCTGAAATGTCGAAGGACAGCTGCCGCCTTCGAATAAGCTTCGAAAGAACCGTTGGCACCCGTTACGACCGCAATTTGCCCGTCGAATATGTGGAGGATTTGTTCGCCGATGCGATCTAGGGCATCCAGCAAGCGCTGCGGGTTCCTTACAAGAATGTCGACAAGGTCGTTTTGAACGACATCGTCCCTTCTGCGACGCTGATCTTCGAGCATATCGAACATCATAAGAAGCTGTTTAAGGCGCTCGATCTGATCCGGAAAACTCCCGATCTTCCCGAGCGCCTTGAACAGGTAATTATAAGTCGATTGCTCGATTAATGGCCGATAGACTGTTCACCGCCGTTGGAATTGCGAGTGTAGCGGTGATCATTGGACGCCTCCTGAATGTGTCCGAACGCCCAGTGGCTTGACGGAACGTCCTTCCAGGCGGCTGCCGAGCCCGCGAGCGGTCCGCGCTCCAGCACGCGGTTCAGAATGACGACCGCCTCGGCGCGCGTAAGAGGATCGTTCGGACGGAACATTCCGCTTCCCGAGCCGGACATGATACCGGCTGCGCTTACGCGTCCGATCGCTCCAGCCGCCCAATGGCCGGCTGTGTCCTTGAACGACGCTTTCGCATCGCCCGCTGCCGTATCGCGCTTCAGCAGGCGATCGACGATCGCCGCCATCTCTGCGCGGGTAATCGACTTATTCGGCATGAAGCGGCCGTCGGAGCCTTGCATGTAGCCCTGCGCCGTCGCTTGCGCGATCGCCTGCTTCGCCCATGCGGCGGACGGCAGATCGGAGTAAGCCGCGTCAGCCGAGCCTGCAGACGCGCCCGGCAACGCTCTGGATAGCAGCGCCGCCATCTCCACCCGCTGCACCGCTTGGTCCGGACGGAACGTGCCGTCGCTGTATCCTTGAATGTAAGCGGTATGGGACGAGCTGTCCACGCTCAGCTTTACGATGGAGAAGGTGCTGAACTTGGTGATCGTAAAGCGGATGCCCGGCTTATTCGTTCCGTTGTAGCCGACCAATTCCCCCTTCACCCATTCCTTCGTTCCGTCGCTGTGCTCGATGAAGACGCCCAGCTTCTCCAGCTCCGCCTTTGGCATATCCTCGCCAACCGGCAGCTCCAGGGTCACCTCGCGGCTGCTCATGTTCGTCTCGATCGTCATCGGACGACCGATCAGCTGCACGCCGTCTGCGGTCGCCAATCGGAGAAGCGTCGGCTCGCCTTTGAGTCGCTCTTCTACCTGCTTGCGTTCTCCGGCTGCCTTGATCGGTACAACGTGGAAGTACACTTCCTCCTGCAAGCCTTGCAGGGAGCGGCTAGGTACGAGGATGCCGCCGTTGTCGGTCCAGATCTGCAGATCAATGCCTTGCGCGGCAAACTGCTTCGCAGCCTCTGCCGGCAGCTTCACATTCAAATCGGATACTTCGTCCTTCGTGTCGGGAATGACGATTCTGGCCTTAGACGAGCCGGCTTCCTTCAATTGCTTGATCGCCTGCTCCGCCTGTGCCGACGTCAGAGTCACTTCGTCTTTCTTGCGGCCGTCCGCAAGGGTCGTTCTTGTGATGGTCGTGCTGGCGACCACGCCGCCCTTGCCATTGCCATCGCTGACTTCGACAATGATTTGCTCCGTCGGCGTCGAACCGCCTCCGCCGCCTCCCGTTCTCGGCGCTGTCGGCACTGCGGCTTGCGATGCTGCGGACGGATCGGACATCCCGACAGCATTCTGGGCGACAACCGTGAAGGTATAGGACGTGCCGTTCGTCAGTCCGGGGACGACGGCCGACAGTTGGCTCCCGCCAACCGTGACAGAGATGTCGCCGGGACTGGAGGTCACAATGTAATAATCTACCGGCGCCTCGTTCACATTAGCCGGCGCGCCCAAGGAGACTTGTACTTGCCCGTTGCCTGGCACAACCGACAGGATCGTTGGAGCCAGCGGCTTCGCCACCGGACGAACCGTGCCGGTCAGCGGCTCCGAATCTCCGGCAATATTCACCGCATAGATGCGAATCGTGTACGTCTGTGCGTTAGTCAAATCGTCAAAGCTCGCGCTGTACACGCCTTCGAGGTTTTCAGGCACTTCCTTCGTTGCAACGACGCTGCCGTCCAGCACGGCTTCGACGCGATACTTCAAGATCGGCTCGCCGACCGTACCGCTCGGCTTCGCGAAGGAGACGACCGCCGTCCCGTTGCCTGCCAAGGCGCGGAAGCTCGTCGGCACGCCAGGCGCCGGCACAGGCGCAACCGCATCCGAAGCCGGACTCAGATCGGACTCTCCGGCAAGGTTGACCGACTTGACCGCGAATACGTAAGACGTACCGTTAGTCAATCCTTCGGCAGTATACGCGTTGGTTTCGACTCCGCTGGCGATCTCTACCCAATCGGCGGAGTTGACTGGCTCGGCATCACCCTGATAGCGATAGACCTTATAGGTTTCCGCCATCGACACAGCCGGCCAAGTCAAGTTGATCTTGCCGTTGCCCGCCGTCGCCGTCACCGATGTCGGCGCCGCAGGCGGAACAACGACGGAAACCTTGCCGTTTACGACAGTCTTGTTCATCTCCACGGCATGCACGTCCGTAAACGTCAGCTCCCGCAAGTCGTTCGGAGTCTCAACAGTCAGCGCGTGATCGCCGATCGGCGCGTCATCTTCAACTGCGAACTTGATCGTAAACAGGATTTGAGCCTCCTGAGAGGCCGGAATAGGATCGTCTCCACCAGTCAGATCCAGCCAAGAGACCTTCACCCAGCCGTCCGTACTGCTAGAGCTCGACATCAAGCCTTGTCCCTCGATTTCATCGAAGCTTATGGCGGCTGGATCATACTTGATCCGAATGCCGTAGGAGGCTGCCTCCTTATCCAGTGTCGCTTCCACAGGCACAGAGACGATACCCGCCTCACCCGCCTTAATGGAAGCCGTGCCGATCTTAATAACCGCATGGCCCGGAGGAGAAACGATTACCTCTCCATTGACCAGATCTGCGGATACCGGAACTACGTCTTCGTAAAGCTCGCCCTGAACGACCGTCAGGGCGGAGTTGCCTGCCGGCGCGCCTTCCTTAATCTTGAATCGCAGCGTGAACAGCTCGCTGGAGTCGTCGATAAAACCGGTAAGCGTCAGATCGAGCTTCAGACTGCCCGTCGCCGTCTTGTCTACAAGCAAGTTCGCGTTGGCGTCAATGGCTTTGACCGGCCCGCTGATGGTCGCCTCGTCTCCTGCCGACGGCTCCAGCACGTTCGGATCGTAGTTAATCGTAATGTTTGTCCGGTAGACATACAGTTCCGAGTCATTCGAGTCGAAGAAAACCGGCACCTCTACATAAGTCCCCGGCGCTCCGGCCACCGTGCCGACACGCACGGAAGGCGTGCCCGACGGATCCGCGGACGCTTTCGGGAGCGAGGGCAGCAGCAGCGCAAGCACAAGCAGCAAAGCCAGGGCGGCGCTGAACTTGCCGCGCAGTCCAGATCGGTTAGCATAAGAATAGTTCAATGAATTCACCTCAAGGTTTGTTAGACTGCATTGCCCATATAGATATTCATGATTAAGGTAGCATCCGCTTCGGTTATTTCGCCGTCTTCGTCCATGTCGAGCGCTTCGAGCTGATCTGCCGTCAGCGTGATTTTCCCCTTCAAATACTTGGTGATGAGCAGCGCATCCGCAGGCGTTACGACTCCATCCCCGTTGGCGTCTCCCGGAATCCGGATGAAGATTTCCGCCGTGCCGGCCGTTGCCGAATAGGCTCCGCGATCATCCTTGGCCAGCCATTCGAAGGCCGTAGTGCCGCCCCAGAGCGGATCGGGCGTAAACGTCAAACCGTTCAGAGAGGCCACAGGGATGACTTGTCCCGCCTGTACGGGAACGCCTGTCAGGTTGAACGTGCCGTGAGCGGGCAGCGTGACGACGCGAATGGAAGCCATCGCGTGGCCGTTCGGATCGGAATATCGGTTCAAGAAATCGGAGCCCTCGAACGAAACGGTCTGCCCCATCTTGCCGCGCTTCGCGAACGATCCGGCCGTCGGCGGGTCGTTCAGCTCGTGAGTCAATTCCAGTACCCGGTTGAAGGAGCCTGTGGCGTCCAGATTGACGACGATAATGCGGTCCTGCGCCGCATCCGTTACGTACAGCGCCCTGTCAGGGCCTACGAAGATCGAATGCGGACTGCTGATGCCGTAATCCTCGGTTAGATTCAGCCAAGGCTGCAGCGTCGGACGGTTGTAATAGGAAGCCCCCGTATAGGAGGTTCGGTCGATCTTCGTTTTGTTCATGACGACATAGAACATTTCGTCCACCGGGTCCACCGCGATCTCTCCGGACTGGTCGTTGATATCGTCGAAAGACATGTTGAAGGTCGATTCCAGATCGACATAATACCCCCCGGACCTCCACAGCCTGCCGTCGGGATGCAGCGCATAACCCGTTTCGGCATCCACGCCGCCTCCGCCGCTTCCGCTGCCCCAGCCCATTTGGTTCAGATAGACGTTGCACGCCTCCGTGATCAGCCCGTACGTCGTCGGGAAGAAGCTTGTTACCCCGTATCTCTCGCAAATAAACTGTGCCACCTTAAATTGCTCGTGGGTCACCGTATCGGTGCTCTTGGTAATGGCAAGACTCTTGATATTCAAGAGCTGCGGCATACCGATGGTCGGGTTCGTGAACCGGCTGGTCAATTCGATGATGCTGACCGACTCCGTGCTGTTGTATTTCGGCAACAGAAGCGGCTCTCCATCCCGATTGAACGCATGGAGGTTTGCGGCCAAGCCCGATTCGGCAACGAAGAGATTGCCATCCTCATCGATAGTAATCGCCGTCGGATTATTAACGGGAATAATTAAATTCGCCAGCCCGTCCGTATCTGCCCGAATAACTCGGTTATTGCCGGTGTCGGCGATGTACATCTCCGTCACGCCGTTGTAGGTGTGAAATTTGATATCCTGCGGCGATTTGAGATATAGCGAAGCGATCTCCGCGTGCGCCTCGCGCGGCGGAAGCGCCAATACGGCCAATATGGCGAAGGCTAGTACCGCAGCAGTCCTTCTGGTCCATTTCTTAATCCTACCTGTTCCTTCTGATAGCATCTGGTAACGGTTCTCCTCCTTCAATTAACGCATGGTATGGAAGCTGTCGAACAGTGTAGCAAGGAGCTCTTAACAATCGCTGAAACTCTGATTTATCGGCCGAACTTGGCCTTCATTTGCCCGGATTCTACCCTGCATTGCCCATATAGATATTCATGATTAAGGCAGCATCTGCTTCGGTTATTTCACCGTCTTCGTTCATGTCGAGCGCTTCGAGCTGATCTGCCGTCAGCGTGATTTTCCCTTTTAGATACTTGGTGATGAGCAGCGCGTCCGCAGGCGTTACGACTCCATCCCCGTTGGCGTCTCCCTTCGGCCGGATGATGATCTCGACCTTACCGGGCGTCTCGGAATACGCCCCGGCAGAATTCATCGCTTGCCATTCGAAGAAGGTCGTGCCGCCCCAAGACGTATCGGGTGTGAATGCCAAGCCGTTCAGCGAGGCTAGAGGAATCGATTGCCCGTCTTGAACGGGAGCTCCTGAGAGGCTGAGCGTGCCGTGGTTCGGCAGCGACACGACGCGAATCTCACTCATCGCGCGGCCTTTCGGATCGGAATAGCCGCTCAGGAAATCCGCGCCGTTCAGTACAAGCGTCTGGCCTTGCTTGCCGCGCTTGACGACCGAGCCTGCGGATGGAGGATCCTTCGGCTGGTAGGTCAAGCTCAGCACCCGGTTAAAGGTGCCGGTATCATCCAGATTGAGGACGACTATGCGATCCTGCGCCGCATCCGTTACGTACAGCTTATTGTCCGGACCGACAACGATGGCATGCGGCTCGCTGATTCCGTAATCGTCGGTCAGATTAAGCCAGGGCTGAAGCGTTGGACGGTTGGCGTACGAAGCGCCGACGTAGGAGGCACGGTAAATTTTCGTCTCGTTCATGACGACGTAAAACATCTCTCCGATGAAATCTACCGCGATTTCCCCGGTCGAATAGCCTTCTCCCGGGAACATGTTAAAGACACCGTCCAGATCGACGAAGTAGCCTCCGGATTCCCATAACCTACCATCGAAATGGATTGCTAGGCCCGACTCTCCGTCTCCGGCACTGGATGAGCCGCCACTGCTCGAACCGCTCAGATCCAGTCTCAAAGTGCCTCTTTTATTCAACATACCGATTACCGTTGGAAAATAACTGACTGCCGCGTAGTTTTCGAATTGAAACGTGGCTTCTTTGTAAGCTTGCTGAGTGACCGGATTGATTTTTGTGAAAACGACAAGACTCTTGATGTTCATCAGCTTCGGATAGTTTGGGACGGTGGTGGTGACCATCGGAGCGATCAGATCGATAGGCCCCGTAATCGTCTCCCCGTTGTGCTTCAACAGCGAGAGCGGCTCGCCATCCCGATCGAACGCATGCAAGCTCGCAGCCAAGCCCGATTCGGCGACGTATATATTGCCTTCCCCGTCCACGGCGACCGCCGTCGGATTGTTGACGTCAACAATCAGATCCGCCTTCCCGTCCGTATTCGCCCGAATGACCCGGTTGTTGCCGTTATCGACGATGTACATCTCCGTTACGCCGTTGTAGGCGTAAAACTTGATATCTTGCGGCGAATTAAGATGCAGGGGCCCAGCCGCGGCATGGGTCTCGCTGGACGGCAGAGCTACGGCTGTCAGTAAAGCGAAGGCCATTGCAGCCAGAGTCGTTCTCATCCATTTCTTCACTCTGCTTGTTCCTCTCGATAACATCTGGAACTGTTCTCCTCCTTGAGTCATCGATGATGACGTGGTTTGTCGAACAGTGTAACAGCAAGCTCTTAACAAACTCTTAAACTCTGAGCTTTAGGTTGCACTATCCGCCTATCTGGAGACGAACAGGACGCCAGCGATCGTTACGACTCCATCCCCGTTGACGTCTACCTTCAGACTGAACATAATCTCTGCCTTGCCAACCGACTACAAAACCAACTGGTATAGGCCAGCCCCTAATCATTGCTGACCTCCTAACACGAAAAAACGCCGATCAAGGATCGACGTCCAACGTTAAACGGTTTACTCCGATCAAATCGGACTTAAACTTTAAAGGCTCTGGTCAACGCCTGGATGTAGCCTTGACGGGCGCGAACGCTAGTCTCCTGATGGGGGTCCGCGAGTTCAAAGGCGTGGTAGCATCCGGGATAGAGCTGGAACTCTACATCGACGCCGGCCTGGGCGAGACGTCTGACGTAATCTAACGTTTCGTCCCTGAACGGATCAAGTTGGCCGACGCATGTATACGTTGGCGGAAGGCCGGTCAGACTCTCAGCTCGGCTCGCTGCAGCATAAGGAGAAACCTCGCCGTCGGCAAGCTCTCCCAGATACATTCTCCATGCCGCCGCGTTGTTGGCACGGTTCCAGACAGAGGGATGAACGATCTCGCAGCTGGATGGCGTCTCGTTGCGTTCATCAATCATAGGGTACAGCGGCATCTGGAAGCAGATAGCCGGACCGGACCGATCCCGAGCCAGCAAGGCCAGGGCCGCAGCAAGCCCGCCGCCCGCGCTCGCTCCGCCGATCGCAATCCGGGACGCATCGATGTTCCATTCGTCAGCCGCATCGGCCAACCAAGTCAAAGCGGCATAGCAATCTTCGATGGCCGCCGGGAACGGATGCTCGGGAGCAAGACGGTAGTCGGGAGAAAGGACGACGCAATCGGCCGCTTGAACAAATTGCTCGCACAGGGCATCGTCCGCATCCGGGTGTCCCAGCACGTAGCCGCCTCCATGAATCCATAGCAGCGCCGGACGACGCTTGGTATCGGGCGAATTCGGCCGATAGACCTTGATCAGCATCTCCGATTGATCCGCTCCGGGAATGTGATGATTCGTAATTTGAACCGAATCGGATCGCTCCGCGACAGGCGGAGTCATTTGCCTTCCGGCTGCCAGATCCTGAGGCAGGCGAAGCTCCGGCAACCGGAGAAACTCCTGCCTTAATTCGGGTAACACTCTATCGATAAATGCCACATAGATCACCTCGTCTCTGTCATGCAATGCACGCTCCCGATCAAATCCTGTATTCTACCCATTCCCCATCATCATCGACATAAGAAATCGCGGATTGACCTGTTCCCAAATCGGCATGTAGCTCGCAGCGCTTCTCTCCTTCCGTCCAGCGTAGGCGAAGCTCCTCATCCGGAGTATCGAGAACCTCGAACTCTCCCTGGAACGCTTCATACTCGTTCCGGAAGCGGATGAGCTTAATCAGGCGTTTGACCGCTTCCTTCTCCACGGAGCGTTCGATCTCTTCCATGCTGTAGTTAGGACGGTTGATCTCTCGGCCTTCCCCTGTCAGCTCCACCCTCGCCTGGTCATTCTCCGCGGCAAGCAGCCCCGCGTAATAAACCTGCGGAATACCCGGCGCGAAAAACTGAATGGCGCGCGCTGTCAGATAGGCATCATCGTCGCTGTTCAACATGGAATAATAGGAGCAGCGGATCTGGTGGACGTCGAATCCGTCAGGAGCCTTATGCTCGTCCGACAGAATCAAGCTCAGATTGGCTCCTCTGGCCACGCACTGCTCGACGACTTGTCGAGCTGCCTTCGTGTCGATCAGATCGTCAAGGTCCGGCTTCACCGGAATTCCGTCATGGCAATCGAGCATCGTAAACTGCTTATGCGGCCGAGTCTTCAGGTAATGAACCAGCTCTCTGCCGCTGCGATTCAGCAGCGTATCGAGAATTCGGTATGGCAGAATAAAATCGTAAATCCAATAGCCGTGCTCTGCGAGCTTGTATTGGGTCGTGTAGTGGGAGTGAACCTCCGGCAGCAGCTCGATGTCGAGCGATCGGGCGAGCTCCATCGTCCAGTCCAAAAAATCGTAGATATCCGGTTCTACGAAAAAACAGCTCGTGCCCAGCTTTTTGATCACATAGCCGACAGCGTCGAGCCGGACGATTTTGACGTTGTGCTTTTTAAAATTGAGGAAGAATGCCGTCAACAGCTGCTTCGTTTTCTCTGAGCGAATGTCGAGATCAATCTGCTCGGACGGATCGGTTTTGCCGAACGTCGTCCATACCTTTTCTTCCTCCCCGGTGCTTGCGATGTTGAAGCTCGAATAGGGTCGCGGGCGACGCAGGAACATAAGGGCAATGTCCTCTTGAACGGGCTGGCTGTCCGGCCAGATTTTGTCCAGCGTCAGAAACAGGTCGGCATGCTCGGAATCCCGTCCATGCTTCAGAAAATCCTGAAAATAAGGGGATTGACGAGAAATATGATTCACCATCAGATCGACCAAGACGTCGAAGGTTTCTCCTATGGCCTTGATATCCTCCCACGTGCCAAAGCTCGGATCGATCTCCAGGTAGGTCAGCGGGGCGAAGCCCCTGTCGCCGGAGGAGGGAAAGGGCGGAAGAATGTGAATGCCGCCTTGGAAAACATTCTTGAAATAAGTATCCAGCACGCGATGGAGCGTCTTCAGATTCCCGCCCATCGAATCCGGATACGTGATCAATTGCACTTGATTTTTTATGACCACCGGTTTCACCTCTTACAGTCCATATGAGTGTTGAATCGTTTCCAGATCGGGCAAGTCCACGACCGCCCCGGTAAACCTCAGTTTATACGCGCTGACGGCAAATCCGAGGGAGATCGCTTCACGAATGGCATGTCCTCTTACCAGCGCGGCATAGAAGCCGGACCAGAAAGCGTCCCCCGCCCCGGTCGTGTCCGCCACTTCCGCAGCCAGCGTGGGAAAACGGATCGTTTCCTTTCCGTCGGACGCCAGCGCCCCGTCCTTTCCGAGCGTCAGGACCACCAGCTTGGCGCCCAGGCTCAGAAACTTAAGAATTTGATTGTCGGGGGTATCCTTGCCGAACAGTCTCTCCGCGTCATCGTCCGACGGCTTGATCATATCCGCTTGTCCGATGATGGATTTGACATAGGCCACTCCATCTTCGTCCTTCGGCCATAGCATCGGATGATAGTTCGGATCGAAGCCGATCCATACCCGATGTCTCTTGGCCGTATCGATCATCCTCTCAATGGTGTCGCGGGACGGGGACATGGAGAGAGGCCAGCAAGAGAAGTGCAGAAATTTCGATTTCCTCAATATCTCCTCCAGCTGCGGGCGATAGGACAACCGATAATCCGCTTGACGATAGAAAATCGGAATCGGAGTCGCCCGACTCTTCGTCAACAGAACGAGGCTCGTAGCCTCCTGTACCGTCTCGACGAAGGCCGGTTCAATCCCCTCCGAAAGCAGTCGATCAAGCAAAAATTTTCCCAGCCCGTCATCCCCGACCGCCGCGGCCAACTGCGACTGAATCCCCAGCTTTCGAACGTTCATCGCGATGTTGGCTGGCGATCCGCCGAAATATTTGCGGTAGGACGCTCCTTCGTGTGCGTCGCCGTAGTCTTCCGAGATCAGGTCCACGAGCAGCTCGCCAACCGTCAATACGTCATTCTCTCTATCCTGCAACGCCAATGGGCGATTGAACTCCAGCACAAACCTTCCCCCTGCCTCGTATCGTAAATTTACATGAATCTCATCCGTTCAGCGGAGGCTTCCTCAGGTCGTGCCCCTTTCCAGCAGCTTGACGGGCAGAACGGTTTCCAGCGGCGTCTCTTCGCCGCCAATTTGCTGGAGCAGCCGACTGACCGCCAGCTTTCCCATTTCCTGCATCGGCTGCTCGATCGTCGTCAAGTCTTCCGCGCCGCCGATCTGAATCCCGTCATATCCGACGACCTTCAGCTCCTCCGGGATCAGCTTGCCGAGCCTGCGGCTTTCCCGAATGATCTGCAGCGCCAACAGATCGCTGCTGGCGAACACCCCGTCGATATCGGGGTGCTCCTGGAACAGCTCGCGCACCATCGGTTCATATTCCCTGTATTTAAATCCGTTGAGATCCGTTTGCCTGACGACATATTCGATCTGCTGGCCTCGTACTTGGTCCATGAATGCGTCGTGCCGCTGCTTGGCCAGCAGATTGAGCTGCAGACTGCCGCTGAGATAAGCGATTTTTTTGCACCGCTTCCGAAGAAGCAGCTTCGTGGCCAGCGCGCCTCCTCGGTAATTGTCGGAGGAGACATAGGGAATCGTATCGGAGATTCGGCGATCCAAGGTGACCAGCGGCAGCTTGATCGCCATATACTCCTCAACCTTCATCGTATGACTGCCCATAATGATGCCGTCAACCTGACTGGCTCTCAGTAGTTCGATATACTCTTTTTCCTTCTTCTTGTTCAGCAGCGAATTGCAAAGCATGAGCTTGTAGCCGTTCTTATAGGCATAGTACTCGATATGCTTCGTGATCTGTCCGAAAAAAGGGTGCGAAATATCGGGAATGATGAGTCCGAATACGTTTGATTTTTTGCGCGACAGCGAACGGGCTACCTCATTAGGCTGATAATTCAGCTCCTCCATCGCTTCCTGTACCTTTTTCTTCAGGTTGTCGCTTAAATATCCCCGGTTGTTGAGCACCCGGGAGATGGTCGTAACCGACACGCCTACCTTCTCTGCAATATCTTTAATGGTAACGACCATCAAAGAGCCTCCTTATACACAACAATGCAAGAGGTGTCAACCGCTTGACACCCTGAACAAACAAAACGGGACGCGAATGGAACAACCGGGCTTCGCTCCCTTGGCTTCTCAAGCTTTCTTAACCGTCCGAATTCATGTCGTCTCGCGTTCGATCAGCTCAACCGGGAAGGAATGAACTCCGGCAACCTCTTCTCCTTCCAGTTGCCTTGCGATCAAATCGACGGTGCACTCGCACATCTCGCGGATCGGTTGCCGGATCGTGCTTAGACGAGGCGTGAAGAACGAAGCGATGTGAATATCGTCGTAGCCGACAAGCTTCAATTCGTGCGGAATCCGCTTCTGCAGCCGATGGCTGGCTTGAATCACCTCAGCGGCAATGACATCGCTGCTAGCGAACACGCCGTCCACTTCCGGATGCTCCAGCAGGAATCGAACGAGGTCCTCCTCGCTCCGAAGGCTGTCCCCCTCGACGGCCTCCAGTTCCAGATGAAGGGACCCGATCCCGGCTTCTCGAAGCGCTTCGTCGAATCCCAGAACCCTTTCGCTAGCCATTAACGCTTGGTGATGAGGTCCGCCGATGCCGCGAAAGACGTACGCCGGTCGACGGCAGCCTTTCTCGATGAGCAGACGGGCCGCAAGCGTTCCTCCCATCCGATTATCGGAGGTAACGATCGGAATATTGTCAGCGAGGGTACGATCGAAAGACACGATGGGCGAGTCTAAATGAAGATAGTGCTCGATGTCGACCACCGAGCTCCCCATGACGATGGCGTCCACCTGATTTTTCTTCAGCATATCGATATATTTGCGTTCCTTAACGACGTCGCGGTTCGAATTGCAGAGCAGCAGCTTATATCCTCTTCGATCTGCATATTCCTCCAGATGATACGCCAGTTCCCCGAAGAACGGATGCGCAACAGAAGGTATTATGAGACCGATCGTATTCGATTTTCTCCGGAACAGCGAGCGTGCCATTTCATTAGGCTGATAACGGAGCTCCTTCATTGCTTGCTCCACTCTGTCCCGTGTCCTCTGGCTGATATATCCTCGGTTGTTCAGCACGCGGGATACTGTCGTGACGGATACTCCCGCCCTTTCGGCCACGTCTTCGATTTTCGCCATGAACGAACCACCTAGCGTTTTTAAGCCCATTATAACGTATTGCCGAACTTTTTTTAGCTTTGGCGGCCCAACTTTATTTTAAGGCCCCCTCAGTAATCCCTTTGATAATCTGGTTCTGAAGGAACAGATACATCACCAGGACGGGAATGATGGTCATCACCAATCCGGCCATGAGCGGCGCAAAATCGACAGAGTAAGAGGAGAAAAAGGTATACGTCGACAGCGGCAAGGTTTTCAGGCTCGGCGAGAGCAGCACCAGACTAGGCAGCAGATAATCATTCCAGATCCAGAGCACGTCCAATACCAGAAGCGTCACCACAACGGGCTTGAGCAGGGGGAGCACCACCTGGAAAAAGGTTCTTGCCTTCGAGCTTCCCTCAAGGAAAGCCGATTCCTCCAGCTCGTAGGGAATGCCTTTGATAAAGCCGTGGAACGTAAAGACCCCGAACGGGATTCCGAAGCCCATGTACATGAACAGCAAGGATGCCTTCATATTCAGCAGCTGCAGATCGCCGTAGATCATGACCAGCGGAATCATAATCACTTGAAAAGGGATCGTCATGGAGGCCAGCATCACGAAGAACAGCACCGTATTCAGCTTCCATTTGAACCTGACGAACAAGTACGCCGTCATGGAGGCGAAAAGAAGAATGAGCAGGACACCGATAACTGTAATGGTTAATGAGTTGACAAAGGCCTGGAGAAATCCCATGTTCTCAAAAGCGCTGACATAGTTCGAGAAGTCTAGACTTGTGGGGAAGGACAACGGGTTCTCGACAAAGTACTGCGTTTTCTTGAAGGAATTCATGAGAATCAGCAGGAAGGGAAACAAGAAAACAATCAACACGACATATAGGAGCGAGGACTGAAGCAGGGCCAGGGGCTGTCTCGATCGCATTACGATTCAACCTCCAGTTTCTTAAGCATGTAGGATTGAGACAATGCAATTAAAGCAACGACCGCAAAAAGAACGACGGCTTCTGCCTGCCCGATTCCATATTCGTTGGACAAGAATGCCTTCTGCACGATGTGGTAGGACGCCAGCTCGGTAGAGTTGAAGGGCCCGCCCTTCGTCAAGGCAAGATTGATGTCATAGGTCAGGAACGATCGGGATATGGAAAGGAACACGCAGATCACGATCGCCGGAACGGAAAGCGGAAGAGTAATCTTTTTCAAGATGGCCCATCTGTTCGCGCCGTCGATCCGGGCCGCCTCCAGCACGTCGCCGGGAACGCTGGCAAAACCGGCAATATAGATAATCATCAGATAGCCGGCAAGTTGCCATGCCGTTGCAATGACCAGCGCCCAGAAAGCGGTGTCCGTATCGGTCAGCCAAGAGGTTTCGAACCACGACCATCCATACTTCTCCCCCATATAAGGCATGACCTGCGAGAATAGCGTCTGCCACAAATAACCGAGGACAATTCCGCCGATCAGGTTGGGCGTGAAGAAGCCCGTCCGCAGCCACTTCTCGCCTTTCAGACCGCTGGAAAGCACCAGCGCGATGAAGAACGCCGCCACGTTCGAGAGCAGCACCGTAAAAAAAACGTACTTGATCGTAAACCACAATTGCGTAAGGAATGCTTTATCGTGAACAACCTCCGAGTAATTGGAGAAGCCGATGAACGTATAATCCGCCGTTCGAACATCCCAGTTGGTGAAGGTCAAATATAAGCCTACAATAAACGGAACTATGACGACTGCCGCGAATGCAAACAGGGAAGGACCTCCAAAAAACAGAAAGGTTCCCACGTTCCGTATCCCTATCCTTTTGTTCATAATGCCGCCCCTTTACCGCCAAAGTTATCTCCTTGCTTGAATAAAAGAGGGGGACGAGGGAAAGCCCCGGTCCCGTCCTCTATTGGTTTCTTATTTGCCGGCGTACGACTTCCAGTAACCTTCCACTTCCTTCGCAAGTCCCTCGCGATCGGTTTTGTCGACCAAATACTTCTGCATGGAAGCTCCCGTCTTCGCCCAATAGTCCTGAGGCAAATAGTTGATTACCCCGATATTGATCACTTTGCCTTGATCGGTATACTGGTTGACGGCGTCCGAAATCACATTGGTGCCTTTCACCTTCACGTCTTTGTACGGCAGGGCAAGCCCCATCTGGGAAACGATGGCTTCTTGTCCCTGTTCGCTGGTGACCATCCACTCGACAAACGCCTTCGCCGCCTCTTGCTGCGCGGGAGTGGAGCCGGAATTGTCGATGGCGAACAGCTTCGGCTCGCTGTAAGCCACTTGGGTATTTCCGAAATCGTCCGGATTGTCGCTGATCGGCACCGGAAGGACACCGAACTCCTGATCGCGGCCCTCAAGCGGACCGACTACCGCCCATGTCCAGTCTCCCATGAAGTAGAACGCCGTTTCCCCTTTGGCGAAATCCGCGCTGTCCTTATTGTAGTCCGCGACAAGAGGGTCCTTCTTCCTTATGTTGTATTTCTTAAGCAGATCGAACGTATCCATCAGTCCGGCAAATTGCGGATTGTCCATCAAGCTGACCGAACCGTTCTTCAGGTTCTCGACGAACTTGCGGTTCTCCTCCACGCTGTTCGATTGCAAGGAATACGCCAGCGCCAGATAATGGGCCCCCAGCGACCAGTCCGCGCCATGGATCATGACAGGCGCCTTGCCGGCCGCTTCCACTTTCGCCAGCACCTCTGCCAGATCGCTTCTCGTCTTGATCGATGCAGGATCGAACGTTCCCCCGATGGACTCTTCGACTACGCGTTTGTTGTATAACAAGCCATAGCCTTGAGCCGTCCAAGGAATGCCGAGGAATTTGCCGTCCAATAGAGCGCCGTCTACGGCACCCGGCTTGGTCAGCTGCTCATATTTGCTTTTCTCCGAATCCAGATCCAAAAACTTGTCCTTGAACTGCAGAATCGTTCCCGGATCGAGATTGGCGATCGTAGCCGGGTTGCCGGATGCCAGCAAGGATTGGAACTTCTCCAGCTGTGCGCCGCCAATCGGCGTCGGAATGAGTTCGATCGTCACATTCGGGTTTAACTCGTGGTAGGTTTTGAAGAGTTGCTCGAATACGGTATTTACTTCAGCCGAGGTGTTAAAAAAAGTAAGCTTGACGTCCTGCGCTTGCGAAGCCTCGGAAGGCGAGGCGTTTGGAGATGCGCTTGGCGTTGCATTCCCTGTCGGAGTCTTGTCTGAAGAACAGGCGGCCAACAGGGACAGCAGCATAACGAAGCTCAGTCCTAATGAAATCCTCTTTTTGATTTGCAAATTCGATTCCCCCAAATCGTGAATTTGTAAGCGCAAACAGCCCCGCTCAACCAATATGATAACCGGTTGACATATAATATGTCAACCGGTTATCATATTTTCGCATTTCCCTGTTTATCCAGCTTGGTCAGGCCGCTGACCGGGGAGATGGCTTATTATCCTATTCACACTCTGTATCCTATTTTGCCCTGGCTGCTCTCTTATATTCTTATGGCAAAACGAACCCCTCTTGGGAGCCGAACTGCATTAATGTATGGCGGGCCAATATCTGGAACGGTATTGGCGTGAACGGCTGGTTGGGCGCTTTCCGCTGACGGTATTCGCATCCTTAAATGCCGCGGTCGCACCCGCCGCAGATTCGCTCCTCTATCCATAACATTGATATCAATTTCCAAAACACGCAAAATAGAAACTGGCGATCGTTCCGGAGGAGTTGTTGCTAATGGATGAAAACAGTTACTAGATAGGTTTGTATACAGCCTTGTGCTGCGGTATACTACTAAATCAATAAAATTTGAATTAGGAGATTACTAATGCAACAAATTGAAACCCATCGATTAATATTAAGAAATTTTTCCGAGACAGATTCTCAAGGTCTGTTAGAATATTTGGCTAATCCAAGAGTGAACTGCTTTCTTGATGATAAAATTTCCACATTAGAAGAAGCTGCCTTAAAAGTTCAAAAAAGAAGCGAAGATGACTCTTATGTTGCGGTCTGCTTAATAGACAGCGGTCATCTAATCGGAGAACTATTTTATTTAAAAGAAGAGCCGGATACTTATTCCATTGGTTGGCATTTCAATGCTCAATTTGAAGGTAAGGGATACGCAAGTGAAAGTATAATGGCTTTCTTGAAGTATCTCTTCATTCAATTAGGTGCAAGAAGGCTTTATGCATATGTTGAGGATGATAACTACAGATCACAAAAATTATGTGAAAGATTAGGTATGCGTAAAGAGGGTTATTTTATTGAATTTGTTTCAATGACCAAATACGAGGATGGATCGCCTAAATACGAAAACACTTTCCAATACGCATTGCTAAAAAAAGAATGGTTAATAAACAACCCGATTTAAGACAGCGCTTCTGGATTGAAACTGACACTCGTGTCCGGGTCGAAGGGGAGAGACGAAATTACCATGACTAGGCGAAAGCATCAATCGGATGCTTTCGCGAGCGTTGGCCTTTGCAGTCGTGAAATTTCCTCGTTACGAGTTCAAATTCAAAATTTCACGAATGCAACAGCCATCGGAAGAAGATACATGCTCGCAAAACCATAATCGCTATATAAAGAAAGAAGCTGCTCAAAAGTTTAGCACTTCTGAGTCAGCCTCCTTCATCATACTTTAAGCTTGAATCTCAATCATTAAGTTGCCAACTTACGCTCAACGCGAACGAAGCCAGACTTGCGCCCCCCTCGCCAGTATAGGTGAAATACAAAGCCTGGATGCCGTCAGGGATGACGAGATCGGCCGCATATTCTGTCCAGATATTCGTGAAATCAACCGGTATCCTTCCGTAAGCGGGGCCATCCCAGGCGGTTTTGATTTCAAAGGCGCCGCGGCAATACCCGCGAACCTTGATTTTGACCTTCGTGATCCCCTCGCAATGGAAATATTTGAAGCCCGCGGTTGCCGAGTCTCTCATATTGGCAATGTACCCGATCTCCTCGTCCCCGTCTCTGCCATCCTGGGTAATCTTCGGAAACCGGCTGTCCATCCATTCGCCGGGGGCGCCCGTGTAGATGGCCTCGTCCCGGCAAAACAGATTGCAGGCCAGGTACGCCGGATATTCTCCCCGACCTGCAAGCGGTCCGCTATTCGGACCGCAGGAGGTCATTTCCACTTGAGGAATCGTGCCGTCCTCCCGAAATTCGATCCGCTCGCTGCAGCCCTGCCGGCTGAAATTCGTTCCGTTGGTATGCCTATGATAAAAAATGTGCCACTCTCCCCTGATTTCTACAATGCTGCCATGGTTGTTGCTGCTGTAGAACATCGGTTTGGCTGCCGGCTTGTAGGAATCGATATGAAGATCGCTATTGCTTACAATGACCCCCTGGTAGACGAAGTCCTTGGTCGGATATTTGCTTGTGGCATAACACAATTCGTGCATCACGATCGAAGAATAAATGAAATAATAAGTGTCGCCCTTCTTCCGGATAGAGGGCGCTTCAAAAAACTCATGTCCTTCAAATCCGCTCCCCTGGCTGTAGGGCTCGCTTGGCGCAACAACTGTCGGCCCTTCCGTCACCGTGAGCATATCGGAAGCAAGCACCGTTACCCTTGCGCCGCTTCGGGACAGATCTCCAACGGCGCAGAAGCCGGTATACAGATAGGTTGTATCCCCTTCCGTCAGCACACCCGGATCAAACTGAGGCTCATCGCCTTCTCTTTCTCCCAACCGCGTCCCATCGGCATACTTAACGTATCCATAGAATTCATAACGGCCGGCAGGCGTATTGCAGACGGCTACCGATACGATGGGAACCTTATCGAGAACGTAATAGAGATAATAACGCCCATCCGATCCGACTGTGACATCGGGCGCATACAGGCACATGCGGCCGTCAGGATTAAGCGGGTCCTGCGTTTTCTTGTAAATTACACCTTCATACCGCCAATCCGCCAGATCCTCCACGGGTGCAGACCAGCAGACATAATCGTTCAGACAATAGGCATGTCCGTTAAATCGATCATGGGAGCCATACACGTACACTCGGTCTCCAAACACATACGGTTCTCCGTCCGGAATGTATTCCCAAGATGGAAGATAAGGATTCAAGCCTTGTTTTTTCATTTGTCCTTTGCACTCCTTGTTCATCGAATGGACTCATCGCGCTACGACGCAGCCGCTTCCATTGGAGCTGCGATACGCCGATTCCTTGCAGGACTAGTCTATTGACTGGCCAGCAGCAGCATATCGACTCCCGCCTCCGCTTTAATGAAGAAGGTGGTCTCGTCAAGCTGCGCAGGCTCATAAGCGAGTCCATTCATCGACCAATGGACCGGCTGTTCACATCGAATACGATAGCTTCCTGTGCGATCCGGCTTCAGTACGGCCTGCTGCATTCGGCCGTTCGCCCATGCGATATCCACCGTGACCCCGCCTCGGGCGCGAAGTCCTCTGACCTCGCCATTCGACCAGGCTTTGGGAAGAGCAGGCAAGAGATGTATCGTCTCCTCGTGACTTTGCAGAAGCAGCTCGGCAATCCCTGCTGTTCCGCCAAAATTGCCGTCGATTTGAAACGGTGGATGATTATCGAGCAGATTAGGCAGCGTGGAATGGGTCAGGAGCGCCGTCACATTGGCATAAGCCTCCTCCGCCTCTCGCAATCTGGCCCAGAAATTGACGATCCAAGCCCGGCTCCAGCCGGTATGGCCTCCCCCGTGCGCGAGGCGCCGCTCCAGCGTCCGCCGCGCCGCCGCGCTCAGCTCCGGCGTCTTCTCAAGTGAAATTTGCGTTCCCGGATACAAAGCGAAGAGATGCGAGATATGGCGATGCCCAGGCTCAAGCTCCTCGTAATCCTCAAGCCATTCCTGCAATTGTCCATAACGTCCAATACGAGGCTGCGGCAGCTTGTCAATCGCCAGCCTTAACTCCGCCCGAAAATCCGCATCGCACTGCAGTTGCTCCGCTGCCGAAAGACAGGCCCGGAACAGCTCGCGAGCAATCTGGCTATCCATAGACGGCCCGTAGCAGAGTACGCCCGTTTCCCCGTTTGGCATCCTATATGTGTTTTCAGGAGAAACGGAGGGACAAGTAACAAGCTCTCCGCCGGGAAGCTCGACCATGTAATCAAGGAGAAAAACCGCTGCTTCTTTCATCATCGGATAGGCCCGTTCCAGGAAGGCCTGATCTTGCCTGAATTGATAATGCTCCCAGAGGTGCAGGCATAACCAGGCAAGACCAAGCGGCCAATAAGTCGAGGGCAGCCAAAGATCCTGAGGTGCGGTGTCCGCCCAAATATCGGTATTGTGATGAGCCGTACTCCCTCGGCAGCCATACATGACTTGCGCGGTGCGGCGTCCATTCGGAATCATTCGTTCAATCAATTCAAAGAGCGGCTCATGGCATTCAGACAAGTGGCAAATCTCAGCCGGCCAATAATTCATTTGCGCATTTATATTGATGGTAAATTTGCTGTCCCAAGCCGGAAGCATATCCTTATTCCAGATGCCTTGCAAATTCGCAGGCAGAGATCCTGGTCGGCTTGAGGCGATAAGCAGATAACGTCCGTATTGAAAATATAAAGCCGGAAGTCCGGGGTCCTCAAGGCCCGCTTTCAAATGATTCAAACGGACCGAGGTATCTTCTTCCCTCATGCTTCGTTCGCCGTAAATCCGCAGCTCCGTCCGGTCAAACAGGTTGCGATAATCGGCAACATGCTCTTCCAGCATATCCCTGTATGATCTTGAGACTGCCCGACGGGCACTGATCACCGCTGCGGATTCCGGGTCAGGGTCGCGGAAATCCGTCGTCGCCGCAATGACCAGCAACGCGGAATCGGCATTCGCGACAACAAGATGCTCCCCGATGGTTCGCATTTGTCCCCCTTCCGGTCTGCATATGAGCACCCCACTGTAATTGACGCCTCCCCCGCTATTCCCGCTCATCACAAGCGAATTCCCGCTTTCCGCACGGATACGATCCACGTAGCGGAACCTTTCCCTTCCCATTCTTGCCGTGAACGAGATTTGGCCAGGGACATCCGCCGTCAACCTCACCACGATTGCGCTGTCCGGGTAGCTCGCAAAGATTTGGCGGCTGTATTTCACGTTCTCCGCCTTGTAGGAAATGTTGACTAAAGCCTGGGACAGATCAAGCTCGCGCTCGTACTCCAGAATCTCGTGATTCGCCGCATGCTCGAAGTTAAGAAACAGGTCGCCGAGCGGCACGTAATGACGCTGAGTTTCCGGGATGGCCGTCAAGGCCAGAGAGGCGAGGCGTTCAGCTTCGTGCAGCCTTCCTTCGAATATCAGCCGCCTGATCTCCGGGAGGTGCTCCCGGGCATCCGGGTTATGCCGATCCCTAGGCCCTCCATGCCACAAGGAATCCTCATTTAGCTGCAAACGTTCGGCACGAGGGCCGCCGAATACCATCGCTCCCAACCGTCCGTTGCCGATGGGCAAAGCTTCTTCCCATTGCAGGGCAGGCGAACGAAAGAATAGTCTGTTATCGGGGTTCAAGTCCCGCTCCGGCATAAAGATACGATCCTTTCCTGTAAAATAGCACTCGTCAGATTATTCCTATTTAGAGAGTCAATGAACATTGGACATGACGCGGCGGATGCTGTGCCTTGTCATCTCCAAAAGCCAGGCGAACAAAGTTGTATACGCCGTGATTCCATACGTCGAAGTCATGCTTCCCGTCCTTGATCACAATCTGATAGAAGTCGCCGAGCGCCTCCTTCGCCGAGTCGACAAGCCCTTCAATCGCTCCTCGATAGCTGCCAATAGCTACATCATCTGCATCGCCGCAGGTCATATAAAGTAAATGAAGCCTGTGTCCGCTGGACGCCACCCGGGTTCCGAGCGCCTTGCCCCCGCTTGAGGTGGGCGCATTGGAGAAGGCTCCGGCGTAGGCGAACAAATCCGTCATCCCCGGGGCTTGCACAGTCTCCGCCAGCCCATTGCCCCACGGACTCTCGGTTCCCACGTACTCGAATGAATCGCATCGAAAGCCGCCCAGCACCAGGTTCAGAACTTGCATCCCCCCCATCGACAGACCTGCAATGGCTCGATGCATTCGGTTATAAGCTATGTCCTCCGGGGTCGTATCGCCGATTCTGGCGAATGTGGGGTAGTTAGTTTCAATAAAGGGAATCAAGCTGTATCGGAGCTCGTAATCAAAATAATAGAAGCCCAGCATGTTAGTTCCTGGGGGACTAAAGGCGCGATCCGACCAGTCATGCGCGCTTCGACCGTTCGGGCACACCACAATCAGCGGTTCGATCTCGCCCCTGGCAATCAGATTGTCGAGAAGATTACACAGAATGAAATTCCCATCCGATATGCCGCTGCCCTGCAGCCATTCGTGATGGTCCCCGCCTACTCCATGCAGCAGATACAGCACGTTATACCGGGTATCCCTATCCCTTGCATCATAACCCGGTGGCAAATAAATACTGCACACTTTCGTAATCGCGTTTTCTCCTGCGGTTTCTCTGCCGGCTTCTCCGGGATCGACCTTCCGATCGATGACAAGCTGTCGAGACGAGTTAATATAGTGGCTGACCGGATAAAAAACCTCATGAACCGAGCCTTGCCTCTCTTTTTGGCCGGCTCGTATACCATCTGCAGGTACAGTCTGTACATCTGAGTTCTTCATTGTCCGTCTCCCTCCCGTTCCGAATCCGTCTCTCCCTCGTTCACCTGCTCGTCCTCCCGATAAGCGCCCGGGGTAGCCCCCGTATATTTCTTGAACACCTTCGTGAAGTAATGCTTGGTATCGTAGCCAACCTGCTGTCCAATCGCGCAGACGTTCAGATGACGCTGTGTTCTCAGTAGTCTCTGCGCCTCCCGGATCCGCAACGAATTCAAGTAATTAACGAAGGTGTCACCCGTCTCTTTCCTGAACAAGCTGCTGATATAATTCGGATGGAGATTCATTCGGTGCGCGAGATGATCCAGGGACAGATCGTTCATGTAATTCGATTGCATATACGCGAGAATCCGTTCGGCATGCCGGCTGTATTCCGAATCCGCTGCAGTCGGCAGCTCGTCTTCAACGCGCTCCAGCAAGGCTGCGATCTCCTCTTTATCCAGGGGCTTCAGCAGATAATCCACTACGCCCGAGCGCAGAGCTTGACGGACGTATTCGAACTCGTCGTAGCCAGTGAGGATGATGAAGCGCTTGCACAGCCCTTCTCTTCTGGCTTCTTCAAGTAATTCAAAGCCGTTCATCTCGGGCATATTGATATCCGTGATCGTCACGTCCGGCATGTAGACCTTCATGGTCTCCAGCGCCTCGGGTGCGTTGAGGGCTTCGCGAACTTCCGTACCGACAGGCGCGATTTCCCTGACGATTTTGACCAATCCGTTCAGAATCAAGGGCTCGTCGTCTACAATCAATACCCTCATCGTCAGTCCACCGTCCTTTTCGCGATAATGATGCGCAAGCAGGTCCCCTTGCCCGGCTCGCTGGATACTTCCAGCCGGGATTCTCCTCCGAAGAAGGCTTTGATCCTTTCGTTGACATTCATGAGCCCCACGCCGCCCGGCCCCTCCGCATTTCTGACCTCATCCTGCTTAGCCAGCCGGGCCTGCAGCTCAAGAAGCTTCTCCTGCGGGATTCCATTGCCGTTGTCGGAAATGGCGATCGCGATCTCCCGCTCCGATTCCGTCGCCTGCAGACGGATATGAACTGGCCGCAGCACAGCAGAAGCCCCATGCAATATCCCGTTCTCAATGAGCGGCTGCAGCAGGAAGCGAGGACAGGCGAGGCGCTCGGCATCGACGGCAACGATAACCTCATAGGTCAATCTGCTCTGAAGCCGCTTCTTGTGTATGTTCAGATAGAAGGTGACCATTTCGATTTCCTTCGCGAGAACGGTCTCGTCCTGCTCGGATGACAGACTGTAGCGCATCAATTTCCCGAACCAGAACGAGATGTCGGCGACTTCCTTGTCATTGTTGGCTTCGGCGACCATCCGGATCGTTTCGAGCGTGTTATATAGAAAATGAGGCTTGATCTGGGCCTGCAGCACTTGGTACGCCGCTTCTTTATTGCGCAACTCTGCACGATGAACGTTGTTGATGAGCTCATCCATGCGTTGAACCATGGAATTGTAGGTGGCGGTCAGGAATCCGATTTCATCCCTTTCAAACCTGCCGCGCTTGATGCTGTGCTGTCTCAGATTATCGTCGTTCAGAGTGCGCATATGCCGGGCCAGCCTGAGGATTCGCTTCGTGATCGTGGAAGCCAGCACATAATATGCAATGGATAAGGCAAGTAATAGCAGCACAATCATCGTCACCAGAACAATCTCTTTCTGTTTAATGGAACGGAATACGTCGCCCACCTGACCGGTTACGATAGCGCGAACGCCCAGCGGCTCAAGCTTTAACTGATTGACGATCGTTTTTCGATTGATAAAAAAAGCGCTTTCTTCCCCTTGCAGCCGACTTAACGTCTTGTCGTCCAATCCCGTCGTTTCGTCCGTCAGAGGCTTGCCTTGCCCGGACAGCAGAAAGGCTCTCCAATTCCCTTCCACGCCGGCGGCTTCATAGAAATTGCGGATCAGGCTGTTGCGGATCCGGATTTCAAGCAGGCCGATCCTCTCGGTGATTTGCGTATTGTAGATATACTGATAATAAATCAGATCCGGCTCCGACACCTCCGGGTCCGCGCGCAGCCACATGCCTTGTCCCGCCTTCAGGGACGAGACGGTCTCCTCAATCTGCGGGTCCAGCATGGAGCGGTCGCGGAACTGATCGGTAATGGGCAAGACCCGGTTCTTCATCTTGTAGATGACGAGAGACTCGATCTCGGGATTGGCGAACAGAGATTGCGAGTATAAAGGCAAAATATATCGAATCAGCGCATAGACGCTATCGGCGTCGGATTGATATACGCCGTCCAAATAGTCGGTAACATATGGATTGTATTGCAGCACCCGATGCACCGACTGAATTCGGGCAAAATCCGTTCTCATGTTGGCATACGCCTGTTCGAGAATCTTCTGCCGGCTTTCCACGAACTGCTGGGTCAGGCTGCCGTAGATTTGCGTGTAGTAGTGGTAACCGAAAGCAAGAACGGGAATAAAAATCAGAATCACATATCCCAGAACGATCTTGCGCATAATGCTCATGGCAGCACTTCCCTCCGACGAAATCCGCATAATGTTACCGTACCACGTGCAAGCAGATTCCGATAGAGGCCGCCTGCTTCCAAAACCGGATGACTTCTACGGGCTTGGGCTTTGGCGTGTGACCTCCTCATACGCGGCGCTGCCGTCAGCGGCGAAGGTAAACCGACGATACGGCGCTGCATGGCCGGATCGGTCCAAGTACACAGAGTATTGTTCGTCTTGCACTCTGAACAGCGGAATGAAATCGGCTTGGCTGCCCTGCTCATCCTCCACAACGAATTCCAGCCGCCCGGTTTGGGACCTTACGAATTTCTCATTGATATTTCCGTCCATAATGCCCCTCAGAGACTTGTCGCCCCCGACTTGAGCGAGCAGCACGCTGCCGAACATGACCGCCGCCAAAGCCTCCGAGTCTGGAAGCGGAACCCACCGCAAGGAAGCCTCGATTTCAATGTCGATCCGATCCCCGTCTCGGAATACGCGCTCTATCGCGACATACCCGTTTTCCCTCCGGAGTTCGGTGCGTGGGAAGATGAGCATTGGCATGCAGATCCTCAAGCACATCCTTGCCTGCCGCAAGCGGCTCAATCCAATAATCCCGGTCGAAAATAGCAGCCAGTTCCAGCAATGCGGCGTCGCCGGTCAGGTCATATAAGGTATAAAGGGCATCGCCCAGGCCGCCAAACTCGTTCGCCGGATTCACCTTCGCGATTTCTTGAATATACTTTCTGATCAGTTCCCTGCGGAAGGCAAAGAAGCCGTCGGTCAGCCTGAATTCGTTAAGATTGAAAGAGGTAAACCTCACTTACGTCTTCCTTTCGGATATGCCGTTCCATTCGCGGGAGAGTTGCGCGCCACGACTATGAGCATGCAAAGTCCGACAGGGGCGCCTCGCGTCCCTGTCGGACCTCCCATAATTACTTGAACAAATCCTTCTTCTTCTGATACGTTTCGTTAGCCCAATCGATCAGCCGCTCCAAGCCGATCTTCTCGGCATTCTTCACCATGTTCTCATAATTTGCAACGGCTTCGGCTTCGGACTTCGCCAGATAGATTTTGACCTTCTCGTTTTTAATCATCTCGTCGACCTTGGTCTTGATCGTCTTTTCTTGTGAATCCGGCTGCGTCTGAATCAGACCGATCTCCGGCTTATAAATCGTAAACGCTTTTCTCTCCATCAGGGCCTGCGTCTTCTGCGCGCCCGGAACATAACTCAGCATGCCCTCCGTGACTCCGTCGTTGTACAGGTACCACCATTTGATGCCGTTGCCGTTTACGAAATCGGCATCGGCCGGATCGTATTTCAGATTCGGATAACCTTCCTCATTCCATGTCCAGTGCTCGCCCTCGACTCCGAACATCGTTAACTTCTTCCCCTCGTCACTCGCGAGGAATTGCAGGAATTTGATCGCCGCCTCGGGATCCTTGTTTTTCTTGGTAATGAAGGTCCCGGCAAAGCCAAGCCCCGAACTGACAGCCTTCGTGTCCTTCGACAAAGCGCTGGGCAGCATCTTGAACGTGAACGAGCTGCCGGCATTTTTGATTTTAATATTATCCGTGTCCGCCACACTAACCGTATGACTATGAGCGAACGCTTTCCCGCTTGTCGCGTATTGATCGTCGATCTGATCGTTTGTGTACGCGAAATTTTCCGCGACAATATATCCGTTGCGATAAAGACTGTTCATAAACTTGAAGAAATCCAGCATCTTCGGCTGCCTGATGGCATAATCGATCTTTCCATCCCGCTCGTACCAGCCATCCAGAAGCCCCTCTACGCCGAACTGCTGGAGGAAATATTGCTCGATCCAATCCTTGTCCATAATAAGCGGTACCATGTCCGGATACTTCTCCTTAACCATGCCCAAGACCTTCACGAAATTGTCCACAGAATCGATCGGCGGATTTCCAAGCTCCTTCAGAATATCTTCCCGCACCGCAATTCCGGGATTACCGTCGCTGCCGACCGAGTATTTGTTTTGCGTCATTTCCTCCTGCGTCGCGAATGCATTGCGAACCGTGTAGAAGTTGCCGTCGTCCATCGTGTGAATCGCGATTCTCGTCTTATCGATCTTAAAGTCCGGCGCATACTGCGCGATTAACTCATTCCAGGGATAGGACAGCTTCGAATCCGACATCCGGTCAATGTTGGCATAAGTGAATACGAGATCCGGAAGATCGCCGGAAGCAATCATGAGCGGAAGCTGCTTATCGTCCGTGGCGACCGTTACATTGAGCTTGATGCCTGTTTTTTCCGTTATTTTCTCTGCAACAGGGCCCTTCCATTCCTTTACCGGGTACCAGGACGCATCGATGAATAAGGAAAGCTCCTTGACTTCCCCGCTTTTCGACGGCGTTTCAGAGTTCGAACCGGTTTGAGTTGCAGTCCCGGCGCTTTCCTGCTGGTTGTTGTTCTTGCCGCATGCGGACAGCAGCGCCAGCGCCAGTATAACGGTCAGCGATAAGGCCAATACCTTCCTGCCTCTGTTTCTGTTCAATGTAACCCCTCCAACGAATTAGTGTTTTATATTAAAGCAAGCGCTTTAATATCATGGAAATCGGTCAACCCTTTACGGAGCCCAGCATGATTCCCTGAATAAAAAATCTCTGCAGGAACGGATACACGCATACGATAGGCGCAATGGAGACCACCATGGCCGCTACCTGAAGCGAATAGCTGGTCACGCCTGCGGATGCGCTGTTCGCGACGGCGATGGCGTCCATCGGCGCGTTGCTCTTGTTGATGACCTCCATCATCCGAAAGGCGAGCGTTCGCAAGCCCTCCGACTGCACGAAGTACGCGGAGTCCAGCCAGGAATTCCATTGGCCGACACCCAGGAATAGCGACATGGTAGCGATAAGCGGCATAGAGACGGGAAGAATGATCCGGTAGAAAATCACCAACTCGTTCGCGCCGTCGATATGGGCCGACTCCTTCAGTTCACCGGGGATCTCGCGAAAGAACGAGATTGCGATAAGCAGGAAGAACGTGCTCAGCATGGAAGGGATGATATATACGCCGAACGTATTCAACAGCCCGATCGAACGAAGCACGACATAATAAGGAATTAATCCGCCCGAGAAATACATCGCGAAAATGATGATCGTGAAATAAAATCTGCGGAACTGCAGATCGCGATGCGAGAGTCCATACGCCACAAGGCAGGTAAACAAGACGCCCAGCGCGGCACCCGTTAACGTTCTCACGAGGGTCACCAGAAAGGCCTGATACCAATGCGGATCTTCCAGGAAACGGACATAGTTCTCCAGCGTGAACGAGCGGGGCCATAAGTAAATGCCTCCGAGAAGGGAATCGGTTCCCTTGTTGAAGGATAGAATCAGGACGTAATAGAACGGATACAGCATCGATAACATTATGATGAACAAGATGATGTATACCCATGTGTCCATCATGCGGTCCTTTTGTCTTTGGCTTAGCGACATCGTCGATCGCTCCTTTCCTAGAATAAGCTTGAACCCGACACTCGCTTCGCAATGTAATTGCTGGAGAAGATCAGCACGACAGAAATGACAGACTGAATCAGATCAATCGCCGCCGCATAGGAGAATCGCCCGTCCCTCAGACCAACCTTGAACGCATAGGTTTGCACGATCTCCGAAGTCGGATTGTTGATGCTGTTCCCGAACAGGAAGGCTTGCTCGAAATTCGAGCCCACCAATCCTCCGCCCAGGATGCTTCCGATCGTGAGAATGAGCACCACCACAATCGTGCCCTTCATGCTGGGGAGCGTGATGTGGCGAATGCGTGCGATTCTTCCGGCACCGTCAATTTGTGCAGCCTCGTACAGGGCCGGATTGATGCCGGCGATGGCTGCCAGGAAGATGATCGTCCACCAGCCGACTTCCTTCCACACGGCGCTTCCGACAGCCAGTCCCCAGAAATAATCGGGGTTCGTGAGGATGTCCAGCGGCTTGTCGATAACCCCAAGGCTTACAAGCGCCTTGTTGACCAGTCCGATCTCGGCCGACAAGAAGGAAAAGGCGATACCTACGACTACGACCCACGAGATAAAATGCGGAAGGTAGCTTACCGTTTGGACCAGCCGCTTGAATCGCAGATGCTTCACTTCGTTCAACAGAATCGCCAGTAATATGGGAGCAGGAAAAGCAAAGATTACTTTAAGAAAGCTCAGCACCAGCGTGTTTCGGACAATCGTTCCGAACTGGTAGTCGTTCACGAACTCGTCGAAATGCTTGATGCCTACCCATTCACTCGTGAAAATCCCCTTGATTCCGCTGGAGATGGAGTAATCCTTAAACGCCATAATAATCCCAAACATTGGCGTATAGGCGAAGATCAGCAAGAATATAATTCCGAGTCCGACGAACAGGTGGAGAACCTTCTGCTTTTTGAACCGCTTCCAAAAGTATGATTGCCGTGCGCTTTTTGCCGTGCCCGCCATCTGTGTATCCAGTTCCATGCCTGCACCTCCTTGTTTTTCAAGTCTACGCTTTTAGACGAAGGAGGCGAAAGCCAACATTCTTAAGAAAGCGTTGTCATTTTTTAAGCTCTCACTCATCGGGTGCAACGGCTTCGTTATCCCGAGGACGATATACGATTCTACCGAGCGGTCGGATGCGGAGGATTTTTTTAAAAAGCGCGCAAAAAGCCTGCCGAGGGGTATCCGGCAGGCCAAACGATTAGAAGGTCAGCTCGATCAAGCTTCCCGTATAAGAGACTTGCCGTGTTACGGGGGTTGGATGGTCGTTCAGCGAATCCTCGGGGTCCAACAGCAGAACTTGTATATCTCGCTGCGACTGCATTCCCGGATAAGAGCCCTTTCTTTCCGCCATGATAAAAATCCGTCGCTCTTCATCCCAACTCATCGATGTAACCGCAAATCTGCCATCTTCATAGCCGTAATTGTCGCCCTCGTCTTCATAGTAGTCGAAGGAGCCGCTCTGTCCCCCATAAATCCGAATGAACAAATCCGCTTGCGTCTGATCGTCAGCATATTGAATATCGTCTCCCATCGGCAGGATGGAACCCGAACGAACGTACAGCGGAATACGCTCCAACGGAGCCTCGGCTTCCACCGTCTGTCCGCCGTCATATACGCGCTGGCTCCAGAAGTCGAACCATTTGCAGCCTTCCGGCAAATAAACCTCTCTCGTTTTTAAGATCCCCTCCAGAGGCGTCGAGCCGACGTCATAATACATGGGGCGAGTGACAGGGTTGACCAGCAAAGCCGGACCAAACATAAACTGATCTTGAATGTCGTAGGTACGGGAATCATGCCTGAAATCGAACGGCAACGCTCTAGTCAAGGTATAGTCGTCCCTGTAAATCCGATAGGCCAGCGAATAGATATACGGAAGCAGCCTGTAACGAAGCCGCAAGAAAGCGGCAAGCGCGTCGTAGAAAGGCTCGCCCGGCTCGCCGAAGCGCCAGACTTCACGAGGCGTATCCGTTCCATGCGATCGAAACATAGGCAGGAATGCGCCATATTGAAACCATCGCACGTACAATTCGCGATAGCCCAGGTCATCTACGCCGGCATCGTAATCTCCGTCCCAAAACCAGAGCTCCGGCTTATTCTGAACGAAGAACGCGCCGATATCCGTTGTCCAATATGGAGAGCCGGCGGCGCAGAAATTCAGCCCGTCCGGAATTTGCTTGCGCAAGGTGTCCCATGTGGCGGAAATGTCGCCCGACCAGGTAATCGTACCGTAACGATGCTGGCCCCCATAAGCGGATCGGGTCAGATTGACCACGCGTTTGCGATCGGTTGTCCTGCGCTGACCTTCGTAAATACCGCGGGAATGCAGCAAAGAATAGGCGTTAATCCATTCGGGGTCCAAGTAGAGCTTGGACTCCTCTGTATTGATCCTCATCCGGTCTTCCGGCTCGGGTTTCACGGCCCCTTTCCAATCCGCTTCAAACGGCTCCGTGCAATCGCACCACCAGGCATCGACGCCATTCGAGAACAATCCCTCGTAAGCCTGCTTCCAATAAAGCTCTCGGGCCTGCTCCCGGAAGGCGTCGTAGGTGGCCTGATTTCCCAACATAAAGCCTTGAGCGGCCATCTCCTTATGATTATCGCTATTCGTATTCATAATCGGCCATATGGACACCATAAGCCGGACATTAAGCCGGTGAAGCTCCTCCATCATCTTCTTAGGGTCGGGAAACCGTTCCGGGTCCAGTGTCTTCTGTCCCCAGAGCTCGCCGGTCCACGATTGCCAATCCAAGACGATACCATCCAGCGGCAATTGGCGCGAGCGGTATTCGCGGACCGTCTCAATGAGTTCATGCTGGGACTCATACCGCTCTTTGGATTGCACATATCCGTACGCCCATTTCGGCAGCATCGGCGCCTTGCCCGTTATAAAGCGAATGCCTCGAACGATTTCGTCCGGTTCGGGACCGTATATGAAATAGTAGTCCATCTCATCGTCGACATCGGTTCCCAGATAAGAACCGAATGCATCATCGCGGAACTTCATTAAGGAATAGCTATCTACTAAAATTCCGTAGCCGCGTGTCGACATGAGAACGGGAACGACCGCCTTCATGTTTTGCTGATACAGATATTGGTGCTGCCCGCGCAAATTAAACATTCCCTCTTCATGCGAGCCCAGCCCGTATAGCGCTTCTCCATTCGCCCATTCAAACGCCAGCTTTGTACGGTAAGCCTTTCGATCAATCGTCCTTTGAATTTTCTTGGCTCTGACTCGCAATCCGTCAGCGCCTTGCCCCGTTTCCAGCCTGGAGTCATCATCAAATAAGGATTTATACACATCGATCGGAACAAGCGTTTTACCGCCGCGGGAAGGCTCTTTCGTAAGCAGCTTGCCTTTCGAATCATAATAAGCAAACGAGCATGTCCTTTTATCGATACGGATGGTTACATACGAGGTGCAAAAGCTCAACTCGTTGCCCGAATCCTTGATTGTGAAGACTGCGCCATATTCCGGATTCCTAACGATCATAAGACTTTCTGCGGTGCTGAAATCTGCCTCCAAGGTATATTGAACGCGGATGACGCTGTCCGAATACGGGGTTAGCCGCATCCGTCCTTCCGTGGTTTCAAGCACAAGTCCATCCCTCGCGGCATGATAATTAACAATAGGCATATTATCCTCCTTTTTATTAAGCTCCTAGATTCAAACCCCACTGCGTTTACTAACATGATATTGTGTTTTTTATGTTTCATCTAACTTGATTTTGATAAAATCTAGCATAATATTGATATCGGGAGGGTTATCCATGCTAGAGTATCGGGTTCGGGAGAAAGTTGTTCACGGTTCCTATAAATTTCCTTTCGCAATCTATAACGTAGACTATTTGAACGGTAATCAGCAGATCCTTCCGTTTCATTGGCACGAAGAAATCGAATTAATCTATATCCGAAGAGGAAGCGCCGTCTTCTCCGTCAATCATGTGGAATATTCGGTTCAAGCCGGCGATTGCATCATCGTGAATTCGGGCGAGCTTCACTGCGGCTATTCGAATGGGAACGAGGGATGCGCTTACAGCGCGATCGTCTTCAAGCTTTCCTGGCTTTCCAGCCTTCATCCCGATTGTTGTCAGGAGTATTTAAACCCGCTTTTGAGAGGCTCTGCCCTATTCCCAACTCTAATTAACAGCGAGCATAAGGAATTGCTTGATCTTGTTGTATTGCTGCTCTCGGATTTCCACGAACAAGAGGAGGGCTACGAACTTCTGTCTAAAGGGCGTTTGCTCATTTTTTTAGCTAAAATATATCCCCGCCTGATCCCCAGAAAGCGTTACGACCAATCTAATCAAGAGAACCATCAAAAATGGAAAAGGATGATTTCCGTATTGGAATATATGGATGCGCACTATAAGCTGCCTCTGACTCTCGAACAAATGGCTTCTGTCGCTTCCATGTCCCCGTCCCATTTTTGCCGTCTCTTCAAAGAGCTGACAGGGGTAAGACCTGTAGAGTACGTAAATCTGCTTCGCGTGAATAGTGCGGCATTAATGATTCAGTCGAGCTCTTGCAGCATCCTGGATGCGGCAATGGAAAACGGCTTCCAGCATTTGAGCTATTTCTCCAAGCAGTTTAAAAAGCATATGCAAATGACACCCTCCGAGTATAAGTTACGAAAACCGCAGTAAGCTTAACCGTTCAAATCTTGCGGGCGGACATACAAAAGGACCGCATTCCACCGTTAAGCGGAGCAGCGGTCCTTCCTGGCAAAGCCCTATTCCATTCAGGTGCGCGGAACGAAATATGCCCTTCCCTACACCTTGACAGCCCTCATCGCAACCATAATCTCTTTGATAGAACGGCGTTTGCCATACGTCTGAACGCCGCCTACAGATACACGAACGGCTCCTTGGCATCCACGAAGGTCACCGGAACGCCTTCCGCAATCGGAAGAAGCCATTCGGCCAAGTATTTCATGCCCCATTCCTCGGTACGCTCATGGCCCACGACGATCATCGCCTTGTTCATGCCGAGCATGGAGGCGTCGTTGACATACGCGCACAGCGTCCATTCCGTAATATCTCCGCACACCATGACGTCCAGCTCCTTGTCCCGCATGAGCTCCATCGGCATCTCTTCCCGCCCGAGGCCAAGGCTGCCGCCTCCGACCAGAATACCGATCCGGGAGCATGGGGACTCCGGCTTGCCTACGATTCGCACATTGCTCATGCCAAGCTTCCTTTTGAAAAATACCGCCAACTCTCCGACGGTAGTCGGCTCGATGACGTACGACCAAGGAGACGAGGGATCGAGCTTATAATTCTCCCAACCTAGCTCTTGAACAAGCCCATCATAGATCAGATCGCTCTTGGCCATATGCATATGATCGTGAAAGCGCCAGATCGCGATTCCGTTGTCTTCAATAAGCTTCTTTTTGGCTGCATACACGGGGTCGTTTTCCAACCAATCCACCTTGTCGGCTCCGGTAAAATAAGTCGGCTCGTGGGTAACGATCAGGTTCGCGCCAATGGAGATCGCTTCTCTGATCACGTCCACAGTCGCCGTGAACGTCGTGACGATGCCCGTTACTTCCATGTTCGCGCTTCCGCTCGCCAATACGTCGCTCGTCTGCTCCAGCTTGCGTCCGCCGCAGCTTTTCTCCAGTACGCGATCGATAATGTCTTGCACTTTCATTCGCTCACAGCTCCTTTTCTCCAGTGAAGGCCTCTATCCCTTAACGGCTCCGATAACGACGCCCCGGGTCAAATATTTCTGCAGCGGCGGCAACACGACGAGAATGGGCACGATGCCAAGAACCGCCATCGCCATTCGCACCGCGCTGCTCGGCAAATCCACCGCGCCTGCTCCGACCGCGTTGCCCGCCTGACCCGAATTGAGGTATTGAATGTTGTTCATCAATTGAACGAGCAGGTTCTGAATTCCGTAATACTGCGGCTTGCTCACATAATAAAGCGCGTTGATCCAGTCGTTCCAGTAAGCGAGCCCCATAAACAAACCGACGGTCGCCAGAACGGGCACGGAGAGCGGCAGCATGATGCGGAAGAACGTTCTCGTCTCGGTGGCGCCGTCAATCTGCGCGGATTCGATCAGGTCGATCGGCACGTTGCTCTTGAAGTAATTCCGAACGAGCAGCACATTGAATCCGTTCGCCAGAAGGTTAGGTACGATCAGCGCCGCCAGGGAGTCTTTAATGTGGAAGTATTGCGTCCACATGATGTAGGACGGGACGACTCCTCCGCTAAACAGCATGGTAAAGAAAACGACGAAGGCCAGCGTATTGTGGTACTTGAAATCTCTCCGCGACATCGGGTAAGCCAGCATGCTCGTAATAAGCAGGCCGACGGCCGTTCCGATGATCGTCACAAGGAAGGAGACGCCGTATGCTCTCAGGAACGTATATGCCGAAGCTTTCAGATACAGATAAGCGTCCAGGCTGAGCGCCTTCGGGAAGAAGCTGTAGCCGTCATTGATCAGGCTAGACTCCTTCGTTACGGAAGCGATGATGATGAGAACGAACGGCAAGAAAGCGGCCAGTGTGATGAGCCCCATCATAATGGCGGCGAACAGGGCGAAGGCGCGTTCCCCTCTCGTTTGAATCATGGACTTACCTCCTAGAACAAAGCATTTTCCGAATTGACCCGTTTAACGATCGAGTTAACGACAAGGACGAGTACGAAGCCGACGAGCGACTGATACAGGCCCGCCGCTGCCGACATGCCGATGTCGTTGAGCTGCATCAGCGCGCGATATACGTAAGTGTCGATCGTCTGGGTCGTGCTGTACAAGGCTCCGGCGTTAAGCGGAACCTGGTAGAAGAGACCGAAATCGGAGTTGAAGATGCGGCCGATCGACATGAGACCGAGCACGATTACCGTAGGCTTGAGAAGCGGCAGCGTAATCGTCCGAATCTGCCTCAGCTTGCCCGCCCCGTCGATCTTGGCCGCCTCGTAGATGCTCTTGTCGATCCCGGCGATGGAGGCGAAATATACGATGGAGCCATAACCCGCCATCTTCCACATCTGTATGAAAACGAGTAGATAAGGCCAGTATTTCGCTTCCGAATACCAATTGATATCCGGAAGGCCGAGCGGCCGAAGAATCGACTTGTTGACGAAGCCGCTGTCCGCGTTCAGAAAGGCGAATACGAGCATCGACAGCACGACCATCGAGATCAGGCTCGGCAGCACGAGACCGGATAGGTAGAGCTTTGAATACAATTTGGCCAGCAGCTCCGACATTAGAATGGCAATGAAAATCGAGCAGATCGTTCCAATGACGATGAACGACAGGTTATACAGCAGCGTATTTCTCGTCATGATCCAGGCGTCGGTCGTTCGGAACAGGAACTGGAAGTTATCGAAGCCGATCCAGTCGCTTCCGAAGATTCCCTTGGCATAGTTAATGTCCTTGAACGCGATAAACACTCCGAACATGGGAAGATAGCTGTTGATTAGAAAATAAAGCAGGCCCGGGACGGCCAGCATCAGGAGCGGCGCCGTTTTCCGGAGCGCGCTCGAAGTTCCCTTCGCATTCCTCATTCCGATTACTCCCCCATTACGGAAAATGGAACCTTCGACAGGCTCCATTCTCCTTAATGCCTTTCTTTGTTAATTGCCTTGGGACGCGATCCATTGATCGAGCTGCTCTTGCTTGCTCTTGATGACGTCCGCCGCGCCCGCGTCGTTCAGCGCCTTGACTAGCTTCGGTATGGTCGTCTCCGGATCGAGAGAGCCTGTGACGAGACCAGGCAGGTATTGGTTGACCACATTGTTCACGGCGCTGATCTGCGTCTTTACCTTGCTCTGATCGAAGATGAAGCCGAAGTATGGCGAACGTTCCGTTTCTTTGTTCTCCTTAAGCTTCAATTCGATGTCCGACCAGTTGATTCCCTCGAATTGATACTGCAGCGACTCGGAGCCGACGATTCCGGTGCTTATCATGGCCGTGTAAGAGACGGTATTGGCGTCCTTGCCTTCCGGGAACTTGACGTGATGCTCGTCGACCTTCACATAATCTTCGCCCTCGATCCCATACAGAATCGTGTTGATCAGTTGCTCGTCGGTATAGAGCAGGTTCAGGAATTTAACCGAGGCTTCCGCCACCTTCGACGTGCTCGACACCATCCAACTGACGGAATTGACTGCGCTGGTATCAAAGTAGAACGGAGCGACTCGTTTGGTCTCGACGTTCTTGCCCGTCTGCGCGCTGATCGTCTTGCCAACCTCCATTCCGCCATAGCCGCCGAGGAAGGAGAATTCTCGACCGGATGCCAGCATTTCGCTAGACGTGATCGTCGTTGTCGCCGCATCCTTTTGCAGATATCCTTTGTCGTACCAGTCTCGCATCATTCGAACGCCGTTCTTGAAAATATCGGTCTCGTAGAAGTTGACGACCTTGCCGTCGTCGCCGACCACGACGCCCACCCCGGTCGTGTCCGTCAGGAAATCGACCTTATGGGTTCCCTTCAGCAGATTGATCAGATTGGTGTCGCTCGGATTGACATTGATCGGACCGAACGGGACCACATCCGGATTCTTCGCCTTGACGGCCTCGAAGATACCCGCCAGATCGTCTGCCGAAACGATGTCGTCGGCGCTGTAGCCGGCTTCCTTGAGCATATCTGCGTTGTAGACGACGCTGACCGGCAGAGCCATTCCTTTGTTTACCGGGATTCCATAGATTTTTCCGTTAATGGTCGTGGCCTTCAGCATGTCCGGACCGAAGTCCTTCTCCAGAATCGAGGTCATCTCCTTGCCGTGCTCGGCGAGAAGTTCGTCCAGCGGAGCGACCTGGCTCTTGGAGACGTAATTCGAGAATTGACCGAGTGTCGTGAATACGTCCATTTTCTCCCCGCTCTGGAGGGCCAGGTTTACCTTCTGCGTATAATCCGCCGGCCCATAAATGCGGAAATCGACCTTGACGCCGATCTTGTCTATCGTAAGCTTGTTGATCGCGTCGGTGACTTTGCTCAGGTCATCCGGGATTCGATTGAAGGACGGCATCGCGAAGACGACCTCCTCCACCTTGCCCGAACCGCTTCCATCAGCCGAAGACGATGAATCCGAATTGCTGCATGCCGTCAATAACGACCCGCCGAGCGCCACCGACATTAGCAGCGCCGCTATCCCTTTTTTTCTCACCGCGATACCCCCTGTTCGTTGTTTTCGCTTTCATTGTACTTGTTCGAGACAAGAGCGGCTTTCAAAAAGACGGCCTGAATTTTAGAAAACAAGCACTCCCGGCCATAACTCCGGCAGAGCCAAAACTCCGCCTCCCGGTCGGAAGCGGAGTTCGGTTATTGAAGCGGCTTGTGCTTCGAGCGGTAAGCGTTCGGAGTTTCCCCCGTCATCTTCTTGAACACGGTGGAGAAATAGGACAACGTATCGAAACCGGTCTCCAGCGCGATCTCGCTTATGCTCGATTTGCTCTCGAGCAAAAGCTGCTTGGCCGCGTTTATTCGGCATTCGTTCAAATATTCCTTGATTGCAAGGCCTGTCTCCGCTTTAAACACCTTGGCCAAATAATCCGCCGTCAGGTACACGTGGGCGGCAACGTCCTCCCGGCTCAACTCTTGTTTGTAATGCTCATGAATGAACCGCTTGGCCTTATCGACGACTCCTTCGGACTTCAGCGCCTCCCGAATGGAATCGATCGTCTTGTCGGTAATCGCTTGGGCCCACTTCATGAAGTCAAATACGCTGCTGTCGGCTTGTTGCGCCAGCTGCAGGATGGTTTCGTCGGCGAATAGCCGATGCGCCTGGATATGATTTCTTAGGAGCATAGAATAAACGACCTGCAGAAAATCTTCCCGAATCGAATGCAAGGTCGCGGGATCCAGCTTGTTCTGCTCGGTCAGTCTCTCCAGCTCTTTCTTCAGCCCGTTGACGATCTGAATCTTCTCTTTCTGGACGAATAGCAGCGCGAAGCGGTCCATGTCCAAAGCGTAGCGATCCGTCGTATCATAATGAAAAGGGTCTTTCTGAAAATGGACCTTCCCTCTGAAGATAATATTGGAAGCGTCTAATAGCTCCAATTGTTCTCTTGTCCGAGAAAGCTCGGAGATGGCGACCGTCTCGCTGATGTAACAGGTTATCGTGCATTTCAAATATTGCGCGCACAGCGCGATCAGCCGTTCCCCGATATCCCTCAACTGTTCCGCATCGAACGGCCCTTCCACAATCATCGCATTGTAGAATGCGGACTCCGTCTGATAAGGAATGACTCGATCATGATTAACTTGTCGAAAAAGAACCTCGGAGCCTAGATTGGACAGAGCGTACTGAAAGATGCTGCTGTCCCAGTGTCCCTCAAGCTGGGATCGCGGAACGCCGACGAGAAACAGGCCATAAGCTCCCTCGACAGTCAGCGGCAGCTCTCTCTTGCGAATCTCCCACTGGATAAGATCCGTCCGAGGAGAAATCGCCTCCGTCAAGATATCCCTCCAGAAATTCCGCTCCACCCATTCCTTGTTCTTGATCCAGGTCATGCCAAGCTTGCTGTACTCGTCCAGCATCCGGTTCTGCTTAAGAGCGTCAACGGCCTTGCGCAGCGCGGCCTCCAGCTTCGTCTTGTCGATTGGCTTGACGAGGTAAGCATCGGCGTTGTACGAAATGGCCGTCGAAGCGAACTCGAAGCTCTCGTGACAGGTGAAGAAAATAAAGCCTCCGTCATACTCCCGCTCCCGGACCCACTTGATCATGTCGAGTCCGGAGCCGCGCGGCATCTCGATGTCGCAGACGATGATGTCCGGTCGCGCGGCCTCGAACAGCCTCTGGGCATCCTGAATGTTGTACGCGGTCATCGTCTCTCCTACCCCGTGATCGCTCCAATTCACGATGCGAAGTAACGCCTCGACCGTAGGGATGTCGTCGTCAATCAATAAGCAGCGCATTCAGATCCCTCCTACGCCGTTCGTTCGTCGTTTATCGTTGCCGGTATCCACAATTCCACCCGCGCTCCGGACGGTTCGCCGTTCGACAGGTTTATCAGATCCTCTCGCCTGTATAAGAGTTGAAGCGTTCGTCGGACGTTGGCGATTCCGATATGAACCCCTCCCTCCGCCTCATCCCCGGAAGAGAAGCCTCTCAGCCATTCGCCGGAAAAGCCGCCTCCGTTGTCCTCGATAACAATTTTTACGAAGGAAGCGCCCTCCCTTGTCACGAAGCCGGCGCGGATATAAATCGAGAGCATCTCCCCGTAGAACATCGCATGCTTGAAGACATTCTCGACGAACGTCTGAACCATGAATTGGGGCACAAGCGAGCGGCCAGCCTCCTCCTGAATCTCGAACATATAGAAAATCTGATCGGGATACCGGATCTCCTGCATGCGAATATAGTTGACTGCATGCTTGATTTCTTCCTCGAGCGGAACGACGGTTAAGCCGACCTTGAACATATAACGCAGGTGCTCGGACAGATGATGGATCAGACTGCGTATCTCTTCGTTTTTGTTCTGATAAGTCAGACTGGTCACCGTCGAGATGGCATTTAGGAAGAAATGCGGGCGGATCTGCATCTGCAAATATTTGATCTCCGCGCGGCTGCGCTCGATCTGCTCCTCGTAGGATTGGATCTTCAGATCCGTAATCTCTCTCACCATGGATTGCAAGGAATGGAACAGCTTCGTGAATTCCATCGAGTATTGCGAACCATCGGGAATTTGCAGCTCCTGCTGCCCCTTCTCGACCTCCTTGGCCGCCTTGACCAGCTCCAGAACCGGCTTGAGAATATCCCTCGCCAGCCAGCGAAGGACTAGAGGCACGACAATTAGCGATACCAGCGCCAGAAGGACGATGATCCACTGGATTACTTTCAGCTTAGAGAACACGCTCTGCTTGGCGACGAGGTTCGTGATCTGGCCGAATTCGGCAATAGGCTCAGAGATCATGAGATAGCGGCCGCGATATTCGTTCCGAAGCTCGTCCATGGACTCGATGAATTCCGGGCTTGCTTGGTTCAAGGTCAGAATGCGACCCTCCCGGTCGCTAAGCACGTATATATTCCGATCGTTTCCTCCCCGGTTTACCATGTCCAGAAGAGTGTCCGCATTCACGAACGTACCGAAGGTCATCTCCGCGTAAGTCATGTATTTAAACAAATAATGGATTCCTTGAATAGAGAGAACCGTCCATTCGTCCGCTTTTCCTTCCGGATCGGGAGCCCATTCCTGCTGCGCGATATAGTCGATCAGCGCCAGCTTCTCGTTGGAGTTGATGCGAGAGCTGATTTGAGCGAGAAGCGTATCGCCGGGCAGACGGATAAAGAGGCCGTCGCTGGCGTCGTTGCCGGACATCTTCGCGGTCAACGCCTTCTTGAGCTGGATCGCTCTGAAGTACCGTGCGCTCTCGTTCAGCTGCTCGAAGTCGCTTGCCGCATCGACGTTATTCTCGAAGATTTCTGTCAAATCCTTGGAAAAGTTATTCAAGTAGTTCCGGATGTTGGCTTGATACAGGGAGAGCGTGTTGCGCGCGCTGTCCAGGGTGTTGTTCCTCACGACCTCCAGCGAGTACACATTGCTCAAGACCAGAATGGTGAACAGAATCGCCACGATGATGGTCAATTGCAAAAAAAACTTGAAGACGATGCTGTTCGTACGCATCTTGAGCCCTCTCCTTTCTGCCGTAATCCAGGAAGCCCCCGACCTCAATCGCACGATCGAGAATCAGGGGCTTCCTTGACGCTATTCCGCTGCCGGGAACGCAGGAGGCTCTCCTAAAGCCCACTTCAAGCCGTCCGCGATCGTCTCGTTCCAGAAATCCCAAGTGTGGGAGCCGGCACTTTCGCGATAAGTGTGCTCGATCTTCTCTCGCTCGAGAAAATCATGGAAGCGACGATTCACGTCCAGCAAGAAATCCTCGGTCCCGCAAGCCATATAGAGGTTTGGAAGCTCCTCGCCGTTTTCATTCAGCCGCCGGACGATCGCTTCCGGATCCTTTTCGCTGCCGAGCAGCCGAGTCAAATCCCCGAAGACGCTCCGATAATAGCCGTAATCGGCGATTCCGTCCTTAAAGCCGGGCTCCATATTAGCGATTTTATACGGGATAAGGGCAGACGACAATGCGATAATTCGGCCAAAGCGATCTGCGTACTTATAACCGTTCCGAATCGCACCGTATCCGCCCATGGACAATCCGCCGATGAACGTGTCCTCCCTGGCGGAAGAGAGCGGGAGCAGCTTGCGGGTAAAGTCGACCAGCTCTTTACCGATGTATTCCCCATATCGCGCGCCCTTATTCTCATCGTCTACGTAGAAGTGGTTTTCTCCGGAGGGCATGATAACGGCAATCCGATAACGGTCCGACAGCTCCCGGATACGAGAGAAGCTAACCCAATCCGAATGAGTGCCGGAGTATCCATGCAGGAGATACAGCGCCTTTAGCGGCTGAATCGTATCCTCTTGGACGGAAGGGATGGGGGAATCCAGCGGAATGAGTGCGGTGAACGGAACTTCGCGCTTCAGGCTTCGCGAGAAGAAATGCAGGTTCAAGACGGCCATCGAAATCCTCCTCTTTGGTTTTTTATAATTCATTAGAAATTTCGCAATATTATCAGTGTAGCTCAGACGGACGGCGTTCTCTTATAAAAATAAGGCGAAAATTTATAAATACAAGGGGAAGCTATATAGGTTGAACCAAAGACACAACAATGAGCATGCAAAGTGCCCAGACAGTCTGTGAGGAACCTGTACGCGACGAGAGATTGAACATACTAAGACAAAACTCAGACAAAAACCTTGATAGACCGAAATTCGGCTATCAAGGTTTCTTCATTGACATTATAAAGTTCGCCGATTCACCTCGCGTCAAGCTCGCCCAGTTGAAGTCTTCCGGCCGTCTCCCGATGCTTGTCCACCGGGTCGTGCAGCGTCAGCGTGCGCGCATTGCGGTAGTACATGTCGAAGTTGTTCTCACGGGTTGCGGATCTGGCGCCCATCGTCTGAAAAATGCCGCTCGTTACCTCGAGCGCGGTTTCCGTGGCGATAATCTTGGCGTGAGAAGCGGCGGCGCGAACGGTCGGAAGCAGCTCCGGCGCCTCCTGGTACGCCTGCAGCAGGCGCGCCGCTTGCAGGACAAGCTGGCGCGACGCCGCCAGCTTGGCGGACATGTCGCCGAGCCGCAGCGCGAGCACGGAATCCGCGGCATCGGCGGACGTCCAAGCCGCGCGCTTGCCCGCCGCGTAGCGGAGCGCCTCGCGATAGGCGCCATAGGCGATGCCGGTAAATTGCGCGGCGAAGTGGACGTTGAACTGCGCGGCAAAAAAATCGCCGAACGCCGCGAAGGCGCCCGGCCGACCGATCAACTGCCGCTCCGGGACGAATGCTTGCCGCGCCGTGACGGTGCCGCTGCCCGTTCCGCGCTGACCGAGGCCGTCCCAGTCGCCGTGCACCGTAATGCCCGGCGAATCCAGCGCGACGATCGGCATCGCAAGCGGCGCGCGCGGATTGTCCGCTTCTTCCGCCAGCACGGAATGCCAGAACGCCCATTTGGCGCCCGGAGAGCCCGTCGCGAACCGCTTGTCGCCTTCCAGCAAATAACCGCCTTCCACCCGCGTAAGCTTGCTCCGCATCTGGAGGCTCGCTCGATCAGGCCGGTTCTCGCTGCCGAAGCTGCCGAACATGGCGCCCTCCCGCACTTCTGCGAAGAAGAAGTCGGCTTGCCGCTTTTCTCCTAGGGCGTGAATATACTGCACGGCAGAGTTATGCAGGGCAAGCACCTGCGACGCCGACGAGCACCAGGACGCGATCTCCATCAATACGAGCGGCAGCGCGACCACGTCTCCGCGATAACCGGCGCCGAAGCCGCCGGCTCCCGCAGGTACGGCCAGCGCGGTCAGCCCGGCTCCCTTGAGCGCCTCGATCGCCTCGCGGGGATAATCGCCGTCCCGGTCGACCCGGTTCGCCGCAGGTCCGATGACCGCGCGTCCCAGCTCGCGAGCTTGCAGCACCAGGGCATGCTGGCCTTCGGTCAGCTCCAGCCTTTCCGCGAGCTGCCGCTGCCGTTCTTCCAGCAGCATAGGTCAGCGGCTCCCTTCGCCGGCGGGAAGCGGCGCCGCATCGTTCGCGGATGCCGGCCGCAGCCGCGCCGCGTCGCGAAACGCCGTCGCGGGATGGCTGATCGGCAACCGCGCGTTGCCCGGACCGAACAGCTTCTCGCGGAACGTGCCCTGCGCGTAATCCTTCTTGAACAAGCCGCGTTCCTGAAGAATCGGCACGACAAGGTCGATAAAATCCGCATACGTGCCGGGGAGCACGTAAGGCTCTACGTTAAAGCCGTCCACGTCGGTTTCCTCGACCCAGGCCTGGATCTGGTCCGCCACTTCCTCCGGTGACCCTACGACGGTCAAGCCGCGGAATCCTTTCTGCAGGAAATCGTCGATAACCTCGCTTACCTTTTTCTTCGTGGGGCTGTATTTCGTAAACCGGTCCGTATGCGTCTGCCCCATCTCGGTATGCACGTTCTCGAAATAGGAGTCGGGATCGAGCTTCGTCAGATCGATGCCCGTCACGCTGGCATAAGCGGCTAGCGCGGACTCCCGGCTCTGATAGCTTAAATAAGATTCGTATTTCCGCTGCGCTTCCTCGCGCGTCGGCGCCGTCACGACGGACAAGCCCGTAAATACTTTCACGGATGCCGGGTCGCGGCCGATTTCTTGCGCTCTCCTGCGGATGTCGGCAACCTGCTCGCGCAAGATCGCCGGCGTCGGCGCCTTCAAGAACACCCCTTCCGCATGCTGTGCCGCGAATATGCGTCCCCGCTCCGAGCTGCCCGCCTGGAAAATGACCGGCGTCCGCTGTGGAGAAGGCGATGGCGTATGATATCCGCGGAGCTTGAAGTACTTGCCCTCGTGCACGACCAGATGAACCTTCTCCGGATCGGTGAAAATCCGCTTCTCCCGGTCGATCACGACGGCGTCGTCGTCCCAGCAGCCTTCCAGCAGCTTGTAGCTCGCTTCGAGAAAATCGTCGGCCATATCGTACCGCTCATCATGAGGCAGAAAGTCGGTTCGCCCGAACAGGTCCGCCGCCGTCGGGTTGCTCGTCGTGACGACATTCCAGCCGATCCGGCCCTTCGTCAGATGATCCAGCGTCGAGAAGCGGCGGGAATTGGCGACCGGCGTCTCGTAAGTCGTGGATGTCGTCATCGTAAACGCCAGATGCTCCGTAACCATCGCGAGCGCCGGTATGAGCAGCATCGGGTCGTTGCCCGGCGCGCCGCCGGCTTCCCGGAACGCCAGCTCCGGATTCTTCTTCGGGTAGCTATACGTATCGGCGAAAAACATGAAATCGAATTTGCCCCGTTCGAGCAGCTTGGCGATTTCCACCCAGTAATCGATGCTGTTGAAATGAATCCGGTTCTGCTCCGGATGCGTCCAGATGCCGGGCGTCAAGTGATTAACGGCGTTGACTTCGAATACGCCCAAATGGATTTGCTTCATTGCGATTCTCTCCCTTAGTTAGGTTTGCGGCTCTCGCCGGACGACGCGAGCGTCTCCGCATGGTGACAGGCTGCGGAGTGGTTATGCGCCAGCCTTCTTAGCGGCGGCTCTTCCTTCCGGCATATGTCCGTCGCATAAGGACAGCGGGTATGGAACGCGCAGCCGACGGGAATGTCGAGCGGCGACGGCAGCTCGCCGGTCAGCTTGACCCGTTCCTTCGCCTTGCCCGGCGAAGGAACCGGCACCGCCGACAGCAGCACTTTCGTATACGGATGGCGGGGCGACGCGAACAGCGCGTCCGTCTCCGCTTCCTCGACCAGCTTGCCGAGGTACATGACGCCGATGCGGTCCGAGATATAACGCACGACGCTAATATCGTGGGCGATAAACAGGTAGGTCAGGCTCAGCTCGCGCTGCAGCTTTTTCATCAGATTGACGATCTGCGACTGAATGATGACGTCCAGTGCGGACACCGGCTCGTCGCAGACGACGATCTGCGGATTGAGAATCAACGCACGCGCGAGCCCGATCCGCTGGCGTTGGCCGCCGGAAAGCTCGTGCGGATAACGCCAGCCGTGCTCCGGGCGCAGGCCGATCCGCTCCAGCATGTCGGCAACCCGCTGCGCCCGCTCTTCACGCGAGCGGACTCCGTGGATAATCAGCGCTTCTTCGAGCGTTTTGCCGATTTTGCGGCGAGGGTTAAGCGACGTGTAGGGATCCTGGAACACCATCTGCAGCTGCTTGCGGACGCCGCGCATCATCTTGACGGGAAGCTGGAGCAGGTTCTGATCCCGGTAGACGACCTCTCCGTCCGTCGCTTCCTGCAGCCGGAGAATCGTCTTGCCGAGCGTGCTCTTGCCGCAGCCCGATTCGCCGACCAGCCCGTAGGTTTCTCCTTCGAACAGCTGAAAGGAAACGCCGTTCACCGCTTTGACGACCGGAGCATTGCGGCTGAAAGCCGAACCGCCGCGATAATGCTTCGTCAGATTGCGGACCTCCAGCAGCGGCTTGTTCTTAGGCGCAGTCGTCATCCCGCGTTCCTCCCTCCTCCAATGATCCGACGTACCAGCAACGGGCTGCATGTCCGTCGCCGACCTGCACGACGGGCGGCTGCTCCGGTCCCCTGCAGCGCTCGTCCGCGTACGGACAGCGCTCGGCGAACCGGCAGCCGGGCGGAATCTCGTGCAGCGTCGGCACGCTGCCTTCAATGGCAGGCAGCGCCCGGCCTCGATCGCTGTCCAGCGTTGGAACGGCCTGCATCAAGCTCTTCGTGTAAGGATGCAGCGGCCTGGCGAACAGCTCGTTCACCGGCGCCTCCTCGACGATCTGGCCCAAATACATGACCAGCACGCGGGTGCACGCCTCGGCGACGACGCCAAGATCGTGCGTGATGAGCATGACGCTCATGCCGTAGCTTCGATTAAGCTCGCCGAGCAAGTCGAGTATTTGCGCCTGAATCGTCACGTCCAGCGCCGTTGTCGGCTCGTCCGCAATGAGCAGCGAGGGACGGCAGGCAAGCGCGATCGCGATCATAACCCGTTGTCTCATGCCGCCCGAAAGCTGGTGGGGATACTCTCTCATGCGCCGCTCGGGCGCCGGAATGCCGGTCAGGCGCAGCAGCTCGACCGCCCGTTCCTTGGCGGCTTGGCGCGGCACCCGCTCATGCAGCCTGATCGCTTCCGTCAATTGCTTGCCGATCGTGAATACCGGATTGAGCGAGCTCATCGGGTCCTGGAAGATCATCGAGATTTCGTTGCCGCGTATCGAACGCATGCGCGAAGGCGACAGGTTCAACAGATTTTCGCCGCGATAATTGACCTCGCCCTCGTAACGGACCCTGCGTTTCTCGTCCAGCAGCCGCATGATCGATTGCGACGTGACGCTCTTCCCGCAGCCCGACTCCCCGACGATGCCGATAAATTCGCCGGCCTTCACCTGGAACGAGACGCCGTCCACCGCGGCGACGCTCCCCTTGTCCGTCCGGAACCACGTTCTCAAATTTCGCACGTCCAGCAGTTGATTATCGCCGGCCTTCGTCATGTGCCTCACTTCCTTCCCGATTTGCCGCCGGCGCGATCGGCATGCGGATCGAGATAATCGCGCAGCCCGTCGCCGAGCAGGTTGAAGACGAGCGCCACCGCGAACAGCGCCGCGCCGGGAAACACCGTCATCCACCATGAGTTGAAAATATACATCTTGCCGTCCAGCAGCAGATTGCCGAGACTCGGCGTCGGCGCCGGAATGCCCGCCCCCAGAAAGCTGAGCGCCGCCTCCACAATAATGACTTCGACGAAGATGAACGTCGTCTGCACGATCAGCACCGACATCGTGTTGGGAGCGATGTGCCGCCACAATATTCGCGTCTTGGAGGCACCGAGCGCCTGCATCGCCTCCACGTAAGTCTGCTCCCGGACGACGAGCACTCCCGAGCGGACGACGCGGGCGACGTTCGGCGTGATGACCGCCGTCAAGCACAGCATCAGATTGCCGATGCTCGGTCCGAGCATAGACATGATCGCCAGCGCCAGCAAGATGCTCGGGAAGGCGATCAAGCCGTCGGAGATGCGCATGAACAGCTGATCGAGCACGCGGTAGAAGCCCGCGTACAAGCCGATGACGAGACCGAGCAAGCCGGACATGGCCGCTACGCCCAAGCCGACGAGCACGGAAATCTGCAGTCCGAACACCGTTCTGCTATAGATGTCCCTCCCGAAATTGTCGGTGCCGAACAGATGGGTCGAACCGGGCTTCTGAAAGCGGCTCGCCACGTCCAGCCCGTACGGATCGTGCGTTGCGAACAGCCCCGGCGCCAGCGCGACGGCGCCGATCGCCGCCACGGCGATGCCGCTGAACAGCAGCTCCTTGTTCGAGGCCAGCCTGCGAAGCAGCGGCTTTCGTTCCGCTCCGGCGGCAGTCGCCTGCATCCCGACCGCGCTCCCGCGCACCGATGACGTCCGGTTCACGCCTTCGTTCACGGCCGGAGGCCAATCCGCAATCTCGTGTGACGTCGACTTTTCAGCGGCCATCGTAACTTCCTCCCTTCTTTACCGATTCAGTCTGACCCGGGGATCGATCGCCGCGTAGAGCAGATCGACGAGCAAATTCAGCAGCACCGTCAACGTCGCGACGAATAGCACGGCGCCTTGAATAACGGCATAATCTCTGCGTTGCACCGAATTGACGAGCAATTGTCCCAGCCCCGGAATGTTGAAGATCGACTCGACAACCGCCGCACCGGCGATCAACGCGCCGAACGACTGGCCGATGACCGTCACGATCGGCATCAGCGCGTTGCGCAAGCCGTGCCAGTACACGATGCGGCTTTCGCGCACGCCTTTGGCCCGAGCGGTGCGGATATAGCTCTCGCCCAGCACCTCCAGCATCGCCGAACGCGTAATGCGCGTCAGAAGCGCCGAATGAATGATCCCAAGAGCGATCGCAGGCATCAGAAGATGCTTGAGATAGATGCCGAGCCCCTGGCTGATCGGCTTGTAGCCGGACACCGGCAGCCATTTGAGCTGCACGGCGAACAGCAGCATCATGAACAGGCCGAGCAGGAAGCTGGGCACCGTCATCCCGAGCAGCGTAAAGCCGCGAACCGACCGGTCGGCGGCCGTGCCCGGCCGCGAGGCGGCGAATAAGCCGAGGGGGATCGCTATGACGATCGCGATCCCCTGCGCCAGCACGGCGATGGACAACGTGGGAGGCAGCCGTTCGACGATCGCATCCCATACGGGCTGCTTCAGCGCGTACGATTGGCCGAGGTCGCCCTGCAGCAATTGGACGATCCAAAGCCCGTACTGCTCGAAGACCGAACGGTGAAGGCCCATGTCCAGCCGCAGCGCCTCAAGCATCTCCGGTGTGGCCGTATCTCCGAGCAGCGCCAGAGCGGGATCGCCGGGTATGAGATAAATGATCGAGAATACGACCACCGACAGGATGAACAGCACGATAAGCAGATACAAGCACCGTTTTCCGATAAAACCCAGCATCGTTTAACCCCCCTCCGGCGCCATCGCCGCTTATTTTTTCAATACCTTCGTGTTCCAGAGGATCGGGCCTTCAAAAAATTGATAGCCGACGACGTTGTTGCGATTCGCGTAATAAGTGCCGGTATCGCCGATCTTGACGGCGCCCAGGTAGTTCCAGTGGTAAGCGTGCAGCGCGTCGGACGCCTGCTTCTTCGCTTCCGGAGTCAGCGCCTCCGTCGTATTGCGGATCAGCTGTTGCAGCTGCTCGTCTTCAGGCCAGCCGTATGATTTGCCGAGGAACAGCACCTGCGAAGGGCTCGCCTGGTTGGAGAACGAACCGACGTAGATGTCCCACGCCGCCGGGTCGCCGCGCCGGGCGATCATCGTCGTGAAGTCGTACGTGTCGATCTTCGCCTTGATTCCGATCTTCTGCAGCTGGTCGACGACAAGCACGGTCGCGTTGTAGAACGCCCCGGCTGAATCTCTCGTCGTCAGAAACACGAGCTCTTCGCCATTGTAGCCGGATTCCTGGAGCAGCTGCTTCGCCAGCTCGGGATTTTTCTGATTGTACTTCTCCGCCCCGGCTTCGCTGTGCCACTCCGCGTTGTCCGGCGTGACCAGGCTCGAATTGAGACGGTACAGCTCGGGGTCGGACGTATAGCCAGCCAGCACCTGCTCGGCGTCCAGCGCGGCGGCGATCGCTTCGCGGAACTTCACGTTCGACGGGAACGGTGCCTTTTTGTTGAACACGATGTTGAGCTCTCCCGCGAACACCTTGTTCAGCGTCACGTCGGACAAGCTCTGCACCTGCGGCAGGTTGTCGACGGTCACGCTGGCGAAATCGTAGTCGCCGGCCAGGAAGGCGTTAAACGCCGTAGAGCCGTCGGGAATCAGATCGAAGTAGACGTCTTTGACCAGCGCTTCTTTCTTGCCGATTACGCCGTCCTGCGGGCCCTCGGGGGAGACGTAATCGTCGAAGCGGGTCAGATGGACATATTGATCCTGCTTGTATTCAACATACTTGTAAGGACCGGTGCCGATAATTTCCGTCAGGCCGTCAGGCCCGGCCGATTCGATCGCTTCCTTCGTCGTGATCGCGGAAAACTGGAGGTAGCTCGCAAGCTGCAGCGGAACGTCGTTGCTCGGCTGGGCAAGCGTAATCGCCACTGTGTATTCGTCGACTTCCTCGAAGAGCGAATCGCCGAACGAGGTTTGAACGCGCGCCGTCTTTTCTTTCCAGCGGTTGAGCGAAGCGACGACGTCCTCCGCCTTCAATTCCTTGCCGTTGTGGAACTTGACGCCCTTGCGAAGCGGGAACGTATACGTCTTGCCGTCCTCGCTCACTTGAATTTCCGTGGCCAACACCGGCTTAGGCTCATATTTGGTATTGAACGCCACGAGCTGCTCGTAAATGTGGCGGTCGATGTTCGCTACGCCGCCCGTCGGCACCAGGTGCGGATCGAGCGAGGCGAATGTCAGCGTCAGCGGATAGCGGAGCACGTCCACGGTTTCTTCTCCGTCGGCCGCGTTCGAAGCGGACGGGCTCGCCGAAGCCGACGGCGATCCGGAGGAAGCGGGCGGCAACGAAGCGCCTTTGTCGTTATTCGAGCTGCAGCCGCTGATGATCACCGCGATGGCAAGCAGCGTTGTCAGCAGGAAGCCGAACGTTTTTTTCGAAGTTCTGTTCATAGGTATCAATCTCCCTCTCCATATCTTGTCTGTTTGGTTTATGGCTCCCACTGAAGCAGCCGCTCCGCAACTTGAAGGAATAACTCGGTGCCGATTGGCAGCGCGTCTTCGTCGAAGTCGAACTTCGGATGATGATGCGGATGGACGATGCCGCGTTCCGGATTGCCCGCTCCGATCATGACGAACGTTCCCGGCACCTTCCGCTGATAGGCAGAGAAGTCCTCGGCTCCCATGCCCGGAGGCAATCTCGGCACCTGATCTTCGCCGACGACTGCGCCCGCGACCTCCTCGATGATGCGCGTCAGCTCGTCGTCGTTGACGACCGGATCGTAGCCGAACAAGTAATCCAGCTCGTAGGAAGCCCCGTGCGCCGAAGCGATGCCGGCGACGAGCCGTTCAATCTGCTTCGGAACCTGCTGGCGAAGCGTCTCGTCGAAGCAGCGGACGGTGCCGCGCAGCAACGCGGTGTCGGGAATGACGTTATGCGACGCGCCCGCCGTGAACTGCGTAACCGATACGACCAACCTTGCCAGCGGATCGGTATAGCGGGAGACGATATGCTGCAGGTTCGTCACGACCTGCGCGCCGATCGCGATGGAATCGACCGCTCGGTGCGGCGTGCCCGCATGGCCCCCGCTGCCCTTGATCACGATCGAGAAATTGTCCGGCGAAGCCGCCGTCGCTCCGTATCCGAGCCCGATCTGCCCGAGCGGCAGCAGCGAAGCCAGATGCTCGCCAAAAATCCAGTCCACGCCGTCGACCGCGCCGGCCTCTACCAGCTCGCGCGCGCCTCCGGGCGGCATTTCCTCCGCATGCTGGAAAATAAAGCGGATCTCGCCGTGCAGCTTGTCTTGCCTTGCGGCCAGCAGCTTCGCCGCCGCCAGCAGCATCGAAGTGTGCCCGTCATGCCCGCAAGCGTGCATGACGCCGGGCGTCTGCGACACGAAGCCGTGACCGTTCTCCTCGTGAATCGGCAAAGCGTCCATATCGGCGCGCAGGGCCAGCGTCTTGCCCGGATACGCTCCGATCAGCCGGGCGACGACGCTTGTCGGCGTCAGCCGCTTGATTTCCAGATTGCCGAAGCCGCGCAGCTGCTCCTCGACGAAATCCGCCGTGTTGTATTCCTGGAAGGAAAGCTCGGGATGCTGATGCAGATGTCTTCTCCAGGCGATCAATTGCGCCTTCAATTCGACCGTTTCGCTGCGGCGGAGCCGCTCATTTGCTGTCGGCATAGGCTTACTCCCGCTCGAAAGCGTGCAGCGCGTTCACCCGATGCGCCACGACGGCTCCGGCATTAAGCACGGCGGCCACGAGCAGCGTTTCGGCGATTTCCTGCAGCGTAACGCCGGCCGCTTTGGCCTGTGCGGTGAAGATTTCGATGCTGTATGCTCCGCCGGTGACGAACGCGGCCCCTACGGCGATGAGCAGCTTCTCCTTCTCGGTCAGCTTGCCTGCTTTAAGCGCTTGGTCGACATAACGTTCGAAGGAAGTCGCGCCCTGCGGGTTCAGCTCGGCCAATTGCTCCGCGCGGGCCAGATTGGCGAGCGGATACAGATCGCTTCCTTCCTCTTTCCCGCCCTCGTATGCAGCCAGCAGGTTAACCCCGTGATAGTACGAAGCGTGGGCATTGACCGCGGCGGCCACCGCGATCACTTCGGCCAACTCGCCAAGCGAAGCCTGCTCCGCCTTTGCCTTGCCCGTATGAGCTTCTATACAATAAGGGCACCCGGTGATATGCGTAATCCCGACCGCGATCAATTCCTTTACTCTGACGGTCAGCGCGCCTTCGGCCAACGCTTGCTTGTTGAACTCTCCGAACGCTTGGAACGCCTCGGGGGCAAGACCGAACAGCTTGGAAGAAAAACTCGGCGCGCGGCGTACGTACAAACTTTCCTGTGACATAAAAACACCCTCCATTTTAATTCTTAGTATTCCGCTTGGTTTATTTGAACTATGTCTGTTATAATAGCCGATAAGATTGATTATGTATAATTGAAAAAAGTAAAGAGGGAGTTTATAAAAATTAAACTGAGTAAGGAGAGCGGAAAACTATGGAAATAAGACTCATCAAGACGTTCCTTACAATCGTTAAGCTCGGAAGCTTCCAAGAAGCGGCTAGGGCGCTGCAATATTCTCAGCCTACCATTACCGTGCAGGTGAAAAAGCTGGAGGAGGAATTGGGCATCAGGCTGTTCGAACGGGGAAAAACGACGGAGCTGACGAGCGCCGGGAGATTTTTCCTACAGAAGGCGGAGAAGCTGCTGCAGCAATACGATGCCTTCGAGAACGATTTGCGCGACTACACGCAGGGGGATGCGGGACTCATCCGGATCGGGATTTCCGAGCCTTCCGCGAGCAATCGGTTTCCGGCGATCTTGTCGGCATTCGCGCAAAAAAGACCGAAGATTCAAATCAAAGTCGCCATCGGCTCCAACAAGGGACTGGTCGATATGCTGCTGAACGAGGAGATCGACCTCGCGTTCTGCAACCGGCCCGAACCGCATATCGAGCTGTCGTTCGAGCATCTGCTGACGGAAACATTCGGCCTCCTGCTGTACGCCGATCACCCGCTGGCCGCGCTGGACAAGCTCGGCATTCGCGATCTGAAGGACGAGAAATTCATTATGACGCCCGGAACCTGCCCTTTTCGCATTCGCGTCGAGGAAGCCATCTCCGAAAAAATCGGCATGCTCCGCCAAAGCAGCATCGAGGTTACCGGCATCAATTCGCTCAAATATTTCGTGCAGGCAAAGCTCGGCATCGCGCTCGCGCCGCTCGTATCCATCTCGCCGCCGCTGCCCGGAACGGTCGTCAAAGCCGTGTCCGACATGATCGCCGGCCCCGATCTGGGCATCCTGATCCGCAAGGAAGCCGTCGGGCGCAACCGGATTCTGAACTATTTGACGGACGATATCCGCCGCGTGTGCAGAGAAGACCTGCAGGAGCAGACGCCGGCCTGATCTCCGGCGCCGCTGCGTCCGGGACGGGGCGGCTCACTGGGTATTAGATACGACTAATAACCCCTCTTTGGCGTGAAGGGTTAGGGGAATTTGTTTTATTCGACGTTTTGTTATCCGGTGGTTCTCCACTTCATGAGCGGGTATCCCATCTTTGTAATTTTTCCCGTTCGGATAATAAATCAAATGGATAATAAATAAAGACCGCCGAGACTTTCTCGACAGTCTGATCGCCAAAAATGGCGGTTCAAATACTTACTTATATTGCTTGTCCTTATATTCCTCTACCCAATAATTATAATACTCATTTTCCCATTTCGTTCCATCATAGTACTCTACCTCTTTGACGCAAGCAATGAATTTCTTTGCATCAAGACTCTTACTGTATCCACCCGTTAATTGATATCCGCTATTTGAACCATAGGTTTTGCCGGGTTGAATGTTTGCCTCTGCGTTACCTTCATTTAAGATGTCCGGAGACAACCAACCTGTTTTAACAGGATACCCGTCCCCATCAAATCCCATCCACCCCACAACATACTTTTTCACAACTTTATCTGTGTTATTTTTAACTTGGATCGTCACATACTGATCGTCAAGCCAATCTGTAAATAGTCCTGTTTTGATTACGCTTAATTCTTGTTTCCCCTTTAAATCTTCCATCTTTTCCCTACGCTCGATCGCTAGTTTTTCTTCGTTTTGTTTTTGATACACTGTTTTTTTCGCCACTAAATCAGAGTCATTTAATAATACTTTCAACGAATCTGACATCACACGAATTGCTTCCTCATACTTCTGATCGGATGCGAATGCCTCAGCTTCAGACAATACAGCTTGTTTATAATCGCTTGATGATGCGCTAATTAATTCTTGTGCCTTTTTATAATTTACTCCATCAGATTCAATGACCTTTTTTAGCTCAGCAAGAGCTTCTTTAGGTTTATTTTGTGCAATAAACTCTTCGCCGGTTTTAAATGCAGTTCTTGATTTATTCAATGCGTTTATTTCTTTCTCAACCGTTTTCAATTCCGATAGCATTAAAGCTGTTTTCTTGATACTTTCCAGGTCCTTTGAAGCTGAGCTAAAATCAATCTTTTCATTTATAAAATCTTCTTTAATTCTCTGTATATCCTCTTTCAAAAAAACTTCCACCGTTTTTTCTTTATCTAAGTCACCCTTAATTTCTTGTTCGTATACTTCAATCGCGTCAGAATACTTATGATCAAGCAAGGCTGATTTAAATGTAGAAACGGGGTCACTATTATTCAACAACCTTATAGACACGAAAGCTACGAGGGCAACAACCACCAGTGTCGTTCCGGCTAATAACCATTTGGTTTTTTGGGAAACTGTTCTCTTTGCTAATTCTTCTCCAAGCTTTGCTCCACATTTGTTACAAAAGGTACTGTCATCTGACACTTCGTTTCCACATTTACGACAGCTTGCCAAAACAATCACTCTCCTATTTATCCTCGGGTGTGTAACCGACCCAAGCCTATCGGATCATACGAATAGTCCAAATGTCACCTCAAACATACCACAATTACCTAAAATATGACAATTTCTTGGCCGAATACCACGAATTATATCGGTTTTTGACCACAATTCCACACTAAGGAGTGGTGAAAAATGGGGCTAGCCACGGTAAGCTTTTTCATCCTTTATTTGGCTAAAGCGCAAAATGACCCGAAAGAGGTCACTTTTTTCAAGTGTCCATCTTTCGGGTCATCCTTCACAATATTGGAAATCCTTATACCTTGTAAGCCTTCATCGCTTTCATAATCTCTTTGACCGAAGGACGTTTGCCGTACATCAGAACGCCGACGCGATAGATTTTGGCGGAAATCCAGCCGATCAGGAGGATGGATGCGGCCAGAATGCCGATCGAGAGCGCAATTTCCCACCAAGCCGGCTCCGACAATCCGATCCGCAGGAACATCAGGAACGGCGAGAAGAAAGGAATGTACTGGCACACCTGAATCAGAATGTGATCCGGCTGGTTAAGTCCGAACATCGCAACGTAGAAGCCTACGAGCGTGAGCAAGGTAATCGGCATAACCGCTTGCCCCAGGTCCTCCGTACGGCTGACGATCGAGCCCACGGCCGCGAACAGAGTTGCGTACAGGAAGAAGCCTGCCAGGAAGAAGCCGATTGCGTATACCAGCAGCATAGGATCGATGTTGCCCAGATCGATGCCGAAGCTCTTCAGAATATCCGAGTTTTGCGGCATGGTCAGGTTGGCGACCAACGCCCCGATCAGAACGACGAGCTGGATGATGGCCACCAGGAACGTTCCGAGAATTTTGCCCCACATCTGCTTCAGCGGGGAGACGCTGGTCACGATGATTTCCATTACGCGCGAGCTTTTCTCCGCCGTAATTTCCGTAGCGATCAGTTGTCCCGTAATCATGACCGCCATGAACAGCAGGATAATCATGACGTAGGTCAAGCCGATGGCCATGCCCTGCTCTTCCTCGGTTTTGCCCTTTTCGTTCGTGAAGCTGACCTTCTGGGTTTCAAGCGTTACCTGCGCATACAGCTGCGCTTTCTGCTCATCGGACAATCCGGCATCCTTGATGATCGCTTCGTTCTTGATTTGCTGAAGCACCACGGTAAGAGAGGAAGCCGTGCCGCCCTCGAACGCGCTCTTGGAGTTGTAGACGACCTTAGGAAAACCTCCGGCCGGCTCATCTGCGAACGTCAGATAACCTTTGATGTCCCCGTTCTCCAGCGAGCTTTTTAGCTCCGCCTCGCTGGCCATGCCCACCATCTCGATATCGGGCTCCGGCACCTGGCCGTAATATTGGGCCAGTCCCTCCGTAATTTCGGCATGCTGACCTTGCGCATAGCCGACTTTCGCTGCGGAGCTTCCGCCGCCCAGCTTGTCGATCAAATAAGGAAGATTGCCCGCGACGACCAGCAGCAGCGCAAGCACGACTGTCATAATAATGAAGGATTTGCTGCGCAGCTTGTTGCGCATCGTAAAGCCCATTACCGTCCATAAGCTGTTATTCATGGCTCTCACCTACCGTTTTAATAAAGATTTCGTTGAGCGTCGGCTCCATAATCTCGAAGCGGTTGACCGGACCTTGCGCCATCGCGTGCTGAAGGATGCGTTGCCCGGCATCCGGAGCGCCGACCTTAAGCTCGTATCCGCCATGCTCGTGAAGGATGACCCGCTCCACTCCCGGTATCCGCTCCAGCCCTTCGATCGCGCCATCGGCGGCTACGACGACCCGCTCTTGCGGAAACTTCTTCTTGATTTCCTTAATCGGGCCCTGCAGAACCGGATTCGACTTATGCATAATCGTAATGTTCCGGCACAGCTCTTCGACATGCTCCATCCGGTGCGTCGAGAACACGATGCTGGTTCCCGCGTCGCGAAGCTCTTTGACTGTGGATTTCAGCAGCTCTACGTTAACCGGGTCAAGCCCGCTGAACGCTTCATCGAGAATAAGAATTTTCGGATTATGGATGACGGCCGCGATAAATTGAACTTTTTGCTGATTGCCTTTGGACAGCTCTTCGACCTTCTTGTTATAGTACTCCGGCACCTGGAACTTCTCCAGCCAGCGCTTCAAATTACGGTCGGCGTCCTTGCGGGACATTCCGCGCAGCTGAGCCAGATAGATAATCTGCTCGCTCACCTTGATCTTCGGATACATGCCCCTCTCCTCCGGCAGGTAGCCCAGCATGCTCAATTGCTCCTGGCTGTAAGGCTTGCCGAGATAGCGGATATTTCCCTCGTCGGGCAATATCAATCCCAGAACCATCCTCATCGTCGTCGTTTTGCCGGCCCCGTTCGCGCCGAGCAAGCCGTAGATTTCGCCCGCAGCCACCTCGAAGCTTAGGTGGTTAACGGCTGTCTTGCTGCCATAGTTTTTAACAATTTGCTCTACTTGTAATGGATTCATCGTCTTGCTTCCTCCTTCCGAATTAAACAGCTTAATATATCTTCCAGCTCCATTCGCTGAACTGCCAGCACCTGGAACCCGTTCTCTCTGCAATAAGCCTCGCCTTGCTCGGGCTCGTTGACCTCGAGGCGATAGACGCCCGGCCCCGCTTCCGTTACCCCCTGAAGACCCGGAGTTCGCTGCAGCCGTTCGGCATCCCCCTTAACGGCCGCTTCGTTCTGTACGACGATCGTTCTCCAATCGTCCAGTAGCCGATCCTTCTCATAGAGGCCCAGTATCCTCCCGCGATTGATAAAGAGGATGTAGTCGGCCAGCCGCTTGATCTCCTCCATGATATGGGTCGCAAGGACAAGCGTCCGGTTTCCCGGCTCCATATAGCGCTGAAGCTCCTCCAGCATCGCTTTCCAGGCGAAGGGATCGAGGCCCGACGAGGGCTCGTCGAGGAGCAGCAGCTCGGGATCGTGCGCCATCGTGACGGCAAGCTCGATCTTGCGGCGCGACCCCTTCGACAGCTTGCTCAGCTTCTGTCCGCCGTCGATGTCGAAGGATCTCAGCAGCTTGCGATAGCGTTCCCAGTCCCAGTTCGGGTACCAGCAGGATGCGAATCTCGCTTTCTCGTCGGCCGTCATTGAATTCTCGTATTGCAGCGGGTTCTCCGCAAGAAAACCAATCCGGCTCTTGTAGGCCTCGCCCTGGGGACCGCCTACGCGCTGCCCCAGGATGTCCGCTTCCCCCGCTTGTATCGGTTCCAGTCCGAGCAGCGCCCGAAACAACGTGCTCTTGCCCGATCCGTTCGGTCCGACTATGGCCGTGACCATCCCCTGAGGAATCTCGCATTGAATCGGCCCGAGCGTAAACCGCTCATGCTGAAGCTTCACGCCGCGCAACGCGATCGCGACTTCTGTACCCGTAGCCGTCATTCCGTTTTCTCCCCCCTGTCCGCCGCTTTCCGCGCCATCACTTGCCGGAATGCGGCATCGATTTCCTCCATGGTGCATTGCAGCTGCAAGCCTGCATCTATTGCCCGTTCCAGCTCGTCCGAGACTCTCTCCAAACGATGCTCGTCTCGTGCGACAGGCTCTACTCCCGCTACAAAAGTACCCGTGCCTTGCCTCGTACGAATCAGGCCCTCGCTTTCCAGATCCTGATATACCCTGCGGACGGTAATCGCGCTGCATTTCAGCGAAACCGCCAGCTCGCGGATCGAGGGAAGTAAGGTTCCTTCCTTTAATTGTCCGCCGAGGATAAGCCCGCGAAGCTGCACCTCGATCTGATGATAAAGCGGTTCAGGCCGTTGTTCATCTATGCGTATCGGCAGCCACACAAGCTCACCTCACTTTCTTCATCTAGCGTTCATCCTAACGGTAAAGATCTGGACCGTATACGCTTAACCGTAGCCCTGTAGCCGATCCAGAGCGCCGCCGCGGCAAGAGCCGCCAATCCGGCAATCCAGCCCCCGCCGTGTCCGCTTCGGATTATCTCCAGCACCTCTTGGAACACGTAAATCTCCTGCCAGACGAACAGAGTGGACAAGACGGTAACCAGAACGAAGTAGCCGAGGTAAAAGAAGCAGTAGCCTTTGCCGCTTAAGCTCAGTTCGGCCCAAATGTATACCCCGTTAATCACCAGAGCAAAACAGAGCCAGATCAATCCGAACTGTACCATCTGCATCGGCGTTAACGTATCCCTCAGGTTCTGCGAAGCCGCGTACTGGAGCAGCAAGTAAATTCCGCCGATGATGGGAATCATCAAGCCGCTTTGCGCCATTCTGGCTTTCACGATGGAGGAGATCGGAATCGGCATCGTGCGCCAGTGCGCCAACCGTCTGGAGTAATGGTCGTCCCGCCACATTCCCCATGCGGACTTGTTCATCACCAGACCGAAGGAAGGAAACATCGTCAGGTAGATCCAATCGACGATCACGTTTAACGACTTCGGAATGGCCTCGTTGCTGCCCAGAATCGCATCCACCGTGTAGCTGAGGATAAACCCCAGATAAATTCCGAAGAGCAGCGTGAACAGCATCCCCCACCGTTCCCGTCTCCACAGATAAGCCCCGATATGGGCAACGGCTTGCCGCTGGGTCATAGGGAGTCCTCCTCGCAAAGTGTTCATGTGTGTATATCCATATACACACTATACAGGGTGAATCTATTTTCGTCAACCCTACAGGAAAATAAAACCTTAAAGGCGAATTAAGGGAGAGAACGTCGTCTCGCGTCGGAACCTTGGACGACACCCTTCACGAAAGCGAGCTGACAACATGAATCGTAGTCGATATTGGTTTATTGCGGCGCTGTCCATGCTTCTCGTCTGGATGCCGATCCCGCCTGCCCCTTCGGTTAATGCCGCTTTGCCTGCATTGGGCACGGGTTTACCGGCACGCACCGCGCAAGAAATAGCCGCTCAGTGGAAGAAGCTGATGCACCCGACGGCGGACTTCACGTCTCCTTATGCTTCGGCCCCTTCCGCTCGCCATCCTTACGCCCCCGGTTCGTTAAAGGCGGAATACATTCAGGATGGCCTTAATGCCGTTAACTATTATCGCTTCATCAGCGGTCTGCCTTACGATTTGACAGCAACGGCGAAAATGAACAAGCAGGCTCAGTACGGCTCCGTGCTGCTCGCCGCGGAAGACGATTTCAGCCATACGCCGGCCAAGCCTGCGAACATGTCCAAATCCTTCTATACGGCGGGCTACGCTTCAACCACAACAGCCAATATTTACGCTTATTACGGCAAGGAGGAACATATTCTATCGCGTGCCGTTGACGCTTATATGGAAGACTCGGATATCTACAATCTGTCCGTCGTCGGCCATCGCCGTTGGATATTGAATCCACGGCTCCAGCAGATCGGCTTCGGCCAAGCCTCGAACGACAAGCGCTGGACGTATTCCGTTCTGCAGGTGTTCGATCAGAGCCGTGCGAAGCCCATTGCTTACAATTATGTAGCTTACCCCGCGCAAGGGGATTTTCCGATCAATCGATTCGGCCCGAACGATGCTTGGTCGGTCAGTCTGAACATGGACAAATTCAAAGCGCCTGTAAAAAGCGCCGTCACTGTCACCCTCGTGCGCGTCAAAGACAAGAAAACGTGGAAGCTTAGCGCGAAGCACGGGAAGGTCGCGGAGACCGGCAACTATTTTAATGTGGAGACGAACGGTTACGGCTCGGGGACGGCGATTATTTTCCGTCCGGGGGGCATTGCGGAGTACAAGGAAGACGACCGCTACCAAGTGACGATACAGGGCCTGCGCCTGAAATCCGGAGCTGCCCAGAAGCTGGCCTACACCGTTCATTTCGTGGATGCCGACAAATCGGGTATAATCGAGACAGAATAACGGACGCGACCCCGAAAGGATAGATAGATTCACTATGAGCAAAAGCAGACCTACTCCCCGCCCTCGTACCGGGGCCTTCAATCGAAAACCCGCGCCAGGCAGAACGTTCAAGGTGACGGAGCCAGCCGAGCTGCTGGTCTTTCTGCTGGCCAAGCTTGCGCCGCAGGGCCGAAACACCGTCAAGTCCATGCTGGCCCACGGTCAAATCTCCGTCGACGATCGGGTTGAGAAGCTGTACAACTTCCCGCTTCATCCGGGGCAGACCGTCACCGTCCGCAAGGAACGCACATTGGCCGCGCCCCCGCTGGCCGGACTGCGGATTCTGCATGAAGACGACGCGGTCATCGTCGTTCAGAAGGACGCCGGCTTGCTGTCCGTCGCCACCGAGCAGGAATCCGAGCTGACCGCTTATCGCCAGCTGACCGCGCACGTGAGGTTTGCCGATCCTAACGCCCGCATCTTCGTCCTTCACCGTCTGGACCGGGAAACCTCCGGCGTCATGATGTTCGCCAAGAGCGAGAAGGTTCAGCAGAAGATGCAGAACGGCTGGAAGGAGTTCGTCAAGGAACGCTCCTATGTGGCGCTCGTCGAAGGCATGGTCAAGAAAACGAACGGGACGATCAGCTCCTGGCTGAAGGAAACGTCCACGCTGAAGATGTACTCCAGCCCCGTGCCGAACGACGGACAGCATGCGATTACCCATTACAAGGTGCTGCGGGCCAACCGCAACTACTCGCTGCTGCAAATCGAACTGGAAACCGGCCGCAAAAACCAGATCCGGGTCCATATGCAGGATATCGGCCATCCGGTCGCCAGCGACAAAAAATACGGCGCGAAGACGAAGCCGTTCGCCCGGCTCGGCCTGCACGCCCGGATTCTCGCCTTCGAGCACCCGGTTACCGGCAAGCTGATGCGATTCGAGACCGACATTCCCAAGCCTTTCCTGAGCCAGTTCAAGGAGGAGCCGAAATAAACGGCTCCAAGCGGCAAAGAACCGACGCGTCGTCCCAAGCGGACAGCGCAGTCGGTTCTTTTATTCACCCGCAAGCACAATCGAGATCATCGCATATTACGGAGCGGATTGAAGAAGCCTACTTCCATTTGAATACGATCACGCCCGCAATCATTACGGCGATACCGATTAGCCTGTTCGCCGAAAGCTCGACTTTCTCGACTCCGAACAAGCCGAAGCTCTCCAGCGCAAGCGCGCACAGGAGCTGCGCAATCAACAGAACGGCGATCGCATATGCGGGATTAAGCGCGACGACCGATTTCATGGCGGTGAACACGATAACAACACCCATGAAGCCGCCTAGCAGAAACAGCTTATTTACCGATTGGAGCTTATGAATACTGCCGTCCTTAATGAGCCAGAACAACGCGAGGGATAGCAGAAAGCCCGATCCATGAACGATCGTGTTCGTCAGCCAGAACCCGACCTTCTCGCTAAGCCGAACGTTAAAGATGCCTTGAATGCTGACGAACAAGCCCGCGATAATCGCGTAGACAATACCGATCACTTTATTCTCCTCCTGTTAGTGATAGGAAATTCCGTTCGCCAGCTGCTCAAGCCGGGCCCGATCCTTTACGTATAGAGAGCCCCGCGATCGCTCGACCCAGCCCTCCCTCACGAATCGCGAGATGACACGGTTGAGATGGCGATAGCTCGTCCCGAGCAGCTCTGCAATCTCGGTCAGCTTGCCCGTCTTGATCTCCTCTGTCAAAGCTCTGTCCTGCTCGTCCGTGATGGAGAGAAGGTAGCCCGCAAACCGCGTTTCGACGGGATAGAGCAGATTCAGGCTGGACGAGGTAGAGAAGGTATGCAGCTTGTGGGCCAGACTCTGGATAATGAAGCGCAGGAAGGCGGCATCCTCACAGGCTGTCTCCAGCAAGGCTTGCCGCTGAATGCCGATGAACAACGTCTCGTTCACCGATTCCACCGTGCTTTTTACCGATAGCTCTCCCAGCATTTCCAAATCCCCTATCGTACTTAGCGGTTGATAGAACCGGATCAGAATCGATTTGCCGTTAGGCAGCACGCGGTAAATTTTGACTCTGCCTTGAACCAGCATGAACAGATGCTCCGCGCGGCCTTCGGCCAGGTAGACGATCTCTCCCTTATCGAAAGCATATAGCTCCATTAACGCTTCCGTCTTCTTGTCGAACAATCCGCTTAACCGATGCTTGTCCATGAATCGACGAAGCAGTAAGGCATCTTGAATCTTCCTCATGCAAGGGCTCCCTTATCGTTAACGAGCAAGCTCTTCTCTTATTGTAGGATCATTATTCCACAAGCAAAAGGACATATGTCCTATCTAGGAAAAATCGATTTCTCACGCCTGATGCAGCGCATAAAAAACTTCCGATCCCGAAGGCCGGAAGCTCTTGTGTCCTTTACTTGAATACCTTTAAGTTATCCGTACTGATCGCGTCAAGGTTCATCCAGCCCGACACGAGCCATTGGCCGTTCTCGTAGAGCAATTGATATTGGGTGTACTGGGTTCCCTCTATCGGCTCCGGCTTGGTCTCGTAAGCTCCGTAATAGTAGGCTTCGCTGTAGTCGACCTTAGCTTGCACCGATACCGAATATTCGGTATCGCTGTACTGATCGAGCCGGAAGCTGTCGAGATCGAACGCCGCCCGCCGAACTTCCCCGCTGTAGAATTCGTCGTTGGCAATCATCTCCGCAAAATGGGCGGCGAGATCGTTAGCGCGCTCTGGGTACGCATGGCGCAGCGATCCGGCGTCCCGCTTGCGGAAGGCCTCGTACCAGCTGGTCAGGAACGAATACGCCGCTTCCATCGCCCCCTCCTTGACGGTCTCGGTCAGACTCGGAAGGTTGAACTCCAGCCGATCTCCGTCGATGGCCTCCTCCTCGCTTCGGGTGATTCCCCAAGGGTACTCCACCTCTAGCCGCATCTTGTTCGTACCGTCGATTGCAATCGGTCCGATACGCTGCCCGTCGCCGACGGCCAGCTCCAAATCTTCCCCGTTAATGAATATGCGCGCAGAGCTATTGTTGGCGAATACGCTGACGTATTCGCCCTTCAGCGGAACGTCCACCGTCTCTACACCGCCGCCGACCGGGAAGGCTGCGACTGTCCGTTCCTCCTCCAGCTTCGTATACTTTCCCTGGTAGACGACCTTGATCGTATGCTCTCCCGGCAGCACCGGCCCTACCTCCAGCACGGAGCCGCCCGCTCCGGCAGTTCCCGCTTCCTTGCCGTTAAGCAGGATGGCCGAGCCGCCGAAGTTCGTCGTCACCGGAAGTGAATAGAGCTTCAGCTTCAGCTCGTAGCCGTCATACAGCCCCCAGCGCTTGCCCTCCGTCTTGCTCAGATAGACGAAAGCCGACTTGTCGTCGTCTGCGAACGCCGGAATCGCGTCCGCCTTCAAGAGGTCGGCCTCCTCCGCCAGCCTTCCCAGCAAAGCCTTCTTCTTGTCCTCGTTCGCCTTGAAATAGACGATCATCGCCTCTGCCGCTTTCCGCTCGAGCGGAGCCTGTCCCTCCGGCGCGGTCAGCAGCTCCAGCAGCTTGTCCGGTTGGCCGCGCTCGATGGCGCTATCGAGACGGTCCAGCAATCTCTGTTCGTCGGACAGATAGCGCCCTAGGAAGTAGGCTCCTGCGAGCAGCAGCAGCACGGCAGCCGCAGCTCCCAGCGCAATCTTCGTTTTCTTCGATGCCATGGCTGTTCACCTATTTTCCGTTTTCTCTTACGTGCCTTGCGGCTGCCGAAGCTTATAGATACGCCCTTCGGCTGTACAGACATACAGATTTCCTTCTGCATCGCGCCCGAATGAAGTCAAGTTTCTCTCCGAGTGCAGAAGAGTCCGATGCTCGGCCGTTCCATCGTCGCGCTGCCGCAGCGCCCAGATCGTACCGCTCCCGTAATCTCCGTAGATGTACCAGCCTGACCAATCGGGCATTCGGGTCCCGCGATACACGAAACCGCCCGTAACGGATACGCCTTCGCTCCGGCCGTAGGCAAACAGCGGGTCTGTCAAGCCCTCCCGCTCGCAGCCTGTCTTCGGGTTATAGCATTCCGCGCCCTCCCGCAATCTCCAGCCGTAATTCCGTCCGCTTTCGATGAGATTGATTTCCTCGAAGCGATCCTGTCCCACATCGGCGGCCCATAGCTTGCCCGTCTCCTCGTCGAAGCTGAACCTCCACGGGTTCCGCAGTCCGTATGCGTAGATTTCCGGCTGGCCTCCCTCAAGAAAAGGATTATCCGCCGGAATCGCGTAAGGACGTCCATCCTTCTCTTCGCTGACGTCTATTCTGAGGATTTTGCCCAGCAGGCTCTCCAGGTTCTGGCTGTTGTTCTGCGGGTCTCCCCCGCTTCCCCCGTCTCCCGTCGCTATGTACAAATACCCGTCCGGTCCAAAGGCAAGCTGGCCCCCGTTATGATTCGAATAAGGCTGGGCGATGGTCAGCAGCACTTGCTCGCTGCCAGGGTCCAGCGTATCCGGATTCGCCGGATCGGCTTTATACCGGGCGATAACGGTGTGGCTAGCCGTAGTGTAGTTCACATAGGCCTCTTCTGATCGCTCAGGGTTGAACGCCAGTCCCAGAAGCCCTTGCTCTCCTCCCTTGTCGTGCACTCGCTCCGTAATATCCAGCACGAGCCGGGTCGGTTCCTCCGGATGCTCCAGGCTCCTGCTCACGATCCGCCCCGGCTGCTCGATAATATAGACAAGCTCGGGATAACCCTCGCGATGCTCCAGCCCCACGGGCTTGTCGAACTCGGTCTCTCCGAAGACCGCCTCCAGCTCGATGCCGGCGGCTTGGCCGGATGCCGTGGCGACCGGCTCGGGCGGACTCTGCTTCCCGCAGGCGGCCAACGCCAGGCAGACCAACGCTCCGGCGACGGCGAATCCGATACGTGTCATAGGCGACGTCCCCCTTTGCTTCAAATCATCTCATAATTTCACGGCCGTGCACAAGCTTCGCGCGTCCTAGTTTAAAGCTGAGTCGAAGCCCCTCGTCTTCTTCGAAGAGTACCGCGCGACAAAAGCCGCGCCTCCTCTCGCGGAAGCGCGGCTTGCGACTGCTCGGATATGAATTGAACGCCGATCGCGGCAACCGGCGGCTCTATCCCTTCACCGCTGCGCTTCCGGCTTTCTCAGGCGTTCCCCCTGCTCCCAGCTGCTGAAGTGATCCTCCCAAATGATGTGGTACAAATCGCCCTGAACCTCGACAATGACTCCTTTGGTGCCGTCCGGCACGTATACGACGTGATCTCCAACCTTCAAGTCGCGCACCACCCTTTGTCACCCGAGTCGAAAAACGATGCCGTGACCGCCCTTCGGATACACCCACTTGATATTCTGATGCGGGCAGCCGATTCGGCAGCTTCCGCACTCATGGCAGCCCTCGTAGCCGACGTGCATGCGAACCTCTTCCCACTTGTAGACCTCGGCCGGACAAAATATCGTGCAGATTTTATCGGGGCAGCTCGACATGCACACCTCCGTATCCATGACGTGAAGATGCGACTGCGTATCGGCATTGAATCGAAGCAAATACTGCTTCTCTTCGATCGTCGCGGCCTTGGCTCCCGCAGCCGGTTGCGCTTCGCCCATTACTTCATCACCCTCCATGCCCGATACAGATCGCGGGCCATTTTGAGCTTTTCCTTAGCCGGACCCAGGTCCCGCCAAATTTTCTTCTGCTTCTCCCGCTTGGAGGTGCCGTCAACGGTCAGCATCTGGCTGGCGGCGCGATTGACCATCGGAATGTATTGCTCGAAATATTGCGGGAACTTATCGAAATGATGCGTTGCGTCCTTGTATTTCTTAAGATCCTGACCGACAAAGCTGGCCATCAGCTTCTTCCGATAGCCGTCAAGAGCGCTCTCCGAATAATCTCCCTTCTCCTTCGCCGCAACGATCGTCTCCGCAGCCAGCCTCCCCGACGTCATCGCCATGTTGGAGCCCTCGCGATGAATGGCGTTCACGAGCTGCGCGGCATCTCCGACGACCAGCACGCCCGCCGATACGACCTTCGGCATTGAATGATAGCCGCCTTCGGGAATCAGATGCGCCAAGTACTCCTGCGGCTCGGCTCCTTGCAGGTAAGGACGAATCATAGGGTGTCCCTTCACATACTCCATAAGCTCGTAAGGCTTTATCTTATGCTTGATCAAGCCGGAGAGCAACGTGCCGACGCCGATGCTCAGCGTATCCTTGTTCGTGTACAGGAAGCCGGTGCCGAGAATGCCCTTCGTCGCGTCGCCGAACAGCTCGATCGTGCAGCCTTGCCCTGCTTCGAGATTAAAGCGATCCTCGATCAGCTTCTTGTCGAGCTTGAGCACCTCCATCGTCGCCAGCGCCACTTCGTCGGGGCGAAACTCCTTATGGAAGCCGAGCGACTTGGCCAGCAGCGAGTTGACGCCGTCCGCCAGCACGACCACATCTGCGCGCAGCTCGCCGTCCGGGCGATCCGTCCGCACCCCGACGACTTGCCCGTTCTCGACGATGCATTCCAGCACGACCGTCTCATTAAGCAGCAGCGCGCCTTGCTCGACCGCCTTAGAGGCAAACCACTGATCGAACTTCGCGCGCAGCACCGTAAAATTGTTGTACGGCTCCGCCGCCCACTCCATGCCTTTGTAGGAGAAGGTTACGGCGGAATTCCGATCCATCATCATGAACCGCTGCTCCACGATAGGCCGTTCGACCGGAGCTTCCTTATAAAAGTCCGGAACGATCTCCTCCATCATTTTGCGGTACAGCACGCCTCCCATTACGTTCTTCGAGCCCGGATATTCTCCGCGTTCGATCAGCAGCACGTTAACGCCCGCTTTGGCAAGCTCATAGGCGCAGGCGATTCCGGCCGGACCCGCGCCGACGACAATAACGTCAAACTTTTCCGGCATCGGCCTCCTCCTTTCTCGCCAGAGCGGATAGGAAAGCTTCGGTCAGCATCGGGACAACGGTCAGTGCGTCCCCCACGATTCCGTAATGGCAGGTTTGAAAAATCGGGGCGGCGGGGTCCTTGTTGATGGCAATGATCAGGCCCGAGTTCTGCATCCCGACGACATGCTGAATCGCCCCGGAGATGCCGATGGCGAAATAAACCTTGGGCGTCACCGTCAATCCCGTCTGGCCGACCTGGTGATGATGCTCGATCCAGCCCGCTTCAACCACGTCCCGGCTCGCCCCGACGGCCGCGCCGAGCGCCTCGGCCAGCCGGTGCACGACCTGGAAGCCGGCCGGCCCGCCCAAGCCCTTGCCTCCTGCTACAATTACGTCCGCCTCGTCGATCCGGACATGCCGGGTCGTTGAACGGACAATCTCCAGCACTTTCGTACGAATGTCGTCCTCCCGCAGTGGAAGGCTCTCCTTGACCACCTCTCCCGAAGCCGCCTCTTGTCGGGGCAGCGCTTTCATGACTTTGGGACGAACGGTCGCCATCTGCGGGCGATATTTCTTGCACAGGATCGTCGCCATGATGTTGCCGCCGAACGCCGGACGACTGGCGAGCAGCAAGCCCGTGTCCTCCTCTACGTCCAGCTGGGTCGTATCCGCAGTCAGGCCGGTCGGCAAGTCGGTCGCCACCGCGCTGGCCAAATCCTTGCCCGTCGAGGTGGCGCCGTACAGCAAAATCTCGGGCTTATGCTTCTCGACGCAGTCCAGCATCGCCTTCATATAAGTCTCCGTACGATAGAACCGATAGATCGGATCGTCATAGACGTAGACCTTATCCGCCCCGTACTCAAGCACAGTCTTGGCGAGAGCGCCGTTATTTTCTCCGATCAGGACTCCCGCAAGCTCCGTCTTCCGCTTATCCGCAAGCTTCCTGCCCGCTCCAAGCAGCTCCAGGGACACTGGAGCCGGCGCTCCGTCCTTTTCCTCGACAAATACCCATACTCCGCGATAATCCTCGAAATTCATCCACCGTCACCTCCCGCAGCAGTGCCGAACAGCTCTCGGCGCGTCAGCAGAATATCGATCAGCTCGCCGACCTGCTCTTCCGGCCTGCCCTCCAGCATTTTACCCCCCTGCGGCTTTTGAGGCGCCCACACGGAGCTGACGATCGTCGGCGAACCCTTAAGCCCCAGCTGCGTCCGATCAATGTCCTGCAGATCGGCCGCCGTCCAGATGTGAGGCTGATAGCGGGCGGCGCGCAGCATGTTCGGCAGCGGCGAATACGGAACCTCGTTGATATCCTTCTCCACCGAGAGCAAGCAAGGCAGCGTCGAACGAATGACTTCATAGCCATCCTCCAGCTTGCGATGCACAATCGCGCAACGCTGCTCGGCGTCGATCTCGACGACCTTGTTGACCGATGTCAACGGAGGCATATCCAGCCTTCGCGCAATTCCCGGCCCGACCTGCCCCGTATCTCCGTCGATGGTCATCTTGCCGCAGACGATAAGATCGATCGGGCGAAGCTGCCCGATCTTCTCCAGCGCCTTCGCCAGCGCATAGCTCGTCGCCAGCGTATCCGCGCCGGCAAAGGCTTTGTCCGTTATCATGTAACCTTCGTCGGCCCCAATCTCGATGCACTTGCGAATCGCCTTGACCGCAGGAGGAGGCCCCATCGTCAGCACCGAGACGACTCCTCCATAACGAGCGCGAAGCCGCACTGCCTCCTCCACGGCATGGGCGTCGTACGGATTCAGGATGGCGGGCGCGCTGGCCCGGTCCATCGTGTTGGTCTTCGGATTCATCTTGATGATTTTCGTATCCGGCACCTGCTTGATGCAAGCGACGATGTGAAGCATTCGGCTCACCCTTTCCGCACTGACCGGCTTCCCGGTTCAACCGTTCACCTTATCTATATTAGGCAACGGGCAAGATCATGACTGGGTTTGTCCGGGGGGAGGCAGCCGTTCAGCAAACGCTCAACTCCGCCTCAGGCTCGCTTCAGCCTCTCTTCATCTTGAATTCAGTTCGCGATGTCACAATAGGCCTATTATCTTCGCGCTTCACGGAACGCGCCAAGGAGGGGATTCCTATCCCGAAGCTCGCCAGAAAAACAAAGGTTATCCTCATTGCTCTATTATTCTTCATAGCCGTCGTCGGCACGATCGTATACCGGTTGGCCGATCGTTATCTGATCGAGCATGTCGAGAGAATCGTAGCCGACGAGCCTGCGCCCTCAAGCGCCGCCAGCCAAGCCACGGCAAACGCGACCTACGACGATTGGAACTATCGCAGCGACGTGGCGACGATCAGCATTCGCAAGCTTCAGCGCGGCTTGGGGTCCGATCTGGTCACCTATTTCGTCGCGGACGTCCAAGTCAGCCAACCGAGCAATTTGCTTGCCGCCTTCGCAGACAACGCGTTCGGACGCAACATCACGGAACGAACCTCGGAGATTGCCGCCGATCACGACGCGATATTCGCCATTAATGGAGACTACTACGGCTTTCGCAGCGACGGCGTCATTATCCGCAACGGAACGCTCTATCGGGACGATCCGGCCCGCGACGCCTTCGCGTTGTTGAAGGACGGCTCGATGAAATCCTACGACGAGAACGAGCTTGCCTCCTCCGACCTGCTTGCCGAAGGAGCCTTGAATACTTTCTCGTTCGGTCCCGTTCTGGTGAAGGACGGCCAAGTGGCGGGAGACTTCGAGCATGTCGAGATCGATACGAATTTCGGCAACCGCTCCATCCAGAACGCGAATCCGAGAACCGGCATCGGAATGATCGCTCCCAACCACTATCTGTTCATTGTCGTAGACGGCCGCAGCGACAATTACATCCGCGGCATGACGCTGCTCGAATTCGCCAATCTGTTCTCGGAGCTCGGAGCGACCGAAGCCTACAATCTGGACGGCGGCGGCTCATCCACCATGTACTTCATGGGAAGGGTCGTCAACAATCCGCTCGGTAAGCAAAAAGAACGCGGCGTCAGCGACATTCTCTACATTCGCGAATAGAGGGGGCGGTTCTATCCCATGACCATTCTGATTCCTTCCTACGAACCGGACGAGAAGCTACTGCTGCTCATCGAACGGCTGCAGGCCGCAGGGAACCGCTCCATCGTCCTCGTGGACGACGGAAGCGGCGAACGGTACAGCGGCATCTTCAATCAGGCGCGCCGCGCCGGTTGCACCGTATTGACGCATCGGAGCAATCAAGGCAAAGGTAGCGCCCTGAAAACCGGGTTTCGCCACATTCGGGCATCCGGCGATACCTCAGGCATTGTATGCGCGGACAGCGATGGCCAGCATCTGCCGAAGGACATCGCCGCAGTCGGAGAAGCGCTCCGGCGCAACCCCGGTCATATCGTGCTGGGCAGCCGTCATTTCGTCGGCAAGGTTCCGTTTCGCAGCCGCTTGGGCAATGCCGCGACAAGGCTCGTCTATCGCTTCGCTACAGGCGTAAGCGTCCGGGATACGCAAACCGGGCTTCGCGGCTATTCGCCCGATATGCTGGATTGGCTCTGCAGCCTCTCCGGGGAGCGCTTTGAATACGAAATGATTATGCTTCTTGAGGCGAAGCAGGCAGGCTATCCCTTGATCGAACTGCCCATCGAAACCGTATACTTGAACGGAAACGAATCGTAACACTTTCGTCCGCTGGCCGACTCCGCCCGTGTTTACCTGCCGTTCCTGAAATTTATCGCGGTCTCCGGCTTATCGGCTGTCCTTGATTTTCTTCTTCTGGTTCTGCTGCATCTGATTACCGGAAGCCTGCTGCTTTCCGTGATCGGAGCCCGAATCGGCAGCTCCGCATTCAATTTTGGCGTCAATCGTCATTTCGTATTTGCGCGCAGCAATCCCTTGCCCGCCCGGAAAGCTTTGCCTCGGTATTATGCGCTCGCATCGTCAATCGTGATCATGAACTACTTGCTGCTGTTCGTTATGCACGATAAGCTTTCGGTTCCGCTGGCCCCAGCCAAGCTACTGACGGAAGCAACGCTCTTCCTGCTTAGCTATTCCGCACAGCGGAGATTCGTCTATCCTTCGGGCTGAGCATGCCCCATTCAAAATAAAGACTGCCGACAGTTGCCGACAGTCCATGCAATTTGTTTAACAGTTTGAAGTTGATATCTTCTATTACTTCTTCACTAACTTTTTTAAACCCTAAAGGCTCATACAACTTTCCCGCAATTTGATTGTCTGGTCGATGTCCAATCCTTATTCTTATACAATGTGAAATACTCATAAATTGAATCAAAGCTTCCATTGCTGCCTTACCCTAACCTTTGCCTTGATGCTTTTCGTCAATCATTACGGCAGGATTCCAATAGTTATCATTCTGATCTGGATTCGTACAAAATACGGAAAATCCGAGGGGGACAGAGCCTCATTTGCGTCGATGGTGTGGCGGACATAGGAGCCTCTATTCGTGCGATTTCTCCAGTATTTAAGCTCATCGCGGACATGAGCGCCGTTATTCACTCAATAATTCGTAAATTGGAGGGATTCTAGACCATTTAACGGCTCTCAGGTCCACATCATCCTAAAAAATCGCTCTGATTTCTAAAATAAGGTCTCTGATGTCCGCAAACTTGGATAGTCCAGGCGATTTAGAGAATCATTCAATGCTACTTATGGCGATCCTGCAACTTAGGGTGAATCACAGCAACTTAGGGTGAATCACAGCAACTTAGCGCGAGCCATAGCAACTTATAGCAATCCACTCAAGTAAAAATGTCTGTCGCCGTCCTTGGGGACGGCGGCAGACATTTTGTATCCTGCTATCGGATAGGGATAAAGAAGGCCTGAATCTTATACTTTCTAATCGTTTAAATCGGATAGGAGGCTGCCCATTAATTGAGCAGCCCCTTCATGTCCGCTATTTTGAAGGGGTTGACCCATCCTCGAATATAACGTCTAAGTTGGCCTGCTCGGGTCTGCGTACGCAGGACTAGACCCGAGCGTTTAACCAACACCCTCAGCGCTAACGGAGGTTGGTTTAACCGAATATAGCCTGAATGACAGGCTTCGTGTGTCCACCCGGATAGCACAGATAGAGAAGAACGTACACGGTCACGCCGGTAATGACGGTAGCGAACCAGATTTTGGCCGTTGTTCGGCCAATCTTGCGATGCTTGGCGAAATTTTTGCGAAAGGCCAGCAGAAGCGTCGTAATCCCGAACACGGCGGCGACTGTCGCAAGCACGATATGGAACAGCAGGAAAATCAAATATACCGTCTTCAGGCTATCAGGGCCGTTAAACATCGTATTGCCGATGAATATCGTGCGCGATACATAGATGATAAAGAAGATCGTCGCCGAGATCGCCGCAGCGATCATGACCTTCTCATGCGCTTCCCTTCGTTGCTTCAAGATCAAGCGCCAGCCAATGGCGACCAATATTCCGCTGATGAGGATAAAGCTTGTGCTGACGAGCGGAAAAATTTCATACCAAGTCATAAGCATCCACCTGTTCTAGCATCGAATCTGCCAATTCTCTTCCTACATTGTACCCGCCCCGAAGGCTGAGTTCAAACGTTTCGGCGGATCGTCACAGATTGTTAATAAGTGTTATTCGGCGGCCGGATCCAGCACGCTGTCGCTGTCCCGAGAGCGATCCCGGCGATACCATTGCATGAATACCGTATACAACGCGGCTACATTGACGCCTTCCTGCAGCAGCTTCATGACGATGCCGCCAAGCTGCTGATCGTCGATCGGACTCAGCATGTTGAAGAAAGTCGGTCCTTCGAACTTGTCGAGCAGTGCGGCCGGGTCCCCGGAGACGCAATATCCCATGGCCTGAGCCCACACCTCCGGATCGTTGTAGACGCCGAAGAGCGGCTCGCCCGCGAAGATGATCATGACGCATGCCGGGGTAAGCAGCAGACCGCTCATGAAAATATAGCCTAGCCTAAGCAGCGGCGATATCCGCCTCCATTCGGCGATCGGGCAATAGATATGCCACCACATCGCCAGCGCGGACAGGAACAGCAAGGCGTAATAGATACGGTGAATCGTGAAATGCGTCATAATCCAATCGTGGTTGCTCGGCATGTGATACAGGGAGAACAGCAGTACGAATGCCAGGATGCTCACGATCGGATTCATCAGCAGCCGAAACAGCCAGAACCGCCAGAACCTGGCCCCGAACATCGAGCGCCACAGCCAATCGGGAATGCCGTAAATCAGCAGCGGAGGAACCAAAATATAAGCGAACGCCATGTTCGTCATATGAAAGGTGAACATCAAATGTCCCAACAGGCTGAGCGGCCCGCCCTGCGTCAGGTACAGCAACGCGATCGCCAGCACGAACGCCAGCTGCCGAAGAACAGGCACCGGGGCGCTGCCCGCAAAATGATGCCGCCACGGCCCGATGATAAACGTGTACAACACCACGATGACCATCATGAAGATCATAAACGCCGGACTCCACAAATCCTGAAAGGAGAAATACTCCAAACCCATCATTGCCTCCGACCCCCTTTTCTATGTGCGACGATCCGGAGCGGCGCGCCGCCCCTTGCCGCTTCATTAAAAAAGAGAGGACGGATTGTGGCCCGCCTCTCTGAAATTCAATGCGCTTCCGTAATTACCACCAAACCCAGTACAGAGCCATAATGACCATCGTGATCACGACGACGACTCCGGACAGAATTCCGACGATCGGAAACAGATGTCCGCGATCTTTCATGTGCATCCAGTAAGCCATTTGAATGATGACTTGGACGACCGCCATGGCAACCAGAATAATGTAGATAAAGGTTTCATTAATCTCGCCGGCAGATACGGCCGCAAAGGCGATAATCGTCAGGGCAAGCGAAAGGATAAAACCGACAATATGCTTCTGGGGTCCTTCGACCTTGTGGCGCTTGGAAACCCCTTCGGAAGCCGACTCGTTGTGATTGCTCGACAAGTTAACCAGCCACCTTTCCCATCAAGTAAACAACGGTGAAGATGAATACCCAGACAACGTCGATAAAGTGCCAGTACATGGCGGAAATATACACTTTAGGCGCGGTGACGACGGTCAGGCCTTTCTTGAAAATCTGACCGATAATCAGACCGATCCACAATACCCCGAATGCAACGTGCGCGCCGTGGAAGCCGACGAGCGTGTAGAACGAGGAGCTGAACGCGCTGGTCGTAAATCCGTGGCCTTCATGCACGTACTCCACGAACTCATAGATTTCCAGGCCAAGGAAGCCGAGGCCGAGAACGATGGTAACGATCAGCCAGCCAATCATCGCCTTCTTCTTGTGCTGATGCAGCGCCTGCACGGCAAATACGCTGGTCAAGCTGGAGGTCAGCAGGATCATCGTGGCCGCGAATACCATCGGAAGCTGGAACAGCTCGCCCGCCGAAGGACCGTCGCCGATGTTGTGACGCAGTGCAAGGAAGGCCGCGAACAGCGTACCGAACAAGACAACCTCTGCTCCAAGGAAGAGCCAGAAGCCCAGAATCTTATTGCGGGCTTCCAAAGTCGCTTTCTCCGGCTCGTGAGGCAATTGCCCCTCTACGTGGTCGTGTGCGCTCATGCGTGCACCTCCTTATCTTGATCTTCCGGCTCGATATGGTAACCGTGATCGTCGAACAAGGAACGGAGTACCATGCAGCCTAACGTAATCGCCAAGCCAAGACCGCCGACAATTAGCTTGTCATACATAAATCCGAAGCCTGCGATAAACAATCCGATACTCATGAACAGCGGTAGGATGGACGGCGAAGGCATATGGATGGAACCTACAGGCTCTGAAGGCGTCATTGCCGTCTTGCCTTCCATCTTTTCCTTCCACCAAGCATCGTATCCGCGAACGAGCGGAACTTGTTTGAAGTTGTATTCTGGAGCCGGCGAAGGAATGGTCCATTCCAGGGAACGTCCGTCCTCCCACGGGTCGTTGCCCGCATTGCGAGGCTTCGCCCACGTGATGAAGATGTTCAGCAGGAACACAATGGTTCCGATTCCCATCAAGATCGCGCCGATTGTACTGATGAAGTTCATGTCATCGTAGCCTTGACCGCCGAGGTACGTATATACCCGGCGCGGCATTCCCAGCAAACCAAGGAAATGCTGCACGAAGAACGTCATGTGGAAGCCGATGAAGAAGGTCCAGAAAGTAATCTTGCCCAGCGTTTCGTTCAAGATACGTCCGAACATCTTCGGCCACCAGTAATGCAGTCCGGCGAAAATCCCGAGCACAAGGCCGCCTACGATTACGTAGTGGAAGTGAGCGACTACGAAATACGTATCGTGATATTGGTAATCCGCAGGTGCGGAAGCAAGCATAACGCCTGTAACTCCGCCCATTACGAACGTCGGAATAAAACCGATGGCGAACAGGTTTGCGGTCGTGAAGCGGATAGAACCGCCCCAGAGCGTGAACAGCCAGTTGAAGATTTTGACCCCTGTAGGGACCGCAATAAGCATCGTCGCAATCGAGAACAAGCCGTTGGCGACCGGTCCCAATCCCGTCGTAAACATGTGGTGAGCCCAAACCATGAATCCAAGAAACGCGATCAAGACGGTTGCGAATACCATGGAGCTGTATCCGAACAGCCGTTTGCGCGAGAATGTGCTGACGACCTCGGAGATAATCCCGAACGCAGGCAAAATCAGGATGTAAACCTCAGGGTGACCGAACACCCAGAAGATATGCTCCCACAGCACGCCGTTTCCTCCGTTGGCGACATCAAAGAAGTTCGCTTGGAACAAACGGTCGAACATGATCGCGACCAAACCTACGGTCAACGCCGGGAAGGCGAATACGATCAAAGCGGAAGTGATGAAGATAGCCCAGGTAAACATCGGCAATCTCATGAATGTAAGGCCAGGCGCGCGCATGTTGATAATCGTCGCCATGAAGTTGATGCCGCCGAGCAATGTGCCGATACCGGCAATTTGCAGGCCTATGACATAATAATCGACCCCGTGGCCCGAGCTGAATATCGGCCCGGCAAGCGGAACATAGGATGTCCACCCCGCATCGGGAACCGCTCCCGCGAACCAGCTCAGGTTGAGCAGCAATCCGCCGAAGAAGAACGTCCAGAACCCAAGGGAGTTCAGGAAAGGGAACGCAACGTCGCGCGCGCCGATCTGCAGCGGAATGACTGCATTCATAAGAGCGAACAGCAACGGCATCGCCGCAAGGAAGATCATCGTCGTCCCGTGCATCGTAATCAATTCGTTGAAAGTATCCCCGGCAACAACATCATTCATCGGCTTCAGCAGCTGAATCCGAATGATGATTGCCTCCAATCCGCCGATCAGGAAGAAGAACAAGCCCGCAATCAAATACAGGATGCCGATCTTCTTGTGGTCGACGGTCGTTAGCCAATCCATCAAGCCGCTATAGCGCTTGACCTTGTGTCCATGTGCATGTGCTGACAAGGCCACGTACCTCCTTCAGTTTCCCGCTGATTAATAGTCGAGTTTATATTCGGCCAAATACTTGGCAATGCCGGCGATTTCTTCGGGCGTCAGACCTGTGTCTTCGGCGCCTGGCATCATCGCGCCCTTTTTGTATTTCTGAGGGTCCGTGATCCAGTCCTTGAGATTCTGCTCAACGCCAGCTTCATCGTTGTACAGAATTCCTCCGACGGTCTCGCGTCCGCCCACTCCGGTCAAGTTCGGCGCACTGTTGCCGCCGTTCTCGCCGACTGCGTGGCAGCTCAAGCATTGCGAAGTGAATTTCTCAGCGAGCTCGGCATCCGCAGGCATAGCTGCAGGTGCTTTCATCGCGGCAACCCAGCGGTCAAAGGCCTCAGGGCTGACGGCTTTCGCCTTGAAATCCATCAGGGCGTGAGAAGGTCCGCACAATTCCGCGCACTTGCCGCGGAATACGCCTTCGTTAGGGAATTCCAGATACATTCTGTTAGTCGATCCAGGGTTCGTATCCATCTTGCCGCCGATGGAAGGAATCCAGAAGGAGTGCTTCACGTCTGCTGCAGCCAGCTCGAAGGAAATTTTCTTGTCCGTCGGAACGATTAAGTCCTGAGCAGTCGTAATCCCGTAATCGGTGTATTCGAATTCCCACCAATATTGGTGCGCCGTAACTTTAACCTGAACGGCATTTTTGTCTTTGCTGTAGTCCTTGGCGAAGCCAAACACGTTCTGGATCGTCGGCACGCCGAGAATCAGCAGCAGCACCAACGGAATTACCGTCCAGATAATTTCCAGCTTGTGATTGCCCTCGACTTGCTTCGGCACCGACTTGTCTCCCTTGCGCCGGCGGAAGCGAATCAGAACATAAATACAAATGATGAACACAACGACAACGACCAAAGCCATGATGCCAATGGACAGTTTCATCAATTCGAATTGTTTCTCAGCTACTGGTCCTTGCGGATTCAGAGTTGAGAGGTCTTCTCTTCCACATGCCGTGAGCAACAGCATGAGTCCCGCGAGCAACGGGAGCAGCCGTTTCATTACAGGCCACCGATTCATCATATCAACCCCATTTTAGCGTTTTCATAGAAAATCGTTTGCCTGTTCGGCAAACGTTCCCTACCTGTACACGGATGTTGGACCAAGCCAAGTTCAACTTTTTGCCGTTTCGAGGACGAAAAGTCAAGCTTGTTTGATTTCAGAGCTGTAGGCAATTCAGCCTATTTCTGCTGAAACCGGCAACAAACGCTCTTCAAGCACTCTAATAAATATAAGATTGAGGGGCAATCTTGTCAATGTTCACAGACCAGTTCACAAATTGTTCTCAAAACTGTCAAAAAGGCCGTCGCTCTAGGCATTTCCTCATTCGAAAGGGCTTACTAATTCACCCTTTCAGGCTTGACTCCGTCGCTTTGTCCGAATATGCCCTTGATCTTTCATTTTCCTTCCCTCTTCTTTTTGCCAAGTTGTCCGCTTTTTATGTGCAAGCGTCGGCGCATACTTCCCTTCCGTCGGTAAATCCTATGCTCTAACGAAAATTAAGGAGGTTTGTCCATGTCATGCGTTCGACGTACCTGCGCGCTTCTCGGAGCCGTCTTGATGCTCGGGCTGCTGCTGACTGCCTGCAATTACAAGTCCTATTTTCAAAAAAGCGCCCAAGATTACGCCAGCCGCAAAGCGAACGATCCCAAAATGATGCAGACGCGTTCTTACGGCTCTTATTCCGCCAATCCGCAGCAGCATGACAACCGCTACTTCGAATACAGCTCGGCGCTGTCCAACAAAATCGCGGCTTTGCCGGGCATCAATACGGCGCTCGTATTCCTGACGGACAAGAACGCTTATGTCGGCATTATGACGGACTGGTCCGCGACGGGAACCGAAGCGACAGGCGGAGCCCATTCGCACGAGCAGGACAATACCGGCACGACCGAGGGCGTTTATAACGTCAGCACCGGAAGCACGAAATGGGATAATCGGCAGGTCGCCACGCCATACAATTCCTATTTTACGCATAAGGATGCAAGCGATCTGTCCTCTGAGCTAAGGCAGGTAATCGGCGGGACAATCCGCAAAAACCATGCCCGGGTTCAGGAGGTTCATATTTCGGCCAATCGCGAATTCGTCAATCAAGCGCTTGAGTACGCCAAGGCGGCATGGCTTAAGAAGCCTCTCGCCCCGCTGACCAAGGAGTTCAACACCCTTGTACAGTATACGTTCGGAATGAGCGGCAACATTCCGCTTCCTCTCTATATTAAAGCGGAAACCGAACCCTCAAACGGCAAAGCTTCGGGTTCGGTCCCGAAAGCTAGCAAGTCAAAATAAGCGGTCCATCCTCCTTAATCGCTACGGTGTGCTCGAATTGGGCGGCCAAGCCGCCCTCCATCGTTCTGACCGACCAGCCGTCTTCCGCGATATACACCTCGGGCGATCCGAGCGTCAGCATCGGCTCGATGGTCAGCACCATTCCTTCCTTCAGTTGGACTCCGGTGCCCGCGAAGCCAACGAAAGGAACCTCCGGGGGCTCATGTATCCTTCTTCCTATTCCATGCCCTCCGTATTGCGCGACGACGCCATAGGCTCCGTTATCCGTCGCCTCTTCGACGCCTGCGGCGATGTCGCCCAATCGGCTTCCCGGCCTGGCTCTGGCAATGCCGCTCATCATCGCTTTATAGGCGTGCTTGCGAAGTCCCTCCGCTTCCCGGCTCACCTTGCCCACCGCGTAGGTCCACGCCGTATCCGCCATCCATCCATTCAACTCTACAACGAAATCAATTGTAACGAGGTCGCCCTCCCGCAGCAAGCGTTCATCAGGCAAGCCATGGCAGACGCAATCGTTCACCGCCGCGCACAGCGAATAGGGATACCCGTTGTACCCCTTCTGCGCGGCTGCTGCGCCGCGTTCGTCCAAATACCGTTCCGCGAACCGATCCAGCTCAAGAGTCGATATACCAGGGCGCACCCGTCGCCCCAGCTCTCTTCTTAACCGGCTCGCGAGCCGCCCTGCCGCACTTATCCCCTCCAGCTCCTCGCGGGTACGGATTGCGATGCTTGCCGCTCTCCGACGTTTGCCGTTGTCCATCCGCTGCGCACCTCGCCTTTCTTTTTTCTTATGTGTATTCCCGGCAGGGCCGCGAGGGTGAATGGAAAGCGCAGGTAGATTTGGATTAGTTGCACGAATTTGCGTCCGGGTTCGCGGTTCCGAGCGCAACTAATCGACTCACGCCCTCTCCCGAATACCGTAGTTTGCTTTTACATAACTAATCGCCTCACGTCTCCCTCTCTCGGGCGCAGTAGTTTGCTTTTACATAACTAATCGCCTCACTTCCCCTGCTCCTGAGCGCCGTAGTTTGCTTTTGCATAACTAATCGCCTCACTTCCCCTGCTCCTGAGTGCCGTAGTTTGCTTTTACATAACTAATCGCCTCACGTCCCCTGCTCCTGAGCGCCGTAGTTTGCTTTTACATAACTAATCGCCTCACGTCTCCCTTTCCCGAGCACCGTAGTTTGCTTTTACATAACTAATTGCCTCATGTCTCCCTCTCCCGAGCGCCGTAGTTTGCTTTTACATAACTAATCGCCTCACGTCTCCCTCTCCCGAGCGCCGTAGTTTGCTTTTGCATAACTAATCGCGTCACGTCCCCTGCTCCTGAGCGCCGTAGTTTGCTTTTACATAACTAATCGCGTCACGCCTCCCTCTCCCGAACGCCGTAGTTTGCTTTTACATAACTAATCGCGTCACGCCTCCCTCTCCCGAACGCCGTAGTTTGCTTTTACATAACTAATCGCGTCACTTCCCTCGTTCCTGAGTACAGTAGTTTGCTTTTACATAACTAATCGCCTCACGTCTCCCTCTCTCGAGCGCAGTAGTTTGCTTTTACATAACTAATCGCCTCACGTCCCCTGCTCCTGAGCGCCGTAGTTTGCTTTTACATAACTAATCGCCTCACGTCTCCCTCTCCCGAGCGCCGTAGTTTGCTTTTGCATAACTAATCGCCTCACGTCCCCTGCTCCTGAGCGCCGTAGTTTGCTTTTACATAACTAATCGCCTCACGTCTCCCGCTCCCGAGCGCCGTAGTTTGCTTTACACAACTAATTGCATTCTAGCTCGCGGTTTACGAAATGTTATTCGCACGTTCGCTTGGTGTGTGCTAGATTGCTCCTATCAAAGTTCCCTTGTCCTCCTTGATCCGATGCAGAGGTTCGCAGACCGACTATCCTCTTATCATGGCGTTCAAGGAATTTTTACTCATAGCTACGAGCATCCCTGCCCCCTCAATCAAACTAAGGATTTTCTTATCACAAAAAAAACGGCCCGGAAACGGCGAATGCCGGTTCCAGGCCGATTGCTCCCTCAGCCTCAGGAGGCCGGGGGGCTTAATTTTGTCAGCTCGCGTTCCACGAGCACGGTTAGCTCATCTTCATATCCACCGGTGATCCGGTATTTGCGGATGTAATCTTTAACAAACTTGCGCGGATCCTTGGGTCGGAAAATTCTCGTCAGTTCTCGCAAACTTTCTTGAACTTCATTGTGGCTGCGTTTGGCCATGCAATTCCCTCCCAGCGGAATGGTTCCGTTCCGTCGGTAATAAACCGGAACGGAAGCGGTATTACGCCACCCGGAGAACCCAAAGCATAAACGGTCGTCGCCACATACGGCGACCCCAGCTTACGTTCGAGACGACTCAGAGAAGAATGGAGATTAGGTGCATCCCTGAATCTCAAAACGGGTTCTTCCTTCAAGCTCGATGTTCCACCGCTAGTTGCCATATAAGAAAACGTTCCTGCATTTTCTGATTATACCATTTATCCGCCGGAGGATAAAGTGCAAAACCGTAGGCCGTTATCCCCATAACTGTTAGGCTATACCACCTGCTGTCCCTCGTCGCGCACCTCGAACCAATGCTGCTTGCCGGAGAGGGAGAAGCGCTCGCCCGATCGCAGCTCATACCGGATGCCCGGCTTGAGCCGCTCGCCATTAGAGAGGAAGGTGCCGTTGGACGAGCCGTTGTCCTCCAAAATAAACAACCGATTCTCTCCCACATATTTCAACGTGCAATGAATGCGGCTGATCTCCCCCGCTTCGTACGGGAACAAAATCGCGCACCTGGACGGGTCTCTGCCGAAGGTCAGCCGCCGATTCGCAATGCGATAGCTCATGCCCGCATGCTCTCCCTCCAGGCCGCACAGTCGCGGCTCCTTCCCTTCGGCGGGCTCGGCTTCTTCGGGTACCGGCAAAATCTGCGTGACCGGAATCGTATAATCGGTCAACGCATGCTCTTCCAGCGCCTCCGCCGCAGCCTCCTCCTCGTTCCACTCGGGCAGAGGCTGCTCTTCATCGGACGTATGCTCCTCCGCCGCTCCTGCCAGCGCTTCTCTGCCCGTTCTGCCCTTGGCCGTCATTTGCAGGAAGGCGATGACGGCGCCGACGGCTACGGCGATTCCGATGCCCAGCGCGGCCAGCAAAGGCAGCGTTCCCACCTTGACCTGCGTTGTTGAAGTTTCCCAGGCTCCCGATGCGAAGACCGAGCCGGGGAAAGTAAAGCATCCGAACAAAATTGCGGCAGCGGATCGCCGCGCGCGAAGAACGCGTCTTATCCCGGACCTGCCAAACTCCCCCCTTTTCTTGTCGGCTCTTGCCCGTTCCGTCAATCCGCTCACCTCCTTATGCCATTCGCCTAATTGCGAATTATAGCCGCTCCATTCGCGTATCGTCCATTCGATTGCGAGCCGCAGTCCGTTCGCCGCCCTATTGACGGCGAAGACTGCAGACTTGTAAACGCTTTCTTAATTTCCTACCCTGAAAAGAATACTGTTCGCTTATGTCACTTATTATAACGAAAAAGAAATCGTTCATCAATTCTGCAAAGCAAATTTTAGGTAAAATTTAAATCCTTTTCCTCCTACGGATCTGTCTCCTCCCTTAGCTTGCGTCTCAGCACTTTACCGATCAGGGACAGCGGCAGGCTCTCCCTGAATTCATATCTCTTGGGCACTTTATAAGAAGCAAGCCGCTCCCTGCACCAGCGATCCAGCTGCATCTCCGACACCTGCCAGCCGTCCTTCAGCACGATGTAGGCCTGAACCGTCTCTCCGCGATAAGGATCGGGCACGCCAAGGACGGAAGCCTCCTTCACGGCGGGGTGCTCGAACAGCACCTCCTCCACCTCGCGCGGATACACATTAAAGCCTCCGGCCAGAATAAGATCCTTCTTGCGGTCGAGGATTGTGAAGAACCCTTCGGCATCCATCGTGCCGAGATCGCCCGTTCTTAGCCAACCGTCACGAAGCGCGGCCGCCGTATCCTCCGGCCGATTCCAGTAGCCCGCCATCACTTGCGGACCGCGCACGATCAATTCGCCGATCACTCCTGTCGGCAGCGGCTCCCAGCCGTCCGGATCTACGATTCTCGCATCCGTATCGGGAAGTGGAAGGCCGATCGTCCCGCTCTTGCGATAGCCCCATATCGGATTGCAATGGGTAACCGGGGAAGCTTCCGTCAGCCCGTAGCCTTCAATCAGCTTACCGCCGGATTTTCGTTCGAAATTATCCTGAACGTCGCGCGGCAATGGCGCAGCCCCGCTGATGCACATTTTAATAGAAGCAAGATCCCCCTCCTGCATCGCGGGAGCGTTCAAGAGCGCAATGTACATGGTTGGCGCTCCCGGAAAGATCGTCGGCTTGCAGCGGCGAATCGTCTCCAAAACCGCCTTCGGCTCGAAACGGGGCACCAGCAACAGCCAGCCTGCTCTGTGAATAGCCTGATTAAGCAAGACGGTCAGCCCGAATACATGAAACAGCGGAAGCACCGCCAAATATCTTTCTTTGCCCGCCTCCGCGCGATAGCACCACTCGGTCGTCTGTATCGTGTTGGCCAGCAGATTGCCATGCGTCAGCATGACCCCTTTGGGGCCCCCGGTCGTACCTCCCGTATACTGAATCATGGCCAAATCCTTGTCGGCGTCAACCTCCTGGCATATCTGCGTCGCAAGGCCTCGCCTCAGGAATGCCGACCATCTCAGCACGCCCTCTGCAGCGGAATAGTTCACTTTCAGATTGGGATACTCTTGACGGCGTTTGATGGGATACAATACGTTCTTCGGAAAAGGCAGTCCGTCCGACAGCGTCGTGACGACGATGTGCTTCAGCTCCGTGTTCTCCCGCGCCTGAACGACTCTCGGCATAAGCAGGTCCAGCACGATAAGCACCGTTGCTCCGCTGTCCTCAAGCTGAGCCCGGAGCTCCCGCTCCGTATATGTCGGATTCGTCTGAACGACGACCGCTCCCGCCATCAAGGCTCCGTAGTAGGCGATGACGGCTTGCGGACAATTCGGCAGCATGATGGCGACGCGATCGCCCGCCGCGATCGGCAATGCCCTCAGAGCGTTGGCCATCTTGCAGCAATGCCGCAGAAGCTGCCTGTACGTATAGCTCCTCCCGAGAAAATCCAAGGCTTTGTGCTCCGGGTAATCTCGCGCGGAGTCGATCAGAAGCCGTGCGAGATTATGCTTGGGATAGGGGTACGAGGGCTTCACCTGCAGCGGATATTTATTGTGCCACGGCCTCTCTTCCTCCAAAATATCGGACTGCTCGCTCATGCGGCTTGCCTCCTTAAAGCCCTGCGTAGCGCCCGACGGCAATAACGCGGGCCGATATTCGCTGACGAAGGGCAAAGCTATCCACCGGTTCGTTCCGCAGCAATCTCTTCAGCACGGACAGCTGGAGCCGCAGGCTTTCCCCCTTCTCCAGCCCGGCCAGCACCGTTCTGGCCCGCTGACCGGCGCGCTCTGCCGCCCCAGCAGCGAAGAGCGCCGTCATATCGAACGAATTGGCCGCAGCCTCCTCCGCTGCGCCGCGGATGGTCAGCTTGCGAGCTCTCAGCAGCGCGCTCTCCAGAGCGTAAATGTCGATCATCGCGTCAGCGAGCGCGGCGACAATCTCTTGCTCCCGCTCCAGGCGCAGACCATGCTTCTGCACCGCAAGCGCGCCGATCATCAGGAACGTTTTCTTCATAGAAGCGAGAACGGCGGCCGGCTTGGCGAGGGGCTCGTCGTCCGCAGGCGATGACGCGGGCGGCGACGGTTGAAGCAGCTCTCGCTGCAGCTCCTGCGCCTTCTCCATCAGCGGCAATTCCCCCTTGAGGGCCCGCTTCAGCAGAGTTCCCGGAATGAGCAGCCGATTAATCTCGTTCGTTCCCTCGAAAATGCGATTAATACGGGAGTCTCTATACAGCCTCTCGATTTTGTACTCCTGAATATAGCCGCAGCCGCCGTGGATCTGCACCCCTTCATCGACGACGGCATCCATCGCTTCAGATACGAAAATTTTGTTGATGGAGCATTCCAGCGCGTATTCAGCTATGGCTTTGGCCGCGGACAGCCCGCCCTCATCTCCCTCCGAGCCGACCTCGGCCAAGGCTTCGTCTATGAGCCCGGCCGTACGGTACACCATGCTTTCGGCCACGTAGATCAACGTATTCATCTCGGCAAGCTTTCCCGAAATGAGCGGAAAGGACGCAATCGCCTTGCCGAATTGCCGTCGCTCGTTCGCATAGGCCACGGCCAGGCCGATCGCCTCCTTCATCCCTCCAAGGCAGCCGGCGGCCAGCTTGAAGCGGCCGATATTCAAAATATTGAAGGCGATGAGGTGACCCTTGCCGACCTCGCCGAGCAGATGGTCCGCGGGAACACGGGCATCCTCGAAGAACAGCGGACGGGTGGAGGAGCCTTTGATCCCCATCTTGCGTTCCTCCGGACCGATGGTGAAGCCCGGCGTATCGCGCTCCACGACAAAGGCGCTGAAATGCGCGCCGTCCACCTTGGCGTATACGATGAAGAGATCGGCGAAGCCTGCGTTCGTAATATACAGCTTGGAGCCATTAAGAACATAAGATTGTCCGTCCTCGCTCAGGACGGCGTTCGTCCTTGCGCCAAGCGCGTCGGAGCCGGAGCCGGGCTCGGTGAGACAATAGGCCGCGACTAGCTCCCCGCTGGCCAACCGCGGCAGCCAGCGCTGCTTCTGCTCCGGCGTACCGAAGAACACCAGCGGCAGCGTCCCGATCCCGGTATGCGCGCCGACCGACAGCGCGAACGAAGACGCCGGGGACAAGGTCTCCGCAAGCAGCGTCGTACTCGTTTTGTCCAATCCCAGTCCGCCGTAAGCCTCGGGAACGTCCGCTCCCAGCAGGCCGAGCTCTCCCGCCTTGCGCATGAGTCGCACGGTCAGCTCGTAGTCCAGCTTCTCGATATCGGCATCCCGGGGAGCGATTTCCCGTTCAATGAAGACCCGAACCGTATCCGCCAGCATCCGCTGCTCCTCCGTGAAATCCTCCGGCGTCGCCATGCGCCGCGGGTCCGCGTCGTCAACGACGAAGCGTCCTCCGCTCCAAGTCTTTTTGGCCATCGCGTGCCGCCCCCTTTCCGTATCCGCCTTACTCTGCCGCCTCGAACACGCCGGCCGCTCCCATCCCCCCGCCTACGCACATCGTAACGACGCCGTACCTGCCGCCGGTCCGCCGCAGCTCGTGAAGCAGCGTCACGGTCAGCTTGGCGCCGGTGCAGCCCAGCGGGTGCCCGAGCGCAATGCCGCCCCCGTTCACGTTAACCCGCTCCGGATCAAGCTCCAGCCGATCAAGAACGGGAACGCATTGCGCAGCGAACGCCTCGTTGACCTCCCACAGCGAGATTTCATTGTCCGTCAACTCTGCCTGACGAAGCGCTTTCGGCACCGCCTCAATCGGCCCAAGCCCCATCACCTCCGGCTGCAAGCCTGCAACCGCATAGGCCCGGAAGACCGCAAGAGGACGAATTCCCAGGCTGTCGGCTTTCTCGCGGCTCATGACGACGACTGCAGCCGCGCCGTCGCTGTACGGCGACGAATTGCCCGCCGTCACCGTGCCTTCCAAGGCGAACGAAGGGCGCAGCGCAGCCAGCCGATCCACGGAAGTCTCCGGACGTATGCATTCGTCGTCCGCTACGCGAATGGAACGGCGGCGCGCCTCTCCAGTGAACGGGTCCGTCTCCGAGACCGTCGCGTCGACCGCCAGCAGTTCGTCCCGAAACCGTCCCGAGGCGGCGGCCTTGGCCGCTTTGCGATGGCTGTCCGCAGCGAACCGATCCTGCATTTCTCTCGACACGCCGCATCTCTTGGCAACCAGCTCCGCTGTGTGACCCATAGCCATATAAGCGGCGGGCATCGTCTCGCACAGTCCCGGGTGCGGCGCCAGCTTGAAGCCGGTCATCGGAATCCGGCTCATGCTTTCCACGCCCCCGGCGACGACCGTATCGGCGAATCCGCTCTGGATCGCTGCCGCTGCCTGGGCAATCGCCTGGAGGCCGGATGCGCAGAAGCGGTTGACGGTGACCGCCGGCACCTCAACGGGAAATCCCGCCAGCAGCGTTACGAGCCGAGCCACGTTCATTCCCTGCTCTCCCTCCGGCATCGCGCAGCCGAGGACGACGTCCCCGACTTCCGTCGCCTGAAGTCCCGGAACGCGCCGGACAGCCTCCCGCAGCACCGCCGCGCCCAGATCCTCCGGCCGGGTCAGCGCAAAGCCGCCCTTCTTCCCTCTCCCGACCGCCGTTCGAACCGCCGAGACGATGACGGCTTCCCTGTTCCTCATGCCGGCTCCCTCCTTCTCAGTGTGCTCCCCGCGAAGGGCTGCTTCTGCGAACGCACGCGGCTTTAGTTGCGAAGAGGCTTGCCCGTGGCGAGCATCCGGCGCATCCGGGCTTGCGTGAGCGGCTCGCCGCACAAGGAGAGAAAGGCCTCCCGTTCCAGATCAAGCAGGCTTTGCTCGCTGACAGCCGAGCCTGCGGGAACATCCCCTCCGGTCAGAACGTCGGCCAGCTTCCCGGCAATCCGCGCATCGTGCTCCGAAATATAACCGCCGCGTCGCATCGAGGAAACCGCCAGCTTCAGCACGGCCGCCGTCTCCCGTCCCCCGACGACGACGGTCCGGCCTGCCTCGGGCACCGCGTACCCTCGCCGCTCCAGCTCCACTACAGCGCTTCTCGCCTCGTAAAGGCGAGTCTCCTCCCGGATGACGACCGCGTCGCTTCCCCGCCAGTAACCAAGCCGTCTTGCATCATGCCCGCTCTCCGACACCTTGGCCATCGCGATTGACTCGAACAGCCGGGTCAGCGGGGCGGTTGCGTCCTCCATAGCCGCCTCCTCAGCCCGCTCCCGAGCCATCGCCGCAGCCGCCAGGCAGCCTCCTCCTGCGGGAATCAGGCCGACTCCCGTCTCCACGAGACCGAAGTAGGTTTCGGCGGCGAACAGAATCCGGTCTGCAGGAAGACAGGCTTCCACACCGCCTCCCAGCGTCATTCGATGCGGAGCCGCCACCACGGGACGAGGCAGAGCGCGAAGCGCTCTCATGCTGGATTGGAAATCGCGAATAATCAGGTCGATTTCCTCCCACTCGCCGTTCTCGGCCTCCATGAGCAGCAGCATCAGGTTCGCCCCGACGCAGAAATTGCGTCCCTCGTTCGCCAGTACGAGTCCGCGCCAATTGCGCTCCACCTCCTCGACGGCCCGACGAATCGCCGACAGAATGCCCGGTCCGATGGCGTTATGCGGCGAATGAAACTCCAGACAGACGACGTCGTCCCCGATATCGATCAAGCTGGCGCCGTCCGCGCCGAACACCGTTTTGCCGCGATCGCGCTGCACCCCGAGGGAGATTTCCTCCCTCCGCTCCTCGACATATTTGTAATGCCCCTGCGAATAATAGAACAGGCTTCCCGCCTTCTTCAGATAGAACGAACTCGCATTCTTCTCCAGCATGGCCGCCACCGGAGCCGGCACGCTAAGTCCTCTCTCCTCCAGACGGGCGGCGGTTTCCGCAAGGCCAAGCGCATCCCACAGCTCGAACGGCCCTTCCTCCCAGTTGAAGCCCCACTTCATCGCTTGATCGATCTCCATGGCCGTGTCCGCGATCTCCCCCAGCTTCTCTGCGGAATAACACAGAACGGACTCGATCACCTCCCTGGCAAACGTGGCAATCCGATCCTGATCGGCCAGCTCCAGCAGCGCCTGAATTTTACCTGCGGTGCCTCTGGCTCTCTTGGCCGCTTCGAGCGCGGGAGAAGAAACTCTGCCGCGCGGCACGTAAGTCATCGAAGCCGGATCGAGCACCTGAATCCGTTCCTTGCCTTTCTCCGTCTCGTTCTTGCGGTAAAAGCCCTCGCCGCTCTTCTCCCCCAGCCGGCCGAGCGCGACCAGCCGCTCCACCAGGGCGGGGGCGGCGAACGCCGCCGCTTCCAGAGGATCGGCGACATTCTCCCTTACGTTCCGGCAGACATGGAGAAAGGTATCTAGTCCGACCAGATCAAGCGTGCGGAACGTCGCGCTTTTGGGACGTCCGAGCAGCGGACCGGTCACCGCCTCGACCTCGTCGAGGGTCAGCGCATGTCTCTCCATCGCCTGCAGCGTGACAAGCATGGCATACGTGCCGATCCGATTGGCGATAAAATTCGGCGTATCCTTCGCTTCCACGACGCCCTTGCCCAGCCGTTCCCGGCAGAAGACGGCTACGGCTTCAAGCGCGGATCTGTCCGTCTCCCGGCAAGGAACGATCTCCAGCAGCTTCATATAGCGCGGAGGATTGAAAAAGTGCGTGACCATGGCGTGCTTCCGGCAATCCTCCCCGCAGCCGGACACAATCTCGTCGATCGACAGCCCCGAGGTGTTGCTGCTGACGATCATCCCCGGCCGCCAGGCCGCATCGATCCGGGCCCACACGCTGCGCTTGATCTCCAGCTGCTCCGGCACCGCCTCGATCACCCAATCGCATGCCGCGAGCGCCGCGTCCTCCCGCTCCAGATCGCCCGGCCGAATTCGGCCGATGAACGCAGCCTCGTAGAAGGGCGAGGGTTTGGCCCTCTTCAGCCTCTCCAGCCCTTTCGCCGCCTGCCCCTCCAGATCGAGCAGCAGACACGGAATGCCCGCGTTCGCCAGATGGGCGGCAATTGCCGCGCCCATCACCCCCGCCCCGATTACCGCCGCTTGCCGCACATTCCACAAGCTTCCTCTCCTCCTTCCGCTTGTCGTCCCGATCACCTCGCGCTTCCTTCGCGGCTGTCGAGGCCTGCTTCATCCCGCTATCCGGTTTAGCCGAATACTGACATAGAGAGTACCTCAGCCACGTCTAATGCGTTCACCCGTTCCTCCGCTCCATGCTTGCGCAGCCCCTCCTCCATCATCGTCAGACAATAAGGGCAGGCCGAGCCGATCATCTCCGCTCCTGTGGCCAGCGCCTGCGCCGTCCGCACCTTGTTCACCCGTCTTCCCGGCTCCTCCAGCCACATCCGGCCGCCCCCCGCGCCGCAGCATAGCCCCTGCTTGCCGGAACGGGCCATCTCTCTCGACTCCAGACCCGGAATCGCCTTCATGATCTCGCGCGGCGCGTCCGTCACCCCGTTATACCTCGCCAAGTAGCAGGAGTCATGAAACGTCAGGGTGCGCGGCAAAGCGTAACGCGGGGCAAGTCGCCCATCCCGTACGAGCTCCGCCAGCAGCTCCGTATGGTGCTTGACCTCGGCGCGATAGCCGAAATCGGGATATTCGCGGCGGAACAGCTGCAGCGTATGCGGACAAGCGGTTACGATTCGCGAGACGCCGTAGCGCCGAAGCGTCGCAATGTTCGCGCGGCACAGCTCCTGGAACAGAAACTCGTCGCCCAGCCTTCTCGGCGTGTCGCCGGAGTTGCGCTCCTCGGCTCCGAGCACAGCGAAGGACACCCCGGACTCCAGCAGAAGACGCGCGAGTGCAAAGGTCACGCGCCGGGTTCGAAGGTCATAAGCGCCCATGCTCCCGACCCACCACAGCCAATCCGGGTTCGGGCGGTCTCGCAGCGTCGGGATCGGCCTGCCCTCCTTCGCGGCGAATTCTTCCATCCAAGCCGTCCGATCCTGCCTTGGAAATCCCCAAGGGTTGCTCTGCCGGTCGATATTCTGCAGGGTGCGCCGCGCTTCCGGCGGCATCTTCCCCTCCGTCAAGACCAGATACCTTCTCATTTCCATCAGCGGAGCGAGCTGAAGATTGCCGACGGGACAGCTTTCCTCGCAATGCCGGCAGGTCGTGCAGGCCCACAGCTCCTGCTCGGTCACGACCTCGCCGATCAGCTCTGGACGCCGCGCAGGCCCAGACGCTCCGGGAGACGTCCCTGCTCCGCCGTCGCCGGACTCCCGTCCGCGCTTCGCCCAGCCCTCCTTCTGCCAGGCCATCGTGCGGCGAATATCCATCGCGTCCGCCGCGGCGGACGGCTCTCCCGCTTCGCGCAGCCACGCGTGCGCACCGGGCCGAAATATCCGATCCTTGCCCTGCAAGGCATCGCGCAGCTTCGTCATCAGATGCATCGGCGACAGCCCCTTGTCGGTATTCGCCGCCGGGCATACGCTCGTGCAGCGGCCGCATTCCACGCAGGCGAACAGATCGAGCCTCGTCTTCCGGGTCAGATCGTCAACCGAATTCATCCCGAACTTCTCGGCATTCTCGTTCTCCAGATCCAGCTTTGCGAGCTTCGGAGGCCCGATCGGGCGCAACAGCCAATTCACGGGAGCCATAAAAATATGAAAATGCTTCGAGAGGGGCACATAAATCAGAAAACCGAGCATAATCAGCAGGTGCGCCCACCAGGACACCTCGTATCCCGTCTGGGCCGCATTCGCCGGGAGAACCGAAGCCGCAGCCGAGGAGAGCGGAGCAAAGCCGGAGGCTCCCGTCCCTTCCCGCAAGCGATCGAATGCCAGCGTAGCCACTACCGAGAGAAGCAGCGCCGTTATCCACAGAAGCACGAGCAGCGGCTTCCAGCCCCCTGGAAGCCGGGGCAGCTTTTCGCCGTAGCGGCGATAGGCGCCATAGAACACAGCCAGCAGCACGGCCGCAACCGTCGTCTCCTGCAGCATCGAGAATACCTTGTTGTCGGCCCAAGGAATCGGCGAGCCGGCGAGCCCCTTCCACAAAATCTCCAAAGCTCCCAATTGAAGCATGACGAAGCCATAGAAAATGACCGCGTGCATCGCTCCGCTGCGCCGATCCTGCATCAGGCGGCGATGCCCGAACGCCTGCTCGCCCGCCTGAACGGCGCGCCTCCATTCGAGCTTCATCCCTCCCTCCGGCGCCCCGCCGGCGATCAGCCTGATTTTCCCGACGACGACCCACGCGAAGACGCCCAGCCCGCTCAAGACGACGGCCGCGACAATCCAACCGTTAATCGAACCGCCCATTCCGTCCCTCCCGTCCGGAGCCGCCGCCCCCGCGATCTTCTGAACGAGCCGCAACGCTCATACGATGAGAATGAGACTTTGAATCGACTTGATATTCGTAAATTTATTCCAATGCCCACTCTCCATATGCCCACTTCGGCAAAAAAGGACATGTCCGCCAGCCCCCGTTCCAGAAAAAAAGAATCCGCTTGCAAGGAGGAGATGCGATGAAAATCGGAGTGCTGCTCAAGTCTGTCGTCGCTACGGAGGAGCCTATCTGCGTGAAGGACGGCAAGATCGCGGAGAACGGAGTCAAACGGGTAATCAACCCTTACGACGAATACGCGCTAGAGGAAGCTCTGCGGCTGACGGAGGCTGAAGGAGGCGTCGTGACCGTTCTTTCGATCGGCGGCGAACGGACGGCCGAGACGCTGCGAACGGCGCTCGCCATGGGAGCCGACGATGCGGTCTGGATTCGGGAGGAAGACGGCGAGGGGGATGAGCATACCCGCTCCCTGCTGCTGGCGGAAGCGGTTCGCCGGAGCGGCTGCGAGCTGCTGATCGCCGGACATCTGTCGGTCGATAACGGCGCCGGACAGGTCGCCATTCGCGTTGCGGAGCTGCTCGGCTGGGCGCATGCGGGTGCGATTGTCCAATGCGAGCGCCAGGCGGGGGGCGGTCTCCGCATCGTCCGCGATGCGGAAGGGGACAGCGAAGCCTGGGAGCTGCCGCTGCCGGCGGTGCTGACCGCGCAGCAGGGCTTGAACGAGCCGCGGTATCCCGCGCTTGCGGGCATCATGAAGGCGAAGCGCAAGCCGCTCGCCGAGCTGACGGCGGCGGAGCTCGGGCTGGCGGAAGCCCGGCCGCTGACGGAACGACTCGGCTGCTCGGCGCCGCCACAGAGGCCTCCGGGGCGAAGGCTGGGCGGAACGCCCGAAGAGCAAGCGGCGGATCTGGCGGCTCTGCTTCGGAACGAAGCCAAGGTGCTGAAGGAGAGGTGAGCGAAGCGATGAGCCAACAGATTGTAGTCGCGGAATGCCGCGACGGGCAGCTGCGGAGAGTGACGCTGGAGGCGATTGCCGCAGCCAAGGGCTGCATGGCGGACGGCGACCGCCTCGCCGTCGTCCTGCCGCTTGGCGGCGCGGCGGCTGCGGCGGATGCCCGCGCCGCCGAGGCGCTGGCGCAGTGCGGCGTAGACGAGGTGATCGTTGTCGATCACCCCGTCCTGGGCCGCTATGCGCCCGATACGCACGTCGCCGCCTTGCTGGCGGCGGCATGCGTGCATGCGCCCAAGGCGCGGTGGTGGCTCGGCCACACCGCGATCGGGCGCGATCTTGCCCCGCGGCTCGCAGCGCGCCTCGGGGCGGGGCAGATCTCCGATGCGATCGCCGCCGCCCGCGGCGGCGACGGTCGCATCGCATTCGCGCGCGCGCTGCACGCGGGGAAGGCGCTGGAGCAGCGCGCCTTTCTATCGGACGCGCCGACGGTCGTCACCGTGCGTCCGGGCAACTTTCCCCCGGCGGAAGCCCTCGCCGGGGATGCCGCGCCCATCCGCCTCGTGCCGTTCGACCCGCCCGAATCGCGCATCGTCGTGCGCGATATTGTCCGGCGGCTCACCGGCACGGTGGACCTGGCCGAGGCTCGGATCGTCGTCGCGGGCGGACGCGGCGTGAAGGACGCCGCCGGCTTCGGTCCGCTCGCGGAGCTTGCGGCGCTGCTCGGGGGCGCGGTCGGCGCTTCGCGCGGCGCGTGCGATGCCGGATATTGCGATTATGCCCTGCAGATCGGGCAAACCGGCAAAACCGTCACCCCCGATCTGTACATCGCCTGCGGCATCAGCGGGGCCGTCCAGCATCTGGCCGGCATGAGCCGCTCTCGCGTGATCGTCGCCATCAACAAAGACCCCGACGCTCCGATCTTCGCCGTGGCCGACTACGGTATTGTCGGCGATCTGTTCGACGTCGTGCCCGCCCTGATCGCCGAGCTTTCGACTGTGCGTTAGAATCTTATCCTTTTCGATCCGTTCCCAAAAAAAGCCGCCGTCCCTTCCGGGACGAGCGGCTTTAAAGCTGGAACCTCAATTATAAATTTTCGTTGGACAGAACGCCGGTCTCCGCCTTCAGGAGCCATTTGCCATTCGTTTTCACCGCATCGTTCACGACAACCGTGCGATTTTTATACTTCTGACCCGCTATTTCGGTTTCCGTCAGCATGGAGACGAGCAAGGTCGCCTTGCCGGAGGAATCGTAATCCACGATAACGAGCTGCTCCGTCGTCACGTTCAAGCTCAGCCTGCCGAACATCTCGACCAACGAAGCCTTTAGCTCTTCCTTCTCGGGATAATCCTCCAATGTAGCCACATAGGCTTCCGCATTTTTCTCGTTGGCGGCCTTGACTTGCTCCGCGAAGAGATTGCCGATCGCCGTCTTCTCCGCTTCGGGAACCGTGGCCTGCTGCTTGAACAGCCCCGGAATATCCGTATACTCGATGTCCAGCACTTCAATATTGTAAATCTTCCATTGACCCGCTTCGTCCTTGCTTAGCATATAGCGGGCTTGGGTTTTAACGTCCGCGAAGAAACCTCCGCTTACCTTTTTCGTTTCTTCGAGCGCCACAACGGCCGCTTTGCCGCCGTTAAACGCTTGAATTGTCATTTCTTCCATCGTCGATTGCGTCTTGGCCTTAATGCTCTTGAAATTTTCCTGAAGCGCTTTGACGTCGAGCACGGTGTCCTTCGCCATAAAGCTCGCTAAGCCTTCCACGTCGCCGGAGGCTTCGACCAGCCGCAGCTTGTCGAACATAGCCTTGATCGCATCCTTGTCCGCTTGCGTAGGTCCCTGGAACACGAGAACGGCCGTCTTCGTGTCGGCTTCCCATTCCACGCCGTAGTTCATCAGCAGGCTGGCGAAACGCAAGCCGATCCACGTCTTGCCGTCGCGGGATATCAGCTCGCCGGTGCTGGCTGCGGTCAAGCCGTTGACGAACGCAAGATCGCCTCCAACTGTAGCCTGAATCTCGAAATCTCCGTTTTCTGCGTAGATCGTTTTCGTAGCTTCCTCCATATAACTCTCGTACCCAAGCTGCTTGAACAATTTTGCGTATTCTACGTAGGCCTTGTTTTTCGTAATCAACAGATCGGCTCCGAAATCGACGGCTTTGCCGTCCACTTGAATCGCCATGGCCTGCGGCTTGCTTGCCGCAGCGCTGGCTGCTCCCGCCAGGGCAAAGGTCAGCATTGCAGAGAACAACAAGATCGCCAAACGTTTCAACTGTCGCACCTTCTCATTCTATTATTTTTTTATGTAGCGGACCCTAACGAAACAATTATAGCATTTGGAAGTTTACTTCTGGGGTTTTCATCCAAATTTTTATCATCTTTCGAGCTTTTCCCCTGCGACCCGCTCATGGAAATCTTACAGCGCAGGCCTGAAGATCACCTTAACCTCGTCTTGGTCCCATTCTACGCTCTTGATGCGCAGCATCGGAGGCAGACTGTCTCCTATTGGAATCGTCCGATCCGAAAACCACGCGTTGGGCAGCGCAATTCCTTTCATCGTTGCTTTCTCCACCGCAGCCACGACATTCGGGTCCTCCCAGCGCAGGCGATACGTTACCTGAATGCCCGCAGACACCCGGTCTTTCCAGATCACGTTCAAATCCGCGATCAGCTTGTCTCCGTTCAGGGTAAAATCCGCCCCGGTCACCAGCACATCTTCCTCGACTTGCGGATTGTCGGCGATCGACTTCTTGGCCAGATTGTTCAGATCCTCGGCGGTCAGACTCATCTGCAGCGAGAGCCGCTTCGCCATGGACAGCGCCCTGTCCTCCAGCGGCACCTCCTCATATGACAAATCCAGCGCCCGATCGGGCTTGACATAGTAGAGCGCCCCGGCGCCCGCAATCACAACTATGAAGACGATAACGAACATTCCGATCAGCAGCTTCTTCATCGTAAGCTCCTTCCTGCATGGCTTTCGTTCGGACTTCCCCGGCGAGCCGAACGGTCGGGCCAAAATAACGGTTGACTTCCGTCTGCGAGAGGCGTATAACAATAAATAAATTCAACGACGGGAACGCGTTGCCCGGTTCCTTCGACCTCCAGAGAGTCGGCGATTCGCTGAAAGCCGACGGTCGAAGCCGCAGCAGTATCCTCCCCGAGAAGCATCGCCGAACCTGGAAAGTAGGCGCTGTCGGATGCCCCCGTTACGGGTAAGTCGTATATACACTATACGACAATTGAGCGCCTAACGTTGCAAACAAGAAGCGTTGGGAATCAGGGTGGTACCACGGAGAACAATCCGTCCCTTTATTCAAGGGGCGTTTTTTTATTTTTCCATACAGAGAGGATGATCCGCATGACCGCAAATCCCGACCCATCTGGCTTTATCGTTTCCTTGGCCGATATTCTGAACGCTCATCGCGTGCTGCAGGACGTCGTAATCCCGACCCCGCTGCAGCTCAACCGCGCGCTATCCGCCAAATTCGACTGCAACGTCTATTTGAAACGGGAGGATCTGCAGGTCGTGCGCTCCTTCAAAATTCGCGGCGCCTATTATCTGATCGCTTCCTTACCGGTAGAGGAACGAAGCCGCGGCGTCGTCTGCGCCAGCGCAGGCAATCACGCTCAAGGCGTCGCTTATTCCTGCCAGCGTCTCGATATTCCCGGCATCATCTTCATGCCTGCCACGACGCCGAGGCAGAAAATTAATCAGGTGAAGCTGTTTGGCGGGCATCAGGTGGACATTCGCCTGATCGGAGACACCTTCGACGACGCTTACGCCGAAGCCGTTCGCTACAGCGAACGCGAAGGACTTCCCTTCGTGCACCCGTTCGACGACTCCCGCATTATTGCGGGCAACGCTACCGTCGGCAAAGAGATTATCGAGGGCGGAGCTTCCTCCATCGATCTGCTGCTCGTCACGATTGGCGGCGGCGGATTGGCGGCGGGCGTGTCCACCTATATGAAATCGATCAGCCCGTCCACCCGCATCGTCGGCGTGGAGCCGGAGGGAGCCCCCTCCATGCGCAAAGCGCTGGATGAACAGCGGGTCGTCACGCTGACGGACATCGACAAGTTCGTCGACGGAGCCGCGGTCAAACGGGTAGGAGATTTGACCTTCGCCATCTGCGGCAAGCTGCTGGACGAAGTCGTCACCGTTCCCGAGGGCAGAGTGTGCACGACCATTCTGGAGCTCTACAACGAGCACGCCATCGTGGCCGAGCCTGCGGGTGCGCTGACCGTCGCCGCTCTCTCCGCCATCGACCCGGAAGAGCTCCGCGGGAAGAACGTCGTCTGCGTCATCAGCGGCGGCAATAACGACATCGACCGGATGCAGGAGATCAAGGAGCGGTCCCTCATATACGAGGGTCTCAAGCATTATTTCATGATTAATTTTCCGCAGCGCGCAGGCGCGCTCCGAGAATTTCTCGATGATGTGCTCGGGCCGACCGACGATATCGTGCAATTCGAATATACGAAAAAGCACAACAAGGAGAACGGGCCGGCGCTTGTCGGCATCGAGCTCAAGCACCCGGAGGACTGCGGCGCCCTGCTGGCCAGAATGAGGGGCAAAGGGCTGCAATTCATCGAGCTTAACAAAGATCCTCTGCTGTTTAACCTGCTGATCTGAACCTCCTCGCTCTCCCGCCCGGCGCCTATATGGCGTCGGGCTTTCTTGTCGGGTATATCGCGCGCCCGATTCAACCACAATGATATTCAGGACGGATTGATTTTTATTTTTTCCTCTCCGAGCCTTTATTCGCCATTTACATTCGAGGGCTAGAGTGTAAGTTGAACGGAGCTTTCCAACCCAAGGGGAAAGGCGAGATGTGCGAATGAGTGAACCGGCGAAAATCTTGATCCTTTACGCGCGTTTTGGAGAAGGTCACTGGCAGGCGGCTGCCGCGTTGCGCCAAAGCTTCACTAAGCTCGGCCATACAGAGGTTCGGCTTGTCGACTTGTTGGAGGAAGCCCATCCCGTTCTTAACGGCATCAGCCGTTACGTGTATCACAAGAGCTATTCCGTGCTGCCCCAAGCATACGGCTGGGTGTACGAGATGACCAAAACCATGAAGCCGAATTCGTTATTCGCCTCCTGGCTGCACTCCATGGGAGCGCAGACGCTGCGAAAGCTGCTGGAGCGCGAACGTCCGCACGCGATCATCCATACGTTCCCGACTCTGGCGTTTGCCCAGCTTACGCGCTCCATGATGCGCAGTATCCCCGTGTACAACGTCCTGACGGACTTTGATCTGCATTATCGCTGGATTCATCCCGAAGTGAACAAATACTTCGTCGCCACCGAGGACATTCGCCGCCAGCTATGCGACCTGGGCGTCGATCCCCGGCGCGTCGCCGCGACAGGCATTCCCGTACGGCCTGATTTTGTCTCTCTGCCGTCGACACCGGAACGACGTCGCATCATTCTGGTTATGGCTAACGCCGGCCTGTCTGCGGCATCGACCGCCCGGCTGTGCAAGCAATTGGTTCAACGCTGCCATTCTCGGGTGATCATCGTATGCGGGCGTAAAGAGGCTTTTCGCAGAGCGTTGGAGAGTCGGCTGAACGCCAATCCCGACGTAACCGTGCTCGGTTATACTGAGCGCCTTCAAGATTGGATGGCCGTCGCTTCCTGTATCGTTACTAAGCCCGGAGGCCTGACGCTGTCGGAAGCGATCGCCGCGGAGCTGCCGATCTACCTCTACCGTCCCGTTCCCGGACAGGAACGCAACAATGCCCGCTATCTCGCCAGCAAAGGAGCTGCTGTTGTGTGTAACACGATCGCGCAATTGACCGATGCCGTATTCGAGCATTTCGCCAAGCCCGAGAGCCGCGAAATTCTGCTCCGGGGAATTCGCGCGCTGCGCAAGTCGGACGCTTCGGATGCCATCGCCTTGGATATTGCCGGGCAATTGCATATAATGGAAGAGGCTTCCCAACTTCGACGATGGCAGCAATCCGATTCCGGAACGAACGACGCAATGTTCGATCTTGATCCAGGGAGTTGTCAAAGGAGAGCTGCACGTGAACAAACTATCCGTTAGATCGCTGTTACGATCTGAAATGCTTCTATTCATGACCATACTGTTCCTGATCGAATTCGTCAGAGGAGCCGCTTTAATCAGCTTCCTGCCGATCTACGGCGACAAGAAGCTTGGGCTTAATCTCGATGTCATCGGCGCGGCGATTACAGCCCACTATGCCACGGATACGGCGCTGAAGCTGGGAATCGGCTATTTGCTGGACCGTCTTTCGGTGCGCACGGTCGTAAGCGTAGGCGCGCTGTGCTCCTTGCTCGGAATGGCCGCGATGCAGTTCGCCGACGCCGCTTGGGCTTTCATCGGCGCCGCGGCGCTGTACGGGATCGGCATATCGCCGATCTGGATCGTGTGCTTGACGAAGGTGAAGGAGGATCAGCGGGCGACCCAGATGGGGTTCCTGTATACGATCTGGCTGGTCGGGCTCGGCAGCGGCCCTGTCGTCATCAACCTGCTGCTTGATTATGACCTGGGTTTAACCTACTGGGTGATGACCGGCGTATCGCTTGTCGCCTGGCTGCTTTCCTTAATGATCAAGGGCGGACGCAGCGTTCACATCGACGTCGTTCCGTTCCGTCATCAGCTCTCCATCTTGGGCAAGAGGCTTCGGGAAATGAAGCTGCTGCTGCCCGGCATGGTGCTGCAGACGCTTGGAGCAGGCATGCTGCTGCCGATTCTGCCCGGCTTTGCGGTCAACAGCTTGGGGATGACGGCCTCTCACTACTCCCTGCTTCTGATGATCGGAGGCGTGTGCACGGTGGTCGGGTTGATTCCGATGGGCAAGCTGTCGGACGCCTACGGCAAAAAGTGGTTTCTCATCGTCGGCTTTCTGGCATTCGGCATCGTTCTGTCCGCCCTGACGCTGCACCCTCCGCTGGGCCTGGCTCTGTTCTGGGCTTTCATCCTGGGCGTATCCTATGCCGCCGTGCTCCCCGCCTGGAATGCTCTGCTTGCAGCCTATGTCCCTCCGGGACAGCAAGGGCTCGGCTGGGGCGTATTTTCCACGGTAGAGGGCATCGGGGGCATGATAGGACCGCTCATCGGCGGGCTGATCGCCACCCGCTTCAGCGAGTCCTCCGTCATTAGTCTGGCGGGCGGTTTGTTTGTCGTCATCAGCTTATTCTATGTTTTTTTTCCTTTCCGACTGTTCCGGGGCGAATCCTCCTACGTCGAGAAAGGACAGCACTGATTTTTCGTCCGTTAGACGGTTGAATGGAGTATAGACGATGTTGAATACGCCGGATTGGCTCGCTTGGCAGCTTCAGGAGTGGATTGCCTACGCCAAGGACATGAATTTGGAAGAAATCAAGCAATTGCTGCATCGCTATTCGCAATTCGGGCCGTTGCCGGGCATTCTTTTTCCTTTTCTGGAAGCGCTGCTGCCGATCTTGCCTTTGATCGTCTTCGTCGTGGCTAACGCGGCCGCTTACGGGATGTGGCTCGGCTTCCTGTACTCGTGGATCGGAGTGACGCTGGGAGCCCTTCTGGTCTTCCTGCTAGGCAGGCGGTTCGGCAACCGCTACGGCGCGCGCATTCGCGCCAAATATCCCAAATGGGAGAAGTTCTTCGGCTACATTGAGCGCAAGGGCTTCACTCCCATATTCCTGCTGTCCTGTTTCCCGTTCACGCCATCGGTTATCGTCAATATCGCATCCGGCATGTCGCGGCTTCCGTTTCATACGTTCTTGACGGCGATGGCGCTGGGCAAGGCGGTCATGCTGTTCATACTTTCGTTCCTGGGGCACGATCTGCAGGCGATGGCGGACCAGCCTTGGCGAATCGGATTGGCAATTGCCATCGTTATCCTGATGTGGCTGGGCGGACGCAAGCTGGAGGGACGATACAGCTGATTGTCCCGACAATGCTCGAAGAAGCATAACGCGGTTGTTCCGGTGGCATCCTATGTCCGCAGTATAACAGCGACAAGGAGGGACGGTCATGTCAGCCAAACAGCCTTCCGCTAAGCAGAAAGCGGCCAGCGAAGCCCAGTCCGATGCCGATCGCACCGGAGCAGGCAAGGAGAAATCCCGCCGGATGCAGTCCGAGGCCGATCGAGCCGCCGTTCCGAAACACGGCCTGTAAGGGGGACAGCATATGAGCGAATCGAAGAGAATGGACCCTTATTCGGGGGAGAAGGTCGAAGTCGACGGGATCTACGAAAATGAATCGGGGCAGGATACGGAGCTGAAGCGTGGACAGCGTTTCCCGTCCGATCTCGTACTCGGGGAAACGGAGTGGACGTTGACGGAATTCACTTTCGACAACCACCATGAAGGCCGTACGGATCCCCGCCTCGTTCCGAAGGAGAACGATACGGACAAGCAGGGAAAAATCGTCCACCCCCGTCGTCAGATGGATCGCGGCAAGAAATAGCTGCGGAGCGTGCTGCGCCGCGCAAAAAGCCCAACCGGCAAGTTTCTCCGGTTGGGCTTTGGCCTGTGACCACCGACCTCTGTCAGTGACTATCCTGCTGCAAGACAACTTTAGTGCTGGCTCAGGGGGGCTTAGTTAGACTAAGTCGCGCTAAAATGCTCCCATTGCACGATGGCTGTTCGCCGTTAGTTCGACTTTGGAGCACTAATGGTCACATCGTACGCTACCTGCTCGCCGTTAGAATTCCTGTAGAACGAATAATTTGGAGTTTGAATAAAAAAGAGTGCCTCGGTAAGATAGGGTTGCGCACGGGGTCATTGCCCCAAAAACCCATCA